>MWTC01000058.1 GCA_002066995.1 Sphingobacteriales bacterium UTBCD1
GGTTTCTAACACATTATAATGACTGAACTATAGTTTGGTTGTTGGTGTAGAGTTATCATAGTTGAAGTTTGCATTGGGTTGAACACCAACGGCGTAAAAAATCCGCCAGTTTGCAATAATTCAACACCTGATAAATTCCCCAATATCCTGAATGTTCAACTATTTAATGAAACTACAAAAGCTGTCCTGAGTTGGCAAGCCAGGACTTAAAATTTTTCCTTCTGCCTCCGTTATCTTTTTACAAATCCATTGACGAAGACAAGGCTTGAAAAAAATCAATAAAGGAAAATAAGTCATGGATTTGACATATCTGCTCTTTCAAAGCTGAAAATATCTTACTTTCATCTCTCATTCATCACCATCAACCCATACGAACGCTTATGAAACGCTTAATGACTTCAATCTTTACTGTTTTCCTGGCAAGTTCAATGATCATGAATGTAAAAGGTCAGAAAATTGATTCTTTGTTCCCCGTTCGGGGTCTTTGTATTGAAGCTCCCGTACCCGCCAAAGTGGATTCATTCATCACATTCATTAATCAAGAACTTGTTCCCCGTAAAATCAACACGCTGATCCTGCGGGTAGACTACAACTATCAATTTACATCCCATCCTGAACTGAGGGATACCATGCCGCTTTCAAAATCAGATGTAAAAAAGCTTGTATCCGTTTGCAGGAAAAACAAAATAAGGCTTATCCCGCAGATTAATTTGCTGGGACATCAATCATGGGCAAGTCATCTCGGAAAACTCCTGGCAGCTTACCCCGGATTCGACGAGACACCTCATGTAGTCATTCCTGAAAAATATGTATGGCCCAACAGTGATGGCCTGTATTGCAAGAGCTACTGTCCACTTCACCCGCAAGTACATCAAGTTGTATTTGCTGTTGTAGATGAAGTATGTGATGCCTTTGAAGCCGATGCCTTCCATGCGGGCATGGATGAAGTGTTTTACCTGGGAGACGATCAATGCCCGAGGTGCCAGGGAAGAGACAAGGCAGAACTGTTTGCAGGAGAAGTAAGGACCATCCGTGATCACCTGGCAGCCAGGGGCCGTGAGCTGTGGATCTGGGGCGACCGCCTGCTGGAAGGAAAAACAACCGGCCTCGGAATGTGGGAAGCAAGCTATAACAATACACACAGGGCCATTGATATGATCCCCAAAGATGTTTTTATCTGCGACTGGCATTATGAACGTCCGGATAAGACCGCTGTCATCTTTGCCAATAAAGGCCTGCGTGTTGCCACATCTCCCTGGAGGATCCCGGGAGTTACATCGCAGCAGGTTCAGGACATCGCCGATTTCAGAAGAGATGCTACTCCGCAGGTAAAGAATAATTATGCCGGAGTAGTTCAAACGGTATGGTCAGCAGCAATTGATTTTGTAAGAGAATCCTACCAGAATAATTTGAAAGGCGGGCAATGGGCTTCATTTGTAGCCATGACAGATAAGATGAATGAACTCAGTAAATAGAAATGATCTTACAGGCCTGAATCGTTTTTAAAAAAAATCAACCGGTTTTTGATACGGATCTTTTTTTGTCCGGTAAATAATTGATATCAATTTATTTTATTGATCTTTTTCTCATCCGGTTTGCCGTCATTGGGAACAAAAAGCATGCAAACCAGCGTGAGCAGGGAAAACAGCACAAGGCTGTAATAGATATGATGAGTAGCCGTATTGATCGCTTTTTCCAGAAAGATCTTTGAGCCGGCACTGATGGACGGGCTTTCCAGTGATCTTAATATCTGTGATGTATCCACCGAAAGATCTTTGGGAGCAGAAGCCATTTGTGCAGAAAGGGAGTTGTTGAATATAGCCCCGAAAATGGCAGCGCCCAGGCTACTCCCCAGGTTCCTTGTAAAAACTACCGAACCGGTGGCCACACCTCTTTTTTCCCATTCCACCATTGACTGCACGCCTACAAGTGTGGGAGTGGATAAAAGCCCGAAGCCTGCACCCAGTATCACCTGGTCGGCCACCACCATCCATACAGGCTGAGGCCAGGGTATCAGCAAAAATGCAATGCAGGAAAACGTGAGGACTATGGTTCCGATAAGAGCCGTGTTCCTGAATCCAATTCTCAGGTAAATGATTCCCGACAGGCTGGATGCGGCAGGCCAGCCGATGCTCATACTTGCCAGAACAAAACCCGAAGCGATGATACCTAAACCAAGGGATGCCTGGGTAAAGGTTGGTAAAAAAGTATCGGGGCCCATGTTCACAATACCCATTCCCACCATGGCCAACCCGATGTAGGCAAATGTCTTATTCTTCCATAACCATGAAGGAAAGATGGGATCCGGCACTCTCTTCTCAATGCGGTACGTGTTGATCGCCAGAAATACGATCACTGCCAGCATGCCGAAGCTTGCCGGGGAAAGCCATGGCCAGCTAACCCCGGATTCCAATAAATAAACGATCAGTAAACCAAGAGTGAGCATGATGTGGACGGCTCCGTTGTAATCAATCTTAGGTTTTTTAGGAATAATGATCTCGTTAAAGAAAACAGCAAGAAAGATGATGGATATGATGCCGATCGGGATATTGATAATAAAGATCCATCTCCAGCTTACATATTCTGCCAAAGCGCCTCCCAATGCAGGCCCGACAATGGCGCTGATGCCCCATATACTGGAAAGCAATCCCTGTATTTTGGCTCTTTCTTTTACCGTGTAAATATCGCCGGCAATAGTATTGACGGTTGCCATGATAGAACCGGCGCCAAACCCCTGTATGCCACGGAAGATAATCAGGCTGAGGATATTCCAGGAAATAGCCGAAGCTGCCGATCCTGCAAGAAAAATTATGATGCCTAAGATCAGTATGACCTTGCGGCCAAAAATATCGGCCAGTTTTCCGTAGATGGGAATACTTGCTGTTTGTGTAAGCAGGTAAATGGAAAATACCCAGGAGAATTTGGAAAAGCCTCCGAGGTCGGAAACTATCTGCGGAATGGCAGTGGATACGATCGTGGTGTCCATTGCAGCAAGAGCCATCGTCAGCATTAATGCGGCAAGGATCCAGTTTCGTTTCAACAGCATGCAGCGAAGTTAAAGCCCATTTTCTTTTCATTACTGCAGAAGACGGAGAAACAAAAAACAGTTTATAAATTTTTTCAACGAAAGAATCTATTTCATGATGTAACTTTTTTTGAATGATCACAAAAAACGTTTCCTCTTAACTTGCAGCATGACACGTAAAGAAAAATATGAGTTTGTGACCAATTATTTTCAGAAGAATTCTCCCGATGCCGGCACAGAACTCATCTATGACAATCCTTATGAATTACTGGTGGCCGTTATTCTTTCGGCACAATGCACCGACAAAAGGGTGAACATGACCACTCCCGCTATTTTTGAAAAATATCCGGATATAAGATCGCTCAGTAAAGCAAAATATGATGACCTGTTTTCATTGATAAAAAGCATTTCCTACCCCAACAATAAAACAAGGCATCTTACCGGCATGGCGAAAAAAGTCATGGAAGATTTCAACGGAAAAATTCCAATGACCGTGGAAGAGCTCATGAAGCTTCCGGGAGTGGGAAGAAAAACTGCCAATGTCATCACGTCCATGGTTGACAAGCAACCGAACATGGCGGTGGACACACATGTGTTCCGGGTAAGCAGAAGGATAGGGCTGGTTCCTTTGTCTGCATCCACGCCTCTTGCCGTGGAGAAAGAACTGGTGAAATATTTTCCCAAAGAGGTCATTCACAAAGCGCATCACTGGCTAATACTTCACGGACGTTACATCTGTGTGGCAAGAAAACCTCATTGCGACCGCTGCGGCCTGAGGCCTGTCTGCAATTATTATAAGAAATATGTTGCCAAAGATTCTATCCTCAAGGATAAATGATAACAAACCTGGGCAGCGTGAAGTGTGTGTCTTTGCGAGCTAATAAAAGAAAGAAGATCGTTTCGTTCCTCGAGATGACCCAGGCGCCAAAAATGACTGCAGGTCTTTGCGAGGCAATAAATGAAAGATGCATTGTGTGAAGTCAGACCGTATTGCCGAAGCAAACTGCACTCAGGGCAGATCGCTTCGACGCTTCGTTCCTCGCGATGACCCGGGCTGCAAAAAAGAGTGTGGGTCTTTGCGAGGCAATAAAAGAAAGATGCATTGTGTGAAGTCAGACCGTATTGCCGAAGCAAACTGCACTCAGGGCAGATCGCTTCGACGCTTCGTTCCTCGCGATGACCCGGGCGCCAAAAAAGACTGCAGGTCTTTGTGAGGCAATAAAAGAAAGATGCATTGTGTGAAGTCAGACCGTATTGCCGAAGCAAACTGCACTCAGGGCGGATCGCTGCGTTCCTCGCGATGACCCGGGCTCCTGTTTTCCTCGATTTTTTC
>MWTC01000024.1 GCA_002066995.1 Sphingobacteriales bacterium UTBCD1
CGACCTTGTATTATCACTGTCATCAAACTTCACACTAATGCCGAGAATTTTAATGTCCTCCATTATCTCCCGGGCTTTCACATTGATCTCCTGCTTTTTTTCGTCTCCTTTATACACCGGGATAATGACAACCTGAAGCGGTGCAATTTTTGGGGGCATTACCAATCCCTGGTCATCACTATGTGCCATCACCATTCCCCCTACCAGCCTTGTACTGACGCCCCAACTTGTAGCCCACACATAGTCCAGCTTGTTTTCTTTGCTTAAAAACTTTACGTCAAATGCTTTCGCAAAATTTTGACCCAGGAAATGTGAAGTCCCGGTTTGTAAAGCTTTACCATCCTGCATCAGCGCTTCAATACAATATGTATCAACCGCACCGGCAAAGCGTTCACTCTCTGTTTTCACGCCACGTATCACAGGCAAGGCCATGTATTCTTCTGCAAAAGTGGCATATACTCCAAGCATTTTTTTTGTTTCTTCCACCGCCTCCTCAGAAGAGGCATGCGCAGTATGGCCTTCCTGCCAAAGGAATTCTGCTGTGCGGAGAAACAATCTTGTACGCATCTCCCAGCGCACCACATTGCACCATTGATTGATCAGCAAAGGAAGATCACGATATGACTTCACCCAATCTTTATAGGTATTCCAGATGATCGTTTCACTGGTGGGCCGTACGATCAGTTCCTCTTCAAGTTTTGCATCCGGATCAACTATAATGCTGCCATCTGTATCATTCTTCAGCCTGTAGTGTGTAACCACCGCACACTCCTTGGCAAACCCCTCCACATGTGTAGCTTCCTTGCCAAAAAAACTCTTTGGAATGAACAACGGAAAATAAGCGTTGACATGCCCGGTCTCTTTAAACATCCTGTCCAGGGCGCTTTGCATTTTCTCCCATAACGAAAAACCATAAGGCTTGATAACCATACAGCCTCTGACAGCTGAATAATCCGCCAGCCCCCCTTTTAAGATCAGGTCATTGTACCATTGAGAATAATCTTCTGCCCTTGAAGTGATTTCTTTACTCATACTATTTTCAGTTTAGCCGGTTTTTACGTTTAAATTAACAATGATTATCACAATTTTACATTCCTATGGCAAAGGATTTGTTGCCTTAATATCGTACGATTGCAAATCGTGCAAATGTAGTAACTTCACCATTAATTAATAATTTAAACCACTTGCCATGAAACCAGTATTATCACTTCTGGCACTGATAACAGTAGCAATTGCTTTCAGCAGTTGTTCTACTGCATATAAAACAGGTCAAACTCCTGATGACGTTTACTATTCACCTTCCCGCCAGCAAGATGAATATCTCAGTGTAAATAAAAACGATGACCGCAGCTATTACGGTGATGACAGTTATGATGACCGCTATCTGCGGATGAAAGTGCGTAATCCCCAAATGTGGTCCGATCTTAATGACTGGTACTACTATGGGGACCGGTATAACTATGGCTATGCCAACTACCTGGGTAATTATGGTTTATATTCTACAAACTATATCTGGAATCCTTATTCTTACTGGAACAGTTATTACAATCCTTATTATTACAACTATGTCATACCGTATTATTACAGTTATGGAGTAATAAATAATATTAAAGGAAACAATATTTACACAGCGCCCAGAACCTCAAACCTGAACACCTATAACAACAAAAAATTACTGGATGGTGATTATTATAACCCGAATAATTCCGGAAAATCCAATAATTTTTCCAATAAGTTCAATTCAAATAACAGAAGCAATGACAATCCAGGAAGTTTTTTAAGAAATATATTTAACGGAGGTAACTCTTCAAATAATTCGGGAAGCTCTGCCCCGAGAGTCAATAACAGCAGCAGTAGCAGTTCCAGCTCATCCAGCAGTGGCAGCACAGCTCCTGTAAGAAAATTCTGATCATCACAAAAGAACTTCCCCTAAAGGAAGTTCTTTTGTAATAAAAGTCCAGTACCACGGACTTATTACTTTAATGCTAGGTAACAACTAAAATAATGAAGAAAATATTTTTCATCATAGTCATCATTGTATCATCACTGCAAATTTTTGCCCAGGAACCTGCAGATGCTTTACGTTATTCCTGGTACATCCCCGGGGGTACTGCCCGGGAAAAGGCAATAGGAGGAGCAATGGGATCTCTTGGCGGAGATATATCCGCCACTTTTATTAACCCTGCAGGACTCGGATTTTACAAGACCGGTGACCTGGTGCTGACACCGGCATTTAATCTTCTCACCAATAAAGCAATGTATTTCGGCCATAATGAAAAAGATAAAAAAAATAATTTTGCTTTTGGTACCACCGGGTTTGTTTTTGCAGGAAGTACCCCAAGACAAACTGAAAGAAAAAGAAGTTCTGCAATTGGATTTGCGATCAATAAAACAGCAGACTTCAACAGCAATATTTTGTACAGGGGGATCAACACGCAGAGTTCTTACTCTCAAAAATTTTTAGAAGAGATCCGCAATAATAATATTACAGACCCTAATGCCGTTGCACAGAACTTTCCCTTCGGTACAAGCCTGGCATTTAACACCTATTGGATTGATACAATAAACGGCGGCACACCGGGGCATTATCAGTTCCAATCAAGAGCAGTACCCCTTTTGTCCTCCGGAGGACTAATCCAGGAAAACAATATTTCAGGCAAAGGAGGAATCACAGACGCTGCCCTGGCAGGAGCTTTTAATTTTAATGACAAATTCTATCTGGGTTTTACTTTGGGAGTTTCCATATTGAATTATGAACGCACCTCTACTTTTACTGAAGCGGATGCAACAGAAAATCCCGGTAATAATTTTGATTACGCCACTATTACCGAGTACTTAAAAACGAGTGGTGGCGGAGTAAATCTTAAAGCGGGCATTATTTACAAACCTATAGAATCTGTTCGCCTTGGATTAGCAATCCACTCCCCTACTTTTTATCAGCTAACAGATAAATACAACACTTCCGTAACAACAAACACAGAAAATTACCAGGGAGTTCAGACTCAGAATTCCGGAACTTTTACCGGCGGCCAGGATGCCCAGTTCAAATACTGGATGTTCAATCCTTATCGCATTATCGGAAGCGCTTCTTATGTCATTCATGAAATAGAAGACGTAAGAAAACAGAAAGGATTTATCACTGCAGATATTGAATACGTTAATTACAAGGCGACTTCCTATTCCACTGACCCTAATAATGATGACCAAACCTCAAGAAATTACCTTAAATCTTTAAACCAGGCTATTGACAACGCTTACAAAGGAAATTTCAACTTCCGTCTGGGTGGAGAGTTAAAGTTCACTACTATTATGGCCAGGCTCGGACTTGCTTATTATGGCAATCCATACAAAGACCTGAATGGAGAAAAAGGAAACCGGGTTCAACTCAGCGGCGGATTGGGGTACAGGAATAAAGGCATATACATTGACCTGGCTTACGTTTATACAATGGGAAAAGACGTTAACTTCCCATACAGGTTACAATATGCTGTTTTTCCAAAAGCCCCAATAAAAAGTAACGGGGGAACTCCTGTATTAACAATGGGGTTCAAATTATAGCAAACAGATCCTGGCTCCTGTTTAAAGAAGGGCCCCTGAAATACAAACTTCCTTTTACAATAGGACGACGTATTTGTTTTATTTTTAATTCCCCTATGCTCTCAAACCTTTTTTCTTCCCGCTCAAAATTTAGGGCGGGTTCTTCTTCATCTTTTTTTTAAATTGAGCCTCTTAAATATTTGTTATGACCAAAACATTACTGACTGCCTGTTTTCTGACAGTTACAATAACGATTGCAGCGCAAAAACAAGAAAATAAAGTTCATACAGCTAATTATGAACTTGCTGCACGATTCTCCCCTTCTAAAATCAAAAAGATTGTATTCTCAACTTCCATTCGACCTAACTGGTTGCCCTCAGGCAAATTCTGGTATTCCTACAGCGACACCAAATCACAGAAATGGTACATAGTTGAACCTGCAGCAAAAGTAAAACGCCCTTTATTTGACAATGCTGATATGGCACGAAAGCTGAGCCTGATGACATGGGATCCTCATGATGCCGCTCACCTGGATATTACAAACCTGAAATTTTCAAAGGATGAGCAATCCATAACTTTTGAAGTAGCAAGTAAAAAAGATACGGTCAAAACTGAAAAAGAGAGAAAAAGTTCAAGGAATAAATCGGATTCGCTGAAGAAAAAGATATTCTTCCTGCAATACAATCTGCAAACCGGGAACCTTGTAGAAATAAAAGATACTACGAAAAAGGATCTTTCATGGGCCACTTATTCCCCGGATAGTTCTGTTGTGATCTATGCAAAGAACTATAATCTTTTCTGGATGGACAAAGCCAACTACGATAAAGCCAAAGAGGATGATAAAGATTCAACCATCGCCGAGCATCAATTCACTGAAGGCGGTGTAAGAAACTATGCATGGGGCGGAGATGCAGGAAGTATAACCGATACAACAAATTTCGGCAACCTTCAAAAGGAACGATTCAAAGTCAGGCTGCTTTGGTCACCCGACGGCAAATATTTTATCACAACCAGGAAAGATAACAGGGATCTCCGTGACCTGTGGGTAATCAACAGCGCCGGTGGTGTAAGGCCGATCCTGGAAACATACAAATACCAGATGCCCGGAGAAGTTGACAGCACAGAACAGGAATTATACATTTTTAATTTCAGTACCCGGCAACCCAAACAAATAAATATTGCTGCATTTAAAAACCAGACAATAGGTTTTTGGTCCGCAAAATTGCTGAAAACCGACCAGGGCGGCGGTGCAGGCGGATTCGGGCCGGGATCGGGTTCTGCACGTGCAACAAAGTGGCTTGGCAGCAATGATTTCTTTTATGCTTCAAGAACCAGCAGGGATGAAAAGAGAATTGACTTGCTGAAAATTCATATAGATGGAAAAGTTGATGTACTGATCGAAGAAAGAAGTAATGTGTACCAGGATATCAAACAGCCGGAGATACTCGGTGAGGGAAAAGAGATCGTCTTCTGGTCAGAGCGGGATGGATGGGGTCAGCTCTATTTATTTGACGGCAACGGAAAATTAATAAATCAAATTACAAAAGGGGAGTTTTATGTTTCTGCATTAAATGCTGTTGATGAAAAGGCACGTAAAGTGTATTTCACAGCTAATGGAAGGGAAGAAAATGAAGATCCATACCTGGACCATTTGTACAGTGTGAACCTTGACGGCAGCGGACTTAAATTATTAAACAAAGGTGATTATGATCATCAGTCAGACCTGAATGACAATAAAACATTTTTTGTAGATAATTTTTCAAGGGTTAATTCAACTCCGAAATCAGTTCTGTATAATTCGGACGGTATAAAGGTCATGGACCTGGAAGAAGCAGACCTGTCACAACTTTTTGCAGCCGGCTACCGGTTTCCCGAACCTATCAAAGTTAAAGCTGATGATGGTATCACTGAACTTTACGGGGTGATGTACAAGCCCTTTGATTTTGATTCCACCAAAGTTTACCCGCTGATCGAATATGTTTACCCCGGCCCGCAAACAGAAGTAGTAAACACGGCATTCAGCGTAGGTATGGATCATACAGACAGGCTGGCACAATTAGGTTTTATTGTAATAACCGTTGGTAACAGAGGCGGAAGCCCCAATCGCTCAAGATGGTATCACACTTACGGTTATGGGGATTTAAGAGATTATGGCCTGGCCGATAAAAAAGCGGCAGCAGAGCAAATAGCAAACAAGTATTCTTTCATTGACAGGGACAAGATAGGAATAAACGGACATTCAGGAGGAGGATTCATGACGGCAGCAGCGATGTTCGTTTATCCTGATTTCTTTAAAGTAGGGGTATCTGAATCGGGAAATCATGATAATAACATTTACAACCGCTGGTGGAGCGAACGCCACAATGGTGTACAGGAAAAAGTAAGCGCTAAAGGTGATACAACTTTTCTCTATACAATCGAAAAAAACAGTGCTATTGCAAAAAACCTGAAAGGGCATTTAATGCTGGTAACAGGTGATATAGACAACAACGTGAATCCTGCCAATACGATCAGGGTGGTCAATGCATTAATAAACGCAAATAAACGTTTCGATTTCGTTGTGCTGCCGGGTCAGCGTCACGGATTTGGACCGGACTCTGAATACTTTTTCTGGAAAATGGGAGAATACTTTACCGAATACCTGCTGGGTGATTCACGAAGAGGCGAAGTGGACATGATCGAAATAGAGAAAGAAATTCCCAAAACAAAATAAAAAACAAAGCCTCTGAGAATAGAATTTTTATTTTTCAGAGGCTTCTAATGATAAATTGATTACCAGATATGAATTCTCGTACTGTCCGGTAAATACATTTTATCTCCGGGCTTCACTCCAAAGGCATCATAAAAATGAATTGAATTCATCAATGGCCCGTTCACCCGCCACATAGGTGGAGAATGTGGATTATTATTGATCCAGTAACGGAGAAACTGGTCTTTCATTTTCACCCGCCAGATGAGCCCTATGGAAATAAAGAATCTCTGATCAGGAGAAAAATTTCCAACCTTCACCGCATCATGTCCCTCTTTGGTCAGCTTAAAAGCATCATACGCAATTGCTACCCCTCCTATGTCTGCCGTATTTTCTCCAAGTGTCAAAGCGCCTTTGACATGCACCGTATCCAGCACTGTGAATGTGTTATAAAGATTAACCACCTGTTGTGTCTTTGCTTGAAATTTTTCGTAATCCTCTTTTGACCACCAGTTTTTTACATTCCCAAACTTATCAAACTGCGCCCCCTGGTCGTCGAAGGCATGTGTCATCTCATGCCCGATCACCATGCCTATCCCGCCATAATTTAGCGCATCATCCGCATGGTCATCAAAATATGGAGGCTGCAATATCCCTGCGGGAAAAACAATTTCATTAGCTGAAGGATTGTAATAAGCAGTGACGGTGGAGGGTGTTGTAAACCATTCTGTCCTGTCAACGGGTTGATTCAGTTTTTTCAATTCGTATTGATATTCTCCGGAGGATGCAGACCGCACATTCTCAAAATATTTTCCTTTTACTATTTCCACCTTGCTGTAATCTCTCCATTTATCGGGATAACCTATCTTTTTTGTTATGGCAAATAATTTTTCTTTGGCTATCTTTTTGGTGCTGTCACTCATCCAGTCCAGGCCATCCATTCTTGCAGCAAATGCCTGTTGTAAATTGTTGACGAGTTCCAATGCCCGCTTCTTCGCTGATTCGGGAAAATGCTTTTTCACGTAAAGCTGTCCTAATGCCTGGCCCAATAATTGATCCACGGCGCCGGCTATCCTCTCTCCTCTCGGTTTTGGCACTGCCTGACCGGTTAAAATCTTGTTGTACTCAAAAGCTGCATTCTCAAAAGGACTGCTGAGTTCACTGGTATAATTATTCAGTGTATTTGCTTTCAGATAGATCTTCCAGTCACTCAGAGGCACTGATCTCAATAAAGCATTCAGCTTATCATAATACGCAGGTTGCCCCACATCAATGGTATCGGTTTTCACTCCCATCTCATTCAGCACAACAGGCCATCCTATGACCGGCTGACGCTTTGTAAGATCAATGACCGGTATCTTATTATAGTTTGCGTTTACATCACGCAGTTCAATATTTGTTTTATGCGAAGAAGCAAATTTTTTGTCAATACCATAAACGATCTCAGCATTCTTTGCGGCAGTTGCTGCATCGCTGCCTGTAAGTTCTAACAATGCTGCAAGGTATTTTTTATAGGCCTGTTGGATCGCTAAGGTGGAGGCATCTGTTTTAAAATAATAATCCCTGTCCGGAAGGCTGATGCCGGCCTGGTAGAGATGAGCAATATTCAGGTTGCTGTTCTTATTGTCAGGGCCGATGTAAAGACCCAAAATGGAATTATCCCCCGCTTTTGCCTCGTCCGCAACATACTTCATCAAAGAAGTAATATCACTGATCGCCTCAATCTTTGCAAGCAAAGGCCTGACCGGATCATATCCCAATTTTTCAATAGCGGCGGAATCCATTCCGGATGCATAAAAGTCCCCGATTTTCTGCTCAATGCTTCCGGCAGGGTTAATTGCTTTGGAAACACTGTCCAGTATCTGTTGTAATAGCAACTGTTGCTTGTAGTTCATGAACATGTAGGCGCCCACGCCCGGTTGCGTAGGAGGAATCTGCACCGTATCATACCATTTCCGGTTTACATAATTAAAAAAATTATTGCCGGGACTAATTGCAGCGTCAATACCCGTAATTTCAGGCACTTTTTCAACCGATGAATTCCTGCAGGATACAATGAGAAATGATATCCATACCGGAAACAAAAGTTTTTTCATACGCAGTTTTTTGTTTGTAGTATAATCCGATAAAAATATCCGCTTTGATGATGCAAAGAAGTTAAAATATTCCTATTAATTATTTTGCAGGGTACTGCATTTCATCTCTGCAAAAGAAATTATTTCATTTATTTGAAGCGGCGAAAACCACCGGATCTCTTTATCTTTTCTAAACCATGTCATCTGTCTCTTAGCATATTGCCGGGTGTTTTTTTTGATCCTGTCAACGGCTTCCTCCAAAGATAATTTCTGACCTAGATAATCAAATAATTCAGAATACCCTACCGTTTGCAATGCATTTATATTTTTAAAAGGCAATAACTCATTTACCTCTTCCAATAAACCGTCATTCATCATGGCATCCACCCTTGAATGGATATTGCGGAGCAAATCTTCTCTGGGTAATTCCAATCCGATTTTAACAATGTTAAAATGCCTTTTTACTGTTTCAGCATTTCTGTAAGAGAGAATGGAACGGCCCGTTGATTCAATAACTTCCAAAGCACGCATCAGCCGTTGTGGATTTTTTATCTCAGCTTTGATGAAAAATTCCGGGTCTTTTGTCTTAACTTCCAGTTGCAGCCAGGCTAATCCTTCCGCTTTATAATTCAATAGAATTTTCTTCCGCCATTCCGGATCAACAGATGGCATTTCATGCAAACCTTCACAAAATGCTTTGATGTACAGGCCTGTTCCACCTGCCATGACGGCAACATCGTGTGTTTTAAAGATTTCGTTCACTTTTTCCAGAGCGTATTTTTCAAAAACGGATGCATTCACTTCGTCCTGTATGGAATGAGAAGCGGTAAAATAATGTTTAACCTTTCTCAACACTTCATCCGGCGGCCTTGCCACTCCTATCTTTAATTCTTTAAAACACTGGCGGCTGTCGGCAGAAATGATCTCTGTTTGAAAATGCAATGCTGTTTCTACTGCAACTCCCGTTTTTCCTGATGCAGTAGGCCCTGAAATGATTAATACTGTTTTATGAGGGTAATCTTTCATGTACTAACCCAACAGAAGTTTGACGGAATAAATATTAAGAGAACCGCAGGTTGAATCATATCTCTTCTCCGCCATCTTCAGACATTTCATCATCGGAAATGCTAAGTTCATCTGCATCGCCTTCCTCACCTTCTTCACCTTCTTCACCAAATCCTTCTGTTCCTTTGCTGAGGTCATATTTTTCTTCCACATCAGAAAATTTCTCTCCCAGCAATCCTTTGGTGCCGTACTGGCTTGGAGGAATACCTTCTGACCGGATCATTGCAGGATAAGTAAGCCGCGGGTCTTCGTCCCTGGAGACATTGATCAGCTCCACAAGAAAGGTCCAGTTTTTATTAAAATCGTACAGGTAAATAAAACGCTGGTTAGGGTCTTTGATCTCTGACCCGATCATGGTATCTGACATGATCAGCGGCGGAACTTTATACTCCTTATCATATTTTTCCAGGCTGATCTCCCTGCCTCTTTGCCAATGGTCATTACTGCGGAAAAAAGTTGCCTGGTGCTTATTATCAAAATCGTATGATTTTAAAATAGCGCCATGCAGGTCCAGAAACGTTTTTGTATGCGGGATTGCGATATCCCGGTACACACTCTCATCTTCTTCGAAATAGATCCTGAATTTCAAAATTGCCATACTACGAATTTACAATTTATTGCCTTAGCACGGAGCCTGTATTTAAGATCTTTCTTTTACCGGCTTTAATCCCATTTCTTTTGCTTTAGCAATCATAAAATCATACGCCGCTTCATATGTATTCGGGATTACGGCATCCAGCATTGCTTCTTTAATTGCGTTCTTCAGATCACCAACAGGTTTTGAAGGGGGCAACCCGAAAATTTCCATGATCATTTCACCACTGACCGGCGGCTGCCAGTTGCGGATATGATCTTTTTCTTCCACCTCCTTGCATCGCTTGCGTACCAATTGGAAATTCTCCCTGAATTTTTTCAGCTTATATTTATTTTTTGAAGTGATGTCTGCTTCGCAGAGCAACATCAGCGATTCAAAATCATCTCCCGCATCAAACAACAAACGCCGGATGGCAGAGTCTGTAATATTCTCCTTTGTCAGGCTGATCGGCCTTAAATGCAACTCCACCATTTTCCTCACGAAATTCATTTTCTCATTAAGAGGAAGTTTCATTGCAGCAAATATCTTCGGCACCATTCTTCCGCCCACTACTTCATGCCCGTGAAAAGTCCAGCCATGCCCCTCTTCAAATTTTTTTGTAGCCGGCTTGGCAATATCATGCAACAAAGCTGCCCACCGCAACCAAAGATCACCTGTATTCAATGAAAGATTATCCAGCACCTGCAAGGTGTGATGGAAATTATCTTTATGCCCATGCCCGTCTTTATATTCGGCCCCTGCCAAGTCAACTAACTGTGGAAAAATAATATGCAATATCCCGCTTTCATACAACAACAGGAACCCGACAGAAGGTTCAGGACTCAGGATGATCTTGTTCAGTTCATCGGTGATGCGCTCCCGGGAAACTATGCTGATCCGGTGTGCCTCGCTGGTCATTGCATCAAAAGTTTTCTTTTCGATGGTAAATCCCAATTGTGAAGCAAAACGTGCAGCCCTCATCATCCGGAGAGGATCATCACTGAAAGTGATTTTAGGATCGGAAGGAGTGCGTATAATCCTTTCTTCCAGGTCTTTTTTCCCGTTAAAGGGATCGATCAGTCTTCCATAACCTGCCTGACCGGCAGGAAGGTCACTTTCATTCAGGCTGATGGCAAGTGTATTGATGGTAAAATCCCTTCGGTTCTGATCATCTTCCAGTGTCCCGGGCACCACATCAGGCTTGCGTGAATGATAGCGATAACTTTCTTTCCTGGCTCCCACAAATTCAATTTCCATACCTTCTGCCTTTATATGTGCTGTACCGAAATTTTTAAAGTAATTCACATGCGGAGCCGGGTTAAAACGCTTTGCCACTGTTTTTGCCAGCATAATGCCATCACCGGCACAAACAATATCTACATCTTTTGTTGGCCTTCCAATGATTTTATCCCGTACAAATCCCCCTATAAGAAAGCAAGGCACGCCAATTTCAGCAGCAGCATGAGCGATCTTTTTAAAAACAAACAACTCTTTTTCCGTACACTTAATATCCATACAGGCAAAAATAAGAAAGGAAGGCGGATGGGGATAAACGCAATTTTATGGTAATGTGTTTAACAGTTGCTCTGTCCTGATGGTATGAGCGCAATTGAAATGCCCTAAAGGGCAGGCTTTTCTGCCATGCAACCCGCAAGGCCTGCAGGTAAGTTTTTGATCTGTTTCCACAATAAAACTTTTATCAGACAAAGGGGTAAAACCAAAAGAGGGTACCGTGGAGCAATAAATTGCCGTAACCGGTGCATTCATTGCGGAAGCAAAGTGCAGCGGTGCAGAATCATTCGCATAATTCATTGCGGCATCTTTCATCAGCGCTGCAGATTGAAGAAAACTCAGTTGGCCACAGAGATCCGTCACTAATTTATGTGTTGTCGTATTTTTTATCTCTTCTGCCAGTTCTTTATCACCCGGAGCGCCTAAAATATAAACTGAATAATGAGCAGGGATCCTATTTAAAAAATCGATCCATTTCTCTTTAGGATAACGTTTGGTGAACCAGACAGAAGCAGGGCAAACGGTGATATAAGGGCTTCCTTTAAATTTTTGAATAAACTTTTCATCTTCCGCTGAAGGATATAACACCGGTTTAGCCGGCACTGTATCAGTGAAGTCCTGAATCAGTTCATGGTTACGGATGATCTCATGTTTATTAATTCCTTTCATCTTCAACTGGTGCTTCACTTTTTCAGAAAAAAGGAAACTGAATGGATTTTTATCAAACCCAACAGTGGATTCAGCACCTGAAAATACCGTCAGGAAACCGGTAGCAGCAAACCGCTGTGCATTTATTACCTTATTATATTTTCTTTTCCTGATCTGCCTGAGCAGTTTCCACAAGTTGCTGTACTTATTCCGGTTTTTATTCCAGACCAGTACCTCACGCAATAAAGGATGGCCGGTGAGTAATCCTTCATTTCCTTTCCTGACCAGGAAATCAATTGCGGCCCCCGGAAAATGCTGATGCAGTTTTTCGATCAGCCCTGTGGTCAGCACCACATCACCAATGAAAGCCGTTTGTATGATCAGAAATTTTTTCATTCTCTTGTTTTACGGACGAATGACTGAAATCTTCCCACCTTCCCATTTTACAACTGATGAGGGCGGGGCAGTTTTTTCTTCCTCCTGCCTGTATGTTGCAGTAAAATCCACTGCATTTTTAATTACGTCACTCACCTGTTTGAAATTCTGCGGCGATGAGGCACCGGAAATATTTGCAGAAGTTGAAACGATCGGCTTGCCGAATTTTTTTATCAATTGATTGCAAAAAGCATCTTTACATACCCGTATGGCAATTGTCCGGTCATGCCCCGAAAGATTTTTTGCAAGGCCTTTTGCCTTATGATAAATGACTGTCGTGGGCTTAGCGGCTTGCTCCAGGTATTCAAAAATCCCCTGATCAGGCTCTTCTACATATTTCAGAATATCTTTTTCATCTGCCACCAGTATGATCATTGATTTTTCGCCGGGCCTCCTTTTTAAACGATAGATCTTCTCTACCGCTTTTTCATTGGTGGCATCACAACCAATTCCCCAAATGGTATCGGTCGGGTACAGGATCAACCCTCCGGATCGTAATACTTCATTACACTGAATAAGACTGTAATCAAAACTATTCATCAGCTTTCTGGAACAATTTTACAAAGGTGAAGCTTTTTCAGCAACAGCAATCTTCAGGACGTTTCGAAAAAATAAATAACTACCGGAATGCCCTCCTCTTTATCGCAGTATAAAATCTTCGAGGAACTTGGTATTAAAATTACCGGAGCGGAACCGATCATCCTGCATTAATTGCAAATGAAACGGGATGGTGGTCTTCACTCCTTCAATGACATATTCGCTTAATGCCCTGTACATGGTGGCAATGGCTTCCTGCCGTGTTTGTGCCATAGTGATCAGCTTCCCGATCATGGAATCATAATAAGGCGGAATCACATAACCTGCGTAAGCATGGCTGTCCACCCGAACTCCATGACCACCCGGCTGGTGAAAAGTGGTGATGCGGCCGGGAGAAGGGCGAAAATCGTTATAAGGATCTTCGGCATTGATGCGGCATTCGATGGCACACATCTCGGGTTCATAATCCCTTCCCGAAATCCTCTCTCCCATCGCAATCTTGATCTGCTCTTTAATAAGGTCAAAATTGATCACTTCTTCAGTAACGCAATGCTCCACCTGGATACGGGTATTCATTTCCATGAAATAGAAATTCCGGTTCTTGTCCACCAAAAATTCCACGGTACCTACACTTTCATAATTAATGGCGCTTGCAGCTTTTTTAGCTGCTTCTCCCATTTTCATTCTTAGCTCGGGAGTCATGAAAGGTGAAGGAGACTCTTCCACCAGTTTCTGATGGCGCCTTTGAATGGAACAATCCCTCTCACTCAGGTGACAAATATTTCCATACTGATCCCCCGCTATCTGGATTTCTATATGGCGTGGCTCTTCCACATACTTTTCCATATAGATGCCGTCGTTCTTAAATGATGCTGCCGCTTCCGCTTTAGCAGTGGTGTACGCTTTTTCCATCTCAGCTTCCTCCCATACTATTCTCATCCCCTTTCCGCCACCGCCTGCAGTTGCTTTGATCATCACAGGATATCCCATCTGCCTTGCAATTCCCTTGGCTTCATCCAGGCTTTGCAATAAACCGTCAGTGCCGGGCACAACCGGTACGCCGGCTTTGATCATCGTTTCTTTCGCACTGATCTTATCTCCCATTGAGCTGATCATCTCCGGTGTAGGCCCGATGAATTTGATCCCGTAATCACCGCATATTTCAGCAAATTTTGCATTTTCTGCAAGGAAGCCATACCCGGGATGAATTGCGTCCGCATTGGTGATCTCTGCCGCCGCCATCAGGTAGGCAATATTCAGGTATGATTCACTGCTCTGGGGTTTTCCGATACACACTGCTTCATCGGCAAACTTCACATGCAAACTATCCCTGTCAGCAGTTGAATAAACGGCGACTGTTTTTATTCCCATTTCCCTGCACGTACGGATCACACGGAGGGCAATCTCTCCACGATTTGCTATAAGTACTTTTTTGAACACTTTAGAAAATTAAAAATTTAAAAGTAAAAATTCAAAATGCGGTTTTTATGATCTGCACCGTTTTTGAATTTTCAATTCTGCATTTAATCCCGGTCAGGAAGGTTCAACAAGAAATAAAGGCTGGTCGAATTCAACAGGCGAAGCATCTTCCACAAGCACTTTTACAATTTTCCCTTTGACTTCGCTTTCTATTTCATTGAATAGTTTCATTGCCTCAACAATGCAAACCACGGTACCCGGTGATACTTCACTGCCCACTTCCACAAAATTGGGTTTGTCCGGGGATGCTTTCCTGTAAAACGTTCCGATCATCGGGCTTTTAATGGTTATAAGATTGGTTTCAGAAGTTTCGCTGGCAGCAGGTTTTCCTTTTTCTGAAGCAGGAGAGGACGGAGTTGCCGGTTGTAATGTGGATTGTACCGGTGCAGTATAAACAGGCTGAGAACTTACTGCTCCTCCTACTATCTGTGTAATTTTATCTTCTTTTTGCTTTATTGTTACTCTGAAATCTTTCAGTTCCACTGTCACTTCACCGATATTAGATTTGTTGACCATCTTGATCAACTCCTGAATTTGTTTAAAATCCATGTTTTTCAATTTTGCAAGCAGTTTTAGTTTAAAATAAAAAGGGAGTTAAAGATAAGGTAAACATATCGTGAGAACGTAAGATTTTGCGGTTTTTAGATCAAAAGGGGCTGAAACAGTTGAAAAAACCTGATAAATTAAGGGTTTTCAGGCATTTTTTTGCTTAAAAAGAACCCGAATCAGACCTTCACTCTTTCAACGTATTCACCTGTTTTGGTGTTGATCCGTATCAGTTCCCCGTCATTGACAAACAACGGAACATTTACAGAAGCACCGGTTTCTAATGTCGCCGGTTTTAAAGTGCGGGTTGCCGTATCGCCCCGCATGCCCGGTTCGCAATAAGTTATTTTCAATGATATTTTATCCGGTAATTCGGCTCCCAAAACCTGGTCGTTATCTGTATTCACCAGTACGGAAACTTCCTGCCCTTCTTTTAAGTATTGAGGCGCATCAATAGCAGCTTCCTGCAGGGTGATTTGTTCAAATGTCTCGTTATCCATAAAGCTGTACCCTGTATCATCCTTATACAAAAACTGGTAGGTACGCCTTTCTACCCTTACCGGGTTGATGGTATCCCCGCTGTTCCATACTTTTTCCATAGAACGGTTATTATCCACACCTTTCAATTTGGCCCAAACCTTAGCTGCCGCACGGGCTGTTTTGTTTTCACCAAATTCCACCACGGTATAAAGGCTGCCATCCATATTCAGGATCATCCCGCGGCTGATATCTGCTGTTGTTGCCATATAGTCCTGTTTAAAAAAATTGAGGCTGCAAAGATAATGCGGATCAGCTTTCCGGAAAAGAGAATTACCTTTATCGCAATCCGGTACAATAATTTGCCACTATCTTATTGTTAAACCTCCACAATTAAACTTATCCAATACATAATCCATTTATTTTTGACACCATGAAAAAACAACTTTTACTTGCCATCGCTGTATTCTTGACGTTAGCAAGCTTCGGGCAAAATAATTCAACCAACCTGCCGGCATACAAAAGATTTCCCACTCTCCCGCCGGTTAAACTATTACTTACCGACAGCGTCAGGCAGTTCAGCAAGGAAAATTTCAGTAAAAAGAACCCGGTACTCATCATTCTTTTTAATCCTGACTGCGAACATTGCCAGAAAGAAACCGAAGAACTCCTGGACAGCATTGGCCATTTTAAAAATATCCAGATCGTCATGGCAACGATGATGCCTTTTGATAAGATGATCACATTTTACAAGCATTACAAACTGGCTAACTATTCCAACATAATAGTGGGACAAGACACAAAATATTTTCTTCCTACATTTTATATGGTCAGCAATCTTCCCTACCTCGCTTTATATACAAAAAGAGGGGATCTTATCACCACGTTTGAAGGCGCTGTGCCCATTCATACAATACTCCAGGAGTTCAGGAAATAGTTCTTTGTTTGACCTATTGACTGAATGGCCACTTTCAAACAGCCTTATATCCTGCTTCCCGGCTCCCTGTTCTCGGAAACTTTCAGTTTCGAAGATATATTTCATCGCTTAATGCGATAGAATAATGATGAGAGGCAGGATGAGTCGCACAGATGAGAAGGTAAAAAAACTTAAGGAAAAAAACTTTTGAATGGTGAACAGGCAAAACGCTATAACCGCTGAGGCAAAAATAAAGTCTGCTCTCTTGGGTGCTGCAGTGGGAGATACTTTGGGAGTTCCCTTTGAGTTTAAGAGCCGGAAGGCGATTGTACAAAACCCTGTAACGGACATGACCGGGTTCGGCACTTATAATATGCCGGCAGGAACCTGGTCGGACGACAGTTCTTTGAGCTTCTGCCTTGCCAAAGCTTTAACACAGGGATTCGATCTGAAGGCGATAGCAGAAAATTTCATCAAATGGTACCGGGATAATTTCCGGACACCATTGGGAACGATATTCGACATCGACATCGGCATCACAACAAGGCAGGCGATTATGCGACTTGAGCAGGGTGAACAACCGGTCCTTGCAGGCGGTTTTGATGAAACCGAGAATGGCAACGGCTCACTGATGAGGATTTTGCCCTTGCTTTTTTATATACATGAAAAGCCGGTCAATGAACGGTATAAAATAACAAAACAGGTTTCGTCCATTTTCATGTTGCTGTCGTTCAAATTAAAATGACCTGAACAATATGAATGCTCTTCAGCCTTGTTTTATGAAACAGGCATTGACAACTGGGGATTTCTTACACATTACAATGAATTAACTCTGGAATAGTTGTAGGTATGAAAATATCATAGTTAAAGCTTGCTTCAGGTGGAACACCAACAACAAGAACTGTGAAGAATTCTCCACTCTTCAAAACTTCCGGTACCAAAGATTACTTTCACCTCTTGTAGCAATAGATTAATGATGCGTGAAAGGTTACTCCACATACCTGTAAGTGATCATGAACACTCCCTGTTAAAACCGCTAACCGCTTACTTGCCTTATCTTTGCGGCAAAATCATTCTTTCACTTCTAAAATATTTTTTGTTACATGAAAATAACTGTTGTAGGTGCAGGCGCAGTGGGTGCCACCGTTGCCGAAAATATTGCACGCAAGGAATTATGCACGGAACTGGTATTACTCGACATCAAAGAAGGGCTTACCGAAGGAAAAGCACAGGATATGATGCAGACCGCCACCCTCCTCGGCTTTGACACAAAGATCACCGGTTCCACCAATGATTATTCAAAGACCGCAGGAAGCAAGGTCGTGGTCATCACTTCCGGCATTCCCCGCAAACCGGGAATGACCCGTGAAGAACTGGTGGGCACTAATGCCGGCATCGTTAAAGGAGTTTGCGAAAATATCCTCAAGCATTCTCCTGATGCCATCATCATCGTGATCAGCAACCCGATGGACACCATGACTTATCTCGCACTCACCTCCACCGGCCTGCCTAAGAACCGTATCATCGGCATGGGCGGCCTACTCGACAGTTCAAGATTCAAATATCAACTGAGCCTTCGCCTTAACTGCAATCCTTCCGACCTGAATGCGATCGTCATCGGCGGACACGGAGACACGACCATGATCCCGCTGATACGTTTTGCAACCTGGAACAGCGTACCGGTCACCAAATTCCTGACTGCTGAACAGCAACACCAGGTGGTAAGCGATACCATGGTGGGCGGAGCCACCCTCACCAAACTTATCGGCACTTCTGCATGGTATGCACCCGGCGCATGCGGAGCCGCATTGGTGGAAGCCATTGTGAGGGATGAAAAGAAACTTTTCTCCTGCTGCGTACAGCTCAATGGTGAATACGGCCAAAAAGATATTTGCCTCGGCGTTCCAGTTGTTATTGGTAAAAACGGCTGGGAGAAGATCGTTGACTTCGGATTAAATACAGACGAGCAAACAGCATTCAACAAAAGTGCCGATGCCGTGAGGAACATGAACAATGTCCTGAAGACGTTGTAAAATATTATTCCGGTCTTTTTATGAAGAGGCTGTCTCAAAAGTTAAGATAGCCTCTTTTTATTTGTACCCCCAGGTTAACGTTTATGTGATCGTAGAAGTGAATTTTTTACTTGTGATGCAGTCTCAGGTTTTTCGAATAGAGAAACCTTTCAAGAGGGGAACAATGGAGAATCATTTGATCTGAGCATTTGATTTCCTTTCAGGCCGGAATTACTTTTTGCAAATTGATCGTACGCCAAACGAATCAGGAACTGCATCATATCCCCCGCTGGCGGGGGAAGCAGTTCAAATAAAGGAGTCTTTCAAGTGGGGGTGGACGAACAGGTTGAACTTCCTGAATCCGGAGACTTGCCCCTTACCGGCAATAATTCTCAAGAGGAATAAAGCAAGCGATCTGCTTCAATCCACCCCCATTCGTGACTTCATTTTTTTCGTGCATCCGGCCCCCGCCTGCGGGGGATAATGAGGTGTCATTTAATATGAGAATTTCAGCTTCCAATCTTATCGGAATTACTTTTATTTATTGATCATACGCCGACCGGATTTGAGGCCGTACAATATCCTCCGCCGGCGGGGGAAGCAGTTCGAATAGAGAAATTTTTCAAGTGGGGGTGGACGAACAGGTTGAACTTCCTGAATCCGGAGACTTGCCCCTTACCGGCAAAAATTCTCAAGAGGAATAAAGCAAGCGATCTGCTTTGATCCACCTCCTTTTTATTTGGCAATGCGGAAGCAATAACGGTGCATTTTTCCTGTAAAGTCAAAAGGAGTGGTAGCAGAAGTGATGTCTTTTATAGATGCGGCAGCGATCTTTTCTTTTTCTAAAATGAACTTGCTGTAATTGGTGCTGAAAAAAAGAACACCTCCTTTCTTCATGGCCCGCAAACAAAGGCCGATCAAAGCAACATGATCCCGCTGAATATCCAGGAACTCATCCATCTTTTTGCTGTTGCTGAAAGTGGGCGGATCCATGATCACCAGGTCAAAATGACCCGGATGCAATTCTTTCAGGTATTCTTTTACATCCGCTCTTACATAATGAAATCTTTCCGCATCACTGAATCCGTTCAGTTGCATATTTCTTTCAGCCCATTTCAGGTAGGTGTTGGAGAGATCAACGGTCACCACTTCTTTTGCTCCCCCTGCAGCCGCATACACGGAAAAAGAACCTGTATAAGCAAAAAGATTCAGGACGGATTTATCTTCACTTTCATCACGGACCATTTGCCGGGTGATGCGATGATCTGTGAACAAACCTGTATCCAGGTAATCACTCAGGTTGACCATGAATTTCAACCCACCTTCTTCCACGACGAATTCATTTTTCCTTGAATCTCTTTTCTGATATTGCCCTGCCCTGCCCGCTTTTCTCTGGCGCAACTTCAGAAAAATATTTTGTTCAGGTACGGAAAGCACTTCAGAAATGATCCGGATGCTTTCATCCAGCCACAGTTCATGTTCCGCTTCGCTCATTCCATGGCGGCGTTTGTATTCCGCCACATACAAATGATCGCCGTAAAATTCAATGCGGAAAGGAAATTCGGGGAGATCATGATCGTAAACCCGGTAGCAGCTTACAGGTAATCTTGTTGCCTGCCTGGATAAATGCCTGTAAACTTTTTGCAGGCGGTTGCGAAACATATTATATTTTTCTTCCTGCACTTCCTGATATTAAAAAAGATTTTACGAAATTCGTTATCCGCTTTTTTTATGTATGCCATTGTTGATATTGAAACCACGGGAGGCTATGCTGCAGCAAATGGCATTACCGAAATTTCCATAATCATTTTCGACGGCAACAAAATAGTGGAAAAATTTGAAACGCTGGTGAATCCCTGCCGGCCCATCCCCCGTTTCATCCAGTCTTTTACCGGCATCAATGACGAGATGGTGTCCTGCGCACCCAGGTTTGAAGATATAGCGGAACAGGTTTTCGGGATACTGAACGGTAAGATCTTTGTGGCGCATAATGTCAACTTCGATTATTCCTTTATCAAAGCAGGATTGCAGGCATCCGGTTATTCGCTGCAATCAAAAAAACTCTGCACCGTACGGCTGAGCAGGAAGATTTTTCCGGGACTCCCCTCCTATCAACTGGACCGGCTGTGCGATTCATTGAATGTACAGATCAGCAACCGGCACCGGGCCGGCGGCGATGCGGAAGCCACGGTAAAAGTCTTTGAAAAACTTTTAACTCATGACAAAGAACAGCACATTCAGAAAAGCCTGATGCGGAATTCCAAAGAGAACATGCTGCCACCGAATGTTCCCAAAGATCAGTTTGAAAAACTTCCTTCACTGCCGGGAGTTTATTATTTCCATGATCAAAAAGGCAAAGTCATTTATGTGGGCAAGGCAAGGAATATCCGCAACAGGGTCAACAGCCATTTCAGCAGCGGGTTTGAAAACAGGCAGAAGCAGAATTTCATCCGGCATACTTATTCCATCAGCTATCATGCGTGTGCCACCGAACTGATGGCTTCCATCATGGAATCTGCGGAGATCAAAAAGTTCTGGCCTGAGTTTAATTATTCTCAAAAAAGGCGGGAAGATATTTACGGCATTTTTTCATTCGAAGATCAGAACGGGTATTTAAGGCTGGCAATAGAAAAAAATAAAAAGTTGCTGAATCCTGTACATACATTTCAATACCTTGTTGATGGACATTCCATACTGAGAAAACTGATCCGTGAATTTGACCTGAGTGCAAAACTTTGTTTCCTGCAAAAGGATTTTGGAGCGGAAGCTGATGAAGACAACGGATCTGCTTCAATTGAGGTAAAAGAAAAAGCTGAAGAGTACAATAAAAGAGTGGCTGAAGCCATAGCATCTTTATCCGTCCGCCCTTCTTATGCCATTATTGACAAAGGACTGAATGATGAGGAATATTCCTGCATCCTTATTGATAACGGGAAATTCTATGGAATGGGATATCTTTCTTCAGAAATACAGATCACGGAACCCGGGCAAATCAAAGAATACATCACACCGTACAAGGAAAACGGTTTCATACACAACCTGGTGAATTCTTATGCAATGAAATTCCCTTCAAAAGTGATTCATCTGAGTGCTGAGATCATCAATCCAGCCACTGAAAGTTTTCGCTGAGCGGCATATTATGGAACATTCGTACTGCTTCTTCCGGCGGAGTAATCAGTTTTCTTTTTACAGTATTCATCCAGGCTCCGTCCACAGAAAGAATAGCTGCAGTGGTTCCGTCACTTTTCGAGATACAGTGCTGAATACTCCATCGGGAGAAGTTTCTTCTCGCCTTAATCAACTCAATGCTGATGGTTATTTTATCATTGAGAAGTATCTCTTTCCTGAAAACACATTCTTCCCTGAAAAGTATCGGGCCGATATTGAGCCTTGACATCACTTCTGCAGTAAGATTATACATGTTAAAAAATTCAATACGGCAAAATGCGCCCCAGTCATAATAAACAGAATGGCGTATATGAAAATTAGGATCCAGGTCGGACCAGCGAATCTGCACTTCTTTAATAAAAGACTCCATCAGGAAATCAGAATTTTACATAGTTAAAAAACTGAAGAAATAAGCATTCAGACCGGTTATCATTATCACGAAATTAATAGATTGAAGTTTGAATTCAGCTATCAACCTTTATTTTTGCGCATCAATTAATATTTATGAAAAGAAAGATCCTGGTCTCACTTGCTTTAATACTGTCAACCGGCTTTATCATGGCGCAGCAGGGACAAAAACCAAAAGCCGTAACCAAACCGGCCGCAAAGCCTGCAAGGGCTGCAACTCCTGCGCTGAAGACCTTTAAGGATTCGGTAAGTTATGCTTTCGGGATGTCCTTTGCCAATTATTACAAAAGCCAGGGAGTAAAGGATATCAACACCGCATTTCTTTCAAAAGCAGTAAATGATGTTTTTTCCGATAAAATATTATTGTTTGATGATGAAACGGCCAACCGTATCATGAACAAATACATGTTTCAGCTGCAGGCAGAAAAAGTAAAGCCGGCTATTGATTCCGGGAAAGCTTTCCTGGCAAAAAACAAATTGAGGCCTGAAGTGAAAACCACTGCAAGCGGGCTGCAATATGAAGTGATCACAGAAGGCACCGGCGAAAGGCCAACCATTAACGACAGTGTTACCTGCAATTACTGGGGTACATTGCTCAATGGATTCGAAATTGACAACTCCTATAAAAGGGGTCAGCCTATCACTTTCACGCTACGGGGTGTCATTCCCGGATGGACAGAAGGGCTTCAACTAATGACTGCAGGTTCCAAATACAAATTTTATATCCCATACAATCTGGCATACGGTGAGTTTGAAAACGGGCCTATACCCGGAGGATCAACACTCATATTTGAAGTGGAACTATTAAATGTCAAAAAAGGCCCGGCACAATAATGTATCACTCAGCGGGGTTTATTTTTTCTTTTACCCATTCCATTGCTTTCCTGAACTGCCCGTCTTCAGTCAGGTTTGTATTATCAAGAACAATAGCATCTTTCGCTTTCTTTAGCGGGCTAACTTTCCGGTTGGAGTCAATATAGTCTCTCATTTCAAGATTGGTCTTCACTTCTTCGATGGTGGTGTTGGGATTTTTCATTATTAATTCTTTGAATCTTCTTTCCACTCTTACGGCATTATCAGCTGTCATGAATATCTTCAGTTCTGCTTTGGGAAAAACCACTGTGCCGATATCCCTTCCATCCATCACGATACCTTTATCTTTTCCCATTCTCCTTTGCTGCTTTACCGCAAATGTTCTCACTTCTCTGATCGCAGCAACTTCGCTTACTTTTTCCGCCACCACCAGATCGCGGATCACATATTCCACATTCTCCCCGTTGAGATAAATCTCTGAAGCTTTACCTGCCGGATTAAAAACAAATTGCAGGTTGATATTTTCCAATGCCCTGTTTACTTCATCAATATCGGTCCAGTCAACATGATTTCTTAAAAAATAAAGAGTAATGGCCCGGTACATGGCGCCGCTGTCAATATATACATAACCCAAAGCTTTGGCAAGCCTTTTTGCCAAAGTGCTTTTACCGCAGGCCGACCACCCGTCTATGGTAATGATAATTTTATTCATAAAAAGCTGAAGCAAAAATGCAAAAAATTAATCAGGCAACCCAAAGTTCTTCAAAGTAATAAATTGTGCCTTTACGTTTTAAGAAGGTATTGAATTGATCATGCGGCCATTTCATCTCCATGTTTACAAAAAAATCAACCACGGTAAAAAGCATACGCTATGCAGTCGCCCGGACTGAATTAAAAAAAGCCATTTGCTATTCGCAAATGGCTTAATACATTTTATACACTACTGTCAGGCTTTCGACTTTTCTTCGGCTTTCTTGCTGAAAGTAAAGGTCAGTTTATTATTCTCTTTATCAACATCAGCCAACAGGAGGTCACCGGCTTTTACATGAAGATTCAGAATTTCCTCGGCAAGCGGGTCTTCCAGGTATTTCTGTATGGCTCTATGAAGCGGGCGGGCGCCGAATTGCTGATCGTATCCTTTTTCTGCCAGGAATGCTTTGGCATCTTCGGTCAATTCAAGTCCGAATCCGAGATTACTCAATCTCTTCATCACATCCTTCATCAGAATATCTATGATCCGGAAAATATGATCACGGGTCAGGCTGTTGAAGATGACCACATCATCAATACGGTTCAGGAACTCGGGTGAGAAAGTACGCTTCAATGCTTTTTCTATCACAGCCTTGTTGTTTTCATCTACACTCTGGCTGCGGGCCTGGGTAGCAAAACCAACGCCGTCGCCAAAATCCTTCAACTGGCGAACACCGATATTCGATGTCATGATGATCAGCGTATTTTTGAAATCCACTTTTCTGCCCAGTCCGTCTGTCAGCTGCCCATCATCCAATACCTGCAATAAGATATTGTAAATGTCAGGGTGCGCTTTTTCAATTTCATCCAGGAGAATGACACTATACGGTTTGCGCCTAACTTTCTCAGTCAGTTGTCCGCCTTCTTCATAACCCACATATCCCGGAGGAGCGCCGATCAGCCTGCTGACAGTGAATTTTTCCATGTATTCACTCATATCAATCCGGACCAATGCATCTTCCGAATCGAACATATACCTTGCCAATGACCTCGCCAGTTCCGTTTTTCCCACGCCGGTCGGGCCAAGGAAAATAAATGTTCCGATTGGTTTTCTCGGGTCTTTTAATCCGACACGGTTACGCTGAATGGCTTTCACCACTTTCTGAATCGCTTCATCCTGGCCAATTACCATTGACTTCATGTCATCTGCCATCTTGCGCAGTTTTTCCGTTTCTGCCTCTACCATTCTCTTCACCGGTATGCCGGTCATCATGCTGACCACTTCTGCAATATCTTCTTCGCTGATAGGAAAACGTTTGTGCTTGCTTTCCTCTTCCCAGCTGGCTTTTGCTTTCTCGAGATCTTCCTGCAATCTCTTTTCGGTATCCCGTAGTGATGCGGCTTCTTCAAATTTCTGGCTCTTCACCACTTTATTCTTTTCATTTTTTACTTCTTCAATTTTCTTTTCAAGATCAAGAATATTTTTTGGGACATTGATATTTTTCAAATGCACCCTCGCCCCCACTTCATCCATCACATCAATTGCTTTATCAGGAAGTAAACGATCGGTGATATACCGGTCACTTAATTTTACACATGCCTGGATTGATTCATCACTGAAAGAAACATTGTGATAATCTTCGTATTTAGGTTTGATGTTGAGCAGTATCTGGATTGTATCATCCACACTTGGCGGATCCACCATCACTTTCTGGAAACGACGGTCTAATGCGCCGTCTTTTTCAATATACATCCTGTATTCATCCAGAGTGGAAGCGCCGATACACTGGAGTTCTCCTCTTGATAATGCCGGTTTGAAAATATTGGAAGCATCAAGCGAGCCGCTGGCTCCTCCTGCCCCGACAATAGTGTGCAACTCATCAATGAAAAGAATGACATCACGGTTTTTTTCCAGTTCATTCATGATCGCTTTCATCCGCTCTTCAAACTGGCCGCGGTATTTTGTGCCTGCTACCAAAGCAGCAAGATCAAGTGAAATAACTCTTTTATCAAACAATACTCTTGAAACTTTTCTTTGTACGATACGTAATGCCAGCCCTTCTACGATGGCGGTTTTACCCACACCGGGTTCACCGATCAGGATCGGGTTATTCTTTTTTCTCCGTGAAAGGATCTGTGATACTCTTTCAATTTCCGAATCACGCCCAACAATCGGATCCAAAGATCCCGCTTCAGCGAGCCGGGTGATATCCCTGCCGAAATTATCCAGTACCGGAGTTTTGCTCTTGGCAGCTCCCTGCTGCCGGCTGCTCTTCTGCCCGGAATATTTTTTCTCATCGTCAAAATCATCTTCATTTTCATCTGTGAATTCGGCACGGGGATCATTTGATTTGACAATGCCCAATTCCTGGCGGAACAGATCATAATCCACATCAAACTGATTCAGTATTTGTGTAGCTATATTCTCTTTGTTTTTCAGGATAGAAAGCATCAGGTGTTCTGTCTCCACTGTTGCACTCTTTAATGCTTTAGCCTCTAAAACAGTAACCCGGATGACTTTTTCTGCCTGCTTGGTCAGCGGGAGGCTGTTGATGTTCGGAATGTTTTTTCCTGTTTTATCTTTAACGGCCAGTTCAATTTCTTTCCTCAATTCATACAGATCAACGTTAAAGCTCTTCAGAATACGGACAGCTGTATTATCTCCTTCCCGGATCAGGCCGAGCAGCAGATGTTCGGTACCGATAAAATCATTCCCTAACCTCAAAGCTTCTTCCCTGCTGAATGATATGATCTCTTTTACCTGTGCTGAAAAATTATTATCCATTTTTAAGATAATTGGTTGTGATACAATATTAACAAATAAATTTGACACTGGTTTTTTCTCTACATAACGTAAAACTGTCAATTCAATTGCTATGGAGTTCAAAAGCGATACCAAAGAAAAACTTCATGTCATCACGCTGCCGGGCCCGGCCTTATCTGCTACTATGACAGAAGAACTGAGCGCCTTCCTGATGGCTTACCTGCAAAATGACGCCCCGCCGGCGGATAAACAGGTTAGGAACCTGGTGCTTGTATTTAAAGACATTAATACGATCGATATCGCTGCTGCGGAAGCGTTCGTAAATGTCCAGCAAAAGTTTTATGAAGACAATGCTTCTTTTGTTATATGTGAACTGCAAAAGCCTGTTGAAAAATTCCTCGATGAGAATGAACTTTTGGAATTGATGAATGTTACACCAACCCTGAGCGAAGCTATTGACATAGTACAGATGGAAGAGATTGAGCGGGAAATGATGAGAGATGGCGGAACTGACTGAACCATTTCTCCAGTGGTCAAAATCATCAATTAAACAGTACCACAGATAAAATTCGGTGCCCAATGCAGCTAATGACTGTCAATTTCAGTCTAAACACATAACTTAATCAAAACAGATAATATCACTTTGTTATATGCTGGCAGTCACGATCCTTGGAAATAACTCGGCAGTACCCGCCTTCAACCGCCATCCTACAAGCCAGGTAGTGACCATTGATGGAAACAGTTTTCTGGTTGATTGCGGGGAGGGCACTCAGAATCAAATGATGGAATATAAAATCCGGCGCAGTAAAATATCACATATTTTCATTTCTCATTTGCACGGCGATCATTACTTCGGGCTTATAGGGCTGCTCAACAGTTTTGGGTTGCTCAACCGGCAACAGGACCTGCATCTCTTCGGCCCGGCCCCGCTGCAGGAGATCCTGGATATACAATTGAAAGTTGCGGATACGGTTCTTCCTTTTAAATTCTGTTTTCATCCCATACTCAAAGAAGGTATTCTTGTTGACGAAGAAAAATTCAGTATCGGATGTTTTCCCACAGATCACCATATTGAATGTTACGGGTTCACCTTCATGGAGAAAAAAAGGGCCCGCCGTTTATTGCCTGAAAAGGTAAGGGAATGGGAGATCCCTTCTCATTTTTATGAACGCCTGACACAGGGAGAAGATTACATTAGAAAAGACGGCAGCATCATCAAAAATGAATGGGTGACTGAAGAAGGAGCAAAAGGTAAAGTGTATGCATTCTGCGCCGATACCAAATACGATGAACGGATCATTCCTCACATTAAGAGTGCAGACCTGGTCTATCACGAAACTACCTACCTGAACAACCTGGCCGAAAGAGCCACTGCCCGGTATCATTCCACTACAGGCCAGGCAGCACTGATTGCAAAAAAAGCTGCCGTCAAAAAACTCCTCATTGGCCATTTCAGCAGCAAGTATGATTCATTAGATGAATTTGAAAATGAAGTTTCAGCCGTTTTTGAAAATACCGAACTGGCGCTGGAGGGAGTAACATACCGGGTATAAACGGCGAAATTTCTGCGCTCAACTTAATTCATGACCCATTGATAAAATAAGGGAAACTCTTTTCTCCATGCCTGCTCATTATGCCTGCCTTCATCCCTGATCACTGCAGTCATTACCGAGTGAGACGTTTCATTCATTTCCTTCATTGCTTTAAGCATATCCGGCACCATGGAATCACCTTCTTTTTTTCCGGCATAGAAAAAGATTTTTGAATGTACCCTTTTCCCTTTCTTTCTGATATCTTTAAAAATTTTGGGCCCTACCCAGAACGCCGGAGAAAATACTCCGGCAGCACCGTAAACTCCAGGAAATTTCAATACAGCATACATCGAGATCAAACCTCCCATCGAGCTTCCTGCAATGAAAGTGTGGTCTTTATCCCGGAGAGTGCGGTATCGCCTGTCAATGTACGGCTTCAGTGTTTTCACTAAAAATTTCACATACCGTTTTCCTTCTCCTTTGCGGGAAGAATAACCGGCAGCAATGCCGGTAAGAGAAAAATTGTAGGGGCAATATTCATTCAGCCGCTTACCCTGCCCGTTATCTACAGCCACCACAATACATTTCTTCTTCATACTGTCAATACACTCATCCACGCCCCATTCCCCGGAATAAGAAGTAGCATTATCAAAAATATTCTGCCCATCCTGCATGTATAATACAGGATAGCTGATTGTTGAAGTATCATACCCGGCAGGCAGATAGATCCAGATCCTCCTTTTGCGGTGAAGCTGCGGCATCCAAAAAGCAGAATCAAGTATATGCACATTTTTATCAGCCGTGCTTTTTGCCTGCAGACCTGAAGATGAAAAATGATCTTTCCATCCTTCGATGCTGAGCACAATGAGGGTATCAGAACTGATATCGGCAACCCGGTTCGGAACATCGCTTCCGGTTGAGGTGCATTCTACTTTATCCCATCCGCCTCTTGTTATTTTGAATGGATAGGAACCATCAGCAAGTTTGACATCAAGAAAATAGAAGCCCTGGTCGTTTTTACTGAATTGAAAATTTTTGTCCTGCGGATTCCAGCCATTCATGGAGCCTGCAAAAAATATTTCAGAACCGGATGGCTGATACCCGGGGAATGACCGGATCTCAAAATGAACACTGTTCTGGCCTAATAAAAATTCAGTTACCAATAATAAAAACAAAGAAATAAAAGGCCTGGTCATTCTCTACACGGTTTTCATTAACTCATTTATCTTTTGATGAAGTTTGTCGCTTACTTTCCATACGGGCAGGCGGAAGTAATTTTCACACAACCCCATCCCGGATAAATAAGCTTTTACCCCGCTTGGGCTTCCTTCAGCAAACATAGAGGCGATGATTTCAATATATTTTAAATGTAATTTTCCTGCTTCTTCGAATTTCCCATTGAGGCAAAGCCGGATCATATCGGAATAATCCTTTGGATAAGCATTGGCAACCACCGATATCAGCCCTTCCGCACCTGCAGCAATCATCTGCAGGGTAATGGGATCATCTCCGCTGAGTACCATAAAACCTGCCGGTTTGTTTTTCAGGATATAATTGATCTGCGCAAAATCACCACTTGCTTCTTTGGTGGCAAAAATATTTTTGCACTCTTTCGCTATACGCACCTGAGTTTCTCCCGTCACATTCATTCCTGTACGGGAAGGAACATTATACATGATAATGGGTAATGGCGCAGCTTTATCCAGCGACTTAAAATGCTGGAACAGCCCTTCCTGGTTTGGTTTGTTGTAATAGGGCGAGACCGAAAGGATAGCATCATAACCTTTCAGGTCAAAAGTTTTAAATCCTTCTATCACTTCATGTGTATCGTTGCCGCCGATCCCGGCACACAATACCACACGGCCTTTATTGATTTTATTTACAAAAGAAAATACTTCCTGCTTTTCTTTTCCATGAATAGTGGCGCTTTCACCGGTGGTGCCCAACACGGCAATGTATTCACATTTGCCCTGAATGATATGGTTGATGATCTTTTCAAACGATGTCCAGTCAATGGAACCATCCTGATGAAAAGGAGTAACGACTGCGACTCCCGTTCCACGAAATTTTTCTCTTAATGTCATAGAAAAAAGATTTGAGTTCAAAAACAGCAGTGTAGTTAATGTTTAAGATGATTGCTCCCGGCGCCCGGTGCTGATATTACCGGCCATGACTTTTACCCGCATGGCAGCGCCTGGTCTCCAGGCTTTACTTATAGCTCTTCCCAAAAACCCATTTTACCAAATTTTTCAATTCGCTGATCAATCCTTTTTCCCGGAGGAATCTGTTTCAATTCTTTGATCACCGGCATGATATAATCTTTTAATATCCGTGCTGATTCATCATAATCCCAATGGGCGCCGCCAACAGGCTCAGGGATGATACCATCTACCAATCCGAATCCGAACATTTCTGTAGCTGTCAGGCGTAATTGTTGTGCGGCCACTTCTTTTTTATCCCAACTGCGCCATAGAATTGAAGAACAACTTTCGGGAGAGATTACGGAATACCAGGTGTTTTCCATCATAAACACCTTATCGCCTACTCCAATGCCCAAAGCGCCGCCGCTTGCACCTTCACCAATGATCACACAAATTACAGGCACTGTCAACCGGATCATTTCATAAATATTTCTTGCAATGGCTTCGCCCTGGCCTCTCTCTTCTGCTTCCAGCCCCGGGTAAGCGCCGGGAGTATCTATCAGCGTGATGATCGGTTTATCAAACTTCTCGGCAAGTTTCATCAGGCGGAGTGCTTTTCGATAACCTTCGGGGTTGGCCATCCCGAAATTTCTTATCTGCCTTGTTTTGGTATTGCTTCCTTTTTGTTGACCGACGATCATCACTGTTTCTCCATCCAGTGATGCAAAGCCTCCCACCATTGCTTTATCATCACGCACATTACGGTCACCGAACATCTCAACAAAATTAGTCGTCATCTTTTCCACGTACTTTAGTGTATAGGGGCGGTCGGGATGCCTGCTTAATTGCACCCGTTGCCAGTCATTCAGATTCCCGGTTATTTCCTTCCTTTTTTCCAGGATGCTTTCCTGCAATTTGCCGATAGCATCACTCATATCCACTTTCGTTTTCTCGGCAGTATGCTTCAGCTTATCAATTTCATCAATTAAATCCTTTATCGGCTTTTCAAAATCCAGGAATTGCCTGTTGTTATCCGTGGGCATAGGTGATAAAATGTGCGGCTAAATTAAGAATTAAATAACAATGAAAATTTTATGGTTAAATATGCGAATCCGCCGGAATATGTACCTAAAACTTTTTGGCAAAAAACCCCGGCAGACCTATCTTTGCCGTCCCTGAGCAATAAATAAGGATCGGTAGTTCAGTTGGTTAGAATGCTGCCCTGTCACGGCAGAGGTCGCGGGTTCGAGTCCCGTCCGGTCCGCCAACAAAAAAGAGGTCGCCGGAGATACTCAATTTCAGATTTGTGAAAATGAAGTGCACATCAATGCATTAGCTTCGGGGACGGCCGCTAACCATGACAAAGATGCTTGTGAATAATTCACAGGCATTTTTTTTAACACCAACCAATAATTCTATAATGAAAAAACTGAAAGTATTTTCAATTGCTCTTACCACATTTTTTATTTACCTGCTGCATTTGCCTTTAGGGTTTGCCAGGTCTGTAGGAAGATCAAAATGGCTTCATGAACCATTTAAAAAGGAAGGTTTGGTTTCTGCTACCGTCCACACGGTACTTAATGCAAATGCCAAGTCTCTTTATGACAGCTTGCACCTGGACCTCGCAGGATTGAACAGGAAGGCTTATGAATTTGCCAGGAGAGGTTTCATGAATCTCGTAAGCCAGGGAAAAATTATCAACGACAGCATTCTCTCTATTGTGGACTTCAGCCAGCCAAGTAACAATAAAAGATTGTATGTGCTGGACATGAAAAACTTTAAAATCCTGTTCAACACTTTGGTAGCACACGGAAAAAATTCCGGGCGGGAATGGGCCAATTCTTTCTCAAATGCCCCACGGTCTTTCAAAAGCAGCCTCGGATTTTATGCTACCCGTGAGCCCTATGAAGGAAAGAAAGGCTATTCATTAAAATTAGTTGGCCTGGAACCGGGTATTAATGATAAAGCATACCAAAGAGCCATTGTACTGCATGGCGCCAATTATGTAAGCCAATCCTATATTGATGATATGGGATATATCGGCCGGAGTGAAGGTTGCCCGGCCATTCCTGTCCATGATGCTGAGCCGGTCATTGATCTGATCAAAGACGGGAGTTGTCTTTTTATTTATTCACCAAGCCCGGGCTATACCCGGCATTCTGCACTTATAAAAAACTAAACGACACACAAAGGTTTTCAAAAAACAAGCAGACCTTTCAATCTTTATCTTTGCAGATCAACTGTAGCTTATGTTGAAAATCGGAGTTTTTGGCGTGGGACATCTCGGTAAATTTCATCTCAACAACTGGAAAGAAATACCCGGAATTGAATTGACCGGTTTTTATGATCCCAATGATGATACGGCAAATGAAGTTTCAAAAAAATATCAACTGCCCCGTTTCCATGATTCGGATATTTTGATGGATGCCTGCGATGCACTGGATATTGTTGCTCCAACCAATTTTCATTTTGGATTATGTGAACAAGCCATTAAAAAAGGAAAACATGTATTTGTGGAAAAACCTTTGGCAAATACAATGGATGAAGCGGAGCAATTAGTAAAACTGGTCAAAGAATCCGGCATAAAACTCCAGGTTGGTCATGTAGAACGGTTTAACCCCGCATACTTATCCATAAAAGATATGCCGCTGAATCCTCTTTTTATTGAAGTTCATCGTTTGGCTCAGTTTGACCCGAGGGGAACCGAGGTGAGTGTGATCCTCGACCTGATGATCCACGACATTGACATTGTTCTAAGTATTGTAAAGAGTGATGTAAAGCATATATCGGCAAGCGGCGTAGGCGTACTTACCGATACACCCGATATTGCCAATGTCCGTATCGAATTTCACAACGGATGTGTGGCTAACCTTACCAGCAGCCGTATCTCCATGAAAAAAATGCGCAAGATGCGGCTCTTTCAGAAAGATGCATACATTGGCATTGATTTCCTGAATAAAAAAACAGAAGTGATCAAACTAAAAGATCCATCGGACAATAAGGCTTTCACTTTCGATATCGAAACGCCACACGGTAAAAAAACTATTGCAGTGGCCAACCCGGTGGTTCCGGAAGTAAATGCCATCCGGAAAGAACTGGAAGAATTCCGAAACTCGATTTTGAATAATACCAAAACAGTTGTTTCAGAAATTGATGGCATGATGGCAATGGATGTAGCACACCAGATCCTCCGTAAAATCGGGCATAACATTATCACTACCTGATGCAATCACAGAAACAGATATCCGTGGCATGGTATGCTGTGATCGATTTCATCTCAGCATCATTGGCCTGGTGTTGTTTTTATTTTATCAGGAAATGGCTGTTGCACAACAATCCATCGGCAACAGACCATCTGCCTATTGACATTCATTTTGGCATGGACCTTTTACTCATTCCGGCGGGATGGCTTATCCTTTATTCAATAACGGGAGCATACAATATTTCTCTTTACAAAAAATCCAGGCTCACAGAACTTACCGGCACTTTTCTCATCAATGTCATTGGAAGTATCCTCTTATTTTTCCTGTTCGTAAAAAATGACGTCAACAGCGGGTACTCTTATTATTACCTCGCTTTCTTTTCCCTGTTAGCTGTTCAATTTCTATTCAGCTTCACCGGCAGATGGGCCATACTGGACATAGTGAAGAGGCAAATACTCTCAGGAAAAGTTTTTTTTAATACATTGATGATAGGCAGTCATGACAATGCAATCCGCATTTTCAAAGAAACAGAAAAGAGCATGCACAATGACGGGTACCGCTATGCTGGGTTTGTGGCACGTAATACCAATGGCAAGAATGGTATTGACAAATTCATTCCGGAACTCGGCACCATAGATCAGTTAGAAAAGATCGTTGATCAGCACCAGATCCGTCAAGTGGTACTGGCGCTGGAAAAATCAGCGCAACCTTTAATGGAAAATATTATCAATCGCCTGAGCGAACTGAATGTGGAAGTGAAGATACAGCCCGATGCACTGGATATTATTTCCGGATCTGTGAGAACAATTAATGTTCTGGGTGCCCCGCTTATTGACCTGCAGACCACATTAATGCCCGACTGGCAACTCAATATAAAACGTTTGATTGATGTGCTGACCTCTCTTTGCAGCATGATTATTCTTTTGCCATTAATTCTTTATGTAATCCTCCGGGTAAGGTTTTCATCAAAAGGTCCCCTGATTTATCAACAGGAGCGTATCGGGTATAAAGGCAAGCCATTTATGATGTACAAATTCCGTTCAATGGTTGAAAATGCGGAAAAAGATGGACCGGCGCTCTCTTCAGACAACGATCCGCGGATCACCAAATGGGGAAAAGTAATGCGCCGCTGGCGCCTTGATGAATTACCCCAGCTATGGAATATCCTGAAGGGTGACATGAGCCTTGTAGGGCCGAGACCGGAACGTAAATTTTATATTGAACAGATAATAGTCCGATTTCCATATTACAAATACCTGCTGAGAGTAAAACCGGGATTGACCAGCTGGGGAATGGTGAAATTCGGCTATGCAGAAAATATTGAAGCAATGATAGAAAGAAGCAAATTGGACCTGCTCTATATTGAGAACATTTCTTTAATGCTCGATTTTAAAATCATGGCGCATACACTGCGGATCATATTTTCGGGCAAGGGGAAATAATACAGCCCGAAACGGGCAATTTGTAATTTTCATTTGCCAGTCATTAATTGGCAGATTATTCTTTATTTTTGAGAAACGATATCCGTTTGAAAAAAATATTCTTACTCTTTTTAACATACTGCTTATCTCCAAATGGCAATTCCCAAAGGGCTTACTGGCAGCAACAAGTCAATTATACTATTGATGTAGCGCTGAATGACAAAGACAACACGCTGGATGCTTTTGAAAAAATCGAATATATCAATAATTCCCCCGACACATTAAAATTCATCTGGTTTCACCTTTGGCCCAATGCATATAAAAATGATCAGACTGCTTTCAGCGACCAGCTATTGCTCAACGGTAACACACAATTTTATTTTTCCGGCAAAGATGAGAGAGGTTACATCAACCGCCTGGATTTTAAAGTGGATAACATGACTGCATCCGTGGAAGATCATCCACGTTATATTGATATTGTAAAATTAATCTTACCATATCCCTTAGCTCCGGGGCAAAAATGCATCATCACCACACCGTTTCATGAAAAGCTTCCATTTAATTTATCAAGAGGCGGGCATGATGGCCAAAGCTACCAGGCCACACAATGGTATCCCAAACCGGCAGTGTATGATAATAACGGCTGGCACCCGATGCCCTACCTGGATCAGGGAGAGTTTTACAGTGAGTTCGGAAATTTTGATGTGAGCATAACCGTTCCCAAAAATTATGTGGTGGCAGCCACAGGGGAATTGCAGAATAAAGAAGAAAAAGCATGGTTGAAGTCAAGGGCATCATTTTCATGGACACCGGCAAAAGAAAAAATAAAGACCAAAGGAGGCGGTACAAAATTTATTACCGGCAAATTTCCTCCTTCTGCCCTGCAAACAAAAACTTTGAGATTTACTCAAAACAATATTCATGATTTTGCCTGGTTTGCCGACAAGCGGTTCATCGTGGAAGAAGACACCTGCCTGCTGCAATCGGGCAGAGTGATCAATGTATTTTCTTTTTATACACCTGATCAAAAAGACGAATGGAAAAAGAGTATTCAGTTTAGCAAGGATGCAATTCATTTTTATTCCCGCCGAGTTGGAGAATATCCTTATAACACAGTGAGCGTGGTACAAGGGCCTGAAAGTTTTGGCGGCGGGATGGAATACCCGGCTATAACAATCATTTCTCCATCTTCTTCCGGAAAAGAACTGGATCTTACCATTACGCATGAGATCGGGCACAACTGGTTTTATGGAATACTTGCCAGCAATGAAAGAGACCATCCGTGGATGGATGAGGGCATCAATTCATATTATGAGCAGTCCTATTCGCAATGGAAATACGGCAAATATGCTACCCCTGATAAAATTTTCCAGGAAACAGTATCTGTTACAGGAAGGGATCTGGCAATTGAAACTACATCTGTAGCTTTTTCTGAAAGTAATTATTATCTCATTGCCTATTATAAAACTGCCCAATGGATGAGCTATCTGGAATCACAACTTGGAACCGAAACATTTGATAAGGCTATGCAGAATTATTACAGGCAGTTCCGGTTTAAACATCCCCAACCTGCTGATTTCAAAAAAGTATTTGAAGAAAGCCCGGGAAAGAACACGGATTCAGTATTTTCTTATTTGCATAAAACCGGGCTTTTACCAAATGAACAGAGAAAAGGTTCCCGGATTGCTTCAATATTAAACCCTAAGTCAATACCCGCTTATCTGAATTCACAAGCCCGTAATATTTTCCTGCTTAGTCCCTCTTTGGGATTCAACAGTTACGACAAACTCATGCTGGGAGGTTTTTTTACCAATTACAAATTGCCGCCTACCAAATTCCAGTTCTTTGCAGCCCCTATGTATGCAACCGGCTCCAAATCATTCACGGGAACCGGGAAAATCAATTATACCTTCTATCCACCCGGAATTTTCAGGAAAATTGACTTGTTCCTGAATGCAGCTACTTTCAATATGGATCAATACACAGATACTTCCGGCAAAAAAACATTTATGGCTTTTCAGAAAATTGTTCCGGGGATTCGATTCACTTTCAAACAAAAAGATTTGCGAAGTTCCCTGCAATATTATATTCAATGGAAAACCTTTTTGATTGGAGAAGACAACCTTCATTTTTACCGTGATACAATAATTACCGGTACCGATACCACTGTTTCCACAAAATATAATTTGCTCCGTAAAAACAGGTACCTGAATCAGCTCAGTGTTGCTATTGAAAATAACAGGGCTCTGTATCCTTATTCCGGAGAGTTAAAAATAGAACAGTCGAATGGTTTTATAAGGTCTGCATTCACCGGGAATTATTTTTTCAATTACCCGAAAGGAGGGGGGCTCGATGTCCGCCTCTTTGCAGGAAAATTTTTTTACACAGGGTCAAGAACCACCAAAATGCAATTTGAAACTGACCGGTACCATTTAAACATGACAGGCGCTAATGGATATGAAGATTATACTTACAGCGATTATTTCATCGGCAGAAATAAATTTAACGGCATGGCCAGCCAGCAGATCATGATCAGGGACGGTGGCTTCAAAGTGAGAACGGATCTGTTAGCAAACAAAGTGGGCAAAACAGATAACTGGCTGATCGCTGTCAATTTCAATTCATCTATTCCCTCAAACATAAACCCCCTGAGTTTACTGCCTGTAAAAATTCCTCTTAAAGTTTTCGCAGATATCGGTACTTATGCAGATGCATGGAAAACCGATGCAGGGCTTGACCGGTTTTTATTTGACGCAGGAATCCAGATACCATTACTTAAAGGAATTATCAATATTTATATCCCGGTTTTTTACAGCAATATTTATAAAGACTATTTCCGGTCAACAGTAGAACAGAAAAACAGGTGGCTGCGCATCACCTCATTCTCCATTAATATTTCCAGCTTAAATTTTAAAAAACTCAATTTTTCTTTTGTGGATGAAGCATCCGTTAAACATAGAATACCTGCCACACTCTGAGATTGACAAAAAAAAATGGGATTCTTGCATGGAGCAAGCAAAAAACGGTCTGGTGTATGCATACTCATTTTATCTCGATGAAATGTCGGAAAACTGGGATGCACTGGTGTTAAACGATTACGAGGCTGTCATGCCGCTGACCTGGAATAAAAAATACGGAATTTATTATTTGTACCAGCCATTTCTAACGGCACAGTCGGGAATTTTCGGAAACAATATCACCTCAGATTTACTGGAACAATTTCTAAGATCAGTACCACAAAAATTTCAATACTGGGATTTTTGCCTGAACCAGGGAAATGTTTTCCGGTTAAAGAGTTTTTCACTGTTTGAACGAAGCAATTTCGTACTGAGCCTTAACAATAGTTATATTGAATTATTCAACAGCTTTAATGAAAATATCAGGCGAAACGTAAGAAAATCAGAGCAGGCAGGTTGCATTATTCAAAGATCTTTTGAAATTGAAAAAGTGACCGGGGCTGCTTCTGAGCAAATGAAAAAATTTGCACATAACTGGAAAGGAGGCCTGGAGCGGTTTAAAAAATTATATCACTTTCTTCACCAAAAAGGCATGGCTACAACCTATGGTGTTTTTTTAAACCAACAACTGATGGCTTCATGCGTTCTTTTATATTCCCACAACAGGATCTATTATGTGCTTGTGGGCAATACACCCAACGGCAAAACAATGGGCGCCTCCCATGCTTTGATCAATGCAATCATTAAAGATCATGCGGGTAAAGATCTGCTGCTTGATTTTGAAGGATCCGATATTCCAAGCCTGGCATTTTTTTACAGGAGTTTCGGCTCAACAGAAGAAAAATATGCAGCAATCCGTATGAACCGGCTTCCTTTTTATTTGAGATGGATAAAAAAATAAGTACTGAGCTCAATCCCCGGTTAGCTGCAGGCAGGTACCCCGCAATCGTTTACCTTTTCCTGGCCGGGCATTTCTGTTTAATTTCATTTCCTGATTTTCATTTATGACATTTCATTTTCAATCTCAATATCCTCTTCCTTCCAGTATCTTCTCCGCCACAACAAGGTCAATGGGCATAGTGATTTTAATATTGATCCTTTCTCCTTCGATAAGGTTGATCTTGACTCCCATTTTTTCCACCACACTTGCTTCATCTGTAAATATTTCTTCATAAGGCTGCTCAAATGCCTGTTTGAGAATATTGCTAAAAAAAGTTTGAGGTGTTTGGATCAACCTTATCCTGTTGCGGTCAACAACCGGATTATTACCTTCTCCCGTCAGAATGCGTATAGTTTCCGTTGCAGCAACAGAAGGAATGGCGCTGCCTTTTTCCACTGCTTCTTCACCACAGCGGCGGATCAATTGAGGAGAAATAAGGCAACGTACACCATCATGGACGAATACGAGTGAGTGTGTATCAACAAGGCTCAGCCCATTTTTTACAGAATGAAAGCGGGTATTGCCTCCTGTAGTTATCCGAATACGGTTTTCCGGGTATTCTTTTGCAATAAGCTTTCCCCTTTCCAGATGATTTTCCGGTAATACCAGAATGATCTGTACATCTTCGTACGCTTCAATAAAGGCTTTTAGCGTGTACCATAAAACAGGTTTTCCTTTTAAAAGCTGAAACTGCTTGGGCACTTCTCCACCCATTCTTGTTCCGGAACCTCCGGCTACTATGATTGCATATTTTTGCATGGCGGTAAATATAAGGCAGAAAATGAAAGTAAAGATTGTCCCTAAAAAGATGATTTGGAAAATAAACCGAGTGCCATCCAATATTTGAATCAAAAGGGCGTTATACTGTCTTAAATCCCTGCCCTGAAAAATCTGACCCTGCTCCTGCTAACCTGTCAATTCCCGCAATAACCTATTCTTAATTTCAACTACTTCCATTGATTTCCTCTTTTAAAAATAAACTAAAGCGGTCCGATCTTTTCCTCATCGCTGCCAACCTGCTGCCGGTGATCGGTGTTTGGTATTTCAACTGGAATCCTGCAGAAGTATTCATGGTCTATGCTCTTGAAACAATTATTATCGGTTTTTTCACATTAATAAAAATGGGCATTGTGACCTTAGTGCGAAAAACGGATATATGGTACAATAAAGGAAGTACCCAGCTTGTTTCCGGGTTGTTTTTCATGCTTTTTTTCATGGTGCATTACGGAATGTTTGTTGCCATTCAAACAGGAATGTTTATTACAATTTCCGGCATTGGCAAGGAATTTCATCTCGGCTTCTTTGAATTCTTTTTGCACTGGCCATCTTATTTCAAAGGCGACCTGCTTTATATGCTGCTGGGATTTTTCATCAGTTATGGCTTTAACTTATACTGGAATTTTATCAGGCCGGGTATTTATCGTAATGTACCCATGATGTTATTAATGTTCCAGCCTTACGAAAGAATTTTTGTACAGCAATTCATCGTGATCCTGGGAAGTATGTTCCTAACATTCGGAGCAGGAAAAATTTTCATTCTCATTTTCGCTGCGGTGAAGATATTCGTTGAAGTGTTTCTAAACTTTGAAGGCATTCTGAACAAATCAATGCAGGATATGAGAAAAGAATCAGGACAACAGTAGTTCACATTCATTCAGCAATTTTCCCCTGTCGATCGCTACTGTACCAACTTCTTCACAAACTAATCCGCCGGCAATATTGGCCACTTCAGCCATCAGGTGAATATTTTTAGTAGCGGCATACACCAGTGAAGCAACAGCAGCTACCGTATCTCCTGCACCCGATACATCTGCGATATTTCTCCGGTGAGAAGGCATAAGACTTGATGTTCCATCCTGCTGGCAAAAAACTCCTTTTTCTGAAAGCGTGATAAACGAAACCCGGTGGTGAAGCATGCGTTCAAGCTCCTTATGGATTTTTTCCAGCAAAGGTTTGTTCACTTCGTCAACTAAAAGATTCAAAGCTTCTTTTACCTCTTTCAGGTTGGGTTTGAAAATATCGGCATGCTGATATGAAAAGAAATTTTTCCGTTTCGGATCTATGGATGTGATGATGCCAGCCTCCCTGCATAAATGTATTGCTTCACGAATAACCCGTTCTGTCAGTACTCCTTTATTGTAATCTTCAAAGATCATGATATCCGGGTCTTCCGTTTCAATAAAGGATGAAATCTTTTCAAGCAGTGCATTCTCGTCTGCATGTTCGAGATCATGTGTCTCTTCAGAATCCAGGCGCATCATTTGCTGGTTGCGGCTGATAATCCTCGTTTTATTCGTAGTGATACGCCTGGTGCTCTTCAAAATATATGAAGTGTCTATCAGGTTCTCATTGAATAATTCTTCTAAAAGCAGGCTGTCTGTATCATCACCGGTTACGGATAAAATAAAAACCTGCGAGCCAAGAGAATGACAATTCAAGGCAACGTTTCCTGCACCGCCGATACGATATTCTTTATGATCCAGTGAAACTATGGGAACAGGGGCTTCCGGTGAGATCCGTTCAACATTTCCCCATATATAGGTATCGAGCATTATGTCGCCGATGACGCCTGTCTTCAGCGTGACGAAAGACTCAAATAATTTCTTAAAGTCGGTCATGCTGCAAAATTCGGTGATTTATTTCTTTTGCACAGAAATTGCCACATAATACAAAGGCACCCCCAACAGAACGATACCTAAGCCCCAGAGAGAGTAAGTGGGGGAAGCATACACCAGGCCAATACAAAATGCAACCGCCAGGATGATGTAAGCAATAGGTAAAACGGGGAAGCCGAAAGCTTTATAGGGGCGCTCCGCATCCGGCCTCTTTTTTCTCAACACAAAGATACCAATGATGGTCAGTACATAGAATATCACTACTACAAAGGAGATCATCGTCAACAGATCACTGTAGCTCCCGCTCAGGCATAATAAAGAAGCAACTATGCACTGTATCCATAATCCATATTCAGGAACAGAATATTTATTCAGCTCTCCTGTTTTCTTAAAGAAAAGTCCATCCTTTGCCATAGCATAATACACCCTTGCACCTGCAAGGATTAACCCATTGTTACATCCGAATGTGGACACCATGATCAGGGCTGCGATTACCTTAGTGCCTGATTCTCCGAAAAACTGGTCCGATGCAACGACTGCAACACGGTCATTGGGAGCAAAGGCTATCTGCTGAAGTGGAACTGCATTCAAATACATCAGGTTGGTAGCAAGGTATATGACCGTTACGATCAGTGTTCCCAGGAAGAGAGCCAAACCGATATTTCGTTTGGGGTTTTTGATCTCACCGGCTATGAACGTAACATTGTTCCAGGCATCGCTACTGAAAATAGATCCGGTCATACCCGCTGCAATTCCGCCAATAAGCACACTGATCGAAATAGATTTCCAAACAGTGGGAATTTGTCCTTTTCCATCCACACCAAGATCCTGTGCAGCATTGAAACCTGTCTGCCAGTTCTCATGCCAGAAACTGTGTTTCACCAGTAAAAACCCGAATATGACCAATCCAAAAAGCGCTAACAGTTTTGCGGTGGTAAAAGATGTCTGGATAATCTTTCCCCCCTTCACACCCTTCGTGTTGGTATAGGTAAGAAAAACAATCATAGCAATGGCAAGCACCTGTGCGGCAGAAATTTTTATAAATCCAATATCCGCTATGATATTTCCTTCACCCACTTCCGGAATAAAATAAGCAGTAAATCTTGCAAACGCCACTCCTACTGCAGCAATCGTCGCAGTTTGAATTACGGCAAAAAGGCTCCATCCATAAAGAAACCCGGCTAATGGATTGAAAGCTTCTTTCAGAAAAACATATTGACCACCGGCTTTTGGAAACATGCCGCTTAATTCTCCATAGCTTACTGCTGCGGTGATGGTCATAAACCCGGTAATAACCCATACAAATATCAGCCAGCCGGCACTGCCTACATGCCGGGTAATGTCGGAACTGACAATAAAAATACCGGACCCGATCATGGAGCCGGCCACGATCATGGTAGCATCTACCAATCCGAGTGATTGTTTGAATGAAGCGGAAGTTTCAGCCATTACAATTAGTTTGGGATTCAAGATAAGGTAAATCTGGATAATTTAATAACTGAAAAGCAAGCCTTCTCACAGGCTTTGAAGAATGCGATTTATTAATGGATCGCATTGATACCCGGTCTTTCTTAGTTTGGGCCAGTGATATAAGCATTATTCGCCGGGCTATCCATTCCAAACAACTATTGCTGCTTCACCACTTTCTTGCTTATCACATTCCCATGATCATTTATTTTTACAAAATACACTCCTGCAGCCACCGATGATAAATTAAAATCAACTTTATAGCCACTGGTTTTGAACTTTTGAATGGTTTTTCCATGTACATCGGTTATTAGAATAGTTGCCTGTTGCAATGCTCTGCTGAATAAGATAAAAAATGTGCCGGTTGTTGGATTGGGATACAGGGCGTCTGTCATTTGAAACGCTGCTGTTTCCTTTGCCTGCACTTCCATTACTTCATTTGCTGCTGATTGGTTATTTGCTTTTGATGGATAAGGATCCGTTCCATTATTGCAGAAATAAACCCTCTTGATCCTGCCACCGGCATTATCATAAACGTTAACAATGCCGCAGGTGTTGAGAGGAAGCTGTTGTGCAAAAGCTGAAAAAGCCATTGACAAAACAAGAATTGAGAATAAAATTTTCTTTTGCATAGGTTTATATTTAATTACTAACTTTTTTTACAGGTAAAAATTTTCCAGACACATGATCTATTTTAAATTCAAAAGTCGCCTTTTCGGGTATGGATGCTAGCATACCCCCTAAAATACCAAACATAAGAGATGCCATTGCTACTGCTGCGGTATTAGCCGTCTCTTTCGCCTTGCCGGTAAAATAAAAATCATTATCTCTTTTTGTAACCGGATAGATACCATACTCAGTTGAAATATACAATTGGTCTCCGTCACAAACAGCATAAAGAGCATTACGTGGAATTTCATTTCCCTTGTTTCCATCGCCTTTTACCCTGAAAAATGAGGGCTCTTTCGTTTTTTTGTTGAACTCTTTAATGAACTTCGTTTCAATAGGTGTATTATTCTTAAAATTTTCGAAACTTGCATAGAGACCTTTTTGAGGCAACTCAACATTATAAACCGGAATGAACCTCTTTTCAGTTTCATCAATATGTTGAATTTCATAAAATGAATAACCGGGTTTGTCATCTAATTTATCCTTATCAAACAACGCAGCTTTTTGAATAAATAATCCGAATTGTTCATTGGCTGTTCGCAATAATTTTTTGGTTACATCTAATGCATGCTCCATTATTGTAGTATCCACCGCAAACATAAACTGGTAGCTGTATCCCCGTTTGAGATAGCAGCCCGCTTTAAAAATAAATGTTCCGCTCTCTGACATTGCCCCTGTTAATTCGGATAAAAAGTAGTTGGGGATATTTATAAGAATCGTCTCATCACCTTTGCCGGCATTAGCAACCAGCTTTAATGCCGATTCTCTTACCTCATCAGTCATTGATTGAGTTAATTTGATTGGCGCTTTGCGGTTAAATGCTCCTTTTTGAACAAAGCCCATATACACCGTATCAAAGCGGGTATCTGTTACTTCTACTTCTGAAAAGATCGAATGTGCAATTTTGAAATTTGCAGGTTCTATGTGAATGTATTCAGATTTTTGAGCAACTGTATCCTGGCAAAGCCAGAAGATAAGAATCAACAAACAGAAAATAATCGGTTTCAAAACGGTTAAATTAATTTATGGTAAAAATATTTGATGCTAAATGAATTTTTCGGTGATTTCCTAATGTTGAAATTAAAAAAAGCTGGAACCCGGTATTCAATTGGTAACGGTTGTCTATGTTTCCTTTTAATTTAACTGTCTGCTCTAATAACTTTTTTTGTAACACTAAAGAATAATCAGCTTGTGATTTAATAACGAGTGGCTTTTCCAGCTTCATTTGTATCACACTGATGGGATCTGATTGGGGAACATAAAGAACCAGTTTGTTGTTTGAACTGTTTATACTATCATGATAAGGCTGTCTTAAGTTTTGGTTGAATCCATAAAAAAGAATAACAACACTATCATTCAGTGTAATTTTACTATTTCTATTGTTTTGAATTATTAGATTTAATATTGGTCCGTTTGAAGTGTTAACATCAAGTACAATCCTGATCTTGTCTGCACAAGCCTTATATGTAAAACAATATTTGTCAGCAGAACAACTACATAACGCAACCAAGAGCAACAATAATATTTTAATATCAATTTTTATGTTTAACATATATTGTATCAAGGATTAAAGGGTAGTGTAAGTCCCCCCAAAAATCCTA
>MWTC01000038.1 GCA_002066995.1 Sphingobacteriales bacterium UTBCD1
AAAAATCGAGGAAAACAGGAAAAGCAATGTTCCTTTAAAATATCACAACTTCATTGACAAGGTGAATGAAAAAATTGCACAATTAAAATAGCATTGCCCGGCAATAACTGATTTTATTTCAGGCGGAACAAATCTCTCTATTTGAAAATCCCCACTCTTCGAAACTTCCAGTTTCGTAGGCCTGCCACATCGCTTAAAGCTATACAATAATGATGTGAGGCAGGATGGTCCGAAAAGTTGAAAACCGTGTATGCTTTATTTGTACTGTATATCGGTTTTCCCATAACAGGCAGCAAAATAAATTCACCATACGCAATTTCAAATTCTATAAAATCAAAGTTACTCCCAGGTAGATCCCTCCTTTCATGGCATAGGGATTATTCAGGTAATTCAGGCGACGGTAATATTCAATGGATACAAGATGAAAAATGTTTTCGATCCCGGCGCTAACTTCCATAAAAGGAACTTTGCCGATGAGATTAAAATTCGATCCTTTATTGTATTCAATATTTGCCTGCGTCATATCACCCCAGTAGCTGTTGAAAGAAAACCTTTCCCTCCATCCCAGTTTCCTGATAAAAGGTATTTTATCCAGTAAAGCGCCTCCCAGGTAGAATCGAGTATGAAGGCTTACATACCTGTCAGCAGCAAACTCATAAGGAGACATCGTATTAAATTGATATTTGCTGGCTACATAATACTCATTCCCAGCAGGTATGTTCAGCAAAATATAAGGCAGTGTTCCGAATATTTTTCCTGTTTCAAGTTTATAATACAACATGCATTTGGGCGGCAGCGGCAATCTCTGTTCGACAGAAGCGCTTATTTTATGAAATCCAAACTCTGCTTTTTTAAATTCGAATCCGTATGTATAATTAAGACTGAATATGGGATGAAAGGATGGCAGGGATGTTTTGTCATAATTTTCAACGATGAATTTTTCATCACGGGAATACCGGATCCGGAAAGAAGCTTCAGTGATAGGGAGCATTGATGAAAAGACGCTGTCATAAGGTTTATCCAATTCCGGATTTATCGGCCGGTATTTAAAATCAAAAATAGGGGTCAGTTCTTTATAGGCTAAAGCGGCTTTGGCACTCCAGCCCGGGGAAATATATTGTTCGTGTTTGAGCTGAATGTTTTTTATGTGAGTCCGGGCAAAGGGAATATTTTTCCGGAACATTGAATTGATCAGGTTATCTTTATCCAGCTCGTCATCCTGCTCCGTCATAAAATCATAATCACTGCCATAAGTAAAAGTTGTTTTTGTCCAATGAGCGCTATTCCAGATATATTTCAGGCCAACCATACCTTTTAGCTTATGATCTTTCGTACCATAAGCGCCATACCCGAACAGGCTGGCTCTTTTGCTGATTCCCTGCATTGTCCAGAAGCCTACCCGTGTTCTCCATCCTTCAATCCTGTTGTTGCTGATAAAAGAAGAATATGGCCCGATACGGAGATATGTTCCGATATCCCACACTCCTGTCCCGGCAAAAGCAAGCAACTTTACATCTCTCCGGAACCGGTAATTCTCTTTCAGGGAATCCACCATCTTATAAATATTTTTTTCATGATCGGTTAAAGAATCAGAACGGTTCTTGGCCCAAAACTCACCAGGCTTATCCCAATTAGTCGTTTTTTCCTTGCGGACAAGATTAGCGACCACAGCCGACGGCGATTCAGTATTTAAATTCAATTGGGAGGTTACGGTGGTATTTCTGAAAAGGAATTTAACTGAGTGACTGTTTTCAGGCACAGGGATGCCCAACAGGTCTAGCCCGCTTTCAAATTTCACTTCCGAAATGTACTTGTAAGGCATGAATACCATCCTGTCTCCGGCTGAGTCATATACCTGGTTGTAGTCTTCTGAATAATTGATGTTCCTGATGAAATTCATGTTGGAAGTCTTACTCATGTTCATAGTCACAAAAGTAACTGCCAGTGTCGCCTTGTCTATCTGCAAATAACCGCTGAAGGCTTTTTCATACTCTCTTTTTGGTGTAAAACGAACCCCTTGTATCGTATCTCCGTTCACTATACTGGTATCTGCTTCATAAAAATTATAATAATTAAAGGCATGGGTATTGAGCGGACTTACAAAAGTCTGATCGAAAATAGGAAGCCAGTCATCGTAGATATTAAAGTGAACATAAAATTTATCCAACTTGCCAAGTACTGCATCGGTTTTCAGTCCCAGGTTCTTTTTGGCAATAATATTTTCCTGGTTTATCCTGGGTGATACGGAATGATAAACATTGGCAATAGTTTCATCAAAATAAACAGGTAATTCTTTGTCGGCAACTGCATTACTGTCCAGTCCACCGTAAGTGCGCAACAACAAACTCTTCAACCCTGCACCATCCGCTTTCTGAAAATCAATATTATCTATATCCAGTTCATTTCTTGTATAGCGCTGGTAATTGAAACTCCTGAACCGTGACGGGTTATTATGATCTTTTTGTTCAATGACTTTTTGCATAAAAGATTTGCCGGGTTTTTTGGAAATATCAATGATAACAGTCTGAAGTTCTTCTGTTTTTACCTGCATATTAATTTTTAAATTCAGTAAATGATCTTTATTTAATGCAATGGTTACAGGAGTAAATCCGACACTTGTAATTTCCAGGCTGTCATACCATAGATCAGAATGTAAATGGAAAGATCCATCCATCCTGGAAAGCGTACTGATTTCGCTTCCTGGCAGGTGAATGGTGGCATTAGATAACGGTTTATTTGTTCCCGTTTCAGTAATCCTTCCTGTAATCCTGTATCCTGCCTGGCTTAATGCAATAGTGTAATAGAAAGATAAAATTGCCGTAATAAAGATCCTGCTCATAAAATACATTTTATAAAAAAGACCGGCTACAAAACTGCAGCCGGTGTTGGACTTAAATCAAACCCTATCTTGAATCGTCTCTTTTTATTTGTGTAGTACTACGGTTGATAGTTTTGTCTCCTTGCCGGCCTGTACCTGAACGTTGGCTACCAGGGTATCTTTATAAGGCAGTGTGGCTTTATACAAAACACTGTATGTACCAGGTTTCATTCCTTTGATTTTAAATTCTCCGTCATCATCTCCTTCGGGAATTGCATAAGCGGTATCGGTAGTATTGAATGCCATTACCATTGCTTTGGCATCTGCCGGCTGCACTTTGCCCTCGATCCTGCCACTCGTTTCATCACAGTATGATTTTACTTCGGGATTGAAACAATAGACCCCGTTTTCCAACTCAACTGACTTGCCGACATTAATATCGAGACGGATCCGTTTCTGGCCACTGGGCAAAGTCTCGACCGATTGAGAAGGAATTTTTACATAAACATACTTTTCATTTTCACAGATGGACAACGGGTAATGATGCGTGCTGTCCGTCCACACTTCGTTATTAGTGCCGAGTGTGATTCTTAACTTATAAATTTTCCCGTTGCTTACAAAACCGTTGGCAATTAAAGTGTCTTTCCCGTTTTTCAACTGAAGCAGATCATATACCCGCGGCGTCACACTCAGCGTGTCCCATTTACCAAAGTCATCGTTATCCTGGTCCTGGTGCTCGCCATCGTTATCACTATCGCCTTCGTGGTCATTGTTATAATATTCATCATCATGATTGGCCTGGCCGGTGTCCACTTTAACTTCAATATAGCGGATGTCAATTAGAAGTTTGGAAAGATTCAGCACCGGGTCATCATTCAGGAAAACCTGAACGCTCTGCTTTCCAGGCGGCGCAATCAAATTTGTGGATGATTCTTTGCGGCAGGAAATATAAATAATGCTGATAACGGCAATAAACAGGCTTGCAACGAAAACTAATTTAGGTGTTTTCATCATAAACGGTTTTAGATTAAAAATTTGTTTCAGTATAAATAGATATCACATGACGGAGTAAAGGTTGGGTTGTTCTGATTTTAAAAAATATGAGCGCAACCGATTGCCGCTTTAGATAGCAGAATCCTTTAACATTTCATGTATAATTATTTTTTCATATTTCGTCTTAATTTTGCCGGCATAACGCCAACTTCCTGAAATTTTTCCCGTGAATTTGTGAGTCAAACCAACCCTTACTCACAGTTTGTATATCTCTATATAGGTATTAATGACAAGTTCGAAAGATACACTGCCTGAAAAACTACAACCGCTGTTATGGAGTTGCCGTTCGGGCGACAGATTATCGCAGGCAAGGTTATATAATCTGTTTGCCGATAAGATGATGAATGTATGTTTATGGTACAGCCGTAACAGGGAAGAAGCGGAAGAGGTTTTACAGGATGGCTTTATCAGGGTCTTTACATATCTCCATAAATATAAGGGAGAAGGTTCTTTTGAAGGATGGATGAGGAGGATCATGGTCAACACTGCTCTTTCAAGGTACCGGAATAAATCAGCCCGGATCTATGTAGTATCAGAATTTAATGCAGAAATGCATGATGTGACCGTAGAGGCTGTTTTTACAGCAAACTATGATGAGAAAAGGCTTTTGCTAATGGTACAGAATTTACCTCCTTCGTACCGTATGGTTTTTAATCTTCATGTCTTTGAAGGATATAGCCATCCTGAAATAGCAAAAGCGCTGAGGATCTCGGTAGGAACTTCAAAGAGCAACCTGTCAGATGCCCGGAGAATTTTGCAGGCTGCACTGAATAAAGAAATTGGGAAAACCGCTTTATAAAAATAAATTTATTGAATGAACGAAAATCTACATAATAATTTTGACGACTTATTTAAAAAAGCTCAGGATCGTTTGAAGGAGAAAGCTCCTGACGGACTTTGGGATCAATTGCAGGACCGGCTTGATGAACTGAATTATAAAAAACGCAAAAGAAGAATTTTCTGGTGGAAAATAGCCGCAGCAACAATTATTGTAGCAATAAGCGGTACCATCATTCTTAAATCGGGTTGGTTATCCGGCAATAATAAATTTCAGCAACCCGTATCATCAGACCGGCACGAGATTAAAAATGCTTACAGGGATTCTTCTAAGCCTGAAGAAGCAAATTCTACCCGGGCTGAACAATTATTAAAAAAGGATAGCCAAAATCAAAATATTGTAACTGCCGCCGATAGTATTGCAGAAGTCACTAATGAATCTATAAAAGGAAACAAAAAGCCCGTCACTACTGTGGCCAATAACGGAATTACGAAGAACCTCACATCCGGTAGTATGAAAAACCATTCTTACCGGGAAAAAATCAATGGAACAATAAAGGATAATTCAATTGCTGACTCAAAGTCTCCTTCGGTCATTTCAAAAAACTCAAATAAAAAAATCAGAAAGCCTGCGCAGACTGAAATTTCCCCCCTTACCGGTAAAGCCATTGTAAAAAAGAATAAAAAGGCCGGTAATGACCTGTTTATTCAGAATGAAAAATCACCGGAAAAGAATTTATCTTCTTCAAACCAAACTAAAAACCCAATACCCGGTGACAGAAATAAAAATCAAACAGAGCCGGTTTCTCTCAATACCGGGGCCGTCAGTAACTTTTCCGGGAAAAAGAATGCAGTTGAGCTGCTTCAATCTTCAAACAGTCCTGTTAATTCTTTGAGTGTGCAATTAGCCGGAAGAATGAACGGTGAATACCCCACTGCCCTGCCGGCAGTAAATTCATTCCGCGGATCTAAATCATTGTTTAAACCTTACTGGTATATAACGCCCTTTTATTCACTTCATCATGCAGATTACCGTATTGGGAAAAACCTGACCAGTGACATAAACGAAAATGATGAATATGAACTTTCTTACTCTGCAGGTATTTTTGCCGGCCGGCAACTAACAAAGAGATGGGGAATAAAAACAGGATTATTTTATTCAAAAATCGAAGTTTTAATCTCACCGCATCCAATCTATGCTTCAAAACAGCCGGATGGTGATGTGGCTTATAAATACGATACATACACAGGTTACGGATTTATCAAACCAGACTTTGGGCTTCCCCCTTCCCTTGGAGACAGTCTGAATACAGAAGAGTCTGAACATAACCTGCATATAATTTCAATACCTGTTACCGCTACATACAAGATCGGTGTAAAGAAATTTTCCATTTCTCCCTCGTTAGGATTTTCAACAAATTTTATTGCTGGGGCGAAATTGAAAACAGAAGTTTCGGATGCATTGAATTCAGAAATGGTGATCATCAAAAACCTGGAAGGCATGAGAAGAATTTTCTTCGGGCTGATTGCAGATGCAAGTATTAATTATGAAATCAGTCCACGCATTTCTGCAACGATTCTGCCGTCTTTCAGATATGCCCTTACTCCTATAACCCAAAGCCCTGATGTAAAAACATACCCGTACAGCTTAGGCATCGGGGGAGGTTTGACGTTTAAATTTTAAAAGACCGTATTCGCAGCCTGTAAAAATTCAACCGGTGCAGGCCAACAGGCTTTCTATGCTTATTTGTGAATGATTGCTAAGTAAATAAACCAGTTAATAAAAACTATCAATATGAAACAAAAAATCATCCTTTTTTTTACAGCCACCATGTTTGGCGCTCTTTTGTATGGTCAAAAAAGTCAAAACAGCCTTAAGCCCAAACCGGAAATCCCTGCGGTGGTAAAAGAATCCTTTTCAATAGAATTTCCCGGTGCTATTGCCAGGTGGGATAAGGAGGGCGATCAATATGAAGCAAACTTCAGGTATAAAGGAAAGGTCATGAGCGCCCTGTTTGAAGCGGACGGCAATATGACGGAAAGTGAAGTATCAATTAAGATCAGTGAATTACCTTCTCCTGTCTTGCTTTATGTGAAAGAACACTACAAAGGAGCTAAGATCAAAGAAGCGGCAAAGATTACAAAGTCAAACGGTGAAATAAATTATGAAGCGGAAGTCAGAGGTTTGGACGTGCTGTTTGATGAGCAGGGAAAATTTATCAGGGAAGCTAAAGACTGATCATTTATATCCTGGGTAGTTTTTAAATATTCTACCGCCTTTCAATCTTCATGTGGAGGGTATAAGATATGATTTGAGTTAATTAGTTTTTATTTATTTCCAAAATCATATTAATTTTTAATTATACTTGATGTATCTTGGTATCTAATGTTTTAGGCTATGGAACCTGTTAGCGCAGTAATAATCACATTAAATGAAGAGCATAATCTACTCAGCTCTTTGCCCAAGCTCAGCTGGTGTGATGAAATAATCATTGTAGATAGCGGGAGCAGCGACAGCACCCTGGATATCTGCAAGAGTTTCGGGTGTAAAATCTTTCACAGGCAGTTTGATGGATACGGCACTCAAAAACAATATGCAGTATCCATAGCAAGAAATGACTGGGTACTTTGCCTGGATGCAGATGAAGTGATGAGTGATGCATTGGTGGACGAGATCAGAAAAGAAATGCAGGCGCCCCTAGCCGAAGGGTATCTTATCCCAATGACCTTTGTATTCCTTGGGAAAAAATTTCATTATGGCAAAGAAGGCTGGCGTTATTTTATGCGGCTTTACAATAAAAAGTCGGGCAGTTTTAACGATAACAAAGTACATGAGAAGATCGAATTGAACGGGAGCACCCGGAAACTCTGTAATAATATTTATCATTATAGTTACCACAGCCTGAACCAGTACTTTGATAAATTCAACCGGTACTCTACCTATGGTGCGGAGATGGCCTTTCAAAGAGGTAAAAGAAAATCACTCTTTGCAGTTGTCACGGCAATTCCCTTCAATTTTTTAAAATACTATTTTATAGAGTTGAATTTTCTGAACGGGCTCAGTGGATTCTATTGGTCGGTATTAAATGCGTTTTATCATTTTGCAAAGTATATCAAGATCCGTGAACTGCACCAGCAACAACGGGAAGTGCAGAAAAATGAAATTAAGTTCAATTCCCGCTTTATCGGCTCTGTAGAAAAAATATCCTCCGCTGAAAAATCCTGTATGCCGGATTTAAAATAATCAAATTGTATGCGCTTACCCGTCCTGATGTATCATAATGTTTCCGGGAATGATGATCCTGACAGATTAAATATTTCACCTGAGATTTTGGAATTGCATTTCAGGTTTCTCTCCGAAAAGGGATTTACAGCCATTTCGGCTCAGGATCTGCTGCGCTATGAACCCGGGAGGAATCCTTTGCCAGAAAAATCTGTTCTCATAACTTTTGATGATGGCTACAGGTCCCAGTTTACCAATGCATATCCCCTGCTGATAAAATATAACCTGAAAGCAATTATTTTTTTATCCCCGGGTTTACTCCGCACAGAAAAAGAAAATTCTCTTTCTGATTATTTACACCTGGATGAAGTCCTTTCTATGAAGCCTGACACTGTGGAATTTGGCTTTCACGGAATGGAGCATGATAACTATGAAGAGATATCGTTGCCGGCAATCTTAAGAGATATCGAAAGCTTACAATATTATTTTGACCTGCATCACATCCCCTGTCAATCATGCCTTGCCTATCCTTTCGGTGCATTTCCGCGTAATAACAACGAGAGAAGAATGATTCTTTTCAAAATATTTGAAAGAAAAGGAATCAGGCTTGCCTTTCGTATCGGGAACCGCATCAATAAGCTTCCTTTGAAAAACAAATACCTCGTTCAACGCATTGATATACGGGGAAACGACCCGCTATGGAAATTTAAATGGATGATCCGCTTTGGAAGAAAATGGTTGCCGTAGTAAAAGGCATTTCAAAAACATTGGCGTTTTATTTGCCAATCATAAGTCATCCAATTAAAGCTACGCATGTTACCAATGGTTTAGCACATGGTGCAGGGCAGGATGCCTCGCATAGCTGGGTATTACCGGCTGCAGAAACTTAAGCATTTTGCCTTTCAGGGCATCTGGATATTTTTAATAAATGAACATTTTATATCTAACGAACGTCTCAGTACTCATTTAATGAAGATATATCATCCGTATAAATATCATTTTTTAAGTGGATCAGCGAATATATGAACTCCTGGGAGTACCATCACTCTGAGCATCATGCAAAAAAACAGCCGGGTATGCAATATATGCTTCCAGTACGTTTGTTGAAGAAGCATAAGCAAGCAAATTGTCAGCAATGTACTGAATCGGTGTTTGCATTTGAATTAATTTTTTTGCAGCATTACTATTGATGGCATAGGCAAAAGTAAAATCATGAAAGCCGGCTTTTTTCAGACGGGCAGAGTAGTTCCTTGCATATATATTCCGGATAATTTTGTGATGCCATTTTAAAAAACCCAGGCCGTGCTGCAGGTGATATACTTGTTGTTTGAGAAAGGTAAATAAGCCCGGATCTGAATTTTTATTCCATCCCCACATCAGCAGCTCACCGGTAGCGGGAAATTCATTAAGTATTTCCGGTATTTGGGAAAGCATACCGAAATCAGGTACTGCATCGTCTTCAAATATTAATATTCGTTCATAGTTATTCATAAGTGAATCTTCATAAATCATTCTATGGCTCCAGGAGCAGGCTACTTCTCCGGGTATCATACTTTTACTATAGCGATGATGTTTTTGGGTTAGCTTTTTACTGTAAATATTTTCATTTTCCAACTCGTCCATCCTAAAATTGTTTTTATCTGCACCAAAAAAGAAGGAATACTCCAGCCCTTCAAAACGTTTTGCAAATAAATTCCTTCTTTCTTCGGCAGATTTAACGCTCAGTACATACACTTTGTCGTAGTACTCATTAAGGTGTTTAAAATATGGTTTCATTGTTTTACTTAAAAGATAATATAAAGTTGAATTATTTCATTGATAGCCGTATCGACATTATAATTTATTTTGCTCCCGGTTTTCAATTCCTGTCATTTATATTCTACTTCTGATCAACTCAGCATATTTATGCTTTTCCCGTATCATTGCACCCCCCTTAAAAATGTAATAACATATTCTTTATCACAATATTTAACTTTTTCATCTATGCCATGGCACCGCTTTTCGAAACTTCCAGTTTCGAAAATTTAGTAAATCTCATAAGTGATAAAACAATGGTTCGGGTCAGGATATCTCGCATAGCTGAATTTATTTCTCTTTCACGTGATCCTTATAAGTGATCAGCAACCCGAATATTTACAAAGGATACCGGAATAAACTTACCTCTTTTTAATTGTAACAGCTTTTTTGAATACTTGGAACACTCTCCGGGCAAATAAAACCAACAGGTACATTAGCAACCCTGTTATCAAACCGATTATCAAACCTGACAACAGTTCCGGGATATTTCCAGCCAGGTGATGCAGGTAAGTAATATTATGCAAAAACAATCCTCCAGCCACCATAAGAAGTGCGATGGTCCCGATAACACCCAGCATTTTAATAATTACCGGCAATGATTTTACAAAAATCCGGCCTATCACGCCCAAAAATCCTGACCCACCGGTTTTTTTAATTAAGCCGTAACCTACATCGTCCATCCTGACAATAAGCGCCACAATTCCGTAAACGCCTATCGTAGCAACAATGGCAATAATAGAAACCGTGGTGATCCTTAACCATAATTCTTTTTCCAGTACGGTGCTTAAAGCAATGATTACAATTTCGAGAGAGAGTATAAAATCTGTCCGGATGGCCTCGCTTATTTTCTTTTTTTCGGCATCTTCATTTCTTTCAATCAATTCTGGTTGGCGATATCCGGATTTTTTGTGATGCCGGTGAAAAAAGAAATCAATAATCTTCTCCATTCCTTTATAAGCCAGGTATGCACCGCCAACCATTAAAATGACCGTGATGGCAACCGGGAGATAAACATTGAGCAGAAATACCACAGGTATTATAATCACTTTGTTGAGAAACGAACCTTTTGTAATTGCCCAGAGAACCGGGATTTCCCTTGAGGACAGGAAGCCTGTGGATTTTTCTGCATTCACGGCAAGATCATCCCCTAAAATCCCTGCTGTCTTTTGTGAAGCGACTTTCGCAGCTAAAGCCACGTCATCCATTAATGCCCCGATATCGTCTAAAAGAGCAAAAAAACCTGATGCCATGACTAAATTTTGTGAAACAAATTTATTGAAAAGAAAATTTAGCCGGTAAATTATTCACCAAATCATTTTGGATAAAGTGGCTTCAACTAAAGCTGTCTTAAAAGTAATTTCTTTAAAAAACCAGTTTGCCATTCTCAAACGCAAAATCAGGATACGAAATGGAAACACTATTAATAAATTTGAAATCAAATCCTATGATCCTGTCTCAATAATTATTTTAAAAAAATATTTTGCAAAGACCGTAGTCAAAAATTTTATTACTGCCGGCGTGAACATCGCTTTCCACTAACTTCTTATTGTCAAATATTGGCAACCAAATCAAAATACTCATCATCTTCATTTTTTCCACCAAATCCTTTCCCTATCGTTTTAGGGGATGTTATAAACTCAATAGACTCAATCCATTTAACCATTTTGTATCCCAACTGATTTTCTATTCGTAATCTTAAAGGAGCGCCATGTATTATTGAAAGAGGCTGATAGTTCATTTCCCATGCAAGAATAGATCCCGGTTCCTTACAATTTTCAATGCTGTGAGTGTCATAATAAATGCCACCATAAAGACCTTCTCCAAAAGAATAAAACGCAACAGCCTGAACTTCCTTTAATGGCTTCACCTTTTCAATTATCTTGGTCAACGGAATTCCTTTCCATTCAGCAATTCCGGACCATCCCTGGATACAATGATGCAATGTTATCGTTTCTTCTTCTGCCATAGCCTTTAATTCATCAATTGAAAATTCTGCAGGGTTTTCGACCAATCCGCCAACTTTGAGTTTGTAGTCTTTAAAATGAGTTGCCGCCAATTGTTTCCATTTATCTGAGGCGGGCATATTGCCATTGGGCCAGAAGTAAGGCGAAATATGTTTACTGGTATAATGAACCCTGGGTTTGAACAAATTCATTGAATGTTTCCAGAGTGTCTCATTAAATCCTTTCTGGGTCCTTTGCAGGCTGCGTGGGCGATGCCATGAAATCCAGAGTGCTGCGTAACACAGCCAGGTAACAAATAGAATAATAAAAATCCCGATCAATAACCCGGTATTTGATAAATTGTTTGTTCCAAATATTATGTGATTCATATTCCGGCTAAACCCGGTTGCTACTACTAAAGTTACATGTACGATAATGAAAGCCACATAGGCAATCATGACCAGGAAATGAACAGACCGGGCTGCCTGCCTGTTGCCAAATAGCCGGGGATACCAATGAAACCTGCTGTCAATGGCAGGTGACATAGCCAGGCCTGTAAGAATAGCCAAAGGAGCCATAATAAAAATAACAGCAAAATAGGCAAGCTGCTGCAATGCATTATAATAAAAGAAACCATTCGGCTCAAATGGAAAATTAAAAGTTACATAATGAACAAACACTTTCCATGAATCCGGAATAATTTGCCAGGAACGGGGAACCAACCGTTCCCACTGATTTGTAGTAAATAATAAAATAACAAAAATGACACCGTTCAAAATAAAAAAAGGCACTGCCAGGAAATGCCAGTTACGTGCTAACCCTACAGAATGACGATACCCGGGCAAGCCGATAACCGGGCTGATATAACGGGCATCATCTTTGGCGGTCCATATTTTATCTTTGGGTACTTTAACAGGGGTAAATCGCAGCCACTCTGAATTTAATCTGCAGCCTGCATTAAAATAAAGCCTGGGATGATCCATCAAAATGGACAAACCGCTTCTGATTATGAGAGTTAAGAATAAAAAATTTGCCCAATGGGCAATACGTATCCAGGCCGGGAAGCCTCTTGGTCCTGAAATTTTTTCAGGAGGAAAATTCAATGATGGATCAGCGGGCAATCCAGACACCAGATATTGTATCCATGCAATAGTGACTGGCGCTATAAAAACCACAGCCAGTATAACCCATACATAGGGTTTGAAAATAAATGCCAGCCTGCGATCTTCAGGATAAAGAAATTTCCGTTCTCTATCACCTAAATGTGCAATCATTCTTTTTATCATAAATTTCTATATCCTTTTTCTTCCATACCGAATCTCCGTGTATAATAATTACCATCCGGTGCCTCACATAATGAATATATAAAATTTCAAAATTAGGCTAATGATCCGGCGGCAGATGGAGCATCTATACTACATAATGAATCGCATTACCGGGTTTATGTTGCAAAGCTGTTTCGAAAAACCCTTTTATGTATCAGCATCAGTGGCAGGCTTATCATGACGATAAGAACAAGAGTCGCCTTCACCACTTTCCAGAGTATTAGCGGGGCGGCAGGAGGCGTATTGCTGAGCGGTAAAATTACCTGGGTGGTAACTGCCCACATAAATATACCGTAGATAATAACCACCGCCACCGGGTATCTCCTGACAAAATTCCATCTGCGATACATAAAATAAAAAAGAAAGGTAAAACTGTAAGCAATGATGAAATGAAACAGTAAGCCCCAAAGCATCATGCTGCTGCTACGGGTAAATGCAGATTGCCCAAACACACCGCTTGCAATATATCTCAGCAAACCTTCAGGCCCTTTGCCTGTGGCAATGTAATAATCCGTGCAGGCTGCCAGGATATCTAATGTTCCGACAAGTAAGCCCGACAGCAAAATGAGCTTTACGCCATTTGTCTTGGTTGTTTGCGAACTCATAAATACCAAATTGAAAACAGAACTTTATAGAAGGGCGGAAAATGAAGGTACATATAAATATGTGGTTCTGAAATTTTCTGTTTCGAAATCTTTTCCCATACCAGTCTCCGCAGGGACTCGTTGTCAGGTAGCTACAATTTCATATCAGTTTATAACGCTCTCCGAAACTTTCAGTTTCGAAGATTTATTTCATCGCTTAAAAGAGGCAATACATTGATAAGAGGCATCCTCCCAAACAGTTGAATTTCTAAGGAAGCAAAAAATATGCTTCACTCCCATTTGCTGCCTTTTCCTTTCGCAATCACTTTTACCTGGAAGACATAATAGAAACGAAGCTGCCTTTCAATATTATACGGAGAGTTGCATTGTCGTAACTGGGGAAACTTTACATAAATAGCGCTAAACTTCTGAATATCCTGCAAACAATTTTTTAAAAACATCAGTTTTTATGTTTCGTATATTGCGACAATATTGGTGTTATCGGTCAGGCTACAGCGACCAGGCAACAATCAGCGTTTGGCGATTATTGAGCACCGGGTGACATACAAAAAGAAAGAAAATTAAATTATGACGATTAGAGAAGCTAAAATTGACGACATAAAACAAATTCAAATAGTAAGAAATTCCGTAACAGAAAACACCTTATCAAATCCTGACCTGGTGACAGACAAAGATTGCGAAAAATTTATCACAGTAAGAGGAAAAGGATGGGTTTGTGAAATAGACAAACAAATTGCGGGATTTGCTATTGCCGACTTGCAAGATAATAATATTTGGGCGTTATTTGTAGACCCAAAATTTGAGAAAAAAGGCATTGGGCAACTATTGCACAAAACCATGTTGGACTGGTATTTCACACAGACAAAAGAAAAAGTCTGGTTAGGAACAGCTTTTAATACAAGAGCAGAACAGTTTTACAGAAAAGCAGGCTGGACAGAAGTTGGAACACACGGAACAAAGGAAATCAAATTTGAAATGACATATAATGACTGGACAAAAAAACCGGACCACTGACTATCGGTTTGGTTATATGACGGGTAATGTGCTTCAATGAAACATTTGTGCAAGGTTCAGGATTAGTAATTCTATTGAACATTTGTGCTAAGGTCCGCCACATCGTCAAGCCTAAAACTTATGTGCGCTACAAGATGCAGCTCTTTAAAAATTTCTTGAATTAGTATATAGTGATCATTACTTAACCAAATATTTAAATGTTATTTTGTAAGATGAACAAACAAATAAACCTGTTCAGAAAATCTAAATTTTCAGCTTTTTTGTTTTTTACTTTTTTTAACCAAAACCTTTTTGCACAGAAGCAAGTTACTGTTGGCATTGCAGCCTACGGCAATCCTACTTATAAAGTAGCTGCAAAATATGATGCTGAAAGTGGTGAAGGAAAGGTGTGGTACGATTATAACCGGATGGTTTTTATAAACGATGGCAAAACACTGCTGATAAACAATCCTGTGCTGCACACATACGACTATTGGGATATTGAAAATAACAGGATGTATAAAAGCATTGCTATAAGCAGCGCAGCACAATCAAAAAGCGGAAGGGAGGCAATTACAGCTTTTTTGCCCAAACAGTCTTTTGTTTTTGAAAATGATAATGGTATTGTATCTCTGATTAATGCCGATAACAAAATTTTGCTTCAGCCGGATGGATCTTTTGAAATAAAAGATACGCTGGAGCATACGGTAGTAAAAGGAAACCTGCCGTTTAGTAAACTGCCTAAAAAAGCAAAATATATTCTACGCTTTAGCAAGTTCAAGTACTACGCACCTGCAAATACATTATACATCATGTATTTTTCGCAATTCACCGGAGGGGATCATACTGCAACGCTTTTTTCGGTGAATATGAGCAATGGAACGGTTACAGAGCATTTATCCGAAATCGTGGCCGGGTGGCAAACCATGGAACAGTTTGACAATAGTAAAGATGAACGTTATTTCCTAACCGGTGATTTCATTGGCAATTACTATATTTCTTACCGAACAGCTAATAACCGTATTCCCATTGAAGAAATGGGCTATGCTGCATTTTCATTGGCCACTCAAAAAAAAACAGGCTCATTTTATTATCACAGGTTGACTGAATTGTGGGAATGGCCATTGGGGCTGACGGCAAATGGCGATGTGGGCTACCGCTTCAGCAGTGGGCAGTTGCAAGGCCAAAAAGTTGCCTTATCCATTGATAGCATTAATAGCTACACAAGTGGAAAATTGATTTTGGATTTGGGCAAATCAAAACATGCCAATTACAATAGCATTGTTCCATCAATAGTAATGGACGATGAAGGAAAACAGATTGCTTTTCCCACATTTTTTAAAACGGACTCGCTGGGCGATTTTGTTTCCATCAATATTATTAAACCAAATCCTTATCCCTACAACTTTACCACCAGCCTGATGGGTGCTTATAATACAACGCCATTGTTCAGCGGGTATTATGATCTTGAAAAGCTGACAGTAAAAACCGAGAAACAGGAACTGCTTGAAAGACAAGCAAGACTCACAACAGAAATTGACAGTCTTTGCAAACTTTATAAAAAATTGCTTAGCGAGAAAAACATCAGCACCCTGCTCACCAACGATTTTTGGAATAGAGAAAACCAGCGATACAATTTTGAATATGTGAAGCAGATAAACGCAACTGGAAAATTAGGCGGGATGACTGTTTCAAACGACATATCGTTTAAAAACGCACCCGGCAGCAAAGACCTGAAAATGACAGTAAACAGCAGTATGATAATTGACGGCCAGCTTTTCGTTGTTGAATCAACTGAATATTCAAAATATATAAATGCGGCAAACATAGGCGGATCTTCAATACTTTTTGATCCTTCGCGAAAGACTGAAATTTATGATTCCCACAATGCACCCTTTGATGTATGGGATGATTACAAATGGGATGCTGATAAATACCGGCATATTTTTGATACCGATGGGTTTGAAATAGTACAGAATGGTGCATTAGTAGTGTTGAAATTTATTACACGACAGAAGGAAACACTTTATGTGGCACCCTATAGCATCATTAAACGTACTGAGGAATTGAATGTAGTGAAAAATCAGATAAATAAATTACTGTGAGATCGGAACAAAATAAATTTGGCACACAACATTTGCATCCAAAGTAAATAGGCTTAAGACAGTTTATATGGAAAATCTATTATTTTCATTTGAAAGCAACAGATAAAGAAACCGCTACTTTTATTTCCAGACAAGTCTCCGCCAGGACTCGTCGCCATGTAATTACAACTTCATATACTAAATCCCCTCAGTTCAGTACTTCCAGTTTCGGAGATTTATTTCATCACTTAAAGCGATATAATAACGAGGCGGGCAGGATGCCCCGCATAGCTGAATAAGGTGTCCCGTATAGCTGGAGTGTTGAATTTTTCAGGAAGTAAAAAATAAGCTTCACTCCCATTTGCTGCCTTTTCCTTCAGCAATAACTTTGGTTTTCTGCCAACACACAATATCAACCAAAAAAAATCAAAAAAGCTGTTATTGTCCGGCCTTCAAAAAGATTACGATATTTGTGTATTCATAAAATGGCAACAAGAAGATGAATGATTTGCTTTTTCAAAAAATAAAAGAATATGTAAAGTTGCAAGAAGGGGATATCGAGCTTCTGAACAATTATTTTCAATGCAAACAAATTTTAAAAGGAGATTTTCTTTTCAAAGAAGGCGATGCGGTAAATTATGCAATTTTTGTAAAATCAGGTTTATTCAGAACTTATGTCGTAGATGAACAGGGAACAGAACATATTATGCAGTTTGCTTTCCCCGGATGGTGGACAGGAGATTTGGGAAGTTTTATTTCCGGTGAAACCACTAAGTTTTTTGTAGAAGCTTTAGAAAATTCGGAAGCCCTTACCATTTCAAAAAAATCCTGGGATGAATTGTTAGATAAAGCACCTTTCTATTTGGATTATCATCGTAAACTTCTTGAAAGAGGATTGGTTGCCACACAAAACAGGCTACTCGAAGCCTATTCTACGGATGCTACCAAAAAATACCTTCATCTTATAGAATCTTTTCCCGATATCTTACAGCGTGTTCCACTGTACATGATTGCTTCTTACCTGGGAATGAGCAGAGAGACACTCAGCCGGGTACGAAGTCAATTAACCACAGAAAAATAGGCTCATCTCCTTTTTACGATTGTGACTTAAGTCAATGGACAATCTTTTGACCCGGGATAGCTTTGTGCCTGATGATTTAAGCACACAGGATGAAATACACAAAAAACAAGATACAGGATTCACACATCCAACCACGATTAGCTAAAGTAGTCCACTCTTTTTTAAGTAATCTACTATTTTTAATAGCCGTAGGCTTTTTTAACCCAGCCCTTGCTCAGCAACGCGGTGAAGGTCATAACGAAGGAAATAATCCGCCAAGTCCGGTTATTGTTGAATCCTTAATAGGGAATACCGGCGTAAACTTAGAGACTGTTTTTTCAAAGAAATTTACTCCGGGCAGTCGCTTTGGAGTTTTTGGTATCGTTGATTTGTATGGCGTTTATAAGGCAAATGAACAATCATTTAAAAATGAAAATATGTCTCAAACTCAATTAACTTATCGGATAGTAAAAGGGTTAGATGTAAGTGCCGGCGCCTTCTTTGAAAAACATTTGGGCTTTCGCCCTACTGCAGGGTTGCAATACAATCTTTTTGCAGGTGATTTTCATTTGTTAGTAGCGCCAAGAATTGATTTAAGCCAAACCTACAATGGTGAACTATTGGGTTTTGTGGAATACACGCCAAAAATCAGCAATGACTGGCGGTTATATTCTCGTGCAGAAGGGTTATACAACAGGGATTTGAAAAACGACATCCACAGTATCAGTTACGTTTGGGGAAGACTTGGAGTTTCCTATAAGACCTATCGTTTTGGAGTTGGAGCCAATTTTAATTCCTTTGGACCCACGAAAATGAAGGAGAACAATTATGGGTTATTCGCAGGTGTACTGCTTTTTTAAAACCATTATTTATCAATAACAATAAAATCAAATCAAAGATGAGTAAAATCAAATGGGTGGGTGACCCGGTTCACTCACAAATTCAGTTTTCAGTAAGACACATGGTCATCTCAAAAATCCGTGGAGAATTTAAACAATGGGAAGCTTTTGCAGAAACCAATGGAGATAACATGGAAGATGCTGAAATTTCTTTTCAGGCAACTACTGCAAGTGTGGATACCGGAAGTGAATACAGGGATAAAGACCTGAGGTCGGACAAGGGATTATTTCAAACAGAGCAGTTTCCTTACATGATTTTTAAATCAACTTCTTTCAAGAAAAAAAATGAAGAAGACTATGTGCTGACCGGCGATTTGACGATCAGAGATGTAACGAAATCCATTACACTGGATGTGGAATTCGGCGGCATTATTACCGACCCTTACGGAATGCGCCGTGCTGGGTTTTCCGTTACAGGCAAGTTGAATCGTAAAGATTACGGCATGACCTATAACCAATTGATAGAAACAGGCGGAGCCGTGGTTGGTGAAACAATCAATATTGATATTCATATTGAATTTACGCATCAGTCAGAAGGCAAATAAGTATTTTATGAACGGGAGTACCAGCTGAAGAATCGGGTGGTACTCTTTTACCAAACAATAGTTGAGGCATATAATCACCGGGAGTAATAAATATGGATAAAAAGCCTGTTATAACAGTCATCGGCAGTACCGGAACCATCGGTAGTGAACTAGTTGACTTGCTGTCAAAATCAGGTGCAACAGTTCGTGCAGTACTAAGAAACATCAACCGTGTAAGAGAAATCCACGGAGTGGTATGGGTACAGGCTGATGTGAGCGACGCCTTTTTGCTGGAAGCGACTTTAGCCGGAACTGACCGTTTGTTTTTATTAACAGGCAATCGTGCAGGTTTTGGAAAAACTCAAATTGAAATTATTAAAACCGCTGAACGTTTGGGAGTGAAACATGTAGTAAAACTTTCTGCCCTGGGTGCAAGTCCACGAACAAAATCAGGATTAGTATTAGAGCATTGGGAAGCAGAACAGGCTTTGGAAAATACCAAAATGACCTGGACCATTTTAAGGCCACACGCTTTTATGCAAAACTGGTTGGGTGAAGAAGCAAAAACCGTTAAGGAAGAAGGGGCCATTTATGCGGCCATTGGTGATGGAAAAGTTCCGTTTGTTGATGCCCGTGATATTGCTGCTGTAGCTGCCGAAGCTCTATTATACCCCGAAAAACATCAGGGACAACGCTACGTGTTAACCGGAGGTGAAGCTATAGGCTTTAAAAAACTGGCTGAAGCTCTATCAAAAGCTATTGGTAAACCGGTTGTTTATAAATCCTTATCAATGGAAGAAATGCGTACACGGATGGAACAACAAGGCATTCCCACAAAATCAATAGACTCTCTTTTGGCTTTGGCGGCTTATCAAAAAGCAGGAGGAGCAACAGAAAGAACATCTGACAACGTCCAGGAAATTCTGAATCGTCCACCACATTCTGTTGAAGATTTTGCCAAAGATTATCGGGAGTATTTTCTATAAATAACGAATTCGTCAGATGAATAAGAACACACCTGTAAAGCATATCGGGAAATCCTTTTTAATCGTACTCCTTGGTTTATTGGCTGCGTTAAGCACACTAACCATTGCTATGTACATTCCGGGATTTCACGAAATGGCAGCGCACTTCAAAGTAGATGAAAGTAAGATTGCTTTTACCCTGACGTCTTATTTTATCGGTATTACCATCGGTCAGTTGATTTACGGACCTATCATAGACCATTTTGGCCGAAGGAAACCACTGATAATTTCTTTGCTGGTTTATATTCTCACATCTGTCCTTTGCTCGGTTGCCGATTCCTTAGATATGATGATTACGGTACGATTCCTTCAGGCTTTGGGCGCAAGTGCCGGAATGGTTTCCGCATTGGCAATCATCACAGATGTTTTTGAACCCCATCAAAGAGCAAAGGCTTTTTCTTTGGTGATGACCGTTTTAGGAGTGGCGCCGGTTGTTTCTCCCACATTAGGCAGCTTTTTCGTAGCCGCTTATAATTGGGAAGCTGTCTTTTATGCATTGACGGGTTATGGGATGATACTCGCTTTTCTTATTTTCTTTTTTCTGCCTGAAACTATTAAGTACCAATCCACAGAAAAGTTGGATATAAAAGGCGTATTGAACAATTATGCCGCCGTTGTCAAAAACAAAACTTTTAGTTTGTATGCTGTTGGAGGTAGTTTGGCCAATTCCATTATTTTCACCTTTGTGGCGGCTTCTCCTGCTGTATTTATGGGACATTATAAAATTCCGCCCAAACAGTTTGCACTTTTATATGGCATCACCACCATTGGCGCTATGGCCGGAAATTACCTGAATGGTATTTTGGTCAAAAAGATTCATTACCAAAAAATGATGATGATAGGTTCAGTCTGCTTATTGGTTCTGACCATTGTGTTTGGTGTTGCGGCCTGGCTGATGAATGATTTTCCTGTAGAAATGCTTATTGTCGCTTTGTTTCTGATATTGTTAAGTGTTGGGCTAATCTATCCGAATACCGTCACTTCAGCGCTGTCACCCTTTAAAGAGTTATCCGGTTCGGCCTCCGCAATGAACGGCTCCCTGATGATGGGAATGAGTGCACTCTTAACGGCAGTAGTAGGTGCATTTGACTCTGCTGCGCCAATAACTATGTTTGCTATAATGTTTGTCGCCGGTCTTTTGGTGTTTATCTTTCTTCAAATTGCCAAACGATTTGGATAACGGATAAATGATAAAAACGGATAAAATGAAATTAGATATTTTAGCTTTCGGCGTACATCCTGATGATGTGGATTTCAGTTGTGCCGGCACACTGTTACGACATATTGATTTTGGAAAGAAAGTAGGTATTATTGATTTAACCGCAGGCGAAATGGGTACTCGTGGAAGTGGTCCGCTTCGGTTGGAAGAAGCACAAAAAGCCGCAAAGATTTTAGGGGTAGAAGTCCGGGAAAATTTAGGTTTTGAGGATGCTTTTTTTAGTAACTATAAGGAACATATTCTTGAAGTCATAAAGATGATCCGCAAATATCAGCCGGAAATTGTTTTGGCAAATGCTGTCAGAGACCGCCATCCCGATCATGGCCGTGCAGCCAAATTGCTTTATCATGCTTGCTTTTATTCCGGATTGATTAAAATTGAAACCGAATTAGATGGTGAAATCCAAGTGGCCTGGCGACCCAAAGCGGTTTATCATTACATTCAGGACAGAGACATTAAGCCTGATTTTTTAGTAGATATCACTCCGTATTTTGATAAAAAGATAGAAGCTATCCTTTCTTTTTCATCCCAGTTTTATAATCCGGAGAAAAAAGATTTACCACAAAGCCCGTTAGCCGAAAAAGGATTTATAGATATGTTTAAAGGCCGTGCGGGGCATTACGGCAGAGAAGCTAATTTTGAAAGAGCCGAAGGCTTCACTGTGGAAAGAACACCGGGTGTAATTAATTTGTTTGATCTTTTATAATCTGGTAAAATGAAAATACCCAAAAATCCAGAAGATGTTCCCAAACTTTTCGCAGAATATTGGAACCAGCGCAGGCCTGATTTAATGGCAGCGCTTTTTGAAGAAGATGCCGATTTTATCAATGTAGTTGGCTTGTGGTGGAACAACCGTCAAGATATTTTTAAAGCCCACGACTACGGTTTAAAAGTTATTTTTAACGATTCAACCCTGTCTATTATTAAACTCAAAACCAAAATGCTTTCCGAAAAATCAGCAGTCGTCCACGCCAAAATGAAATTAGAAGGTCAAACAGGAATTTCAGGTGAGAAGGGTGGATTGAGACACACTGTATTTTCATTTATTGTTAGAAAAGATACTGAAGGCTCCTGGTGGGCTGTTTCTGCACAAAACACTGACATAGTAAGTGGCGTAGAAACATACATCAGAACAGGGGACGGAAGTCTAAAACCGGTAGATTACCGTAAAAAATAAATCTGTTGAATTGAAATAAACATCCGTCTCTAATAACCATACACATTTGCAAGTCACATGAAGCCACTCCACAAATCAAAACTTCCGGTACCGAAGATTTATTTCATCAATTAAAACGATAGATTAGCTATACGGGATAAGATGTTCCGCAAAGCTTAGGTCTCCGCAGGGACTCGTCGTCAGGTAACTGCAATTCAATTTCTGTCAACGCGGTTTCATCGCTTTCAGCGATAAAATAATAATGCGGGGCAGGATGCCTCGCATAGCTTGGGTAAGATTCGGTAAATCAAATAAACAATTTTAAAAGTGATAGCTTCTATAGTTCGTATATTGTGACAATATTTAAGTTACCAGCAATTGCAACATGAACTTCGACCTATTCTTCTATAAACGAAAGCACAGTGTGCTGACAGAGGAACAGGTGGCAGAATACCTGACGAAAAATCTTCCTTATAACATCAGCGATCATCCAGGGCAATGGAACTATGAAAACCCGGCAACTGGTGTTTATTTCCTCATTGACCGGAATGAACCAGAAGATGAAACGGAACGCAAAGAAATTTCCGACAACTTCCACAACTACAAATATCTAAATTTCAGTTTCGGTATCAATTTCTTCAGGCCAAGATTTTTCGGGTTTGAAATATTCCCAATAATTGAAAAGTTCATAAAAGGCCTTGCCCTATGTGTTTTAGACTCACAAGACGAAACTGACCCAGGCAATCCAAGGAAGTTCCCAGCTGGACATTTCAAAGAGCAATGGAGAACCTGCAACTTATAAAATGATGACCAACTATGCAATAACCGACCAACATCAGGTTTTTAGCGACAAACCAATTGGTTACGGCTACGGCTTACGAATAAATGATAAAGCAGACATCTACGAAACCGGACATACAGGTTTTCACCCAAGCGAAGGTTTTACGGCAGTAAACCTGTATTACCCGAAAACAAAAACCAGCATTGTGCTTATGGAAACGTAGGCAATGAAAACTTTGATATTGCTTATTATATTGAGCAGGAAGTAAGAAAAATAGTTAAGGAAAGTAAACTTTTGAAATAATGAAGCGTAAATTTTATATCATTTCAACATTGCTGTTAATCATTTTTACAGCTTGTACTTCAAGTAAAAAATCACAAAAAAATGAAACCGAAAAAGATTACATTTTCTTCATTCATAATAAATTTTTAGAAGAAAATCCAGACGGAACATTTACTGACAAATACAATGTAACCGTGGATTATAAAGGCATTTTACAATCCTTTAGGAATGATGGTTTTGAAGTTTTTAGTGAAAAACGAGCGCCAAAAACCAACGAACGTCAATATGCTCAAAAAATAGTTACTCAAATAGACAGCTTGATTTCAAGAGGTGTTCAACCCAATCACATTACCGTTATTGGCACTTCAAAAGGCGGATATATTGCTCAATTTGTTTCCACATTTACAAAAAATCCAAACCTGAATTTTGTGTTTATCGGAAGTTTTCAAGACGAAGACATTGAAAGAATACCCGACATCAATTTTTGTGGAAATATTTTAACCATTTATGAAAAATCTGATGTTTTCGGCGTTAGTGCAATCAAACGAAAGGAAACTTCAAAGCTAAAAATCAATCAATTCAAAGAGATTGAATTAAACACAGGACTGAAACACGGATTTTTATATATCGCTTCCAATGAATGGATAAAACCTTGTAAAATGTGGGCAAAACGAAACTATGAAATGGCAGAATAAATAAACTGCCTCCAACAAGGGTGATTGATGCACAATTCCCATTAAAATTTTTCTATCTTTTCCCAGACGAGTCTCCGCAGGGGCTCGTCGTCAGGTAACTGCAATTCCATTTCTGTCAACGCTGTTTCACCGCTTAAAGCGATATAATAATAATGCGAAGCAGGATACCTCGCATAGCTGAGTGTCATAATAAATGTCACTCGCTTTTCGAAACTTCCGGTTTCGAAATCCTATTCCATCGCTTTCAGCGATACATTTCCCTTCATCATTTCATAATCACAATTTCATATCCCCTATCACCGCCTTTATCTTTTCTTCCAGTTGCCGGTTCACTTTTTCAAAATCGGCTGCTTTTTCCAGCACGGTGTTTACGCTGAAATAAAATTTGATCTTAGGCTCCGTACCACTTGGCCGGGCTGAGATGCTGGTGCCGTCTTCCAGTATAAATTGCAACACATTGCTTTGGGGCAATTCTATCTTCCATTCTTCACCTGTTTTCAGGTTCTTCCCTTTCTGTAGTTCGTAGTCCAGCAGTTTCAACACAGCAGAACCGTTTATGGATGCGGGCGGATTCTTACGGTATGTTTCCATCATGGCGGCTATCTGCTGCTGTCCGTCCATTCCTTTTTTGGTGATAGACACCAGTTGCTCTTTATAAAATCCGTATTGCACATAGAGGTCTATCATCTTTTCATACAGGCTTCTACCCTTTTCTTTTTCATAAGCTGCCATCTCGCAGAGCAAAGCCACGGCGCTGATGCCATCCTTATCCCTTATCTTGTCACCGATCATAAGTCCGAAACTCTCTTCACCACCGATAATATAATTTTCTTTTTTTTCCTTCTGCCTGATCAGGTCGGCTATCCATTTAAAACCGGTAAGCACATGATAGCAGGCCACTCCATTCGCTTGCGCTATCCTGCCGATCATCGGGGTAGTTACAATGGTGGTGATCACCATGTCATTGGGTTTTGCAATTCCTTTTGTCTTCCTGGCTTCGATCAGATAATTAAAAGCAAGAACAGCGGTCTGGTTCCCGTTCATCAGCACCCATTTGCCATGCAGGTCTTTTACGCCAATGGCAATACGGTCGGCATCCGGGTCGGTGCCGCATAAAATATCGGCATCCGTTTTTTCCGCAAGCTTCAGTCCGAAACTCATCGCTTCACTCTCTTCGGGATTGGGATACACCACCGTCGGAAAATTTCCATCCGGTGTCTTCTGCTCTTCCACAACAGAAACATTTTTAAAACCAAAACGCTCCAGTACCTGCGGCACCAGTTTTATTCCCGTTCCGTGTATGGGAGTGTAAACGATCTTCAGGTCACTATGCCTGGAGATCACTTCGGGATAAACACTCAGCCCTTTCACCATTTCAATATAAGCCTCATCAATCTCTTTTCCAATGATCGTAATATTTTTTTCACCGCCGCTCCATTTCACATCATCCACCGAAACGATCTTCTGCACTTCACGGATCACATTTTTGTCATGAGGAGGCACCAGTTGCGAGCCATCATCCCAATACGCTTTGTATCCGTTATACTCTTTCGGATTATGAGAGGCAGTGCACACCACTCCGCCCTGGCATTTCAGATGGCGGATGGCAAAAGACAATTCAGGCGTGGGGCGCAGGTCTTCAAACAAAAAAACTTTTATCCCGTTAGCTGCGAACACATGAGCTGCCGTTTCTGCAAAAAAGCGGCTGTTATTTCTGCTGTCGTGTGCTATAGCCACCTTCACACTGCCGGGAAAACATTGCTTCAGATAATTGGCATATCCCTGTGTGGCCATGCCCACGGTGTATTTATTCATCCGGTTGGTACCTACGCCCATGATGCCGCGGAGGCCGCCGGTTCCGAATTCAAGGTCTTTATAAAAAGCATCTGCCAATACTGCTGGTTCCTCTTTTTGCAAACGGATGATCTCATCTTTTGTGGCCTGGTCAAAATCTCCATTGAGCCATGTATTTACCTTTGCCTGAATTGCTGTGTCCATGATTCATTTAAATGTTAATCAGTAAAATTAATTATCTGCTGCAAATTTACTTCAAACAATCAAACGTATTTTTGTTTTTATGAGGTCATCACCTGTGCAAAGCCCGGCTGCTGTTGCGTCGCACTCTTTATCGTCCTGTAAAAAGCCCTGCATCTTTTTTATTTTACTTCTTGCTTTCCATTTTTCCGTTGCACAGGATACTTCTCGTCATCAGATAAATTATTCCGGCCGTCAATGGCTTATCGGCAGCGCCAATGTAGCGGGCTATGGCGGTTCACTCCTCATCCTGGGCAATGCCTGGTATAAAAATTATCCGCGGAGTTCATTTCACACCTTTAATGACGACAATGAATGGCTGCAGATGGATAAGCTCGGCCATGGCTGGACGGCGTACAATACCGGCCGTGCCTCGGCAGCCATGTGGAAATGGGCCGGGCTGAATGAAAAAAAATCAACATGGATCGGCGGGCTCAGCGGTGCAGCCTATCTTACCGTCATAGAATTCCTCGACGGGCATTCGGCAGAATGGGGATGGAGTTGGGGCGACATGGCCGCCAATATTTTCGGTTCCGGGCTTTTCATCAGCCAGCAATTAGGATGGAAAGAACAGCGTATTCAATATAAATTCTCTTTTCACCGAAAAGATTATAATGATCCTTCACTGGAGAAAAGAAGCGATGATCTCTTTGGCAGCAGTTGGTATGAGCGCATGCTGAAAGATTACAATTCGCAGACCTACTGGCTCAGCTTCAACCTGAAATCCTTTTTCAAAGAAAGTAATTTACCCGGCTGGCTGAATATTTCGGCAGGCTATGGTGCGGATGGGATGTTTGGCGGCTTTGATAATGTAGCCAGGGATAAGGACGGCAACATTATTTTCGACCGCAGGGATATTCCAAGGGTCAGGCAGTTTTATGTAGCCCCCGATGTTGACTTCACGAAGATCAAAACCAAAAGCAAATTTCTGAAAACAGTCTTCTTTGCATTGAATGCATTCAAATGCCCCTCTCCCGCCATCATGATCAATTCAAAAGGGAAGCTGAAAGTGTATGCGATTTATTTTTAAAAATCCAAAAATCAAATTCCAAATTCCCAAAAGTCAAAATTCAAAAAATACACTCAACCTCATCCTCAACCTTAACCTCAATCTCAACCTAAACCTCCTCCCCAACTCCTACTGCAAATACGCTCCCAGCACTTTCTCTTTATCCACTTCCACAACGATATGCTCCTGCAAAGTGGTAGAAACAGAAAGCCCGACATAATCGGAACGTACGGGAAAAGAATTATGGCTTCTCTCCACCAGCACCAGCGTCTGGATCTTCTTCGGGTGAAAATCAAGAAAAGGTTTTAAAGAATATAGGATCGTCCTTCCGCTGTCTGCTACATCATCAATGACGATCACTACTTTCCCATCCGGATTAATTTTTTTACTTAAAGTGACCTTCCCCGGTTTTCTTTTATCCAATTTGATAGTCACCAGGTCGGTTTTAATAGCAGCATATTCCGAAAGCATTTCCCGGATCACCTTTGCCACTACGGTGCCGTTTTGCCAGATGCCGGCAAGGATCAATTGTTTTTCTTCACTGTTGTTCTCAACGATTTCCAGCGCCATACGGCGTAATTTTTTTTCTGCTACTTCCTGCGAAAGAATATAATTTTTCATCAAGAGATGTTTAGAAATTTAAATCTTACAGAACTTTAGAAGCTTTATACTGAACAAGCCGTAAATTAGCGAATCCAATCCAGCGTTATGCAAATCGTCCAACAAATTTTATTCATACTGCTCAGCATTACTGCAATCTGGCTGTTCACAAAGAAAGTAAAAGAGATACGCCGCAATATCTTAATGGGCAGAGAAGAAGATACCAACATAAGCAAGTCAGAACGCTGGAGAAATGTACTGCTGCTTGCTTTCGGGCAAAAGAAAATGTTCCGCAACCCACTGGTGGCAGTGCTTCATTTTTTTGTGTATGCAGGTTTCGTGATCATCAACGTAGAGATACTGGAGATCATACTCGATGGTATTCTGGGCAGGCACAGGATGTTTGCTCCTTCGATAGGAAGCCTGTACGGAATACTGATCGGATGTTTTGAAATATTAGCTTTACTGGTGATCATCGGCTGTGCCGTTTTCCTGGTCCGCAGGAATATCATCAAACTGAAACGCTTTATCAGCAAAGACCTCGACGGCTGGCCCCGCAGTGATGCCAACTACATCCTGATCACCGAGATCATCCTGATGAGCTTGTTTCTTACCATGAACACTGCTGATGAAGTGTTGCAGTCAAGAGGCGCTGTACATTATTTTCATACCGGCAATTTCTGGATTACCGGGTACCTCACTCCCGCACTTAATGATCTTTCCACTTCATCACTGATCTTCCTGGAAAGATCATGCTGGTGGCTGCACATCATAGGAGTTTTTGCTTTCCTGAATTATCTTCCTTATTCCAAGCACCTGCATATCATTCTTGCATTCCCCAATTCATACTATGCAAGGCCGGAACCGAAAGGAAAGATGGTGAACATGCCCGATGTGCAGAAAGAGGTTTTATATGCCATGCAGCCGGAGACAGCGCCGGCCGGAAGCGAAGCAGCTCCACCCAAGCGCTTTGGTGCAAAAGATGTTTTCGATCTGAGCTGGAAAAATCTATTGGATGCTTATACCTGCACCGAATGCGGAAGATGCTCTGCTGCCTGTCCTGCCACTCAAACAGGAAAACTGTTATCACCACGGAAGATCATGATGAACACCCGCGACCGCATGGAAGAAGTGGGAAGAAACATTGATAAGAACGGATCATTTGTTGACGATGGCAAATCTTTAATGCATAATTATATTACGGAAGAAGAACTGCGTGCCTGCACCACCTGCAATGCCTGTGTGGAAGAATGTCCTGTCAGCATCAGCCCCCTGGATATCATCCTTCAGATGCGGCGTTACCTGGTGATGGAAGAAAGTAATGCACCGCAGGAATGGACGACCATGTTCGGCAACATCGAAAACAACTTCGCTCCCTGGAAATTCTCTCCTGATGAAAGAGACAGATGGGTGGAGGGGTAGTGATAGAGTTGAACCTGATAGGGTTCACAGGGTTTTACCCCGGAACTGATCTTATTTGGTACCAATAGACCTTATGACCTTAGTAAAAGAGAGAGCCGCACATAATCCAATCTTATTACCTTATAAACGTCCTGATAAAAAAAAGCAGCTTTCGGCTATCAGCCTCCTCGCCTTGTGCAAAGATTTTGGGGATTAAGCACATCAGTTTTTAAGCCTAAATAAGCTAATAAGGTATCCTGTATATTTTTTTCGTTCTCACGTCACTAAAGTATAAAGGTTAATGACTTTCCTTAAAACGGACATGGCTCATAAGATCTATTACTTGACAACTGGTTGCGTCTGTCATGCATCTGCCATAGTACCCTATCTATCGCCACAGCTAAATTGCTATGATTGGTGCTCAGCAAGTATTCATATAATATCCAGAACTATCCATAATCTTTTTCAAATGAAATTAACAGAAAGATCATTCACATTGCATAAGGGGTATTTAATTGCCAATCCTTCTATTCCTGCAGAATTATTTCTATTTTTATGAAACCCAATTTATGAAAAAGCCTGCTATTTTATTTTTAACAGTTTTAATGAGTGCCTCCACAGTTTTTTCCCAGAGCATTTCTGAATTAGGAGCTGAAGCAATGCATGCATTCGGAAAAGGAGCTAATGATAATATGGTGGGACTCCGTTATGAAGGATTCCGGAATAAAAACAGTTGGAGCATCGGTCTTACCTATAATTTTTCTTCAAAAAAATCTTATTCAGAACATAGCGGGTTCGGCCTTTATGCAGGTTATCGCCGTGGGTTCATCTATAGCAGCAATGGGAATAGTAATGCATTTCTTGGTTTTCGTGCTATGTTCTTATTTAACAGCTTTGCCGGTAAAGAAAGCTACAGCAGCAATTACATAATGCCTGTGTTTGAAGGAGGTTACCATCTCATATTCATGAATCATCTTTACACAGCACCATCAGCAGGGTATGGCTATGCCATCAAACTCAGTAAAGATAATAATTCATTACAGGAAGATGAAGGCAGCCGTTTCATTCCGGGAGTTTCCTTAGGCTACCGGTTTTAAACAGAAACTGAGGAATGGTCTTTTTTCTTTTTCATGATGAAATAATAATACAGGAACACTCCGGTCAGCATCAGCGCCATACCGATAGCAGCTTCTCTCGGCCTTGAGTACACTGTATTGATCACGAGTGCTGCACTGAACAAGATCACGATGGCAGGTACTACAGGATAACCCCATACCTTATAAGGCCTGTGCGCATCGGGCATTTTCTTTCTCAGAATAAAAACACCCAATGTAGTAGCTCCGTAATAAATAAATACTGCAAAAATGATCATGTCGGTAAGCTGATCGAAGGTGCCGGATAAAACCAGTAATGAGGCCCACACACCCTGGAATATCATGGAATTGGAAGGCGCCTGTTTTTTATTCAACCTGGCAACTTTTGAAAAGAACATTCCTTCTTTTGCCATTGCATAATAAATACGGCAACTGGTGAGGATGGTGGCATTGGTGCACCCTAATGTTGTCAAGGCAATGAGAACAGAGATGAACAGCACACCATTCGTTCCCCAGAATACCCGCACTGCTTCCACCGCTGCAATTTTATTTACTGATTGATTGATGAATTCAATGTCCTGTACCGGCATCAGTGCCAGGTAAGTTATATTGACTAACAGGTATAAAGCGATAATGATAAAAACCCCGATCGCAATTCCTTTAGGAATATTTTTATTTGCTTCCTTGATCTCCCCGCCCACATATCCAACAGAGGCCCATCCCTGGTAACCCCAGAATGCAGCAAGCATGGCAGTGAATACTGCACTAAAACTGACAGAAGAACCATCTACGGTTTTCATCTGAAATGCCTGAGGCAGGTTAGCATGGGAACTTGTTAATCCAAAAATGATGATAAGAGAAATACCCGCAAACACCATCAATAAAATAGCCGTACTCACTCCCGCCCCTGCTTTCACTCCGCGACTATTGATCCAGGTGAGGATCACGATGAGAAGAATAGCAACTGCTTTTACATTAAAATCACGGAAAGGTTCAAAGATCCCGAGAATGCTGATATCGCTCCATTGTTCCAGCAAAGGAGGAAGATGAACTATGCTATCCACCGATTGTGCAAATACATAAGCCAGAGCTGAAATAGCAGCAGTCTGAATAACAGAAAATAAGGACCACCCGAAAATGAAAGCAAAAAATTTATTGTAGATCTTCTGGTAATAAACATATTCACCTCCTGTGTTGGCCAGCAGGCCTGCCACTTCCGCATTGCATAGTGCTCCGAACAGGCTGATGATACCTCCCAGTATCCAGCAGATCAGCACCCATCCTGAAGAATGAAGTACATCAGCCATGGGAGCCACTTTTTTATACACTCCCGATCCGATAATATTGCCAATGACCATAACGATCACCAGTCGTAGTCCGAGAGAACGGCTTAGTTGGTTGGGGGCAGCCATAGTATAATTTTAAAATTGATTGATCGCTGAAATTGATCCGGTCCTGTTTTCAGAATCATCCTTATCTCTCATCTGCACTCGGGCCATAGATCCCGGGTACAGGAACATTTAATAACCGGAGATAAACGGATAATTGCCCCCGGTGATGAATGAGATGACTAAATGCCCATTTACGGATAGCGGCAGTTTTTTCAGACTGGGAGATTATGAAATCCCCTTTCCGGAAAACCCATTGATCCTGTAATAATACATCGGATGTATTTTCAAGATCGGCTAATGCAGTTTCACATTTTTTCTGAAATATTCCTAACAATTCTTCTTTTGTTGATGCGGTATAGGGAGTGAAAGGTGCACCGGAAAAATCATACTCCCGGCTATTAATCACCCGTGATATCCAGAATGGAATTTCTGCAATATGTGTTGCAAGCCTTCCGATCGTCATTGATTTTTCGTGTGGCCTCCATTCCTTATTGTCCATGGGCACACGATCCAGTATTTTCCTCGTCAGGGCAGATTCGTTTTTTAATTCAGCTATATACGCTTCTTTAATGGACATCGTATATGATTTTTAATCAAAAATTTTCTTTTCAAATCCAGGTACTGCTTCTTCGGGCTTGCGCATCTGGTGTACAGGATCCTTTTTAATCAGTATCCTGATCAGCTGAATGACTGCTGTCACTGCAAAGATCCCTCCGATCACCCAGCTTAAAATACTTTGATTGGAAGTCAGCTTGTCAACAATAAGGCGTCCTCCGAAAATAAAAATGCAATTACCTGCAAATGTACCCAGGCCTATTCCAAAGATATAGGAATTGTAGTGACTGCTTTTCGGCAATAATATATTTTTCGAAAATAAAACAGTACTCCACCCGAACCAGAAAGGTATCTGCATCGGATTGAATGCCGACATCACCGCACCCAAAATAAGTTTCGGCAGGGTGCTGCTTAATACAACGTTCTTTCCGTTGGAAGGATGCATGGCGGCAATAAAACTGAAAACGGCCAGCGCCAGCACAATAAAAAAAGTCACCCACTCCAGTACCTTAAGGATTTTTTTTTGTTTACGTATCCAGTCAACCGCCACCAGGGAAATCCGTACATAAACAATTTCAACCAGCAAAGAGCCGATGGAAAAAAGCATGGCATGATAAACACCTTCCGATATGGAAATTTGCATGGCCGCTACATTCAATGTGCCTAATGGAAGAGAGCCAAGAAAACTCACTAACATTCCTACAAAAAAGATTCTGATGATCTTCGGCATACCGGGCGAAAATACGAAATAGGATGTTCGCTAATAATACCATTCAAAGAAGAATTAAAAAATTATTGATGAATGAAAAAGGGCCCAGTAATTTGACAGGGGTTGCCCAAAGACGTATGGGCAAACAGGAACGCCTAATCATACTTTTCCAGCATTTTAAAATGCTGTCTTGCCTGTCTCAGAAACTTTTTTCCTTTTGCATAAGGCCAGTAAGGAGTGCCATGACCATTATTGTACCTGCTGATCCGGTAAAGCGCTTTCCAGTGTTTCAGTATTTCTTTATACGCTTTCCAGATGGATATTCCGGCATCATAAATATGATTGGGTTCTGCACCACTGCCATTGAATTCAAGAATAGAATAATTTTTACCCGCTTTCAGGTCTTCGATAGAATCACATTTGATATCGTAACGTCCATAATAAAACTGTCCTGTGTAAAGACTGATATCATCAAATACTTTCAGTAATTGATCATCTATCTGATCATGAAGATTAATGAACCTTGCGCCCCGGTTATGATTCCCCGCATACGACAAATAAAAGTGCTGGCCATTCGGCAAGATACGGTCGAGGCGATGCTCGTGCCGGTGTTTCATTTCCTCCAGCCTGAATTTTGCCCGGGGATGTTTTAAGATCAGCTCCCACAAATTGCTTTTGCCGTCACCATAAACTTCCAGGAGTTCTTTCTGAATAAATCCGCTGATCGTTCCTTTACGGGATGTAGGATGGCGGTAATAAAACACACTGACTTCAACTGGTTTCTCCACCAGGTCCTGAACAATATATTCCACCGGGATGCGGCTGTGGTATTTTTCAAACTGATCTTCATTTTCGATTTTTCGGAATAAGATTCCTTTCATGCCCACGTCAGGCTTAACGATAAAAGGATAAACGAAACCAGCATCCTGCAAAGCAATTTTTTTTGCTTCTTCAAAGGAGATTTTCTGATTAATATAAATTGTCCTGGGGAAAGATCCCGGGGGTAACTGGTCATACATTTCTCTTTTGCTCTCGCCTTCAAATCCACCAAAAGTGATTGTGGGATTGGAGGAACTGAAAAACCATAACGACCGGCTTTTCATGCAATACCATATCCATACAAACCCGATCGGGGAATACAATACATAAAAATTCCATAGCTCCCAGTTAGTCAGGCGTTGAAAAAATTGTCTTATTCGCATTGTGGAAAAACAAAAATAGATATTGATGCCGTCTTTTAAGAAATAATATTACCGGAAATAATTTAATTATTTGAATAATTCATGCACGATCAGTTTGAATCCTTGTTTCCATACATTCAGCCGGCCTGCGTGGCGGCTCTTCTGATCCTGCGATGTACAAACCTCATTCGGCCATTCGTTTTATTCGTATTATTGCAAATAAATCTTTTCATTTTTAATGAAAATCAAAACAGCAGCGGAATATTTTGCCAACGGAGAAAATTTTGACGTTCTTTTTTGGGTAGGCTGTGCCGGAAGTTTTGATCAGAGAGCCCAGAAGATTACGCAGGCTTTTGCACTTATACTAAGTAAAGTCGGAATAAAATATGCCATACTGGGTAAAGAAGAGATGTGCAACGGTGACCCCGCCCGCCGTGCAGGCAATGAATTCCTCTTCCAGATGATGGCCTATCAGAATATTCAGATATTGAATAATTATGGTGTGAAAAAAATTGTGACCGCCTGTCCTCACTGTTTTAATATCCTGAAAAATGAATATCCTGAATTGGGAGGTACTTACGAAGTGATCCATCATACAGTATTTCTGCAGCAACTGATTGATGAAGGAAAAATAAAACTGAAAGAAGGCAGTTCATTCAAAGGGAAAAAGATTACTTATCATGACAGTTGCTACCTCGGCCGTGCCAACGATATTTACGAAGCCCCGAGAAAAGTATTGGAGGCCCTCGATGCAGAACTTGTGGAGATGAAACATTGCCGCAGCAAGGGTATGTGCTGTGGTGCGGGAGGTGCTCAGATCTGGAAAGAAGAAGAGAATGGAACAACAAGGGTGAATTTCAAACGGACAAACGAAGCCCTGGATACAGGAGCAGGCATTATTGCAGTGGCATGCCCCTATTGCAATCTCATGCTTGCTGACGGATTGAAAAATGCAGAAAAGGAAGATTCTGTAAAAGTGATGGATGTGGTCGAACTCCTGCTGAAAGACATGGAATAACCATTTTAATATTGAAATTCATTTTAAGACCTTATTATTGATTTCTCCTGTAATTTTGCGCCATGAAACTTGAATACAAATACCTCCTTGAGGAAAATTTACATCCCGACTCCAGGGCCTGGGTTTTTCAGAGTAACCGGCAGTTTACTGCTGATGAAGCGCTGCAGTTAGAAGAAATGTTGCAGAATTTTTTAAAAGAATGGAAGAGCCATGGCGCTCCGGTTAAAGGCGCCGCCCATCTGCTCTTCAGACAGTTCATTATACTCATGGCCGATCATACCCGTGATGGCCTTTGCGGCAGCAGTGCAGACAATTCAACAATAATGCTGAAAAAAATTGAGAAACATTTTTCTGTAAACCTGTTTGACAGGACCATGCTTGCTTTTGCGGTTAATGAAAAAGTAGAACTTCTGCCAATGAGTCAATTGCAATATGCAGTTGACAATGGGTTTATAAAAGAAGACACTCTTTATTTTAATAATTTGGTGTCATCAAAAAAAGAATTGGAAAACAACTGGATCATACCTGTGAAAGAAAGCTGGCTGACCAGGACTATTTCTTTAAGCCAACCGGCTTAAAAGAATAATTCCGAATTTCAGATTTTTTTCTGCCGGTGGAAACCCGGCATCTGCCCACCACAGGGTTGATTCAGGTAAATGATTAGTATTTCCAGCAGCAACTTAGTTCTTATTCAATTGACTAATTTTTTATCCGATAAGCGGAAGTAGCTCACCTGGTAGAGCGAAAGCTTCCCAAGCTTTAGGTAGCGGGTTCGAGTCCCGTCTTCCGCTCAGTGCTCTTCGGGAAAAAGCGTTTAGTTTTATATAAATATCAGGAACAGGGACGCTATTACAACTATATAATAGCCGTAGGCTAAAATATAAAGCCATCCTTTAAGATCTTCATCAGTTGCTCCGGCAGATTTCATTCCTGCAATGAATAATGCGGTCAATATAGCAGTAACCAGGAATGGAAGCACCCGTAAAATGAAATTGGAAGATTTATTACTGACAGAAAGAATTAAAATAATCAACGCAAACAGAGGTATTAATAAAAAAGAGTAGCGTACAATAGTGGTGGATGATTCATCCTGTGGCGATTGTGCCATTACTATATCAAGAGCGCTGCCTCCTCCGAATTTGAACCAGGGAAGGAAGAAACCAATGATGATGGCAATGCTTAAAATAATACGTAAGATATTTTTATTGGAACCCATAACAATTAGTTTTCAGAAAAGTACAGCATATTTTCCAAGTAGAAAAATATATTAAACTTTTGTAATACTGACATCCTGTCACGTAACTCATGTTTTCTTATCTTTGCCGTCCAATTTAATCTGAATGATCGATTTTGTGAAAAACAGAATAAGCGGAAGTGACCGGAGCCTGCATGATGAGACCAGGCAGGGCGAAGCTTATGTTCCTGCGGCCGGTGAAGTGATTGGCTTTACCAAAAAGTTCTTCATAGAAAGCTATGGGTGCCAGATGAACTTTGCTGACAGTGAGATCGTAGCATCTATCCTGAATCATAACGGGTTTGGCGCAACCCGGAATTTTGAAGAAGCAGATCTTATTTTCTTAAACACCTGTTCCGTACGTGAAAAAGCAGAACAGACAGTTCGTAAAAGATTGACTGAATTCAAAAAATTAAAAGAAAAAAGGCCCGGTGTTTTAGTCGGTGTGCTGGGCTGCATGGCTGAAAGGCTGAAATCAAAATTCCTGGAAGAAGAAAAATTAGTTGATATTGTAGTTGGTCCTGATGCATACAGGTCACTGCCTGCATTGATCGCAGAAGCAGAGGGAGGTCAAAAAGCGGTTAACGTTCTCCTGAGCCGCGAAGAGACTTATGCTGATATTTCACCCGTTCGCTTAGATAGCAATGCTGTGACTGCATTTGTCAGCATTATGCGTGGATGCAATAACATGTGTTCATTTTGTGTAGTTCCTTTCACCCGCGGCAGGGAAAGAAGCCGGGATCCGGAATCGATCTTAAAAGAATGCAGAGATCTTTTCGGGTATGGATACCGGGAAGTAACTCTCTTAGGACAGAATGTGGACAGTTATTGTTTTACCCCGCAACGCTCCATTGATGAAATGAACAGTGAACCTGATCCAGAAGAATTGAATACTGCAATAAAAGTTGAAGGTTCGGAATACTGCCGGCCGGAAACAGTAACGTTTGCAAATCTTTTGGAAAAAGTGGCGCAGATATCTCCCCTGCTCAGAGTAAGATTTTCGACTTCTCACCCGAAAGACATCACGGATGATGTATTGCATACTATGGCCAGGTACGGGAATATCTGCAACTACATTCACCTGCCGGTGCAGAGCGGATCTACCAGGATACTGCAACTGATGAACCGCACGTACACCAGGGAATGGTATATGAAAAAAATTGACCGCATCCGTGAACTGATTCCCGATTGCGGTATCAGTGCAGATGTCATTGCGGGCTTCTGCAGCGAGACAGAAGAAGATCATGCAGATACATTAAGCGTAATGGAATACAGCAAGTATGACATGAGCTATATGTTCTTCTACAGTGAACGTCCGGGTACGCTGGCACAAAGGAGGTTTGAAGACGATGTACCTGCAGAAGTAAAGAAAAGGAGATTGCAGGAGATCGTCGAACTGCAAAACAGGCTATCATTGGAAAGTAACAAAAGAGATATCGGGAAAACATTCAATGTGCTGATAGAGGGAAACAGCAAACGAAGTGATCGGGATTGGATGGGGAGAAATTCACAAAACAAAGTGATCGTATTCCCGAAAGAAAGGCATCCATTGAAAAAGGGAGATTATGTGAATGTGCAGGTGGAAGATTGCACACAGGCAACATTAATTGGAAAAATAGTATGATACAAAATCAAAAGTAAAATTCATAAGAGCTATTATTCTGTTTTGAAATTTTACTTTGACAATTGACAACGAATGGAATTACAATCAATAAAAAACCGTTTTGGAATCATCGGCAACTCCCCGGCATTGAATTATGCATTGCAGGTAGCGGTGCAGGTGGCCGCCACCGACCTTACGGTGCTGATCATGGGTGAAAGCGGGGTGGGAAAAGAAGCATTCTCCCTGATCATTCATTCCCTTTCTGCAAGAAAACATAATTCACTCATTGCCGTAAACTGCGGCGCCATTCCCGAAGGCACCATTGACTCCGAACTGTTCGGCCATGAAAAAGGATCATTCACCGGCGCTGTGGATTCACGAAAAGGATATTTTGAAACAGTAAATGGCGGAACAATTTTCCTGGATGAGATCGGGGAACTGCCGCATGGAACGCAGGCCCGCTTGCTGCGTGTACTTGAAACAGGAGAATTTATCCGGGTGGGTTCTTCCAAGGTGCAGAAAACAGATGTAAGAGTTATTGCTGCTTCCAATAAAGATCTGCTGCAACTGGTTCAGCAGGGAAAATTCCGTGAAGATCTTTACTATCGTTTGAATACTGTTCCGATCCGGGTACCTTCATTGCGTGACCGGAAAGAAGATGTTCATTTACTCTTCAGAAAATTTGCATCTGATTTTGCAGACAAATACAAAACCGCTTCAGTTCAGCTGGATGATGAAGCGGTAAACCTGCTAACCAATTATCCATGGCCGGGCAATGTCCGTGAGCTAAAAAACATTGCGGAACAGATCTCCGTTCTTTCTGAAAATAAAATGGTGACGGCAAAAGAACTTCACAAATTCTTACAGCCTTATTCCGGTTCACGGCTTCCGGTGCTGGCAGGTACAGGCGTGAATTCCCAGGAATTTTCCAATGAAAGAGAGCTCCTTTACAAACTTTTCTTCGACATGAAAAAAGATGTAAACGAATTAAAACGAATGTTCCTGGAAGTGCTGCAACACCCCGAACCGGCGATAAAAGACCAGGCATTGATCAATGAACTTAAAGAATTACGCAGTCATGATCAAATGCAGCCGATGATTGTACAACCTGCTTCTACACAGGTGCCATCTGTTCCCCTCTCGATCGGGCCTAACAACGGGATACAGGAACACGAAGAAATAGAAGAAAGCCTCAGTATCGTAGATAAAGAAAAAGAACTGATCATTAAAGCATTGAAAAAACACCGAGGCAAAAGAAAAGATGCCGCACTGGATCTTGGTATCAGTGAACGGACATTATACCGGAAACTGAAAGAATACAACATAGAAGAATGATCAGCGGTGCAGTAAGAAATTAAAACATGACATTAAATCAAAAAATATTCAACTCCCTGAAAATTTTTGCAGCGCTTATCCTTATCAGCAGCTGCAGGATTTACAAGTTTCATGATGTCTCCATTCCCATTGATGTGAAGACCGTCAAAGTAAATTATATTGAGAATAAGGCACAATATGTTAATCCGCAGCTGAGCCCCCAGCTATCTGATAAACTCCGTCAAAAAATTGTAAGCCAGACAAGGCTGTCACAGACAAATGCGGATAATGCAGACTGGGAAATCAGCGGATATGTCAACAATTATTCATTCAGCACTTCTGCAATATCAGGACAGCGTGAAGCCAATAACAGGCTGACGGTGGGCGTTCATATCACTTTGAATGACCGCAAGCTTAATAAAGTGAGTGAGTATGACGTGAGCCGGAATTTTGAGTTCCCCGCTTCTCAATCACTGGAACAGGCTGAGGCAAGCCTGAGTGATGAAATGATCCGGTCATTGACAGATGATATCTTCAACCGTATTTTCTCACAATGGTAAGCTATTCTTAAATTGCATGTATGAATGCCAGGATTGATCAGTTGGTACAATCTGTTTTACATAAAAAATCATTGTCAGAATGTAATGTGGAGGAATTACAAAAACTGGCAGAGCAGTTCCCCTATTCTTCTGCCATGCAATTATTGTTTACTGCAAAGCTGAAGACAGTAGATCCCGAAAAATACAAACTGCAACTTCAAAGAGCATCATTATTTGCCACAAATCCCCTGTGGTTGAATTACCTGATGCGTGATGATTCAAACTATTCAGAAAAACCGGTTCCCGAAAAAAGCGAACAGGAGGAGCAGGAATCCACCCAAACAGAACAGGCGTCCCCGGTTTTGGTACCTAAGTTGAAGGACAGCGATCCGGAAAACCGAAACCAGGAAATGATATTTGAGCCTTATCATACCGTTGACTACTTTGCTTCACAGGGAGTAAAAATTAAAGCGGAGGACAAACCTCAGGATAAGTTCGGGCAACAACTTAAAAGTTTTACTGAATGGTTAAAAATTCTCAGGAAAGTTCCTGCAACAGAGATCAGCCAAACAATAGATGCGGGCCAGGAAAAAAAAGTGGAACAACTTGCCGCCCACTCCATTGAAGACCGGGATGTGGTGACAGAGGCAATGGCTGAAGTATGGGAAAAGCAGGGAAATGCCGTCAAAGCCATAGAAATTTACAGCAAATTAGGTTTGCTCAATCCCTCTAAAAGTTCTTACTTTGCAGCCAAAATTGAACACTTAAAGAATTGGAGCTGATATGACTATTTTATTTGTGATCCTGATCGTTATTGCAAGTATTGTGCTTACCCTGATCGTACTGATCCAGAACCCTAAAGGCGGCGGACTGACCGGAAACATTGCAGGATTCAGCAATCAGTTCATGGGAGTAAAACAAACAACAGACGTGCTGGAAAAAGGAACTTGGATCTTTTTCGCTGTGATAGCGGCACTTTGCCTGCTCTCAACTTTTTTTATTTCAAAAAATACTTCTAACAGAACTGATGAAATTCAAAAAGTCAGCAACACGGCGCCCCTGAATACACAACCCGTCAACAACAGTAACACAACCCAGCTGCCTGTAAACCAGCCGGTACAGGCTACGGACAGCGGTAAATAAAAATGTTTAAAACTATAAGGCCACCCTGTCGCTGCGACGGGGTTTTTTGTTTATTTTGTAGTATCGTATGAAGAACAAACGAAACCTTGTAACAGCAATCCTGTTCTTACTCCTTATCATTCTTTTTGCAGGCTGGAAATTTTTCGGCCCTGCATTTTCCGCTTCACAAGGTGATTTCTTTTTTATAAAAACCGGATCGGACTTTAAAGATGTACAAAATGAATTGCTGGATAAAAAGATTCTCTCTTCCACTACCTGGTTTAACTGGGCATCAAAACTGCTGCAATACAAAAACATAAAACCCGGGCGCTATAAGATCGGCAGGGAAACAAGTCTTTTTTCATTTATCAGGATGCTGAAAAACGGTAACCAGACACCGGTCAGGTTTGTAATCACAAAACTGAGAACTCCCGAAGACCTTGCCAAAAAAGCAGGAGCAGTGTTTGAATGTGATTCATTGCAGATGATCCATTTCCTGAAAAACCCCGATTCATTAAAAGCTTTTGGACTGGATACCAATACCGCAATGTCTGCTGTCATGCCTTACACGTATTCGGTAAAATGGAATACAACCCCGGGAAAAATATTCCAGAACTTTTTTACTGCGTATAAAACTTTCTGGAGCCAGGATCGGAAGAGCAAGGCAGAAAGTTTAAATCTTTCACCGGTACAGGTCAGCACTCTTGCCTCCATCATCGAAGAAGAAACTAATAATAAAAGTGATAAAGCGGACATTGCGAGTGTTTACCTCAACCGTCTTGCCATCGGAATGCCCCTGCAGGCAGATCCAACGATCAAATTTGCCATGAAAGATTTTGAACTGAAACGCATTTACCATGCTTACCTTTCCGTTGCATCGCCTTATAATACCTATACCAACAAAGGATTACCTCCCGGGCCAATCTGCACACCTTCGATCGAATCCATAGAAGCTGTACTGAATGCACCAAAAACAAATTACCTGTATTTTGTTGCCAGCAGTAATTTTGATGGCAGCAGTGTATTCAGCAGTACTTTAGCAGAGCATTTGAAAAATGCCAGAGCGTACCAGCAGGCACTGAATAAGCTCGATTCGTCCAATAAGAAATAAAGATGCCGTTTCTTACCCGATTTAAAAAAAATATCAACCGTTCTTCTCTTATCAGGTTCCTGGTAAGTAAAAGCAAACACATATTGCTGCCCGGGTTCAACGGTATTCCTCTTTACAATGTTATTGATTTTTTCATACAGCAGGTAAGAACGGTTGGCATGAAAGAAAGAGCCGCCGCCATCTCATTTAATTTCGTAATGGCAATACCGCCTACAATCATTTTTTTATTTACCCTGTTGCCATACCTGCCAATTTCCAACCAGTTTGAACATGCACTTTACAGCCTGATCCGGGATATCATTCCCGGCCAGGAGCATAATTCACCGCTGATCAGATTCATACATGATATAATCAACAAGCCGAGAACCGGTTTATTATCCCTTGGATTTATATTGTCCCTTTACTTTTCTTCCAATGCCATGCTGGGCATCATGAGATCTTTTAATAAAAATTTACCCGGTTTTAAAAAAAGAACCGATCTGCAAAAACGGGGCGTTGCACTGCGTTTAACTTTAATTCTTTTTGTACTTGTTTTCACCTCCGCCCTGTTGCTGATAGCAAGAGGGGTGATCCTGGAATATATTGGCCTGAAAAATCATAACGTCCGTACTTTGATCAATAATATCCGATGGATCATTATCATTCTTTTATTTTTCGGGTGTGTCTCTTATATCTATCGTCATGCTCCTGCCGTGTCAAAGAAATGGAAACTGATCAATCCGGGTTCTATCCTTGCCTCCTTCCTGATGATTCTTTGCACTTACCTGTTTTCCTATTGGGTCAACCATTTTGCACTTTATAACCAGCTCTATGGCCCGCTCGGTACCATACTGATACTGATTGCAATGATCTATTTTAATTCTTTGGTATTACTTATTGGCTTTGAGCTTAATGTCAGCATAACAGCGCTGAAGGAAATAGCAGCAAAACAGGATAAAGGGATGTAAGGACTATGCTAATTACCCGTTTTCACCACTGAATATGCTGAATTAAAATAAAAAAGATACTTATGAAAAGACTACTGATCTATATTGCCAAATGCGTAACCGGTGTTTTGATTGCATTTTCACTGGCCAATTTGCTTCACTATAATGATTATATATGGTGTCTTATTTCCATCATCCTTGTTCTCTCGCCGGATGCAAAAGATGCGATACCGCAAGCATCTAACCGGATCAAAGCAAATCTCATTGGCGCCGCTGCAGGGATGACGATGCTTTTATTCCATGCAGCACCCGGCTTCACCGTAAGTGGCGCTGTGATTATCACCATTATCGTCTGCTTTTTTACCAAACTGGAAACAACTACCCGGACAGCACTGGCGGCTACCATCATTGTTACCATTCATGAAAACGGGAAATATATATGGGATACTGCATTGGAACGTGTGATCGCAGTGGTAGCCGGTTGCCTTATCGGGATCATTATCACTTTGATTTTCCATTCACGGTTCATCAGTTCTTCAATTGAGCCCGGTTTGAAAACAAATGAAAGTTAAAATTTCAAACCTGCCATTCTGTATTATCACCTGTAAACTCCAATACCCTTTTACTACTGTTCATTCTTTTCCTGATGTTGTAACAGATCGAGTGTCTTTTGATCAAATTGACCTTTGAAATAACGGTCAATAACTTTTTTGAAAATATTATCCGCACTGCCATCAGTGATCGCAAACAATGTCATGCTGGATCTTAATTTCACATCGTCCGGGAATCCGAAGATAAGGCTTGCATTCGTTTGTTCAAGACGAAGAAGTTCGCTCGCTATTTCTCTTAAACGAAATCCAAGCACCGGGTGATCCAGGTATTCTGTTGCTTCTTTCAAATCAGCAATTGCATAAAACAGGGAAATATCACTATGCCCAAGGCCGCATAGTTGAGGAAATATATACCACATCCAGTGGCTACTCTTTTTCCCTGATCTGATCTCGGCAAGAGCAATGGCGTAATCCGTTTCCTGGACTTTTATAAATCTGCCTAAATCCTTTTTCACTATACTTTTCAATTAATACGTTACTGTTAAACCTGGTCAAGTTCCCACTCTTTCAACAAACACTCAATTTTGCTCTCCTCAAAATTAGTGCGGCTATAATGACCCGCAATATTTTTCTGGCGAAAAGCTTCATATAAAGTAACAGCACATGCTACACTGATATTCAGAGAACGGATGATGCCCACCTGGGGTATAATGAAATTTCCGTCAGCCCGTTTCCTGATTTCTTCGCTCACCCCGTCATGCTCATTGCCAAAAACCAAAGCAATACTTCTGGTGAAATCCAGGCTGTGCAGGCTTACCGCATCACTGCTCAGATGTGTCGTCAATATAGTTGAGTAAGATTTTCTCAGATCCAAAAAACATTCTTCCGCATTATCGTATTGATGCACCGAAAGCCATTTGGCAGCGCTGGAAGAACTTTTGGCTCCCCATTTTTTATGGCGGGGAATCTTTGTATTGAGTACATAAATATCCTGCACTCCCACTGCATCACAGGTGCGCATCACGGCAGAAATATTATGCGGGTCAAAAACATTTTCCAGTACAACAGTAATATCACATTGTCTTTTTTGTAAAACTGAAAGCAATTTTTGTTTTCTTTCCGGAGTCATAAAACTGTATTGATTAACTTGTATAACAGTCTAAAATAAGTATATTTACAATCACAGCATTCATTGTTAACAATCTTAATAAGAGTCAATTATCACACAATATGAAATACAACCCTGTTCAAAACTATATCAACGGGAAATTTGTTGATGTATCTTCCCGCAGGACGCTTGATGTTATCTCACCTATTGACGGAAAATTACTTTCAAAAGTACCTATGTCCACCGCCGGCGACCTGGATCTTGCAGTAAGATCTGCCCGGAGCGCATTCCTGAAATGGAGCCGCATGCCGATTAAAGAAAGGGTGCAGGTCTTTTACCAATACAAATACCTGCTTGAAAAATATTTAAAAGAGCTGTCTGAACTGGTGAGTGAAGAAAATGGGAAAACAATAAATGAAGCTGTGGCAGAAGTTGAAAAAAGTATTGAGTTAACGGAATTTGCCTGCTCGTTACCGCAATTGGTTACCGGCGAAGTACTGGAAGTAAGCCGGGGCGTTGAATGCCGGACGGAGCATGTGCCATTAGGAGTTGTTGCTTCAATTGTCCCTTTCAATTTTCCCAACATGGTTCCCAACTGGACCATACCCAATGCAATTGCCCTGGGAAATTGCATGATCATCAAACCATCAGAAAAAGTTCCCTTGAGTTGCGGAAGAATGGCACAATTATTAAAAGAAGCGGGATTGCCCGATGGCGTTTTTAATATCGTCAATGGCGACAGTGAAATCGTTGAAGCGATCTGTGATCACCCGGAAATTGAAGCCGTATCATTTGTTGGCTCTACAAAAGTGGCTAAGATAGTTTACCAGCGGGCTACCGGAAATTTCAAAAGAGTACTGGCGTTGGGAGGAGCAAAAAATCACCTGATGGTATTGCCTGATGCAAAAGCAGACATGACAGCACAAAATGTCGCTGCCAGCATGAGCGGTTGTGCCGGGCAGCGATGCATGGCGGCAAGTGCCATGGTGGGTGTTGGAAATGTGGATCATATCATTGACAAGATCTGCGATGAAGCACGAAAAATTGTACCGGGGAAAAATCTTGGCGCCGTCATCAGCAAAGAAGCAAAGGAAAGAATAGAAAAATATATTACGGAAGCAGAAAAACAGGGTGCAAAAATTTTAGTGGACGGCAGAAATGCAAGAGTGGAAGGAAAAGAAAATGGAGCCTATGTTGGCCCCACGGTGATTGATTATGTAAAGCCGGAAATGGCCGTTGCCAAAGAAGAAATTTTCGGACCGGTGATCAGCATCATGCGGACAAAATCCCTGGATGAAGCATTAGAAATAGAAAACTCAAATCCTTATGGGAATGCAGCATCGGTGTTTACACAAAATGGCGGGTTGGCAAGATACGTGATTGATCATGCCAGCGCCGGAATGGTTGGTGTCAATGTTGGCGTGCCGGTACCAAGAGAACCATTTTCTTTTGGCGGATGGAATGAAAGCAAATTTGGCGTGGGCGATATTACTGGAAAAAGTTCCATTGAATTCTGGACTAAATTGAAAAAGAGTACCACGAAATGGAACCCGGAGGCGGGAGTGAACTGGATGAGTTAAGAGTTAAGGCGGTTAATGCAACTAAAAAAAAATCCGTGTTCCCTGATGCACAATGAAACCAGGTATGCAATGCAATGAAAAACTTATTTGACGGAAAAACAATAGAAAAAAAGCGGGAAGAAAGAAAATGAACCGGTATTAAATAACTGAATAAACCGGAGTAAAAGGGAAAAACCTGAAATAACGGTATTTATTCAATGCATCTTACTTCTCACCATTTTTTCACAAGATTCTACCTGGGAAAAAACGTCAATAGATGAAATACTGGCCATTTTATTTCCTGGGCCTGTGTCACAAATTGATACCGGTCTGATAAATGATCAAAAAATATTTAAGTAAACCTTTTAAAAACGAAATTTTATGATCAAAGAAATTTCCGAAACCCAGGATATCATCAGGAACAGCCTGGACTATACACTTTTTTCCTGGAGCAAGCAGAAGGGTATCAATCCTATTGCCATTAAATACGGCGAAGGAGTTTACCTCTATGACTATGATGGCAAACGGTACCTTGATTTTTCATCGGGGCTGATGAATGTGAACATCGGCCACGGCAATCAGCGGGTAACTGAAGCTGTGATGAAACAGATGCAGGAAGTAAGTTATGTCACGCCAAGTTGCGCTACTAAAGCCCGAGGGGAACTGGGCAAAAAACTTGCATCCGTTTTACCGGAAGGGTTGCGTAAAACATTATTTACCGTAGGTGGTGCTGATGCTGTTGAAAATGCGATCAAGCTGGCAAGAATGTACACAGGCCGCCATAAAATTCTTACCCGTTATCAATCCTATCATGGCGCTTCTTATGGCTCTATGTCTGCCGGTGGTGATCCGAGAAAATTACCCGCCGATGCCCAGCAAGCTCCCAATTTCGTTCACTTCGATATTCCTTACCTGTATCGCTGGGAATACGGCGAAGAAAACCTGCTGAAAGAATCCGTAAAACATCTTGAAAGGGTAATTGCATATGAAGGGCCGCAAAACATTGCAGCTATTATTTTAGAAGGCGAATCCGGCTCTTCCGGTTGTTTCAAATACCCGGCCGGGTACCTGAAACAAGTCCGTGAACTATGCAATAAACATGGCATCCTGTTGATCATTGATGAAGTGATGAGCGGGTTTGGCAGAACGGGGAAATGGTTTGGTTTTGAAAATCATGATGTGGTTCCTGACATGATCACCATTGCAAAAGGTATCACTTCAGGATATATACCACTGGGCGCTTTGGTGGTGTCAGATAAGATTGCGGAACGATACGATGATAATGTATTGTATTTAGGCCTCACCTACTCCGCTCACCCGGTAAGCTGTGCTGCCGCAGTTGAAGTTTTAAAAATTTATGAAGACGATCATTTAATTGCCAATGCGGCTGCAATGGGCAGGTACATGGATCAGCAGGTTGGAAAATTAATTCAAAAACACCCAAGTATCGGTGATTACAGGAATACCGGCCTGTTAGGTTGCCTGGAACTGGTGAAGAACAGGAAAACAAAAGAACCCATGGCACCATTTAATGCAAAGCCGGATGAAATGACCGTGATGAATAAGGTAGCTGCAAAGATCAAAGAACTCGGCATGTACACTTTTGTGAGGTGGAATTATGTTTTTGTTGCGCCGCCGCTGATTGTAACAAAAGAACAGATTGATGAAGGATTGGCGATCATCAGTGAAGCGATAAAGATTGCAGACGGGAATACAAATTAAGAGTTTAGAGTTATCTGAACCAGGCTCATAATTCTTAACTCTAAAATCTAAACTTCTGTTCAGGTGAACAATCAAGTTGAAATAGCCAGCTCCTCTCTCATTAATGAAGACCTCGCTCCTGTTGCTGCAGATAAAAGAACATGGGGAACATGGAACTATGCTGCGTTATGGATCAGTATGAGTTTGTGTATCCCTACCTATACAATGGCAAGTTCGATGATCAATGGAGGAATGAACTGGTGGCAGGCGATACTTACAATATTTTTAGGGAATGCCATTGTACTCATTCCTATTTTATTGAACGGTCATGCAGGAACCAAATACGGAATTCCTTTCCCCGTTTTTGCAAGAGCAAGTTTCGGAATAAAGGGAGCTAACATACCGGCGATGCTTCGGGCCATTGTTGCCTGTGGCTGGTTTGGCATACAAACATGGATCGGGGGAGAATCATTGTACCACCTGATAAGAGCATGGAAGCCTTCATTGGCAGAAATTGATACTGCCGGCTTATTTCCGCAGGCGCTGCCGATGACCTGTTTTCTTATATTCTGGCTGCTGAACTTGTTCATTGTTTACAAAGGAGTGGAAGTTATCCGGAAATTACTTGTATTCAAAGCTATTTTTCTTCCTATTGCTGCACTGGCACTATTTGCATGGGCTATCGTTGCCGCAAAAGGTTTAGGCCCGATATTAAAACAGCCTTCTGCTTTTTCCGATAATGATTCATTCTATAAATTTTTTTTTCCTGCATTAACTGCTGTTGTTGGTTTTTGGGCAACACTTTCATTGAATATTCCTGATTTTACCCGCTATGCCAGGTCACAGAAAGCGCAGATCAACGGGCAGGCAATAGGTTTACCGCCTTCCATGACCATGTTTGCATTCATAGGTGTTGTTGTCACCTCAGCAAGTGCGATCATTTACGGAAGCCCTGAATGGGATCCTGTAAAATTAGCCGGGAGGTTTGACAGCAAACTGATGGTGACATTCGCAATGATCGGCATTATTATTTCTACACTGGCAACAAATATCGCTGCGAATATCGTGAGCCCTGCCAATGATTTTTCAAACCTTTCACCTTCCAGAATTAATTTCCGGATCGGCGGTTATATCACTGGCGTGGTGGGTGTATTAATTTTTCCATGGAAACTCTATGCGGATCCGCATGGATATATTTTTACCTGGCTTATTGCCTATTCCAGTTTGTTGGGGCCAATCGGCGGAATATTAATTGCAGATTATTATTTCATCCGCAAACAAACTTTAAGTGTCCCTGAACTCTACCAGCACCAGGGCCAATATAAATATCAGAACGGATTTAATGCAAAAGCGATCATTGCTTTGTTGATAGGCATCCTTCCTAATTTACCCGGCTTTTTATTGCAGGTGAATCTTGTAACTGCCGGTACATTCCCCGAATGGATCAACCAGTTGTATAATTATGCCTGGTTTGTCGGATTTTTTATCAGCGGACTTCTTTATTGGATACTAATGAAAAAATAAAGTTATGAGTATTCTTATCAGAAATGGACGAATCATCACTGCAGATGCAGACCAGGTAGCTGATATTTATGTTACCGATGAAACCATCCGGGCTATCGGCAAAGACCTGGATCTAAAAGCAGATAAAGAAATTGATGCGTCCGGAAAATTGATCTTTCCCGGCGGTATTGACCCGCATGTGCATCTCGATATGCCCTTCATGGGAACTTTCAGCAGCGATAATTATGAAACCGGAACGAGGTCTGCATTATTCGGCGGCACTACCATGGTGATTGATTTCATTTTACAGAAACAGGGCAAATCATTACAGGCGGCATTAGACGAATGGAAAGGAAGAAGCGACGGAAATTGCGTGGGTGACTATAGTTTCCACATGGCGGTGACAGATTTCAATGATAGCACCAAAAAGGAAATAAAAAATTTTACTGATAAAGAAGGTATTACTTCTTTCAAAACGTTTATGGCATACAAAGGGGCGCTGATGATTGATGACCGGCAGATGATCGGGTTAATGGAGGAAGTTAAAAAATGCGGTGGCCTGATCAATGTACATGCAACGAATGGCGACATGATAGATTATTTGATTGCCAAACACCGGGCTGAAGGGAAACTTTCTCCATTGTATCATTATTTATCCCAGCCTGAAATAACGGAAGCGGAGGCCAGCGAACGGTTTATTGCTATGAGCTTTTACACCGGTTGCCCGGGATATATCGTCCATCTCACCTGTGAAGGAGCATTGAATGCAGTTCGCAATGCAACCAAAAGAAATCAAAAGGTTTTTGTTGAAACCTGTATTCAGTATTTGATCACTGATGCCTCTTTATATGAACGGGAAGACGGCGCAAAATGGGTGATGAGTCCCCCGCTCCGCCAGAAAAAAGACCAGGAAACATTGTGGGCCGGAATAAACCAGGGTTTAGTGCAGGTTGTAGCCACGGATCACTGTCCCTTCAAATGGGAACAAAAGTTAATGGGTAAAGATGATTTTTCAAAAATTCCCAACGGTCACCCGGCTATTGAGCACAGGATGGAACTTTTATTCAGCGAAGGAGTGAATAAAGGAAAAATCACATTAAATAAATATGTGGAAGTAGCCTGTACCAACCCGGCAAAAATATTCGGCATGTTTCCCCGGAAAGGAACGATTGCAGCAGGCAGCGATGCAGATATTGTCATCTTTGACCCCAATGAAAAACATAAGCTATCTGCAAAAACGCACTACATGAATGTGGATTATTCTGCATATGAAGGATGGGAAGTAACCGGTAAAGTGAAAACTGTTTTATTAAGAGGAAAAGTAGCGATTGAGCATAATCATTGTCATGTTGATAAGGGATTTGGTAAATTCGTTAGACGCTCAAAAGTCGCTCAAATAGTTTAGAGTTAAGAGTTTAAAATTTTGAGCATAGAAAAGACAAAAAGTGAACGTATAATAGCGGGCAAAGCCTTCGAGTTTGCTTTAGAAATAGTGAAGCTGTACAAACTACTCGCTAATGATAAAAAGAATATGTTTTATCAAAACAAATACTTCGTTCAGGAACTTCGATCGGTGCTACTATCAATGAAGCAATTGCTGGATAACCGAAAAGGGATTTTGTTCATAATTGGAATATTGCACTAAAAGAAGCGAGGGAAACCAATTAATGGCTGAATTTCTTAAAAGACAGTGACTATATCAATCTTGTCGAATTTGAATCTTTGAATAAAAAATGTAATGAGATCATAAACATGCTGACCAGTATTATCATCACAACAAAAGAAAGATATTTCTATAAAAACTCTTAACTCTTAACTTTTAACTCTAAACTCAAATAAATGCCACGAATTATCAAATCAGGACTCATTCAAATGTCATTGCCGAAAACCGAAGGTGAAGGAACGATTGCAGAGATCAAAGAAGCGATGGTGCAGAAACATATTCCTTACATTGAAAATGCGGGCAAGCAAGGCGTGCAGATTCTTTGCCTGCAGGAAATTTTCAATACACCTTATTTCTGCCCGGGACAGGATCCCAAATGGTATGAAAGCGCCGAATCCGTTCCCGGCCCGACAACAGAACGATTGGCGGCGTATGCAAAGAAATATAATATGGTAATGATCGTTCCTATGTATGAAAAAGAACAGGCGGGCGTTTTATACAATACTGCAGCCGTGATTGATGCTGACGGAACATACTTAGGCAAATACAGGAAGAATCATATACCGCATACGTCCGGTTTCTGGGAAAAATATTTCTTTAAACCCGGCAATCTCGGATATCCCGTATTTCAAACAAGGTATGCTAAGGTCGGAGTTTACATTTGTTATGACCGCCACTTTCCTGACGGAGCCAGGTGTCTCGGTTTGAACGGAGCCGAAATCGTTTACAATCCGTCTGCAACTGTTGCAGGCTTATCACAATATTTATGGAAACTGGAACAACCGGCTCATGCTGCTGCCAATGGTTATTTCATGGGTTGTATAAACCGTGTAGGCAACGAAAAACCATGGAACCTCGGAAAATTTTATGGCTCTTCTTATTTCGTGGATCCGAGAGGACAAATATTTTCAATCGCTTCAGAAGATAAAGACGAACTGCTTGTTGCCGGATTTGATCTCGATATGATTGAAGAAGTGAGAAGCGTATGGCAGTTTTTCAGGGATCGCCGCCCTGAAACTTATGGAAAACTCGTTGAACTTTAATATTTATACTGATTGATGAATATTCTATTGTACAACATGTAACAAATAACATTCAACACAACTGATAAATGGCAATTCAAAACAACAGACTCTCAACTGAACAATACGAACAAAACTTCAGGGATATAGATCCCCGGTTTGAAAGCAGCACTGCAGCGAAAGTGGAAGCCAACCGGTGCTTGTTTTGTTACGACGCTCCCTGCACCAAAAGCTGCCCAACACATATAGATGTTCCTAAATTCATTAAACAAATTGCAACAGATAATGTAAAGGGCTCTGCTCATACTATCTTTATTTCAAATATCATGGGAGCAGGATGCAGCAAAGTTTGTCCTGTGGAAAAACTATGCGAAGGCGCCTGCGTGTACAATTTACTGGAAGAGGAACCCATCCAGATTGCAAAACTCCAGGAATACTCAACGTTAAAAGCTTTGGAGGAAAATTGGAAATTATTTGAACGAAAACCATCTACCGGGAAAAAAGTTGCCATCATTGGTGCAGGTCCTTCCGGTTTAAGCTGTGCCCATGTATTGGCGGTAGAAGGTGTTGATGTTACCATTTTTGAAAAAGAAAAGAAAGGGGGCGGCCTGATGACTTTTGGAATTGCAGCGTATAAAGTCACACCTGAATTTTGTGAAAGCGAGGTGAACTATATCACTTCAACCGGTGGCATTGAAATAAAATATAATCATGAGCTCGGTAAGAATCTGCCGGCCGGCAGGCAGGGTATTACACTGCCGCAATTAAAAAAGGAATTCGATGCCACATATCTCGCATTCGGAGTAGGTGAAACAAGGCCTTTAAAAATACCCGGAGAAAAACTGGAAGGCGTGGTGGACGCAATAAAATTTATTTATGAACTCAGAAATAACGGCTACTCTTCTGTACCGGTCGGGGATAAAGTTGCTGTGATCGGAATGGGAATGACCGCTATTGATGCAGCCACACAATCCAAACGGTTAGGAGCAAAAGAAGTGACACTGATCTACCGGAGAACCGAAGAAGAAATGCCCTGCACTGAATATGAATTCAACCTGGCAAAACTGGATGGTTGCGAAGTAATCTGGCTCGCATCCCCCATAAAAATAAAAGGCCGGAAAGGAAAAGTAAAAAGCCTCGTGTGCAGCAGGATGAAGCTCGGTGAACCGGACGCTTCAGGCCGCCGCTCCCCTGTTGGAACAGGGGAAACATTTACCCTTGATGTGGACATGGTGATCAAAGCAACAGGGCAGGCTCCGTTTGAAAAACTGATTAATAAATTAAAAATTAAAAATGCAAAAGGGAAAATCAGTATTGATTCAAATGGCGCTACCAATATCAAAGGTGTTTTTGCCGGTGGTGATGCGGTGAATGGAGGAAAAGAAGTAGTGGATGCAGTGGAAGCAGGAAAAAATGGCGCAAATGCTATTTTGAAATATATCGGGTTACGCTGATTGCTGCAAATTGTATTATAATGAATGCAGGGTATTAAATAAAAGCAGGCTAAAAATATTGAACATGACTTTTGATTTTTTCCCTCAAATAATTGAGTTAAACAAAATTCCTATCAGGCAGAAAGAATATGTCATTTCCGGGCAGTTTTTGAATAGCGCCGCTGATACAGGAGCAAATATGGAAGAAGCAAAAACGGCTCAGACAAAAAATAATTTTATAACAAAAATATCGGTCACTACTAAAGAAGCAAGAAAAACAAAATATCTTTTACGGCTTTTAGATAAAAATCAATTGCTGAAACATGATGATACCGACTGGTTAAATAAAACTGAATACCTGATATATATTCTGAACAAAATCCTAAAGTAAGCACAGAATCATTTAATTAAAAATAATTCATCATAAATAACAATCATGGCAGACCTGACTTGTAACTTTCTCGGCATCCATTCTCCCAATCCTTTCTGGCTGGCAAGCGCTCCGCCGACAGACAAAAAATATAATGTACTCCGTGCATTTGAAGCCGGATGGGGCGGCGTAGTATGGAAGACACTGGGTACCCAGGTGAAAAATGTTTCTTCCCGCTATTCGGCAGTGAACTATAACGGTTCAAAAATGATGGGCTTCAATAATATTGAACTTATCAGCGATCGCCCCCTGGAAATAAATCTCCGGGAGATCACCGAAGTGATTAAAGAATTTCCTGACAGGGCAATGATTGTTTCTCTCATGGCCGATAACAACCGCAATGCATGGCATGAACTTATCAAAAAAGTGGAAGACACCGGCGCACATGGACTGGAACTGAATTTTGGCTGCCCGCATGGAATGACAGAACGAGGTATGGGCGCCGCAGTGGGTCAAGATCCCGGGATTGCCTGCATGGTAGTGGAATGGGTGATGGAAGCAGCAACAATACCGGTCATTACCAAACTCACTCCGAATGTTCACTCGGTTGTACCTACAGGAAGATCGGTGGTAAAAGCCGGATCCAATGCATTGTCATTGATCAACACGATTCAGTCGGTAACCGGAATTGATCTCGATACATTTGTGCCAAATCCGAATGTTGGCGGCAAGTCTGTCTTTGGCGGTTATTGCGGACCGGCAGTAAAACCTATCGCATTAAAAATGCTTGCCACACTTTCTCAGGATGAAGTGACGAATAAAGTTCCCATATCCGGTATCGGTGGCATCAGCACATGGAAAGATGCAGTAGAGTTCATGCTGCTTGGAGCTACTTCCGTACAGGTTTGTACTGCTGCAATGAAATACGGTTTCCGTATCGTAGAAGATCTATGCGAAGGCATGAGCAACTGGATGGAGGAAAAAGGTTTTAAAACAATTAATGATTTTATCGGCAGATCAGTGCCGGCATTGACACATTGGGAAGACCTGGACATAAATTTTCATATTGTGGCAAATATCAGACAGGAGAAATGTATTCATTGCGGGCTTTGCCACATTGCATGTGAAGACACGTCACACCAGGCAATCAAACTGGCTTACGGAGATCCGTACAATACCTATACCATCATAGAGGAAAATTGTGTCGGTTGCAATCTTTGCCAGTTAGTTTGTCCTGTTGATAATTGTATCACCATGGTAGAGCACCGTGTATCGCCTGAATATGTGAACTGGGTAGAATGGCAAAAAAGAGGATTGCCGTTGAATGATCATTAACTGCAGCCTAACTAAACTTCAGGGATCAACTAATTAAATGTTATAGTGACAACCAGCGGAACCAGGTAAGAATTTCTTTCTCCCTGTATTATTTTGTAGGAAACCATAAACCCGGAGGAAAATAAAACTCCAAAAAATGAGTTATACTATTTCCCGGTTTGACTTTAGGGTAAACCTATATGCGTGTTCATTGGAAAAATTTACCAGATCCTGATTCTTATACTGTCTGCACGGTACATTTTTTCTCCCGGCTGCACATTGAACTGGGTATAAAAAGGATCGAAGTTCATTATTGATCCGTTCACTCTCCAGATGGCAGGAGAATGAACATCCACATTGATTAACATCCTTTGAAATTCAGGTTTCATTTTAGAACGCCAGATCAAACCAAAAGATAACATGAACCTTTGTTCGGGAGTGAGCCCGTTAATTTTTACCGTATCCCTGCCCTGCTTTGTCAGCTTGAATGCATCAAACGCAATGGCCAATCCTCCTATATCAGCAATATTTTCTCCATTGGTTGCCGCACCATTCACATGCAGGCTGTCCAGCACAGTGAAACTGTTGTACAGGTCAATCACTTTTTGCCCCAGCGCTTTGAATTTTTCATAATCTTCCGGTGCCCACCAGTTTTTTAGATTGCCGTCTTTATCATATTGAGCGCCCTGGTCATCAAAACCATGGGTCATTTCATGGCCAATGACCATTCCGATACCACCATAGTTGATGGCATCGTCCGCATTTTCATAAAAATATGGTGGTTGCAGGATGCCTGCGGGAAAAACAATTTCATTCATCGGCGGATTATAATACGCATCAACTGTAGGCGGAGTCATTCCCCATTCGGTACGGTCAACCGGTTTATCAATTTTGGCTTTCTGAAAATTGAATTCATCTTCATTCAGAGCAATGATGTTATTAAAGTAGCCTGACTTGTCAATGTTCACTTTACTGTAATCCCTCCATTTATCAGGATAGCCGATCTTTTTGGTAAAGGATGCTAATTTTTCTTTTGCTTTGGTCTTGGTGCTGTCACTCATCCAGTCGAGCTTATTGATGCGGGCGGCAAATGCTTTCTGCAGGTTTTCCACCAGCCCGAGCATTCTTTTCTTAGCAGATTCAGAAAAATATTTTTTTACATAAAGCTGACCCAGCGCTTCTCCTAACTGCATGTCCGTCCTGCTTACCATTCTTTCCCATCTTGGTTTCTGGCTTTGCTGGCCGGTCATCACTTTTGAGAAATCAAACTGTGCATTCACAAAATCACTGCTGAGTGCGGCTGAAAAACTGCGGATAGTGTGAAATGCCAAATAGTTCTTCCAGCGCTCCAATGGTGTTGACTGCAGCATTTGATTAACTTTTTCAAAGAAACCCGGTTGCCCTATATTAACACTATCGGTTTTAATGTTCAGGCTTGACAAAAATGTTCCCAATGCGAATACCGGCATTTTTTTATCGGCAGCAGCAACTGGAATCTTATTATAGTTTGCCTGAGGATCACGCACCTCCACCCTGGTCTTGTGTGATGCTGCCAGTTGCTTTTCAAAATTATAAACCGTCAGTGCATTTTTGACTGAGGTGGCAGAATCAGTTCCGGTTAGTTTAAATGTTCCCGAAATATAGGCAAGGTAAGCATCTGTTATTTGTTTTGATGCAGGATCGTTCCTGAAATAATAATCCCTGTCGGGCAATCCAAGCCCGCCCTGGTAAAAATTCAGAATATTATAACCGCTGTTTTTCTCATCGCTGCCTACATAACTAAAGAACAAGAGGTAAGAACCTTTCTGATACTGCTCCGCAACGAATGACATTATTTCCGAAGGGGATTTGATTGCATTAATGGTTTGCAGAAATGGTTTCAGGGGCTCATACCCTAACTTGTCAATAGCTGCAGAATCCATTCCGGATCTGTAGAAATCACCAACAAGTTGCTCCATGCTTCCTTTAGTATGATCACTCTTTGAAACATCTTCCAAAATACCATGTAAATCTTGCCTGGATTTCCGGGCAAGATCAAAAAATCCCCCGGCACCTGTTTCGGTTGCCGGTATCACTGCATTAGCTACCCACTTACCATTTACATAATCAAAAAAATCGTCGCCCGGTTTTATGGAAGAATCCATTCCGGTTCTTTCAATGAATCCGGATGTCTTTTGTTCGGAACCGGAGTTTTTACAGCTAAAAATAAAAATTGCAGCAAGTAAAATTGTGACAGGCAGTAATTGTCGCATCGCAGGTTGGGTTTTGGTAAATATAAGGAAATCAGGGCAAGAATTTTTGTGAATTCCATAAATGGCAATTCCTTCACCGGCTCCTTATATCAGAAAAATATTCATAAACTGTCTTTTAAAATAAATTTCCTGAATGAATAAATTTTAATTGATATACGGTTTATGGTGAAATAAATTCCATAACAACAGCTCCTTTTCGAAAAACGGAATTTATTTTTTTTGACTGCTTCAGCGGGCAGGTTTTTAATATTCGCCTGATGCTATCGCTATAATCAATTGTTAATATGAAAACAACGAATCTGCATACTTGTTCTTCTAATGATACTGAATCAGGTTCACATGAGACAAAGTACAGAAGCAAAAATTATTTTTTTAAACCCTGTAACCTTTTCATTCCTTACGAACTCCATTATAGTGTCGTCCGAAATTTATAAATCAAATAAAATTAAAAATTATGAAAGCATTAAAATCACTTACAGGATGGGCATCAGGCCTTATGGCATGTGCTGTAATGTTATCTTCAACAGCTTCGGCACAGAATACGCCCCAATTAACTGACCCGGAAATTGCCTCCGTTGCAGTTACAGCAAACCAGATAGATGTAAACTATGGCAAGATCGCCCTTAGGAAAACAAAAAATGCAGAAGCAAGACAATTTGCTCAAACCATGATCAATGACCACCAAAACATTATTAAGCAGGCCGTTGCTTTAGCTAAAAAGTTAGGTGTCACCCCTAAAACCAATGCAGTAACTCAGTCATTGCTGAAAGGTGAAAAAGAAGAAACTGCCAAACTTAACAAATTAAAAGGCGAAGCATTTGCAAAAGCATACATTGACAATGAAGTTGCTTACCATGAAGCTGTGATCAATTCTGTCAAAACTTTGCTGATACCGGAAACGCAAAATGCAGAGTTGAAGGATTTGCTGGTCAAAGTATCACCGTTACTGGACCACCACCTGGAAATGGCAAAAATGGCACAGGCAAAAATTAAATAGGAGATCATAAAATGAAAAAAAGGATTTTAACAGTAGCGGCTCTATCTATATTAGGCATAGCTATAGCGATGATAAGTTGTAACTCAAATAAAAGTAATAACAATGCGCAGCAAAAGAGTTCAGGGAGTACTTCAAAAGTTGATACGGTTATCATCAGCGGGATGCAGTTTCAACCTGCGCAGCTTACTGTCAGCACGGGCGATACGGTTATCTGGATCAATAAGGACATTGTTACACACAACGTAACTGATTCTCTGAATGCCTGGACTTCGGGAAATATCGATATCGGGAACTCGTGGAAGTCGGCTCCTCAAAAGAGTTTCAATTACTTCTGCAGCATTCATCCCACTATGAAAGGATCCGTAACCGTGGTTAACAAGTAATGCAGTGTACCTCCTTTTCATTTTGATGTTCTTTGAAACTGCCCTCATATCAGAGTTGAGGGCAGTTTTTTTGTAACTTGGCATTAAGATTCATTTTTGTTAACCATAGAAATCAGATGCCATGGCTACATTAAATATCCCACAAGATATTTCTGATACCGAAATTATAAGAAGAGTGCTGGCCGGTGAGATTGATTTGTATGCTGCTATTGTGAAGCGCTACAACAGTTATTTATTTAAGGTAGGGAAATTGTATGGATACAATCATGATGATATTGAAGACCTGATGCAGGAGACTTATGTCAGCGCCTATACCCATTTAAAGGATTTTGAAGGGAGATCATCATTCAAAACATGGATCGTTCAGATAATGCTTCATCAATGCTACCATAAAAAGCATAAATTAAGTTTTCAAAAAGAAAAACCTGACTCGGAAAACCTGGAGGCTGATGCCGAATCAGCGCCTGTCAAAAAAGTGTCGGACGGTGTCAGGGCGGTTCAGCAGCATGAATTGAGAGGAGTCATTGAAAACGCAATACTCAACCTGCCCGATGAATACCGGATGGTGTTTTCGTTAAGAGAAATTACAGGGCTTTCCACTCTGGAAACCGCAGCACTGCTGAGCATTACGGAAGATAATGCTAAAGTGCGTCTGAACCGTGCAAAAAAAATGCTGCAGGAAAAGATCGGGGAATCCTACACTGACTCTGAATTGTTTGAATTCAACCTCATCTATTGCGATGTAATGGTGGATCGGGTAATGAAAGCCATCAAAGAGCTAAAACAAACGTCTGCATAACCTGAAAGCAGGTTTTCGGTCATAATTTTACGGATTTATTACTTTACTCATTTTTGATTAGCATATTGAGTGGCTACTTTTGCCATAATCTTTTTATTAACGAATTGAAAAGAAGTCCTGCTGTTGATACGAAAATTTTCATCCCGGAATTTGTTCTGCTTTCCATTTCGATAGTACAATTCAATGCGGAGGATAATATATGACCTGGTATAAAGTGCTTGTATTGGTGCATGTTCTTTCCGCTATTTTAGGATTGGGACCGGGCTTTGTTATGATCTACATAGTAACAAGAGCAAAAAACATGACCGAACTGAGACATGCCTACCTGATCCGCAACAGGCTTCATATATTCGTCATGGTTGGCGGCACCCTATTACTTCTTACCGGGCTGGCAATGGGAACAATTAATACTTATTTGTTCGGGGCAAAGTGGTATAGCGCCAGCCTGATTTTATTTTTAATTGCCCTGGGTTTCGGGCCGGTCGTCCTGTCGCCAAGATCAAGGCCGATCAAAGCATTACTGAAAAAACATTCCGGGGACAATATACCGGGTGAATATTACAACCTTGCCAAAAAATTATTTTTCTACGAACGGATCGAAAATGTTTTATTCCTGGTCATCATTTTCCTGATGGTATTGAAGCCCTTTTAATTTCCTTATCTTTTCTGGCGCAAACTCACACAAAAAGAATTAATAGCTTTGCATGACCATTTAATGCTAATTTTTTCAACAGCTTCCGTATTGTAATGAGCACAGCTTTAATTACCTCACTTTTAGACAATGACTTTTACAAATTCACCATGCAGCATGCGGTGGTCCGTTTATTTCCTTATGCACATGCCCGCTATCAATTCATAAACCGGGGAAATCATCAGTACCCCGAAGGGCTTGCCGCTGCTCTGCGCAGTGCGATAGACGAAATGGCAGAATTAAAGCTTACACCTGATGAGAAAAAATTCCTGCAGGAAAAATGCCCATATCTTCCTCCCACTTACCTCGACTTTTTAAATGGATTCCGGTATAATCCTTCGGAAGTGAGCGTTGCCAGGAATGGAAGTGAGCTCTCTGTCACCGTTGAAGGAAATTGGTACCGCACCATCTTATGGGAAGTGCCCCTGATGTCTTTGATCTGCGAATTGTATTATCGCTTGAACAATACCAAACGGCTTCCGGATGATAAAGTAAAGCAAATCGTAAAAGATAAAATTGAACATTATAAAAAGTCAGGAATCAAAGTGGCAGATTTCGGAACAAGAAGAAGATACTCTTACCCGGTGCATAAAATGGTGGTGGAAACCCTGAAAGAATATGGCGGCAGCAGTTTCACCGGTACCAGCAATGTTTCTCTTGCCATGCAATTTGGAGTAAAGCCGATCGGGACCCACGCCCACGAATGGTTCATGTTCCATGCTGCCCGTTACGGATTTAAAATGTCCAATACACTGGCACTGGACAATTGGGTAGAAGTATATCGTGGTGATCTCGGAATTGCTTTATCAGACACCTATACCACACCCGTATTTTTTGAAAGCTTCGACCGCAAGTTTTCAAAACTGTTTGACGGGGTTCGTCACGACAGCGGCGATCCCATAGTTTTTGCAGAGCAAACGATCAGGCATTACAGATCTCTGGGAATAGATCCCCTGAGCAAGACCATCATTTTTTCTGACGGATTGACCCCTGAAAAAGTGGACCGCATTGTTGCTTACTGTAAAGGAAAAATAGGAATGTCATTTGGCATTGGCACCAATTTCACCAATGATGTCGGTGTGCCTCCCATGAATATTGTGATCAAAATGACTGAAGCAAGACCGGAAGGAAAAGATTGGATCAGCGTGATCAAATTATCAGATGAACATGATAAGAATACCGGCAACACTGATATGATCAGGCTGGCAAAAAAGATACTGGGCATTGACTGAAAGGAGCATTTTGTACTGATAATCCATTATCTGAAAAACGGGCCCCATTGCAGCTACAGCTTTTGGTAAGTACAAAATAAAAAATACCCGGTACTGGTATTCAAATCAGCGCCGGGTAATTTTATTAACTACACGGTGTAGAGGCAACCATAAGTTTTATGCCATGACAGGTTCAGCTTTCAGATGCGATACATAACCCCCTACTTCAGAACGTAAGCCAACAGCCAACCTGTTCCATCCATTAATAGCAACTATGGCAAATGTGAGTTCCATTATTTCTTTCGGAGAAAAATTTTTTTCCAATTCAGCATACACTTTATCGGGAGCTCCGGTCTGTGAGAGCAACGTCAGGGATTCAGTCCAGTCCAATGCTGCCCTTTCTTTCTTGGAATAAAAAGGAGCCTCTCTCCATGCTGCCAACACATGTAATCTCTGAGGGTCCTCACCTATTGCCGTTGCATCTTTTGTATGCATATCCAGGCAATAAGCGCAGCCATTAATCTGTGATGCTCTTGTCACCACCAGCATCATCAGCTTAGGATCCAGTTTACTCTGATTGACCACTTTCTGCAAGTTGATCATGGCATCATACCCTTGTGGCAAGGTCTTTCTTCCATCGAGTCTCATATAGAAAAAATTTAGTTATTAAAATTTCTGTTGTCTCCTGTATAACACAGATAGTTTTGGTTTGTTCGTTTTTCAATGAGTTATTTATATGTTACTATCCTGCCCCAAACATCATTGGTGCCCCAGATGCCTTCACGGGTGCATTCCAGCTGAACGACCTGGCTGTGATCCACAAACAGGTTTACTTCAGGCCCGTAATTTTTTATATACCATTTAAAAACCTTCGGATCGGCTGCTTCAAACATCACTTTCTCCAGTCCTATCGCATTGATGAATTTGGCAGGCACATCCACTCTCCAGGGATCGGCATTTTCCGTTACGCCTTCCGATTCCATCATGATCAGGTAAGCGCCTGCATCCACAAATCTTTTTGCCCTGCTGATGGCATATTCCACATCCTGAGTTCCTTCCTGTTTTAATTCAGAAGCTGATGTATCACCACCTGCGCCGAACTGGATGCCTACTTCCGGTTTCGCTTTCAATCCTGCTTTCTGCACATCTTCAATCACTCTTTGCCAGTCAGAAGTTGGAATGGAAATAAATCCCGTGGAAATTTCAATAATATCAAATCCCATCTCCTTGCATTCCCTGATATATTTTTTCACTGAGTCTTTTCCTTTGGTCAATACATATTCCATAAATCCTCCGGTGGACACCAGCACTCCGTATTTATGAGCCAGTTCATTCATCTCTTTTATTTTCTGAGGATTCATGAATGTGAATGAACCTCCTGCAAATTTGATGCTGTCCACATAGTTGCCGGACATTTCCAATATGTCTTTGAAATAACTCATTCCGAAATTGGAATAATAAGCAGCCCTGATTTCTGTCATGCCCACTTTACGGGGTTTGGCAGGGCGGTCGTTGCGTTGCAACCATTCAAACGCAACCGGGTTGGTAATAAAATCATTTTTAGCCATAATATTTTGTTTTAAATATGAATCAATCTTTTTATTGTTCCTTTTTTATTTCCCACTCCACTCAGCACTTCCATCAGTTCACGCACACTGTGTTTCTCGATATTCTTTACCAGGTCAATGATCTTTTCCCTGGTCTTTTCATCAGTAAAAGGAGTTACCAATGAATTGAATTTGGCGATCACTGTTTCCCAGGACGCCGGCCTTGTAACAAATCCTTCATAATCTTTCTTCTCAATGTGATATTGTTCGCCATTCTTCATATAAACCGTGATATCACAGGGCATTTCATTGGGGAACCGGTCTGAATATTCTTTCTTTTGATTCACTTCCACTTTCTGAAGAAGTTTTTGCACATCTTCTTTCACGATCCTTTCCGGAAGGTATTGTGCAGGTAAAACATTTCCATCGAGCAGCATCACCGATATCAGGTAAGGTAAACTGTGATCTGCCTCTTCCTTGGTCCTGATGTTTTTCTTCCCGCCTTCTTCTCCGCCACCGATAATATTGTATGCGACATCAAAAGTGTTCAGCACGATCTTCTCCACATCATTCACTTCAAAAGGATGTTCTCTGTGTAATTCCTGGACCCCTTCCAGCGTTGCCTGAGAGTGAATCTCTGCATTGTATTTCTTAATGATCGTTTTGGTAACCCTTTCCAGGTCTTCCTTATCCCAGTTGATCTCAAACTTGCCGGCAATCGAATCTTTGAATCCTTTGTTTCCTTCAAAAACTTCTTCAGGCCCCGTGATGCCGTGTTGGGCAAGAAAAGCAGAGTGAGTGGATGTCCATCCTGTTGAAGGAAATGCCAGCCCTTTCCAGTGAGAAAGATTTCCTGTACGTGTCACCCGCAATGCATTGTAAGCCGTGCCTGCAATGGCAATGGCGTTGGCAATTTTATTCTCATCAAGGCCCAAAGCATAAGCAGCGCCTGCTGCAGCTCCGTAAGAGCCCTGAACCGTATGGTCGAAACCTTTATCACGAACCGGGGCCTCATCGCTTAAACGGCATTGCACCTGGTAAGCGATGGCCAATGCCGTTAAAAGATCTTTACCATTTTTATCTGCATATTCGGCAGCAGCCAGCATGCTTCCTATGTTATCCGAAGGATGGCAGGTTTCTTTCTTCGCCAGGTAACTGTCGTTAAAATCAAGATATCTTAACAGAGCTGAGTTGTAAAATGCGGCTCTGTCGGGAGCGGTCCTGCCTCCTCCTATCATGGTGGCCAGAGGATTGCCGCCGAATTCTTTGATCTGTTCTTTTATCATTCTTACCGGCTCACCCTTCAATGCACCGATGGCACAGGCGATGCCATCGAGCAAACGCAGCTTAAGCGCTGTGACTGCTGACTCGGATAGGTCGGCATAGCTGCGTAAGTGAACGAACTTTGCTAATTTTTGAACTTCTGTCATGGTATTTTTTTTAATAGGGCAAAGTTATCCTCCTAATCAGCCGGAGTCAATGTGGCAAAGGCGATAAGATATATGGGCAAAAGCGATTGATCTTTTATTGTGCAGGGAGATTATTGAGTATCTCCGAGCGGATCACTTTGGTGATCCTGTTCTTTTCAAATCCCCTGGGAGTCACCAATACTATTTTTCTGCTGATGACAGGATCCTCCAGCGGCCGTATCATCTTTAGCCTTCTTGCTCCCATGTACAGTGTGGACAATTGAGGCAATAGAGTTAATCCGCCATTGCGGTCAATGATCTTACGGATGGTTTCAAACGAACCGCTTTGAATATGGATGTTGCGGATCTTGCGGGACAAATTGCTTTGATCATTTTTCTTTGATGCCGGCCGGAGAAAATGTGCCTGCAGGTCTTCCTGGAGTATCAGGTCACCAAAAGGTATTTCATTCCATGAGACCACTTTTTGTTTGGACAAAGGATGATCCGAACCTACATACAGCACAAACTTTTCATCAAAAAGAATTTCTTCATAAAATCCTTCCTTATCAAAAGGATGAATGGCAATGCCGCCGTCCAGTTCTTCATTTTCCAGGTGCAGGGCCATTTCCCTGATGCCGGTTTCCACGATCTCCACCTGCAGTTCAGGGTATTTTTCAGAAAGCGGTTCGATGAACAGGGGAACAAGATAAGGAGCGATCATGGGCAGTATGCCCAGGCGGAAAGTTCCCTTCGGTAAGTTTTTTTTTTCTCGGCGATGTCAACGAACCGCTTATGTTCCGATAAAATGACCTGCGCCTGCCTGATGAGGTCTTCGCCTTTCATGGTGGGGGTGACAGGAAAACGGGATCGGTCGAAGATCATGATGCCGAATTCTTTTTCCAGCCGTTGAATTTCCTTGCTTAAAGTAGATTGAGCAATGCCGCATTCATCGGCAGCCCTTGCAAAATTCCGGTAGCGGTCCACTGCCACGATATATTTCAGCTGGTTAAAATTCATGAAATGATTTGTTCCGGAGGTAAAGTTAAAAAATATCGCAGTTCGTTCCGTAACGGTTTCATCAAGTCAATATCTTCTTATGCTGAGAGCAGCAAACCCTATATGCAAGGTCTGGCACTAACCTGTGAGGGAAAAAAGACATGACTGTATAGCTGTATTGTCGCAATAAGCAGGAGTGTTGCATAAATGCAGTTAAGTTCCTGTAAATCAGGCAAACAATTTTTTTTATTCCGATTTTAAGGTTTTGTACATTGCGATAATACACGAGTTGTGCGTCATACAATTGGACAGCCTCTAATGAATAAATCAAATCTGAAATAGTAATGTGTTTTCCATTCTTTAAGCGGTTTACAAACTTTACAGACAAATATGTTTATTGGGACACCAATTGTTATCGGCTTCTTGGAAGAATTGCTAATCAAAAATGTTTAGTATGGCTCGATGCCTATCTTAAAAAACTAAAACAAATAGAACGGAAAAGGAAAATAAAAGTAAAAGTCTCTTATCTCGTATTGTCAGAGATGTTTGCACATCTTAATGACCCAATAGATTCAAATACTTATTTGGAGTGTAAGCACGGGCTTTATGCAGCACTCTATCATAGCGATTTTGACTCGTCAAACTTATTGCCTAACGCAGACAATGAATTTATCAAATTTACAACAGGGCAAGCACCAATTGCAGACACTTATAGACAAAATAGCCTCTATAATTCTTTGTTACAAATTCATGAAAAGAGATTCAATGACGCATTTATAAAACAAAATAGCCAGACAATTCAACTAGTAAGTGATTTTCTAAATACTCTAAAAGTAAGCTGGAAAGATTCTTTTGCAAATCATTTTATAAAAAAGCACGATGCATCTTACTCAGGCAATTGGCAGGTCTTTGCCAATGACAAGACTAAAAGAATAACACTGCTTCGAGAGTTAAGAAAAGCGAAGAAAAATGACTTAATCTATAGAGAATTTGGGACTGGAATGTACCAATACATTTGCAATAACTTAAAAGATATTGTACCACAAGAATTAACAGATGAACTTCTTCAAAAAATTATTGTGAGATTTAAACCTCTATTTGCACTACAATACAGGATCATTGAGTTAATGTGTCAATCAGGGTATAACATTGACAAATACATTAATGACATTACAGACTATTTAATAATATCTCATTTGGACAAAGGCAATTCAATTTTTACCTCAAATGAAACCAAAAATTTAGTTCCAAACTTACATTCCCTGGGATACACTTCGGATGTAAGGACACTTAATCAGTATTGCTCAGCATTGTCAATTCCCTATCCTAAATAAACTATGCTGTACGAACGCACAACATTGAGTTTTATCCAAGTTAGACAGGATATTGTATGATCAGCAAATTGCAAATGCCAACTTCAGTTCGGTCAGGCGAATTACTATCAGCTTTTGTACTTAACTTCATTAACATATTTTCAATCAGCAGCGGTAATCAGCAGGCGGAATACTAATTCCCAACCTGCATAAAGCCCTGCTCGTAACCCTAATTGACAATTCCTGATAATGAAGAAAAAAAAGCCTCTTAATAAGTTTGACGCTTTAGTTGAGAAACTTGTACAAGAGTTTATAAAAATTCCAAACTTTGATTTGACTTCAAGCGATGAAGTCGTAAATAGGGCTTTTAACATTATTGCCTTTCGGATTGCAGACATAAGTTCATATAAAGAATTGGTATGCCAACATTTTATCCCAGCGACCAACAAAGCAATTTTTGAAGGACAAAGAGATTTCAATAATTCACGGTACAAATTTCTACTGAAAACTAAAGACCATGATTTTAAAGAAACTCTCTACGATACAATACGCCTTGCATATGTTGGACTTTTCCATAAACTTGAAAACTACATTAATGACGTTATTCAAGTTTCTGAGGTAATCTTTGGTGAGCTTTATGAAACTAATGGAACTGTTACTCAATGGGCAAAAGAAAAATTCAACTTTGACATAAGGAATTGGCAACAGTTCAGCATCACTCACAAAATCAATTGGATTTGTAATTGTGTAAAACATAAGGACGGGCTGCCAGTTAAATTACCTAAACCTGACAGATTTAAATATGACGACGAAACACAACGAATAAAAATTACACCAGAAGAATTCAAACAAGATTGTGAACTCTTAATCAAATTTTATCCAGTTTATTTGCAAGCTATATTTCTTTTTGCTCAACATAAACTTGCAACAGAAAAGCCATTAAAAAAAGAAGATTACGAGTTTTCGCCTGACTTATACGAGCTACAAGTTGAAAACCGCAATAAGTTAGAAACGGCTATTCAAGGTTTTGTAAAGTTGCTAAAAGATATGGCGTGACAAGGCTACACACAACACTGGGCTTGCCTTCTTCCCATCTGAGTGACCAAACTTACAGCTTCCCGGCCGAAGTCTCACCGCTCGGGCCTTGTGGAAGGCGTGGACTCGGCGTCGTTCTGTAAAGGTTTCGTCAAATTAATATCCGCCGGTTCGCAATAATTCAACACCGGATAAATTCCCTGTTCACCTGTTGCGTAAAACTTTGCTGAACTGTGTATATAATCCTCCGGTGCCGGTGCAAGATTCCATTTCCCTCTACAGGGGTTCCGATGAATGTAACTCAGCTTCTGTTGCATGTAGCTGTTGGTTCGGCATTCTTTCCAGTCAAATGAATCTTCCCATATCTCGTGGCGTTTCCCTCTTTCCCTATCCTTCGCCTTCACGGATATTTCCAATTGGTGTAATAATTTTACCTCCTTTTGTTTCTTCACTCTATTAATAATTTCATAAGCAATGAACCGCTTGCCATTGCCTATGATCGTATTGATGGATTGTCCGGTATCACTGAATGCAATTAATGCATGAATATGATTGGGCATAATTACATATCCGGCTATATAATGTCCTTTGATTTTCAAGTGATCAAACCAATTGTAGACCAAATCGTAACCGTCTGTCAGTTCGATTAAAGGTTTCCACTGATGACAAGTAAACGTGATGAAGTAAACCCCGTCAGGTTCCGTTATCTTTTGTTTTACAGGCATGTTCTAATTTACAACTTCTTTCTTTCTCAGATAATACGGCGAGTGCCACTAACCCAACGCACAAGACCATCTGACACTCGCCTGCGAAGGAAGTAAAGGGTCAGACATTTTGCTTTCAATTCCGATTGACGTTGGAGATGATGTGACCTATATAGTATCACCTCGGTTGAAAGGATATTTGCATAGCTTCAAGCGAAACAAGTAACACGGAATACTTTGTATTTTTGGATATGAGTAACATTAAACTTTTTGAAAGCAAACAAATCAGGACGGTCTGGAATGAAGCTGAACAGAAATGGTATTTTGCAGTTGCAGATGTTGTTCAGATATTGACCGGCACCCCCAACCCGACAGATTACATTAAGAAAATGCGTAAGCGGGATGAATTGCTTTCGCAAGGGTGGGGACAACTTGTCACCCCCCTTTTGGTTGACACTCCGGGAGGTAAACAAAAACTTCCTTTGATTTTCAAGTGATCAAACCAATTGTGGACCAAATCGTAACCGTCTGTCAGTTCGATTAAAGGTTTCCACTGATGACAAGTAAACGTGATGAAGTAAACCCCGTCAGGTTCCGTTATCTTTCGTTTTACAGGCATGTTCTAATTTACAACTTCTTTCTTTCTCAGATAATACGGCGAGTGCCACTAACCCAACGCACAAGACCATCTGACACTCGCCTGCGAAGGAAGCGCCACAATCCCAACGCACAAGGCTTTCTGAAGCTCGCCTGCGAGGGAAGCGAGTAATAAAATTTGGGTCAGTGAAATGGTTGAGCCTAAATCAAGTGAAAGGAATAATTGCAATGACCTTCAATATTTGCATAGCTTCAAGCGAAACAAGTAACACGGAATACTTTGTATTTTTGGATATGAGTAACATTAAACTTTTTGAAAGCAAACAAATCAGGACGGTCTGGAATGAAGCTGAACAGAAATGGTATTTTGCAGTTGCAGATGTTGTTCAGATATTGACCGGCACCCCCAACCCGACAGATTACATTAAGAAAATGCGTAAGCGGGATGAATTGCTTTCGCAAGGGTGGGGACAACTTGTCACCCCCTTTTGGTTGACACTCCGGGAGGTAAACAAAAACTTCCTTTGATTTTCAAGTGATCAAACCAATTGTAGACCAAATCGTAACCATCTGTCAGTTCGATTAAAGGTTTCCACTGATGACAAGTAAACGTAATGAAGTAAACCCCGTCAGGTTCCGTTATCTTTCGTTTTACAGGCATGTTCTAATTTACAACTTCTTTCTTTCTCAGATAATACGGCGAGTGCCACTAACCCAACGCACAAGACCATCTGACACTCGCCTGCGAAGGAAGTCTCACCACCGGGCCTTGTGTGAGGCGTGGACCCGGCATCGTTCCTTAACGGTTTTATCAAATCAATATCTTCTTTTATCCCGGGAAGTAAGGTTAAAAAATTTCGTAATTCATAAATATGGGTGCCTTCTGTTTTTCCCTTTGCCATAAATCTCTGTGGAAGGATCATTTCAAAAGGATGGAGCAAAGCCCTAATTTTGCAGTTAATTTTAAAGCTCAAATATGTCACAAAGATCAAGGCAGGAAGTTCTTGACTATCTGAACCGGGCAGAAGTGGCAGCAGTAGGTACCTCCAACATCGGAACACCCCGTCAAAGGATGATGCACTTCGGTGTTGATGAAAATTTCAACGTCTATGTAAGCAGCCTGAAGGGAGATCCCAAGATCATTCAATGGAGCAATATTCCCGAAACAGCCATGCTGATCCACCAGGGCCCCACGTTCATGGAAATGGAAGAATGTGAGATCATCGGCAGGGCCGAAATCATCCGCAACAAAGAAGACCGTGAAAAAGCGTTGGACATCATGAAGCTTCGTTCTCCTATTGTAGCCAATTTTTTTAAAATAAATGCCACCGACCGCCTGGAGTTCATCCGTGTGAAACCGTACCTGGTCAAATACCGTTTTGTCCCGGAGATATTGCAGGGAGAAGCGCCGACGATCTTTGAATTTCATGAGAACAGAAATGCCTACAGCCTTTGGGATGATCTGAAATCAAAGATGAGAGCCTGGAAAGAAGCAGTGAGGCCATTATCATTGACAGCATCCCTCATTCCGCTTTTGCTGGGTGGCGCCATAGCATACTTTGCAACCGGCGCTTTCAACTGGACATTATTCATTCTGACTTTGATCGGCGGAGTGATGATACAGGCAGGCACCAATATGATCAATGACTGGAAAGATGCCGCCCGTGATAATGAGAATGTGGAAGGTATCCGTCCTTTTACCGGGGGATCCAGGATGATACAACTCGGACTGATATCCCGTGCCGATATGGGATTCTTCGGCATCACCTTAAGCATCATCGCAGCGCTCATCGGAATATTTTTGGTGTTCAAAAGCGGCTGGGGACTGATCCCATTGATCGCCTACGGAATGCTGGCCGGAGTCTTTTACACCAATGATGAAAAAGGAAAATTCTCATTTATCAATATTGCACCGGGAGTTGCCGAATTCCTGATCGCAACCACTTACGGGGTGCTGATGACGCTGGGTGCATTTTATGTTCAGACAGGACATTTTTCATTGCAGGCATTTTTAATTTCATTACCTGTTGCTTTGCTGATCACAAATGTTTTGCTCGTCAATCAATTCCAGGATGCCAAATCGGATGAGAAATCAAAAAAGAATACGCTGGTGGTGAGAAGGGGAAAACTGAAAGCCAAGAATGTACTGATCACTCTTTTTGTGGCGGCTTATTCCATCATTGCCGTGTTGCCGTTGACCGGTTATGCCCCTTATTCATTATATTTTACATTTCTTTCCCTGCCCTTTGCCGTGCAGGCTATCCGTTATACACAGAATAATTATTCGAAAACTTCCATTGACCTGATCTCGGGAAATGCTCACACGGCCATCGCCCATTTGTTTACCGGATTACTTCTGGTGTTTGCATTTCTCATTGCCAGCAAGGAGATCACTATGTCACTGGTATTTCTTGCAGCATCGCTGCTGCTGGTGGCCTGGGTATGGAATTATATTGAGCACAAGAGAAAGGACATGGAACAATTCAGAATGGCGATAAAAAAATAAGAACATGCTTTGCATTTATCATGAATCCACGGACCCTTATTTCAATGTTGCGACCGACGAATACATTTTAAAATACCTGAAAGAAGACTGCTTCATGCTCTGGCGCAATGACAATGCGATCATCGTCGGAAGCTTTCAGAATACCCTTGCAGAGATCAATTACGAGTATGTAAAAGCTCACAATATCGCGGTAGTGCGCAGGCTTTCCGGCGGAGGAGCCGTGTATCATGACCTGGGTAATTTGAATTTTTCTTTTACGAAGGCCGGTTCCGATTCAAACCTCACTGACTTCCGGAAATTCACTCAACCCATTATTGACGTGATCCGGGAGCTGGGTGCCGATGCCCGTTTTGAAGGAAAGAACGACCTGATGATAGACGGAAGGAAGATCGCAGGAAATGCAGCTCATATTTTTAAAAACAAAATTCTGCATCATGGCTGCCTATTGTTTTCTTCAGAAATGAGAAATGTGAGTGAGGCGCTCAGGATAAACCCGGTGAAATACACCGACAAGGCAGTGAAATCGGTTCCTAAAAGAGTTACCAATATTTCGGAACATATCAAGAGGCTCATCTCCATTGAAGAATTCACCAAAAAACTGATGGATCATGTGCTGTCCATCTATCCGGACAGCAGGCTTTATCAATTTACCGAAGAAGATAAAAAGATCATTAAGCAACTGCGGGATGAAAAATACATCACGCATGAATGGAATTTCGGGAAATCTCCTGATTATAATTTTAAAAAAGCCATCCGCACCAACGGCGGGTTACTGGAAATGAACCTTGATGTGAAAAAAGGTATTATTGAAAATGCAAAGATCTTCGGTGATTTTTTCTCCGAAAAGGGAATCACTGCAATTGAAAATTCTTTACTGAATGTAGAACATGAAGAACATGCGATCAGGGAAGTTTTATCCCGTTTCTCCATTGAAAAGCATTTCAGCAATATTGATGTTGATGATCTGGTTGAATCCATGTTTTAATAAAATGTGCTGAAAATATCAGTTCATATCAATATTCCGCATTTGCTCCCGCTCCTGTATCCAAGGTCACCTATCCTTTAAAAGGAAGAGCAAATAAATTCTTTACTCCGGAAAATTTGAATATGCCAACGGGTAAAATTTTAAATCTGCTCCCTGTTGCCTGCCACAAATATTTTCAAAGAACATTCGTGAAAGCTGCATGAAGATGAAATAGTGCACAAAACTGAACTTTTTACCAGGTAAAATTGTTTATCGGAAAATATGTACGTATGGACGAAAAGAAAGTTGTGTACATCACCGGCGGAAGCAAAGGTATCGGTAAAGGAATGGCCCGGTATCTTTTGGAAAAAGGTTATAAAGTAGCCATCAGCAGCAGGAATGCAACAGAAATAGAAAAAGCAGCTGCAGATCTGGGTAAAATCAAAGCTGACATCCTTGCAATCCGTTCTGATGTCCGGAAACAGGAAGATGAACAGCATGCCGTCAAAACCATTATGGACAAATGGGGTCGTCTTGATGTTCTTATAGCCAATGCCGGCGTAGGCATTTTTGCCCCGGTGGAAGAACTTAGTTATGAACAATGGAACAAGGTTATTGACACAAACGTGACAGGGGTTTTCAACAGTGTAAAAGCAGCTTTGGATGCAATTAAAAAATCAAAAGGCTATATCATCACGATTGCCAGCCTTGCCGGTACAAATTTTTCACTAAAGGGTACCGTGTATAATGCCAGTAAGTTTGCTGTTGTCGGTTTTACGCAGGCGCTGATGCTCGATTTGCGCCAGTATGATGTAAAAGTCACTACCATCATGCCGGGTTCGGTAACGAGTAATTTTAATGACCACATTCCTTCTGCTGAAGATGCCTGGAAGCTTCAGCCCGAAGACATCGGCCAGATCGTGTATGATCTTCTCAAAATGAACCCACGTGCCTTGCCCAGTAAAATTGAAGTGAGGCCTGCCAAACCGCCTGTAAAAAATTAGTTTGGAAACGATATCCGGACCAGGAAAAACAAAATTATTATGCATCATGAAGTTTTATCTGAAAATTTTACAAAAAGCGGAAAATGCGGCAGGAATATATCGGTAATTTTATTCTTTAAGACAATTAAAAAAAATTAAGCCAAACTCAAAACATTACCATGAATAAAGAACTGAAACAAACAGAAGAACTGGATGTAAGGGAACTGATCCCGATCAAAAGGCATGAAAAACTGATTCAGATATTTAAAGAACTCCCTGCCGGAGAAAGTTTTATTTTCATCAATGATCATGACCCCATCCCGCTATATTATGAATTCCGTTCCATTTACGGTGATGTGGTCGGATGGGAATACCTGAACCGTGGCGGCAGGGAATGGAAAGTAAAGGTCACCCGTACGGAAGCTTCAAAAGGACGTGAGTTTACCGACATATCAACCCTACTTGATCTGCGTAAAGCGGATAAAAGCGAATGGAAGCAGATCGTCTTTCATCGCTTCGGCATGATGGAAGAAGGAACCACGATGGAACTAATCTCAAAAGAAGATCCGATGGAGATACACGGAATATTCGTCAATAAATTCGAAGGAAAGCACACCTGGATCTATAAGAAAAAAGAACCGGAAGAATATGTGGTCCATATTACTAAAAATGATAAGAGCGGATTGGGAGATGATGGCTTCTCAGTGGTCAATGAATTCGATATCCGCCCCTACCCTCCTACGGAAAGGCATGAAATGTTTTACAAAGCTTTTGCCGACATAAAACCCGGCGAAGCATTTGAATTTATCAATGATCATGATCCCAAACCTTTGTATTATCAGATGGAAGCCGAAAGCAAGGAGCCCTTCAGATGGGAATATTTACAAAAAGGCCCTGACGAATGGAAGGTGAGAGTGATCAAAGTGAAAAATTAGGAATAAAAAGAAAAATAAAAAATTACATACAATGGCAACAATTAAATGGCAGCTTGATCCTGCACACTCAGAGGTCTTATTTAAAGTAAGGCACATGATGGTGTCCAATGTTACGGGAGAATTTCAAACGTTCAATGTCACCCTGGAAACAGAAGGACATGATTTCTCTACAGCAAAAGCTACTTTTACAGCAGACATAGAGTCTATTACCACTAAAGTGATGCAAAGAGACAATCACCTGAAGAGTGAAGACTTCTTTGATTTGAAAAATCATCCTAAGCTTACTTTTGTAAGCAGAAAGATCAGAAAGATAAGCGATACCGGATATGAAATGGAAGGTGATCTGACCATCCGCGAAACAACTAAACAGGAAACATTCAAAGTTGAAAACACCGGTTTGATCAAAGACGGTTCGGGTTATTACCGTGCAGGTTTCAGCATAACAGGAAAGATAAAAAGATTGGAATTCGGATTAAAATACAATCCCGCCTTAGAAGCAGGTGGTGTGGTCGTTGGCAATGATGTGAATATAAATGCAGATATCGAAATGACACACCCGGAATAAAACATCTCCCGGTATTTTAATAAAAGAAAGATCTATGGCAAATAAATTCGATCCCGTCATTCAAAATAAACTGGCCGAAAAGTTTCATGCATTGCATCATGCAGAGGAAATGCTGGTGCTTCCCAATGCCTGGGACAGCGCTTCTGCCAGGATATTCCAGGAGAGTGGTTTTCCTGCTGTGGCAACTACCAGTTCAGGAGTTTCCTGGTCTTTAGGATACAAAGACGGAGAACATACACCACCTGAGTTGGTGATCGAAGTGATCGGGCGTATGGCAGGAGCCATCAGCATTCCGCTTACAGCAGATATAGAAGCAGGTTATTATGGAAACGATCTTGATAAGTTTTCAAAATTCATTGCTGATGTCATTGAAGCAGGCGCTGTAGGCATCAATCTTGAAGATGCTGATTCGCACACAAAAAAATTGTATGACCTGGACAGGCAGTTAGCCAAGATCAAAGCGGTGAAGGAAGTGAGCCGGCAAAAAGGAGTCAACCTTTTTTTGAATGCAAGAACGGATGCCATTGAACTGGCTCCCGGCGACCTGAAAGAAAAAGCACAAGCCTGTATTGAAAGGGCAAAAGCATTTGAAGACGCCGGCGCTGACGGGATCTTTGTTCCTTTCGTTCCCGACATGGAAACCATAGCTTTTTTGAAAAAGGGAATTAAACTTCCTCTGAATGTCCTGATGGGAAATACACTGGATGTGGCAGAGTTGAGAAAGCTGAAGATAAACAGGGTGAGTGTTGGCGGAAAACCCATGCTCGCCACATTGGAACATTTAAAAAAGATAGCCGGTGAACTGAGATCAGGAAACGACTGGCCTTCTTTGTTTACAAAAGACCTTACCTATCCACAGGTAAACAACTGGTTTAAATAAATCAATCTATATGAAAAGGGAACATACTGCAACAGATAAAAATAAAAATTTTGAGAATGAGCTGGATGCTTCTTTCTGGAATGAAAGATGGCGTACAGAACAGACAGGCTGGGATGTTGGCTACGCCTCCCCTCCTGTCACCCATTACATTGATCAATATGAAAATAAAAATGCTGCCCTGCTGATCCCCGGTTGCGGCAATGCCTATGAAGCGGAATACATAGTAAAAAAAGGATTCACCAACATCACGCTTGTTGATATTTCCGAAGTGGCAGTATCGAAACTAAAAAACAAATTCAAAGGCCTTTCCCAGATAAAAGTGATCTGCGAAGATTTCTTTAAACATGAAGGGAAATACGATCTCATCATCGAACAGACTTTCTTTTGCGCCCAGGTACTCGAAAGAAGAAAAGAGTACGTGGAGAAAATGCATTCCATTCTCAATAACAAAGGCAGGTTGGCCGGAGTATTGTTCGGTGTGGTCTTTGAAAAGCCCGGCCCTCCGTTCGGCGGAGAAGAGATGGAATACAGGGTTCTTTTTGAGCCCTATTTTCATATCCATAAAATGGAAGCCTGCTACAACAGCATTCCGCCAAGAGCCGGCGCAGAACTGTTCATCAACCTTGAGAAGAAAGGATGAATCCTGAAGAAATAAGTATTCAGCAAAAACCTGTACTGCTTGATTTTTTTGCAGAATGGTGCGGCACCTGCCAGACCATGATGCCGGTACTGGAATCAGTGAAAAAAAAGTTGAAAGAAAATCTTCATATTCTTGAAATTGACATTGACAAGAATCCCACCGTTGCTTCCTATTACCGGGTAAAAGGAGTTCCTACATTCATTCTTTTTAAAAAAGGAAAAGAGCTCTGGAGAAGATCCGGGCTGATTTCAGGAAAAGAACTGGAAGAACAGATCAGAAAGCATGATGCCGTATAAGCAAATTGAAAGAATGATCATTAACATCGCATTAATTTTTCCTTCTCCCTCCTGAATAATCAACACTCTCCGAGAAAATAATTCAGTAAACCTTTCGCTTCAGTGATTGTTCTGATATAAAACAGTTGATCATGAAACTGACAGAACTATTCATCAAAGAAATTGAAAGAGAAGCTCCCAACACCGTTAAGATGCTGGAGAGAGTTCCTGAATCAAATTTTAACTGGAGGCCGCACGACAGGTCAATGTCCATAAAAGAATTGGCCTCCCATATTGTTGACCTTGCATCAAGGCCCGGGCTGATCGTGAATACCAGGTATCTTGATTTTGCAGAGAACAAGACAAAGAAACCGGAGATCCACACAACGAAAGACCTGATCCGCGAATTTGAAGAAGGAACCAAAAAATCCATCGAAGCGCTCAGGAAAACAAAGGATGAGGACCTGAAAGAAAATTGGGTAATGCGCAACGGGCATCATATCATCCTGGATATGCCGAAAGAAGATGCTATCCGTCACAACGGTATGAATCATGTATATCATCACAGGGCACAGTTAGGTGTATTCTTCAGGTTATTGAATATTCCTGTTCCGGGAATGTACGGCGCCAGCGCTGATGACAAGATCCATGCTGCAATGAATAACTGATCAGCCTTGATCAGATATTAGCGGTTGACCAGGTTGAGTAGTTGATCTGTAATATGCGAGCCTGGAGAAATTAAATCTTCATTATATTCACAGAGTGAATTTATTTTACTCTTCACCTCGTTTTATGCTCCATGAACCACTTTGTTTAAATTTTTATCCCGTCTGTGTCTTCATTCAAAGGTTTGAGCAAGAGCAACGAGACCGTGTGGAGATTTTCGTTGAAAACCGTTCCCTCCCGAGACACGGCTTTGGCAAAAGAATCAATTGGTTAATATCATTAGTCCTTTAGGCGAGCTTGGGAAAAAAGGCAGGCGCTCATTGCCGAGCATTTGTCTCTTATTTTTTCCCCAACGCAAATTTTTTTTAATACAATTTTATGCCGACCCGTCCCGAAAGCCTTCGGGAGCACATTGGCTATTGCCCTCCCGATTGCTATCGGGACACAAGCCAGCTCTTCAGGTAAAAGCCACAGAGCCGTTTCTGCTCACGATGGTTATTGGGACACTGACAGAGTATTCAGACAACAAAACAGAAAATTTGCGTATTTTGACCAACAAAAAATTTTAGAATAGAAAATTGAAAAACGAAAAACTGACAAGGAAAGAAATCATTGACAACCGCTTAAAACAAGCTGGATGGAATGTGACTGACCGAACTCAGGTGATTGAGGAATTTGATATTCACTTGACAGTGGTTGAAGAACCAACAACACCTTATGCAGGACACCAATATAGCGACTATGTTTTATTGGGCAAGGATGGCAACCCGCTTGCTGTTGTTGAAGCCAAAAAGACTTCTGTGGACGCTGCACTCGGACGAGAACAAGCTAAACAATATTGCTACAATATCAAACAAACACAAGGCGTTGACTTGCCTTTTTGCTTTTATACCAACGGCCACGACATTTACTTTTGGGACTTAGACAATTACCCTCCAAAAAAAGTATATGGTTTTCCGACCCGTGACGACCTTGAACGCTATGCTTACATCCGTAAAGCGAGAAAGCAATTAGCAGGCGAACTTATCAATACCAAAATTGCTGGACGGAATTATCAGATTACTGCAATCCGTGCCGTAATGGAAGCCGTTGAAAAACGGAAAACCAAATTCTTGTTGGTAATGGCGACTGGCACGGGCAAGACCAGAACCTGCATTGCTCTGGTTGACGCATTAATGAGAGCAGGTTGGGCAGAAAGAGTTTTGTTTTTGGTTGACAGAATTGCACTCCGTGACCAAACACTGGAAGCATTCAAAGAACATTTGCCCAACGAACCATGCTGGCCAAAACAAGGCGAAAAAGAAATTGCCACAGACAGACGAATTTATGTTTCAACTTATCCGACTATGTTGAACATCATTCGCAATGAAGAAAAGAGTTTAAATCCGCATTTCTTCGACTTGATTGTGGTGGATGAAAGCCACCGAAGCATTTACAACACTTATCAGGAAATTCTGGATTACTTCAATACCATTACGCTTGGATTAACAGCCACGCCAACAGATGTAATTGACCATAACACGTTTCAATTGTTTGAATGTGAAGATGGCGTGCCGACTTTTGCCTATTCGTATGAGGAAGCGGTAAACCACATTCCACCATTCCTGTGCAATTTTCAGGTAATGAAAATCAAAACCAAATTTCAGGACGAAGGCATCAACAAACGGACAATTACTTTGGAAGACCAACAAAAACTCATGTTGGAAGGAAAGGAAATAGAAGAAATCAATTACGAAGGAACAGAGATTGAAAAAAAGGTAATCAACAGAGGAACAAATGCTTTGATAGTCCGTGAATTCATGGAAGAAAGCATCAAAGATGATAACGGTGTTTTGCCGGGGAAAACTATTTTCTTTTGCATCAGTAAAGCCCATGCAAGACGGGTAGAAGAAATATTTGATTCACTTTATCCTGAATACAGAGGCGAATTGGCTAAGGTTTTGGTAAGTGAGGATCCGCGGGTTTACGGAAAAGGCGGTTTGCTCGATCAGTTTGTGCATAACGATATGCCACGTATTGCTATTAGTGTGGATATGCTCGACACCGGTATTGATGTTCGTGAATTGGTGAATTTAGTTTTTGCAAAACCCGTTTACAGCTACACCAAATTCTGGCAGATGATAGGTAGAGGAACTCGTTTGCTCGACCCTGAAAAAATAAAACCCTGGTGTACACAAAAAGACAATTTCCTGATTCTGGATTGCTGGGACAACTTTGAATATTTCAAACTCAAACCGAGAGGTAAAGAACTGAAACCACAAATTCCTTTGCCTGTTCGCTTGTTTGGCCTGCGATTAGAAAAGATTCGAACCTGCCTGTCGGCAGACAGGGAAGCCCAAACACAAAGTAAATCAGAAATAGTAAGTAAAGAAGTTCAGAAAATCAGAAAGCAGGTAGAAGCGCTTCCGAAAAATTCGGTGGTGATTATGGAAGCCAAACATGAATTGCAACGCCTGGAAGATGAGAACTTTTGGAACAACCTGACTGCTGACAAAATGGAATTTTTAGGAACTGTCGTAAAACCCCTGTTCCGCACGGTTGCAGATGTTGACTTCAAAGCTATGCGATTTGAAAAAGATATTGTTGAAGTTTCCTTGGCTCATTTGGCAGGTGAAACAGAGAAGTTTAATACACTGAAAGAAGGCATTATTGAAGCAATAGGTGAATTGCCTTTGAGCATCGACATTGTGGCAAGAGAAAAAGAGTTAATACAAAAGACACAAACCAATCATTACTGGGCAACTATCAATGAAGAAAAATTTGATGAACTGATTGAAAAACTTGCCCCGTTGATGGAATACAGGGAAACGGTTATTCCTTTGGCACCACCAAAATTTAACCTTAAAGATATTATTGCAAAAAAAGAAATGGTGGAGTTTGGTCCGCAACACGAAGCCTTGAGTGTAGCCAAATACCGTGAACTGGTTGAAAAGAAAATCAACGAACTGGTTTCAAGCAGCCCGATTTTGCAAAAGCTGAAACAAGGCAAAGAAATCACCAACGAAGAAGCCGAGCAATTAGCGGAAGAATTACACAATGAGCATCCGCACATTACCATTGATTTGCTACGCAAGGTTTACAACCACCGCAAAGCGGAATTGGTGCAGTTCATTAAACATATTTTGGGCATTTCGCCATTGGAGACCTTTGCCGAAACTGTTACCAAAGCATTTGATGATTTTGTTTCCAAACACAGTTACCTCAGCAGCCGGCAACTGCAGTTTTTGGAATTGCTCAAAAATTTTGTGTTGGAAAAAGGCGATGTGAGCAAACGAAACCTGATTGAATCGCCTTTTACCCTGCTTCACCCTGATGGTATTCGGGGCATTTTCAATCAAAGAGAAATTGACGAAATTTTAAGTTTAACCGAAAAAGTATTGGCAGCTTAATATGGCAAAAAATAAAACCATAAATGTAAAGGGAACAGATATAGTGCTGTATCAGGATAACAAGGAAGATTTTATCAGCCTTACGGATATAGCAAGATTCAGAGATTCTGAAAGGAGCGACTATATCCTTCAAAACTGGATGCGGAACAGAAGCACCATTGAGTTTATTGGACTTTGGGAACTGTTCAATAATCCGAATTTTAATTCCATCGAATTCGATGGAATTAAAAATATGTCCGGCTCCAACAGCTTTTCTTTAACCCCTAAACGTTGGATTGAGGCTACTAATGCCATTGGAATAGTATCTAAAACAGGGAGATATGGCGGGACATTTGCCCATAAAGATATAGCCTTTGAATTTGCCTCCTGGTTAAGCGCAGAATTCAAATTTTATCTTATCAAAGAATTTCAACGTCTTAAAGAAGACGAAAACGACCGCCTCAAACTGGAATGGAACCTTCAGCGGACGTTAGCCAAAGTAAATTACCGCATTCATACTGATGCCATCAAGGAAAACCTGATACCGCCTGCCTTGTCAAAAGACAAAATCAATTTTGTATATGCCGATGAAGCCGATATGCTGAACATGGCTTTGTTTGGAATGACTGCTAAACAATGGAGAGAGGCAAACCCTAAAGCAGAAGGGAATATACGTGACGCTGCAAGCATTGAGCAGCTGGTTGTATTGAGCAATATGGAAAGTATCAATGCGGTGCTAATTAATCAGGATTTAAAGCAAAGCGAACGCTTAGAGCAACTCAACAAAATTGCCATTACTCAAATGAAATCCTTACTGGGAAATAAGAATTTAAAGAAACTGAAATAATGCTCCAAAACAACGCACATTTAAAATCACTTATAGCCAGCCTCTGGCAAAACTTCTGGGAAGGCGGCATTGCCAACCCTTTAACGGCTATTGAGCAAATTACTTACCTCATTTTTATGAAACGTTTGGACGATTTGGAAGCCAAGCGGGAAAGGGATGCGGAATGGACAGGTGAAAAATATATTTCCCGATTTTCGGGCAAGTTTCAAATTCCGGGCAGCAACGAAAGTATTGATAAAAACGAATTGCGCTGGAGCGTGTTCAAACACAAGCCCGCAGACGAAATGCTGATGCATGTGCAAATGAAAGTGTTTCCGTTTTTGAAAGAACTGAACGGAGAAACTTCACCATTCACCAAACACATGGCCAATGCAGTGTTCATTATGCCCAAAGCCAGTTTGTTGGTTTCTGCCATCAACATTGTAGAAGAAATTTTCAAAGAGATTGAAAAAGATGCTACCGAAGGCGGACATGCTTTTCAGGACATACAGGGCGATGTGTATGAAATGCTGTTGAGTGAAATTGCTACTGCCGGAAAAAACGGACAGTTCCGCACTCCCCGGCACATTATTAAACTCATGGCTGAGTTGGTAGCTCCGCAATTGGGGCAACGCATTGCCGATCCTGCTTGCGGAACCGGTGGTTTCTTGTTGGGTGCGTATCAATACATACTCACCGATTTGGTAAGAAAGTCAGAAGGCTCTTCCTCTTCCCCCCTTGGGGGAAGCCGGATGGGGGTTGATGAAGACGGTTTTGAACGTGCCGCTATTAGTGCTGTGCTTACACAAAAAGTAAAAAATATTCTTGATAAGAGTTTTGTAGGGTATGATATTGACACCACCATGGTGCGTTTGGGTTTGATGAATATGATGATGCACGGCATTGACGAACCCAAAATTGACTACAAAGACACCCTGAGCAAAAGCTATAATGAAGACAGCCGGTTTGATATAGTGCTGGCCAACCCGCCATTTACGGGCAATATTGACAAAGGCGACATCAACGAAAGCCTGAAACTGCCCACCACCAAAACCGAACTGCTTTTTGTAGAACGTATTTTTAATATGTTGAAGATGGGCGGAACGGCTGCGGTGATTGTGCCGAGCGGTGTGATACAAAACAGCGGAAAAGCATTTGAAGCCCTGCGCAAAATGCTGATAGAAAAAACCGAACTGAAAGCCGTGATTGCTATGCCAAGCGGCGTGTTTAAACCTTATGCAGGTGTAAGCACCGCCATTTTGCTTTTTACCAAAGGTGGCGAAACCAACCATGTATGGTTTTACGACATGCAGGCAGACGGCTATACACTGGATGATAAGCGAAATAAAATTGCCGAAAGCGACCTGCCCGATATTGTGCAACGCTACAAGGTCAGAGATGCCAAAAAAGACAATGACCGAAAGCTGAAATACTTTATGGTGCCTAAAAAGGAAATTGTAGAAAACAAATACGACCTGAACCTAAGCACCTACAAAGAAGAAGTGTATGAAGAAGTGGTGTATGAAAAACCGGAAGTGATTTTTGGGAAGTTGGAAAATATGGAGCAGGAAATACAGAATGAATTGAAGGAATTAAAAAAGTTGATGAATCCCGAAGGGATGAAATGATTATAGAATATTTGAATACAAAAATAAAAACCCCGAAGGGGTGATATCAAATGGCAGGAACCTATTCACAATTATACATCCAGGTGGTTTTCGCGGTAAAAGGCAGGGAAAACCTCATCGCTAAAGCATGGAAAGACGATTTGCATAGATACATATCAGGTATCATTACGAATAAAGAGCAAAAATCAATTATCGTAAATGGAATGCCAGACCATATCCATGCCTTCATTGGCCTAAAACCATCCATGAAAATTTCGGACTTGGTCAGGGATATCAAAAACAATTCTTCAAATTTTATCAATGACAGAAAATTGGTAAGAGGCAGGTTCTCATGGCAGGAGGGATATGGTGCGTTTTCTTACTCGCATTCTCATATTGAAAATGTATATAAGTATATTCTTAATCAGGAAGAACATCATAAAAAACGGAGTTTTCGGGAGGAGTATCTGGAACTGTTGCAGAAGTTTGAAATTGAATACAACGAAAAATATTTATTTGAATGGATGGATTAATCATGTCACCCCTTCGGGGTTCGGCTTCTTATCGTTTAAGGCTTTGTTATAATAATTGCAACCCTTCGGGTTTGTTTGGCATTCAATAAGGTTTGAAAGAAATAAAAGAATTGATGTAATGAAATTTGAAAAACTCAAAAATATTGTTGAAGTAAAGAAAGGAAAGAAGCCGTCCTTTGTAGAATATCCTGATGAAAATTCTATAAGAGTTCTACAAATTGATGATTTACGCAATGACTCTAACCCGAAATTCACAAATGATAAAACTGGTGTATTAGCAAAGGAAGATGATGTTCTTATTGCTTGGGATGGTGCAAACGCTGGAACAATAGGTTATGGGAAGTTGGGATACATTGGAAGCACAATTGCTTTGTTACGAAAAAAACAACCCGACTTATACTCAACAAATTTTATTGGAATATTCCTCCAATCACAATATCAATATTTACGAAGCAAAACAACGGGTGCTACAATTCCACACATTAGCAGAAAGGCATTAGATGATTTGGAAGTTCCTGTGATAAGTGTAAACGACCAACTCCACATCGCCTCCATCCTCAGCAAAGCCGAAAACCTGATAGCCCAACGCAAAGAAAGCATACGCCTGCTGGATGAATTTTTGAAAAGCACTTTTTTGGAGATGTTTGGTGACCCGGTGAGAAATGAGAAGGGATGGGAAACATGCAACTTGAGTGAATTAGGAAGCTTAGACAGAGGTGTGAGTAAAGCCCGACCAAGAAACTCTCCTGAATTATTGGGTGGGAAATATCCTTTAATTCAAACTGGTGATGTAACGAATTCGGGAGTCTTTATTACTTCATTCAAGCAGACATACTCAGAGTTAGGCTTAAAACAAAGTAAACTTTGGCCAAAGGGTACAATGTTAATTACAATTGCTGCAAATATTGCCCAAACAAGTATTCTATCATTTGATGCTTGTTTCCCAGATAGTGTGGTTGGATTCGTAACTAATGAGAAGAGAGCACATGTTCTTTATGTACATTTTCTTTTCAAATTTTTTCAAGCCTTATTGGAAAATAGAGCATCACAAACAGCACAAAAAAATATCAACCTTGAAATCTTACGAAACTTAAAAGTTCCTTGCCCGCCCATCACCCTACAAACCCAATTTGCCCTCATCGTAGAAAAAACAGAAGCCCTCAAAAGCCAATACCAACAAAGCTTGCAGGAGTTGGATAATTTGTATGGCAGTTTGAGCCAAAAGGCGTTTAGGGGGGAGTTGCTGTCTGAACAGTGATTTGTATGATTAAATGATTACCATGATTAAAGAGCAATACAAATATTCAGAACTGACTTCCAAAATAATTGGCTGCGCAATGACCGTTCATAAAACGTTGGGTAATGGCTTTCAGGAAGTAATTTATCAAAGGGCTTTGGAAATAGAAATGCGGCTTGCCGGAATTGCATTCAGCCGGGAATTTGAAATGCCAATTTTTTATCGGAATGAGCAAATAGGAACCAGAAGAGTTGACTTTCTTGTGGAAGGTCTAATTTCTGTTGAGTTAAAAGCAATCACGAAATTGGAGGATGTTCATTTTGCACAAGCCATTAATTATTTAGAGGCATACAATCTTGAAATTGGTTTACTAATTAATTTCGGTGAAGTGAGTTTAAATTTCAAGCGACTCACTAATAAAAAATTCAAATCACCTGAATCACAAAAATCAAATAAATCATAGTTCAGACAATGAGTATAAAATTATCACGCATATCAAAAATTAATCCTCGTGAAATTTGGAAACACGAGGCTATTGATTTTACCCAATGGTTAGCCAGAGAAGAAAACATCTCGGTGCTTTGCGAAGAATTGGAGTTGAATCTTGAAAATGTAAAACCCGAAGCATCGGCAGGCCGTTACAATGTTGATTTGGTAGCAGATGATATTGATTCTAAAAGAAAGGTCATCATTGAAAACCAATTGGAATCAACTGACCACAAACACCTGGGCCAGTTGCTTACCTACGCGTCCGCATACGATGCCAGCATCATTATTTGGGTGGTTACCGATTACACCGAAGAACACCGGCAGGCCATAGACTGGTTTAACCGCCACATCAGCGAAAGTATCAGTTTTTTTCTTGTGCAGATTGAAGTGTATAAAATCGGTGATTCAGATGCTGCGCCAAAATTCAATATTATTTGCGAACCCAACAATTGGGGTAAAACAGTTAAGAGTTCAGAAGCAGGTAATACGGTAAGTGAATTAAAATTACTTCAAAAAGAATTTTGGGATGCTTTAAAAGAGTATGCAAACGAACATAAAACGACTGTTAACTTTGGAAGAACACCCAAGCCGCAGCATTGGTATAATATTTCATTCGGCACCAGCCGTTGCCATATAGCTTTAACTCTCAATACACAAAAGGGCTATGTAGGTTGTGAGATTTATATACGTAACGACAAGATGCTGTTTGATACCTTTTATAAAAATAAGGAAGCCATTGAAAGGGAAATTGGTGAACAATTGGAATGGATGGAATTACCGGATGCCACCGCATCAAGAATTCTTTTGACGTATAATGGTAATCCGAAAGAAAGAATCCGCTGGGAGGAGTATTTCAAATGGTGCATAACTACCGTTGAGAAATTTTCTAAGGTTTTTAAGAAGTATGTATAATAGAGAAAACTTTCCTTCAAATAACCACGATATAGGTGAAACATTTCAATGTAATCGGTACAAAAATAATTTCTACTTTTCCCACGCAGTCAAAATTGAAACCGTTTACGGTTCACGAGCACCAATTAAAAAAAAGCAGACTGTGAGTTAAAATAAAAAATACGCAACCGCACAGTCCAACACGAACCATACTGTGTTCCGTAGTATTGACAATGGTTTGCAAGGACGGACGACAAGAACCACTGGCTATAACTAGCAGCTTGGCAATAGCACGGCGATGTGGTAAAATCAACGTTAGTGCTTCTATCAACATTAGTGTAAATTTTAAACTTTAGCATTTCAAATCTGCCACTTCGCCAGGCTGCCGGACGTTAGGTGTATTCTTCAGGTTATTGAATATTCCTGTTCCGGGAATGTACGGCGCCAGCGCTGATGACAAGATCCATGCTGCAATGAATAACTGATATCCTTAATTTGGAGTTACAGGTTGATTCGTAATATCCGTCTGTGAATCTGCTCAATCCCGGTTATATCTGAAAGAGTAAGTTTATTTCACTCTTGCAAGACATCTTTCGATCATTTCCACAGCCCTGTCAATCGTTTCTTTTTTGGTGCGGAAAGAAAGGATTGCCATGCGGATCACAAAGCGGTCATTCACGATGGAAGAACTTAAGTACACATCTCCATCCGAATGGATCTCCTTCATCAGTTGCCTGTTTTTTTCATCTTCATCTTTTCCGAAAGGATACCAGAAATAACTTACGGAAAGATCAGGCTCAGGGCCAAGATGAAAGCCCAGTTCACTGAGCTTTGTCCTGAAATATTTCACCAGCAGAAGTTTTTCCTCCAGGCAGGCAATGAAAGGCTCCTGCCCGTGGATCTGCAAGGGCAGCCACAGGCGCAGCCCCCTGAAGTGGCGGGTCAGTTCCGGGGAAAGATTGGCAGGGCTTTTTATCAACTCCTCTCCTGCCGCATCCTGCATGTAATGGGCAGTGTAATAATTCGACTTGAGCGCCGAATCTTTGTCTTTTATCAATACAGCGGCAAGGCCATAAGGAACGAACATGCTCTTATGCGGATCCATGATCACTGAATCTGCCCTTTCAATTCCTTTGAATAAATTCTTTTTTGAAGTCAGAATAAAAAATCCGCCGTAAGCTGCATCCACATGATACCATAACTTATATTTCTCTGCTATGTCTGCGATCGCATCCAGGTCATCAACAGCGCCGGTGTCCGTAGTTCCCGCAGTGCCGATCACCAGGAAAGGGTTCAGCCCGGATGCAATATCTTCTACGATCATTCTTTTCAGTTCAACCGTTTTCATGCGATGATGATCATCCAATGGAACATAACGCAACACAATATCTTCAAGCCCGATAATGCGCAATGCCTTCTGGGCAGAGTGATGCACCTGTTCCGTGAGATAAACAACACTGCTTTTAATCTTTTCATTCTTTATTCCGTGTTTATCTCTTGCTGCAGTGAATGCGATCAGTGCGGAGACCGATCCGCCTGAAGTCAGGTTACCAACTGAATCTCCAGGAAAATTAAATACTGACTTCAGCCATTGGAGCACTTCATTCTCTATGGCTGCCGCCCCGGGTGATGCATAATAAACTCCTGCATAAGGATTGGTGATGGCCGCAATGAAATCTGCAACAGCGGAAGTGAAAATGCCTCCGGCAGGGATATATCCCAGATGTTTTCCCGAAGCAGCATTGATACCCGTTCCGGTCACTTCTTTCCTGTACAGAGCCAGAAGTTCGCTTAGAGGTATTGGATGATCCATAATAGCAAGCGGGCCGGGCTTTCTTTCACTGAAAATATTCTGAGTATTTAATTCTGAAATATATTTTTCAGTGAAACCGGATAACTCACTGATCATTTCTTTTCTTTCATCAGCGGAAATATCCAGCCTGCTGCTGATCTTGCTGAGCTGATCAAGTTGTGAGATGATTTCTTCAGTATGCACAATGATTTGTTCTTTGGATATAAAATTAATTATTTTGAAAAGTGAAAGATAAATCCAAAAGCTATCGTTCCCCCATTACCAGGTAAAAATAATAATTCCCAGAAACAGCAAATACAAATTCAGAAATACGGTGCTAAAAAATGACAGGAGGAAAACATTTATCAATAAGGGTGTCTTATTTTTTATACGACTGAAATTCCGGGAGTATAAACCGGAATCATAAATCCGGTCAGCCATGTCTTAGTTCCAGCTTTTTTCTCCGGTGGTTGCTGATATAATAGGCAATAATAATTACGACTATCAATGCCGCCTGCGACAATAAGGTTTCCATTGTAGGGTAAATTCCTAACCAGTCTATCGGGAAGAAAGAGGACAGACCGGTAACGGCAATCCACCCGCTTTCCTGGATGGAATGAACTCCTTTGCCCATGAGAATTATCGCCAGCAAAACGATGAGCCAGGAAGAATACCGGAATAATTGCCTGACAGGAATTTTCTTTGAATATTTTAAAAATAAATAGGCAATAATAGCAATGGCGGCAACGGCTGCAAGAACACCAAGCCCAATGGCAGATTGATTTTTTTCTGTGGCTTCAAGGCTAACTGCACGAAGGAAAAGGATAACTTCAAATGCTTCACGAAAAACTACTGCAAATGAAAACAAGGCAAGGCCAAACATCCGTTCTCCGTTGAGGTAACGTCCAACTTTCTCTTCAATGAATTTTTTCCATTGCCTGGCATAAGAATTATTATGAAGCCAGAAACCGGCATACAATAATATCACTACGGCAATAAGTGAGATCAATCCTTCCATGATCTCCCTGTTTCTTCCTCCAAACTGAATGATGTAATCGGAAAGATACCAACCGGCAACACCGGATAAGGCGGCGGTGATCCAGCCTCCATGAATCCAGGGTAGCGCCTTCTTAATTCCGGAAGATCGAATTAATGCCAGCATAACCGCCAACACAAGAAAAGCTTCGATTCCTTCACGTAACATGATGGAGGCTGCCAATGTAAAAGTGATCCAATAATTCAATTGCTGGTCCTGCATAAGCTGATCCGCCCGGGCAATGAGGCCCAACGCTTTATTTGCCTCATCTTTCACGGCCTGTTCTCCTTTGTCTTTCTCAATAGCTTGCCTCACATTTAGCATCTGCTGTTCCAGTTCCGATACGAATGCCGGATCAACAGTACGCAGCCTTGCCTCTACCGGCTCTATTCCTTCAAGATATGCTCTTAATGCATTGGTTCGTGCCAGCGACCTGTTACCACCGGAATAATTAGTGATTGCCTCTTCCAGGTTTTTAACGGCAATGGATAAACTGTTTTTAGTAATATCGCCTGCCGGCGACAGTAAACGCAATGCCTGCAAACCTGTGCCGGTATCTTTAGTTTTTGTACTCAATAAATTCAGAAGGTCATTGTCCGAATGAGTGGCCACATCTTCTAATGAAACATCCGGGTAAATCCTGTTAAACGCTTTCCGCAGAGCCATGCTGTCTGCAGCTTCTTTTCCAAAACGTAATGACTTGATGAAAAATGCGAGATTCCATGCATCCCGGTCACTCAATTCAGAAAATCCTTTCATACCTGTTCCCTGCACTCCCAGTTTTATTGTGTTAAAAGCCTGGTAAGGCGAGATCTTACTCATCAGTTGGCTATCCAGGAAATTGGTCGGGTGCGGGTCAAGAGTGAGCGCCAGTTTTCCTTTACCATCTCCGGAGCTTCCATGGCAATCTAAACATTTTGCCGCATAAAGTACTTTACCCGCATTAAGGTCTGGCCAGTACCTGGGCGCAGTTGCTATTCCGGTTATTCCGATAATCACGGTTCTGATCTTGTTGGCAGCATCGCTGATATCTTCAGCAGGTCTTTTTTCATCAATCATCTTCACCAGGCTTTGCAATTCATTGATCACCTCATTTTCTTTTCCTGCAAGGAAAGATCCTTCTTTTGTCAACTGGTAAGCCTGTAATGAAAATTCTTTTTGCTCCTTGTATTCCTGTTCGCTAATGACCTTTCCATTTTGTACAGCCTGCGCATAGTCCATAGATACATAACTGAGCAGGTGGATAACGGCCTGGACGGTGTTATGATCAGCCTGTGAGAAAATCTTTGCAAAAGGAAAAATCCCAAAGAGGAACAACATAAGTATTGAAACGGTACGAGTTCTGAACATTTTATGTTTTTAACGGGAGGATAAAATTAAATCATCTTTTAATTTATTGCCTGGCGGAAAAATTTGATACTGAAATTCAGATTCAGCAACTAATACCGCACCGGCCCGCTTCTCATTTTTTCAGTTTCTGCTCAAAGTTTATAATGCACCTGCGGCTAATGCGAAGCGCTGGCTGCAAAAGAAATAAGTATCTGAAAACAAGTCTTTTGAATTGCGGAACTAAAATTTACGATAAGAGGAAAAGAAAAACCTGTTTTGCAGGAAAATGCTGTTACCCGGCCAATGGTTTTTTTAATCTAATGCAGTTCTTGTTGTAATGGCAATCCTGTTCCACCCATTGATAGTGACCACGGTCATGATTACTGCTGCCAATTCTTTTTCGGAAAGATTTGCTGCCGCATTATTATAAGTCTCATCCGGCACATGATCCTGGTGGATCAGCGTCATGGATTCAGTAAGCGCCAAAGCGGCTCTTTCTTTTTCAGTATAAAGATCTGTTTCTCTCCATGCATCCAGCAGGAACAAGCGCTGAGCGGTTTCACCAAGTTTCATGGCATCCTTCACATGCATGTTGATGCAATGAGCACATCCATTGATCTGTGATG
>MWTC01000037.1 GCA_002066995.1 Sphingobacteriales bacterium UTBCD1
CGTTTGATTTGTTTTCCATAAAATTCTTTTTAATATTCTTACAGATCACTACATGCTACTCTGAATTTTACATTTCATATTCAGAGATGTATTTAAAATCCCACATGATCTAAAGTTACAACAATCGGGAGATAAAAATATTCCCGCAGGCAGAAGGCCTGCTTTAGTGAAGCAGCTCTTTAATCAGCGATGGCGGCCTGCCGATAATTGCTTTTTTCCCTCTTACTACGATCGGCCTTTCGATCAGCACAGGATTTTGGATCATAGCTTCGATCCATTGTTTCCGTGTGAGTTTTTTTCCTGCATATTTCTCTTTGAACACCGGTTCTTTTTGACGGATGATGTCCAGCGGATCTGCTTTCAATAGTTTCAGCAAATGATCCAGCTCTTTATAATCCGGCGGATCTTTAAGGTAATTTCTGATTTCAACGTCTTCGCCGGCATCTTCTAAAATACAAAGCCCTTCCCGGCTTTTAGAACATCTGGAATTATGGTAGATGATCGTTTTCATAACTAAAATTCTCAGCTAAAGATAACGATTTGCAGATCACACAAAATTGTGAACGGAGAAAATTAGAAAAAATTCACCCGATCAGAAATGCTTTTCCGTTACTGACATGATCGTGGAGATCTCTGATCTTTTTTCCCCTGAAAATTTTTTCAATCAGTTCTCTTGCCTCTTTGTATTCATTGTGGATAGGGCAGGGATGCGTTTCAGAGCATTTGCTTAATCCCAGTCCGCATTTTTTAAAAATCCCTTTCCCTTCAATGGCTTCCACGATATCAAAGACAGGTTGTTCCTGCTGGCGTTCCGTTAAAAAAAATCCTCCGGAAGGGCCTTTCAGGCTGTTGATGATCTTTTGTTTGGCAAGAAGCTGTAATGTTTTGCCCACAGTATGTTCACTGGCATTGATTTGTTCGGAGATCTCTTTAATGCCCGCTTTCTCTCCCGACTCGCTTTTTCCGGAGAGATACACTACCGCTTTTATTGCCGTTTTACAGGTGTGACTCAACATAGCTTAACGACCTAAAAATTTATTTCCTTCCGGTGATATCATGGTATAATTCCAGGGAGGATCAAAAGTCAGGTTCACATGGATCTGCCATTCTGGAAAAGAATAGGTCAGCGACTGGGTAACATCGCTGGTAATGCTTTCTCCCATCGGGCAAAACTCGGTAGTCAAGGTCATGGTAGCATCCAGAATTTTTTCTTCCTCATTAAAATCCAGTTGATAAATAAGGCCGAGATCCACTACGTTTAAGCCCACTTCGGGATCATAAACATTGTACAGATCCTCAAGTGCGAAGTCGCATCTTTCTTTGTTGTTGGTTGGAACGTTTACACTCATAGTTTCTTAGGTTGATGAAATAATGTTTTTCCTGTGTTATAGACATATAGTACCGCCGCTGCCAGCAAGGCCACAGCGCCTGTTTTCAGGGTGATCTCATTAATGAAAATTATGCCGAAAATAAATACCACGAATCCTGCGAGATAAACGATCAGCATGGCATGATACACTTTCTCGCTGAACAGTTCTTTGGGAACCGGAGTTTTTCCTTTATGTGCTTTTTTATGATACACTTTGTTCCATACTATAAAGGGAAGTGTTTTAAAAGTCATGGCCAGGATGATTGCAGTGATCCAGCCCAGCAGGATGCAAAAGCCGTAAAGCAAAACGATATTGGGATGCTGATCTACCGGCAACAGGGCAAGCACAACGATCAGAGCCACAAAAGGAAGAAGCATCTGAAGCACGGAGATCAAAGCGGTCTTCATCTGTTCATCTACATTTCTCCTGATCCTCACTTTATATGCTTTGATGCAATGCCTGGCAAACAATGCTATGGCAATCAGGATCAGGGCTACGGAAAAATAATATGAGAGAGGAGAGAGTCCCCATACTTTAAATACGATAAAACTTACAAGGCCTGCATTGATCAAGCCGAATATCCACCACAATCCTTTGGGGTTGGTGTATTTTGAAATCAGGAACATGGGGATCAGCCTTGATCCGACGCCGATCACCAATAATAAAAACCAGCCCACCAGTCCCAGATGGGCATGGATGGAAAGATAGGAGAGGGAATCTTCCGGAAGAATGTCGTTATTGAAATTGAAGACAAGAAGCAACCCGAAGAAAGTGGTGGAGAACAGCCAGAGTGAAGCGGTGATCACATACCAGGCATGCACATTCCTTCTCTTGCTTTTAAAAGAACTGCTGAAAACATTAATTACATAAAACAGCACTCCTATATTCACCAATGAAGCGCCTGTCTGCATCAGCCACCCGGTTTGAAAAATATAAAAACCTACAATAAGAACAGGAATGCCTATGGCGGTAAAGATAAAAGTGAGATAAGCAAGAGCATCACTATCCAGTTTACCTTCCACCAGCACCGGCAGTAATTGATGGGACGCTCCGAGGATGGTCATGGTACCCCAGCCTAATGCAAGAGTATGAGTGATGGCCAGCGTGTAAGGATAGAAATAATGATGCTCAAAGATGTTGGTGTGCAGAAATAACAGAACCGTTGCCACCAGGAAAGAAACGGAAGCATAAATGTAAAATGGCAATACGACCCTGTAATTAGTGGTTTTCTGCAGCCCACCCATCAATGGCGACATCATATTCTCTTACCTGTTTTTAAAGATCAGCAAATACACTTCTCCTTCCTGGACTTCTTTGATCCGGTATTCAAAATTGCGGTCTTTTAATTCGGTGAGCAGGAATACAGGAATTCTTTTATGGTGAACGTACAACGCTTTGTCCTCAGGCAAGGTTTCCAAAGCTTCCAGTATGGTCATCATCGGTTGAGGCGCTTCAAGATGGCGGACATCAACTTCTTCCATCCTGTTTTCGAAATGTTTCAGCAACTCATCCCAATCGCCTGCATCAGTGATCTCCGTATCCGGTTCAGATAATACAGATGCTTTGCCTCCTGAAGTTTTGTAAAAATAAGTTTCAATGGTCTCACTGTCTTTGAAATTTACAAAGGAATCGAAGCCCTGTTTTTCCAGCAGTTTGATCAGAGGAACCGGTTCAAAATTATTGATGATCTTAAGCGCTTCACCGGGATTCAGTTCTTTTACTTTTTTCTGAATATGCCTCAACGGATCATCACCGCTTGCGATCATCGCCCTTACATCAAAGTTTATGAACTGCTCCGGCTTCAGGTTTTTCAGGAAGTCAGGCATCGGTTTGCTTTCCGGTGTTTTCTCTTCTGCAACGGCCTTGTCATCCACTTCAAATCCCAGGGGAGCCAGAGCCTTGAAAAAATCCTCAGGCTTACATCCGCCTATCTTTGAAGCCATGGCAATACTGGTCCTCCCTGCCATGAGCTTGCGGAGAATGGGATTGCGCAGCTTTTTAAAGTCTGGACTTAAAGTAATGATGGTCTCCAGGGCATCGGGGTGATGCTTCAGCAGGGCTGCGATCTTTGTCTGTGCGTTGATCAGCATAATTTGTTTTTATTAATCAGTGGCAAAACCAAAATAAAAATGCCACGGATGCATGAATGAATATCTGAATTCTCCAGGGATAATGATCTTTTATTTGATAACTCTTTGCCGTGCATCCGTGGCTGTAAAATCCTTCTTTCTTAAGCAAGTGTCTTTTCTGCTTCCACTGCTTTCGGGAAGAGTATGTTATTCTCCAGGTGAATGTGCACGAACAGGTCGTTCTCGAATTCTTCCAGCATTTTATAAAGTAATTTGTAGCTGGTGCAGGCATCGCCGGGAATTGCATAGTCTTTGCTCAGCTTGCGGATCTCCTTCATGGCATCGCCTACGCTGTCGTGTTCTTTTTCCGATTCTGCTACCAGAGCCCTGAAGCTTTCACTTCCGCTTCTGTTATAAGCAGTATTGGATTCTTTCGCTTTTACAATCTCTTTGATCACCGGGAATAGTTTATTTTCTTCACTGCCGATGTGATCGGGGAGTTCTTTGCTCAGTTGCATAACAAGCTCCTTTATTCTCAGCAATTCACTGTGATTGGCGCCATGTACATGTGCTACTTTATTGGCATATCCGGTGATCTCGGGCAAATATTTTCTGATGTACCTGTGATGGGTGTTCACGATATAATCGGAAAGGAAGTCCAGCCCCCATTCATCATAGTTCATGGCTCCGCTGCCGGATGCTGCCACTCCCTGCACCGGTTTCTGAAGTTCCTGTTCCACCGTTGCAGGATCAATTCCCATTGCGGCACAAGCTTCACGGATTGTTTTCTTACCGTTGCAGCAAAAATCAATTCCGTATTTTTTAAACACTTCTGATTTGCGAAGGTCTTTGGCAACGATTTCGCCGATGGTTTCATGGGTTTCCGTTCCTTTTCTGGTTACCCTGATATCCCACCATTGCGGGCCCTGTTGCAAATATTCCCAGGTGAACACATCACCCCGTTCTCCCTGTAATTGATAATAGAGTGGTTTGGGGTCATGGTCATTGTGGATCACCAGGCTCTCACCGGGTTTCAGGCTGTCGAACACTTTGAAGATGGTAGGATGTTTTAGTCTTGGTTCCAGAGCGGGGACGTTGATCACAATATCTTTTCCCTGTTTTGTTACTGCATCATTCGCTGCAGGCTGTGCCTGTCCTTTTCTGGTTACCCTGATATCCCACCATTGCGGACCTTGCTGCAGGTATTCCCAGGTGAACACATCTCCATGCATACTCATTAACTGAAAATACACCGGCTTGGGGTCATGATCGTTGTGGATGATGAAAGATTCGCCGGGTTTCAGGTTATCAAAAGTTCCGAAGATGGTGGCATGTTTCAATCTCGGCTCTAAAGAAGGAACATTGATCACATTTTCTTTTGAATTATTTTCATTTGCCGGTTGGCTTGACAGCACTTTCCTGGTCACTTTGATATCCCACCATTCGGGGCCCTGCTGCAGGTATTCCCAGGTGAAAATATCTCCGTGCATGTCCATCAGTTGAAAATACACAGGGCGTGGGTCATGGTTGTTATGGATCACAAAGCTCTCACCTTCCTGCAAGTTGTCGAAGACATAAAATATGGTTTGATGCCTTAGCCTTGGTTCTATCTCCTGAACATTGATAACGATGTCGTTTGCTGTTTGCATAGCTTGATTTTTTGATGATTTAATTTGCCGGGCAAAGATAACGAGATTTTTAAAATAGAAGTATTTAAGTACTTTTATTCTTTTACGTTTTCATGACACGGATTTTTTCCCTTAATGGTAGAATTTTCGATAATAATAGAATGAAATAATTTCTCTGAAATGTGATTTTATTAAAATGTGTTGAAGAGCAGCAGATCATCAGGCAGACCGGGATAAAAATGGGTTGTGGTTTATTATGTTTCTTTGCATGAACGTATTTGAATTATTATGACAAAAAGCGGAAAGATCGAACTAATGAGTCCGGCCGGCGACTTCGCCTCATTGCAGGCTGCATTGGACAATGGCGCCGATTCGGTCTATTTCGGCGTGGAGCAGTTGAATATGAGGGCGAGGGCATCCATCAATTTTACAATGGATGACCTGCCGGAGATAGCCGCAAGATGCAAAGAAAAAAATGTCCGGACCTATCTTACCCTCAATACCATTATTTATGATCATGATCTTTCGCTGGTAAAAACATTATTAAATAAATCGAAAGAGGCCGGGCTGTCGGCAGTGATCGCCATGGACCAGGCGGTGATCGCTTATGCAAGGCAGATCGGAATGGAAGTTCATATTTCCACGCAGGTAAATGTCACCAATATTGAAACGATAAAATTTTATTCCCTGTTTGCCGACACCATGGTGATGAGCCGCGAGCTGAGCCTGAACCAGGTAAAGAAGATCTGCCGCCAGATAGAAAAAGAAGAGATCAAAGGGCCTTCGGGAAGACTGGTGGAGATCGAGATCTTCGGCCATGGCGCTTTGTGCATGGCTGTGTCAGGAAAATGTTATCTGAGCCTTCATTCTCACAATTCGTCCGCCAACAGGGGAGCCTGCAAGCAAAACTGCAGAAGGAAATACACGGTCATTGATCAGGAATCCGGTTTTGAGATAGAGCTGGATAATGAATACATGATGTCACCCAAAGACCTTTGCACCATAGATTTCCTGGATCAGGTGATTGACACCGGGGTAAAAGTGCTGAAGATAGAAGGCAGGGGAAGAGCTCCTGAATATGTAGCTACCACAACCCGGTGTTACCGCGAAGCAATTGACGCTATTGCCGAAGGCACTTACACCAGGGAAAAAGTGGATTGCTGGATGAGAAGGTTGTCAACCGTATATAACCGCGGATTCTGGTCGGGATATTATCTCGGCCGCAAGCCTGGGGAATGGACCGATGCTTCGGGATCGAAAGCCACTCAGAAAAAAATCTATATCGGTAAGGGGAAACATTATTTTCCAAAAACAAATATTGCCGTGTTTTTAATTGAATCATTTGATATAAGTGTGGGAGATAAAATATTGATACAGGGCCCGACGACCGGTTCGCAGGAAATGATACTTGAAGAAATGATGGTAGATAAAAAAGAAGGAGCACAGAAAGCAGAGCGTTCCGATCTCATCACATTCAAAACCGGCTTCAAAGTGCGCCCATCCGATAAACTTTATAAAATCGTTCCGGCATAATGGTCACCGTTACTTTGCAAAGAGATAAATGCATCGGGTGCAATTATTGTGTGGAATTTGCACCGGAATATTTTGCCATGTCTAAAAAAGACGGGAAGTCAGTATTGCTGAGATCAACAGAAAGAAGAGGATTTCACACCATGAAGACCAATGCTCCCGGCGCTTTTGAAGCCTGTGAGAAAGCGGCGAAAGCCTGCCCTGTAAAGATCATCACGGTAATAGAAACATAAGCAGAGAAAGAGCGCCGGCATTGTTTCTTAAGAAGCAGTTACTTCAATTTATTGGCTGCATCCTTTGCTTCTGTCAGAGTCTTGTCTAATCCGTAAGCTCTTTCATAATTCATCAGGGCATCATCTTTCCGTCCCATTGCTTCCAGGCTTTTTCCCAGCCAGTAATAGGCATCGGCGTAAGTGGATTGAATGTTCAGTGCCATACGGTACACTTTCACGGCGGCATTGTATTTTTTCTGATCGTAGAGGATCTTTCCTTTGTTCATGTAGGCATCAATGAAAGTGTAATCTCTTATGATGGACTGGTCCAGCAGTTCAAGCGCTTTATTTGGATCACCGGTATTTTCATAATACACGGCTTTGAAGTAAAGCGGCTCGGCATGCGTTTTCAGCGAATCCTTTTTCAAAAGCATATCACAAAAAGCAAGAGTCTTCGGATTTTTTGTTGACGCATATTTGAAAGCGAGGTTGTAATCCAGTTCTTCAATATCGGGATTGATGGCATAAGCCTGCTCCAGCGTGGCGATGGCTGCTGCCGTATCGTTCTGCTGATCCTGCAGATCGGCTTTCAGCATCAACGCATCCATTTGCTTCGGATCAGTTTTCAGGATCTCATTGCAGACGTTGAGCGCATCGGAAATTTTATTCAGAACCCGGTATGCTTTGGCAAGGCTCAGCCTCAGGAAAACGCTGTTGGGAAGATCTTCCAGGGCGCTGTTTAAAAAAGCCACTGCCGAATCCGGTTTTTTATCCAGGAGAATAGAGCTGATGCCTAAGGCATATTGTTCATTTTTTTTAAGAGACCAGGCCTGCCTGAAATCGGCAAGGGCGGGTTCGGGAAAATTATTTTTATTCAGCAAAACGGCTCTTTGAAAATACAGATCATCCCGCTGCGGTTCTTTGCTGATACTGTCGGTCAATGAAGCAAAAGGTTGTTGTGACAATATACCGGAATAAGGAGATTTATTTTCATTACCGGAGCAGGCAGCTAAAAATAAAACGGCTATGACTAAAGCGGGTATTAAAATTTTTTTTGATCTTCTCATATTGACCTGGAACGAGGAGCAAAACTAATGGTTTTACCTGTCCGAGAGATTACACTCGGCTGACAAAACTCTTTTTTAACAAGGATATTTTTGCGGACTTAGCAAAAAATTCCGGTATGAAGAAATATGTCATTCATGTTGTCTTTTTCATTGCATTGGTAAGCTTCTTTTCTTTCAGGAAAAATGACAGGAGTTCCGAAGTTTTCAGGCCTGATCCCCACTTTGCCACAGGCTTGAAAGATTCAATCCATTATCCTGAAGAAAAACATTTCAAAAATGTGCGACAGTTAACTTTTGGCGGCGATAATGCTGAAGCCTATTGGAGCTATGATGGAAAGTACCTGGTATTTCAGCATAAGAATGATAAGGACGGGGTGAATTGTGATCAGATCTATTATGGGAAAGTACCGGAAAAGCCGGGAGAAAAATTTGAACCAAAACTGATCAGTGGCGGCAAGGGAAGGACCACCTGTGCTTTTTTTACCAAAGACGGCAAACATATTATTTATGCATCCACTTACCTTGAGTCAGATGCATGCCCACCTGTTCCGGACCGGAGCAAGTATGGCAACAAATACATCTGGCCGGTATATGCAGGATATGATATTTTCATGGCTGACCTGGATGGAAAAGTTGTAAAGCGTCTTACCAATACACCGGGTTATGATGCAGAAGCGACACTTTCACCCGACGGGAAAAAAATGATCTTTACCTCCATGCGTGATGGTGATCTTGATCTGTACATTATGGATCTTGCTACGCAAAAAGTGACCCGTATTACACACGAGTTGGGATATGATGGCGGCGCCTGGTTCAGTCCTGACGGGAAAAAGATCATCTGGCGGGCCAGCCGTCCAAAGACAAATGAAGAAATTGCTGAGTACAGGAGTTTGTTGAAAGAAAACCTGGTGATGCCTTTGCAAATGGAAGTTTTCACTGCTAATGTGGATGGAACTGATGTAAAACAAGTGACGCATCTCGGCGAAGCCAACTGGGCTCCTAATTTTCTGCATGATGGACGCATCATTTTCTGCAGCAATCATCAATACCCGAGAGGTTTTCCTTTCAATATGTACACTATGAATGCAGACGGCAGTGACATTCAAAAGATCAGTCATGACAACAGCTTTGATGCATTCCCGATGTTATCCCCCGACGGGAAAAAGATCGCTTTCAGCAGCACCCGCAATAATGGCGGCACCCGTGATATCAACATCTTCATTGCCGATTGGGTGAATTAAGAAGACCCGTTTGCAAAATTGGGATTAGATTTGTATCAAATCCTCATTTATGTATAATGTCATTTTGCATCTGCATAGCGGTTTACGTTGGCTGGTACTCTTGCTGTTGCTGATTGTAGTATATCGCAGTTTTTTTGCCGGCAGCCGGCCCTTTGGCAGTACGGACAGAAAGTTCAGCTTATTTACATTGATCGTTTGTGATTTTATGATACTGATCGGCATCTATCAATGGATCGCCGGCAATTGGGGATTAGAAAGCATCCAGGCCAATGGAATGAAAAATGTAATGCATGACCCCATACTCAGGTTTTATGCCATCGAACACCCGATTGGAATGCTGATCGCCATTATCATGGTGCATATAGGATGGATTTATGCGAAGAAAGACCTGCCCGGTGCCGTGAAGCATAAGAGGGTACTGCTGTTCTATGGCCTTGCCTTACTCATCATTATTGTTTCCTTACCCTGGCCATTCCGCCAGGCGGGAGCGGGAAGAGGTTGGTATTAAATTTTTTCCGGGATACCACTTCATTTTGATTTTATGGATGCCCGGGCTAATGGTATTGGGATCAGGTTAAAATAATTTTATTATGCACCCTTCATTCCCAAACTGATCACTTCACAATCTTTGATTACTTTATTATTTATTGCAAAACGAACCGCAGTTCTCATTTTATGCCAGCCTTGTTTACCTGCAGCTCCCGGATTCATGTACAGGCAACGGATCTTTTCATCATACATGATTTTTAAAATGTGTGAATGGCCACAGATGAAAAGCTGTGGCTGATGGATCCGTAATTCTTTTTTTGTTTCCGGATTATATCGGGGTGGAGATCCGCCGATATGCCGTATCATCACTTTTACTTCTTCGCAATTAAAAACGAGTTGCTCGGGGAATTCAGAACGTGTTTCCCGGCCGTCAATGTTTCCGTAAACCCCACGGAATTTTATACCGCGGTTTGCAATGGCAGCGCTGATGGCTTCAGCCACTCCTTCTCCAAAATCACCTGCATGCCATAGCTCATCGCACTTTTCAAAGTGTTTGAAAATATTTTCATCAAGATATCCATGTGTATCAGATATAAGCCCGATCCGTATCATAATTATTCAACCATCAAACCATCCAACAATAAAACCATAAAGCCATCCAGCCATAAAAAAATAAAACCATCTATCTATTCACTCAACCCACCCATCCTTCTTCAATCGCTCCAGTATCATCACAGCACCCGGCGCCTGATTTTTTTCTTTTAAATATTCGTCCACCGTAAAATATTTCAATTCCCCGATCTCGGCAGAGGCTTCGGGATCGATCTTCTTTTTCACAAAAAAACAATCCTGTTCCATGATGGTGCCATTGCTTTCTCCATAGGCAGGAGCCTTGATGTGAGTGTAATATTCCAGGTCTTCTTCGTTCAATTTCACGTTCAGCTCTTCTGCTATTTCACGGCAGAGAGCCTGTGGAGCCGTTTCATCTTTATCCTTTTTCCCTCCGGGTAAATAAAAACATTGTTTGTTTTTGCTGAAAGCAAGCAACAGTTTTTTGTTTTCGATCACTAATAATCCCGCGGTAGGTAATTGCATAAGGCAAAAGTCGGGAAAAGCTGAATGTCATACTTCTCCTAAATCATCCGGAAAATTTAATTTCCGTTATTGCATCAAATCCGGAATTGAAAAATCCAGCAACTGCCCTGATTTATAAATCGTTTTTCCCTGATCTTTTTGTTTCTTTTTCCATCAAGGGAAAAAGAAAACAAAGGCTATTAAGATCAGACGAATTTCCTTAGTACTAGTAAAGAGGATCCAGTCACTTACAGCGTATCATCCTTTCTCCGTAAATTTGGAGTATGCCATTCCACAGGAACTTTACTTACTGGATAGATAAAAGAAAATGGAAGTACATCTTCCTCCTGGCAACATTGGAGTTATCCCAAACCTGAGATCTGCTTTCCCAAAGGTAAGAACAGGTCTTTTAAATCTATTTATTTCATTTTTTAATTCTTAACTATGCCTCACTATCATACACTCGGAAACATTCCGCACAAACGCCATACACAGTTCCGCCGCCCGGATGGTGAACTGTATTCGGAGCAGCTATTTTCCACCGAAGGTTTTTCAGATGATTATTCACTGATGTATCATGTGCATCCGCCCACCATGATCATTAAAACGGAACCGCAGGTGAGCGTGGCTCCTCAGGTTGCCGAAGAAAAAATGCTGAAGCCCAGAAGCTTTGAAGGATTCAACATCAAACCTGAAAACGATTTTCTGAAAAGCCGCAAGGCAGTTTTGGTGAACAATGATGTTCATCTGGTGCTGGCGGCTCCCCGGCAAAGCATGACAGAATATTTTTACAAGAATACCGATGCGGATGAAATGATCTATGTTCATGAAGGGGAGGGCACCCTGCATACCATGTACGGGGATCTTCCTTTCGGCAACGGCGATTATCTGGTGATACCGAGAGGGACCATCTATCAGATAGAATTTAAAGGAGAAAACAACCGGCTTCTCGTTCTTGAATCATTCAGCCCCATTCGCTATCCAAAAAAATATCTCAGCAGGCATGGCCAGTTGCTCGAGCATTCTCCCTATTGTGAAAGAGATATCCGTACGCCGCAGAACCTGGTCACCATAGATCAGAAAGGCGATTTCCTGATCCGTGCCAAAAAGAAAGGCATGCTCTACGGATTGCATTATGGCACTCACCCTTTTGATGTGGTGGGCTGGGATGGCTGCTGTTACCCGTTTGCATTTTCCATTCATGATTTTGAACCGATAACCGGAAGGGTGCATCAGCCGCCACCCGTGCACCAGACATTTGAAGGAAATAATTTTGTAGTCTGTTCTTTTGTGCCAAGACTATATGATTATCATCCGCAGGCCATTCCGGCCCCGTATAATCATAGTAATATTGATAGTGATGAAGTGATCTATTATGCAGAGGGTGAATTCATGAGCCGCAAGCATGTCACCCGCGGGATGATCACACTGCATCCTGCCGGTATTCCGCACGGGCCGCATCCGGGAGCAGTGCAGAAAAGCATCGGTGCAAAAGAAACCAAAGAGCTTGCCGTGATGGTGGACACATTCCATCCGTTCATGCTTACCAAAGAAGCGCTGGATATCGAGAACAAGGATTATGTGATGAGCTGGGCAGAGTGATTCATTTCCTGTAAAAGCATTTTGAAAAAAATACGGAAGTAAAGCAACAGGGCCTGAAAAACTTTTTAGAAGATCATAAACGGTTGTGAACCGTTGTTATGATCTTCTTTTTTTGTTCGGGGACTCTGTTTTGTCTGCACGGACAAAAAATAATTATGAAAACGTAATTTTTTCTCTGATAAATCAGGAAACTAGATACAAAAGACCTTCATGTCCGGATTAATGCTTCAATTGCCGGTGAAAAAAAGAAAACGGACTGATCAATATCATCTGCGAACATGATTTAGTCATAATAATTTGAATCAAGGTGAAATAATCTTGCAGTTCAAAACACACTCGCATATGAAACGATTTATTTTACTTTTTACGGCAGCAGCTTTTGCCGCCTGCAATTCCGGTACAGATAATAATAAAACCTCATCTTCCGGAACCACTTTTGATACGCATTCACAGGCAGGAGTGGTGGACTCCACTTCCCAGCCCAATGTGGTACAGGTAGCCATCGGCAGCAAAGACCACACTACGCTGGTGGAAGCAGTGAAAGCGGCTGACCTGGTAACGTCATTATCCAATGCAGGTCCGTTCACGGTTTTTGCTCCTACGAATGCGGCATTTGATAAACTGCCGAAAGGAACCGTGGAAGATCTTTTGAAGCCGGCAAAGAAAAACGACCTGATCAATGTGCTGCAGTACCATGTGTATGTCGGCGTTTTGAAAGCGGACCAGTTGCGTGATGGAATGTCACTCGGCATGGTGAATGGCGATAATATTAAAATAACCATGGAGAATGGCAAACCTGTCATCAACGGCAAAGCTCATATTGTGGCATCCGTTCCTGCTTCCAACGGTATTGTTCATGTGATAGATGAAGTATTATTGCCTCCGGCAAAATAAACTGCTTTCTTTTTTTAATGTTTGTGCCTGCTCCGGTAAAGACTGTGAGCAGGCTTTTTTTATCCGGATGATAAAAGGCGGGATAGAATTGAGAAATGATTTAAGTGGATTTTTCGAATAGCTTTCAAACGTTGATTTATTATAAAGGAGCAGCAAACAAGTTCCTAACTTCGTCGGATGGCTGATGTACATGATAAGAAGACCCGCAGTTACAATATGAGCAGGATCAGGGGGAAGGATACGAAGCCGGAGATGCTGGTGAGAAGATTGTTACATGCACATGGATTCAGATACTCGTTACATAATAAGAAATTACCCGGGAAACCGGATATTGTTTTATCGAAATATAAAACTGTAATTTTTGTTCATGGATGTTTCTGGCATGGGCATAAAAACTGCAAATATTATGTAGTTCCGAAAACAAGGACCAGATGGTGGCAAAAAAAAATAAACTCCAACAAAATCAATGATCAGCAAGCTGTTAAAGCTTTAAGGAAAGACGGGTGGAAGATCATTACTATCTGGGAATGCAGATTGAAGCCTGCAAAAGCTGATGCGACTTTAAATTCCCTTCTTAAAAAATTCTCCTGATAATCTTTAAATAATTTGGCTGCTACTTTAATCCAAAATTCTATTAAATGATTGGGAAAGTATAGCCTTACTCGTCAATCAAGATTTATTAACCAATTCACATTGTGTTCTAAAGCATACAGCTTTTAAAAACACATAAAAATACATTTACAAATATGGATATGAAAGTTGCCATTGGTGAAAGAATTGCGCAATTACGCAAAGCAAAAAAACTATCTCAACAAAAATTTTCTTATGAAGCAGAAATAGAGAGAAGCTATCTGACTCATGTTGAAAAAGGGCGAAAAAATATATCCATTGACACATTGATTAAAATAACAAACGCATTAGGAGTTTCTTTAAAAGAATTCTTTAAACCTGAAGTGTTTTCCAAAAATGAGTAGGAGACTGAATTTTATTGACCTGTTTGCCGGAGCTGGAGGACTCTCCGAAGGTTTTATTCGGGAAGGTTATGAGCCTATTGCTCATGTAGAAATGGACGAAGCTGCCTGTTATACTTTAAAAACACGAGCTGCATACCATTTTCTGAAATCAGAAAAAAAGTTAGAAATATACAAGCAGTATTTAAAAAACGAAATATCCAGAGATGGACTTTATCAAGAAATCCCAGAAGACGTACTCAGAAGTATTATAAATCTGCCAATTGGTGCAGAAAATAATCCAGAGATTCATAAAGAAATAGCCCGGCAATTAAACAATCGGGAGGTTGATTTGATTATTGGAGGGCCACCTTGCCAGGCATATTCTTTAGCAGGTAGAGCAAGAAGTAATAACAAAATGAAAGGCGATCCACGTAACTACCTCTATGTTCAGTATGCAAAATATCTGGAGAAATATCAACCAAAAATGTTTGTATTCGAGAATGTATTAGGATTGAAATCTGCAGGTTCTGGAATTTATCTTAAAAATATGGAAAGGCTGTTTGATAAAAAAGGATACAACATACAGCTTTTCACAGTTGAAGCAAACAATTTTGGGGTCCTGCAAAACAGGAAAAGGATTATCATAATCGGCTGCCATAAAGATTTAAACATTATCCTGCCGGATATAGAAGCTATACGATGGCACAAAAAGCACACTGTAAATGAATTGTTAAGTGATCTTCCACCAATTAAGGCTGGTGAAGGAGTTGATAAGTTCGTTCTTTATTACAAACATTCAATAGAATATCTGAACAACGCCGGTATCCGTAATGGAATTAATATTCTCACGCAACACGTTGCCCGCCCGCATACATTACAGGACAAAGAAATTTATCGCATCGCAGTTGAACATTTATTGAAAGGACAAAGACTCAGCTATACATCATTACCTGACCGGTTGAAATCACATGCTAATCAACATTCTTTTTTAGACCGGTTTAAAGTAGTTGATGCCAATGCAGAATACTCTCAGACCGTAGTAGCACATATTGCGAAAGATGGACATTACTATATCCATCCTGATATAAAACAAAACCGTTCGCTAACTGTAAGGGAAGCTGCACGATTACAGTCTTTTCCTGATGATTATTATTTTGAAGGAGTGATAGAAGGGAAAAACAGAACTGCCGCTTTCAAACAGATTGGAAATGCTGTACCACCAATGATGGCAGAAAAAATTGCACACTCAATAAAAAACATTCTATCAAATTGCTAAAGCTAATCTGAAATAATCTGTAATGGACACTAAGCTAATCCGAAAACTAAAATATTCATATTTACATGAAAAAGAAATATTCCCGTTACCAACACCTCTAATAGAATCTCTTAAACTTATCTCAGAGTTTTTTACCAGCAATTTAACCAACAAACTTTGTTTAGTCTACCCTTCAAAGGATTTTGCTGCACAATGGATAACAACTCCACTTGTTCTTTCCATGATCAATAGTGACTTTTTAAAATACGAATATGAAATCAGGCAAGCATATAAAAACTATAAGCGTGGAGAGAGGCTTATCCTGAATAATAAAGCTGTTGTTGAATGGGCTGGAATAAGAGAAAACGGGGTTGCTTTTAAAACAAAAGGTGTAAAAGAATCTTCGGGTGCAGAAATCACAATCAAGTTTTCGGATGTAATTATGTTACATAAAGCGCCAGCAAACAGGAAAGTTTTATCCTCTCTTAAATCTGTGAAGGAGGTACTGCCTGTAAGAAATAGGACACCGACTGAAAAACTCTTGAATATTGAAACTTACGGAAACAAGGCTTTTATTAAAAATAAAATCTGCTTGGTAACAAAATACAAATCGTTTTACGATTCATTAGATAATGTTGCACTTAACTCTGTAAAATTAGAGGATTATTTTCCGGTAGGGAAAATTGATGAAAACGGAACTGATGATGCTGATAGCCCGCTTTTACTAGTAAATAATCTTTCAAACCTTGCTTTGTATTTAGTTGCTAATCCGATCAATAAAATTATCATAGATGGTTTTTCGGCAATTCAAGATAGAGGTACAGATTTTTCAGATATTGACGTGAAGAATATTCCAACAATTCTTATTACGGATTTGTCCGAGATTGAAAGTTATGAAGCAATCGGCAACTATGGTTTTGAATTCTTCAATTTCACAAAAGAGAATTTGAAACTTGACCAACCTGCAAACCTTTCTCCTTTTCATTCTTTTGAGGAGAAGCTCAGAAAATATATTTCGTTCAATATTGTAAAAGAGATTTGCCATGATGCCGAACTTGAAGCAGTCACACAGAAAATTCATTCAATCGAAAAGGATGAATCCAATAATAATTTGACTTCGCTGAAAATTTCACTTGTTCAACTGACCAACCTTGTTTCAAGAGTTGCACACATACCAACTCCTGATGAAATTGAAGTTCTTAAATCCAAAGTAAAAAGCATTGAAAGTTTGTTTCTCCGGAGTAGAATGTGGTTAGGTGATTCTCACAAAGCGATTGAAGAAAGTATTTCACTTCTGAAATCTATAATAGAAAATCTTGAAACACAACCATCTGAAAAATGTACACGCCTGAAAACACTGATGAGTTCAAAACAATTTGATTACATCATTTGCTCAACTGAAGAGGAAGCTAAAGCATTAAGTGATTCTCTTCCAATTAATACGCACAGACCGCTTGTTATAACTGTTGCTGATGTGAACGACAAGTTACTTTCAAGTAAATCATGGAAAGCAATTCTGACAGGATGGGTAAAGTCAAACAACATTAACAGAATTCTTTCATCATTCCTTATCTCAGAACTCACAGTATTGTTCTACAAGTTTGAAAATAAGTATTACAATTCTCTGCAACGAAGAAACAAACAAAACATCGAGAATATTAAGGCTACCATAAACAGCAAAGGCATTCGTTTAGAAACTGATTCGGTAAAGCGAAAAGGTTTCAGCGATTTGTATTCAGATGATGGGGTAAGCGAAACAACTTCTGAAAGTTCGTTTGACATTTTGGATTTTGAGTTCAAACTTGACAAGGCTCAGTATTTAAGATACGCTGCAAAAGGGAATCTGATTGACAGCATAAAGGCAAAGCGAGTAGGTTTTGATAATGATTATTTCTTTTATTCTAATGAGTCACATCGGTTTCTAGCCATAAATGAGCTTGTTAATTCTCCAAAAGGTGAAAAGGGTAACATCTATCGGAAAAAAATTGATGCAATTGCTTGCGGTGACGTGCTTGCCTTCATAAATACAGACAGAGATATTTTAGTTGAGTTGGTTGAGAAGAATACCAATTCTAAAGAATTAGCTGCAGTAAAACAGTGGACAGAACTTTGGAGAAATCTTTTGAAAGAATACTACGCATCAATCGGATGTGATTTCAAAAAGTTAGTTGAGGACTTACGGAAGAATGATTGTAAGAAACATGAGGTTACAATCAGAACCTGGTTGCAGGACGAAAGTAGAATTGGCCCCGATGACAACGCTGACCTAATCAGCATTGCACTACTCACAGACTCAAATCTGTTGAATGACAATATCACAACAGTCAGAGAAGCCATCAGAAAAATGACAGGGTGGAGAATGAAGGCATCTGACTTTATCACAAACAAAATCAAAGCACAGATTCATGTGTTTGCAGATAGTTCCATTATCAACCAAAGAATTTCTATTGAAGGATTAGGCAGTGTAATTGTTTTAAAAGTTGTTGAGATTTCAAATTTGTGGGAGAATATTGATGTTCGTTATGTGAATAGGTTACTTCAAAAAGAAATTATCTAATGGCAAAACTGCTACCACCATATATTGACAAGAGTTGCAAAAGCACGGGTGAGAAAATGTTGTTTGAGATTTTCAAGAACAGTCCTTTCACAAAAGATTGGATTGTGTTGCATTCACTCAACCTTTCGCAACACACGGTTCGCTTGTATGGTGAAATTGATTTTCTGATTTTGATTCCAGGCGGTGGAATTTTTGTGATGGAAGTAAAAGGCGGTGATGTAAAATGTATTGACGGGGTTTGGCACTACACAAACAAATTCAATGTAACTAACACAAGCAATGTTGGGCCGTTCAACCAGGCAAGAGATGCAATGTTCTCATTGCGTTCTGCTATTGAAAAGCAATTCGGTAAAGGACACAAGTTCACAAATATACTTTCCGGCTTTTTGTGTGCATTCCCACACATCAGTTTTGACAAGCACAGTGTAGAATATGAACCTTGGCAGATTCTTGACAAAGATTCAATCAGTGCGGGAACAGAGGTATTTTTTCAGAATCTTATAAAACAGTTCACCAACAAATACAAAAACAAAAGATGGTTTTCAGAAAAAGATTCATTGCCTGATGCAAATGATTTGAAATTGCTTTGTGATTTCCTGAGAGGAGATTTTGAAAGAGTGCGGACAGTAAAAGAACGATTAGCGGAGTTTGACAAGGAAGTAAAAAAATACACAGAAGAACAATACAGAATTCTTGATTCAATTCAGCTCAATGAAAGAAGTGTTACACAGGGAAGTGCAGGCACAGGAAAGACAATGATTGCACTTGAATCAGCAGTGAGAGCAGCAGCCGAAGGCAAAACAGTTTTTCTCACTTGTTACAACCGCCTTATTGGTGAGTGGATGCAAAAGCAAGTTGAAGATTGGAAAGACAAAATCATAGTTTCAAGTTTACACAGTTTTTTGTTTGAGCAATCAAAAGGCTTTGACTACGATAAAAATCAAAGCAGCAAACAGGATTTTTACAGTAAGTATTTACCGACATTGTTGAAGAACATTTATCAAAAAGGAATCTGCAAGAAGTTTGACAAATTGATTGTTGATGAAGGTCAGGACTTAATCAGAGAAGAATATTTGAGTTTGTTTGATTCAATGGTAAAAGGAGGCTTGACAAATGGAAATTGGGAAATCTACGGTGACTTTGAAAGGCAAGCAATCTATGCACAGCTTACTAGAGAAGAAATGTTTGATTTGCTGAAAGGTTCAGGTCAGCACTCAAACTTTTTACTGAAAATAAATTGCAGGAACACAAAACAAATTGGCGAAGAAACTTCCTTAATTTCAGGATTTAAGAAGCCTCCGTTTTTGCTCGATTACCTTGAAGGTATCCCCGTAGAATATCTTTTCTATAGAGACAAAGCACATCAAAAAATATTGCTCTCTGATCAATTACAAAAACTCTCAGCAAGCAAACTTCCAATGAACGAGCTGATAATTATGTCATCCATGAAATTTGAGAACTCATGTTCCAATTCATTTTCCGGGTTTCCAATAAAAGAAATAAAAAACAACAAAGAGATTTCACCATCCCAAAATTATTTTGGCTTTGCAACCGTGCAATCATACAAGGGTATGGAAAGTAACTATGTTTTTATAACTGACATAGAAGATTTGACAAGTGAAATTGCAAAGTCATTATTGTATGTAGGGATGAGCAGAGCAAAATATGGCTTGACACTTTTCATTTCGGAAGAAATAAGGAATGAATACAGGGAAATTTTAAAACGCAAACTCAATTAGCATGAGGGACGAAATTCTTAAATTCATAAAGAAAGAATTGATTGGCCCTGACCCAATCAAACCTCACATTCAAGAGAACGGAGAAGAAATTTTATTGAACGAACCACCAAGATTACGATATGGTGCAGGTATATTATTCCCGCAAGCAGCAAAGATTGAGGAGATTGATTCTACTTCAACAGAAGAGGTAGATGTTTTTCAAGAGCTTGAGAATGAAAAGAAAGAAATTGATGACCCTGTAACAGTAGAAGACATCAATACACCTATTGACATGTCAGAAGACTTCGAGGAAGAAATCGGACTTGCAAACTCCTTTCTTCCTTCTGCAATGGGATTTAGTTGTTTTTCAAAAATTCCGAAAGACGGTTTCACTATCAAAGTAAATGTTGGTGTTTATGAAATCAAAGAATATAGTTATCAGAAAGAAGATGGAACAACTGTAACAAGAAAAGCATACTACCGAATACCCCTTGACCAGAAATTCGCCTTAGCTGCAAATGAGATTCCGTTACAGTCAGGAAAGTTCATTGATAAAGATTTGGCGGACAAAGAAGGCAATCCAATAAACCTGAAACTTAATATCCGTAACAGAACACACGGAAAAGAATTAGATAAAAACTTACACCTGCTCACATTCACTTTAATAAATCAAAACACAGGAGGAGCAGAGAACATTAAGAATGAAGATTGCTTTTTCCAGGTTTCGTTTTCAGTGAGTGCAAACGAAAAATGTTTTTGTCCATACAAAGCAGCAGTATCCAAAACAGACAAGGATGATGAAAAATCAAATCTGCTTTTATTCCGGAAGAAAAAAACATTTGCAGTCGGGCACGGTTGCTCACCATCATGGAATGACAACGATATTGAATTTACAAGTTCAATCACAACCGAGGCAATCCCTGTTTATGAAATAAAACCCATCGTTCCGAAAGAATTGGAAAGCGTTGAACTGAAAATGTTTGACCTAAGTGATTTGTCAGATAAAGACATTACTACAAACCTTGTCAAACTAAATTCAGAATATGAAGCATGGATAAACGAGCAAGAAGAAATTGCAAAAGCTGAATTGAAAGACGAACTTTTAAAAACCGCATTGAGGCACATTGAAAGTTGCAGATTGTCTTTACAGCGAATGAAAGAGGGAGTTGAGTTGCTGAATAAGAATGAAAGCGTGAATCGTGCTTTCAGGTTAATGAATCGTGCAATGCTATTACAACAGTTAAACTATAGCATAAAAACAAGAAATTGGAATATCATAAATGGGCAAGTCGGTGAAGTTGACCAGCCACAAGTTGAAGGGAGAGAGGAAGGTGTTTTCCCAAACATACTGGATGAAAACACTTACCCTGTTAATCCTATAACGGGGAGTTTATTAGTTGGGTCTTGGAGACCGTTCCAGCTTGCATTTATCTTGATGAATCTCAACTCAATGTTAGATGCAAGCCATGCAGACAGAGAAATGGTTGACCTCATATGGTTTCCTACCGGTGGAGGAAAAACAGAAGCATATTTGGGTTTATCAGCGTTTACAATTTTCCTGAAAAGATTAAAAGACAAAAACGATTTAGGCACAACAGTGCTGATGCGTTACACATTGCGATTGCTCACAGCACAACAATTTCAAAGAGCAGCAGCATTGATTTGTGCCTGTGATAAAATCAGAAAAGAGAATGAAGAAGAATTGGGTTCAGATAGAATCTCGATTGGGCTTTGGGTAGGTTCTGATTCAACTCCAAACAAAAGAGATGAAGCAAGAAGAGCATTTCAGAGGATGGAGCAAGGCAGAGAGGAAGAAAATCCTTTCATTGTTCTGAAATGTCCCTGGTGCGGTTCTCAAATGGGCTATCTGAAAGAAGCCAGAACAAACAAAGTAAAAGGTTACAAGAGAAGGATAGTTGGAACATACGAAACGATTATTTACCAATGCGATAACCAACATTGCGATTTCTCAAAGCCTGATTACAACTTACCACTTGTTGTTATTGATGAAGATATTTACGATAATCCACCTACTCTCTTAATAGGAACTGTTGACAAGTTTGCAATGCTTACCTGGAGACCAGAAGCAAAAACGATTTTTGGTTTCAGAGGAAATGACAGACCGTTTTCTCCACCGGAATTAATAATTCAAGACGAGTTGCATTTAATTTCGGGTCCGTTGGGTTCAATGGTTGGCTTGTATGAAACAATGATTGAAGAACTCTGCACTTCAAATAACATTAAACCAAAAATCATTGCATCAACTGCAACAATCAGCAGAGCCAAAGAACAAATAAATGCGCTTTATGGCAGAGGTACAAACAATGTGAACATTTTCCCTGTTCAATGTTTGAATGCCGGGGATTCTTTTTTTGCATACGAGGATGCGACAAGCACAGGTAGAATTTATGCAGGTATTTTTGCATCTGCTTTACCCTCACATGCAACTGCACAGGTAAGAGTTCTTTCTGCTTTATTGCAATCAATAAAATCAATTCCAGTTGCAGAAGAAATTCTAAGAGACCCATATTGGACTGCATTGACTTACTTCAATAGCATTCGTGAGTTAGGTCATGCCGCAACACTCATTCGTGCAGACATACGGGAATACATGAATTCAATTTGGATTCGTAAAGCAATTAAAGGTGATGAAAAAAGATTCATCAATAGAGATATTGAATTAACAAGTCGTATCAATAGCAATGACATTCCTGAATACTTGGAACAACTTTCAAAATCATGGACAGGAGATAAAACTGAATATCCGGTTGATGTGTGTCTTGCAACAAACATGATTTCAGTTGGTGTTGATGTTCCACGTTTGGGTTTGATGACAGTAATCGGACAACCAAAAACTACTTCTGAATATATACAGGCAACAAGCCGTGTTGGTCGTTCAAAGAAAGGTCCAGGTCTTGTCTTTACAATTTATAATTGTTCAAAGCCAAGGGACCGATCTCATTTTGAGCACTTTCAGGATTATCATTCCAAAATCTATAGTAAGGTTGAACCTACAAGTGTTACTCCTTTTTCAACTCCTGCCAGAGAAAGGGCATTGCATGCTATATTAGTAGGGCTTATTAGATTGTATTCTAATGATCATAGTTTCACATCACCAAGACCTTTTCCTAAAAGTGAAATTATTGAAAGAGTAACTCAAATAATTTTTAACAGAGTACATTTGATTGATGATGAAGAATACGAAAAGACATTGGAACTGATTGAAGAGAGATTAGACTATTGGAAAAATGAATTACCACTTGTTTACGGTTCATTCGGACTACAAAATAATATTCCTTTAATGTATCCTGCAGGTACAAATCCATCAGAAGATATAAAAGCACGGGCATGGCCAACGCCAACATCAATGAGAAATGTTGATTCGACCTGCGAAGCGTACGTGATTCCTGCAGTATACTTAAACATTGATAATTAAAAATATGCCAGCTAGAAAACCAATAAGAAGATCGCAGATAATTTCGCCTTGGGGAGTTGGACAGATGATAAACTTTCCAAAGGATGAATCATTGATGGTTGTCGGTCTTGATATGTGGGAAGAAAAATTCAGGACCATTACTGAACTGGATGAATTTAAAGTAACAGAAGAACGTTTGGCAAAAAGATTAGGAGTAAAGGAATTCAGATTGCCACCAGATTTCAGAGACCCAGGACAAGGTGTTACAAATCCGTCACTTAAAATTCCATTCATAAGATTTCCACGGTGGCACTACTGTACAAGGTGTGGTCACATGGAGAAAGTTTCAATTTACGATTCGCACAAACCAATTTGCTCTGGAATTCATTTTAGTTCAGGAAGGTCCTGTGCTGAAATTCCTGAAAGAAAAAGGCAACGATTAATTCCAGTTCGTTTTATTGCAATTTGCCCCAAACATGGACATATAGAGGATTTCCCTTTTATGGAGTGGGTTCACAATGGTGCAAATCCAGAGGGTATACATAATCTTCGCTTAAGAGCTGGCAGAAATTCAGGAGCTCTAAGTGGCATAGAAATTACTTGCAGTTGTGGTGCTCAAAAATCTATGGGAGTCGCTTTCAATGAAAATGCACTTACAAGAATTGGGGTAGTGTGTTCAGGCGGTCGCCCTTGGCTTGGCGAGGAAAAAGATAGAGGTAATACAAAACATTGTGGTGAAGAACTTAGGGTTGTTCAAAAAGGTGCTTCAAATGTTTACTTTCCACATGTTCGTAGTTCAATATATTTACCTCAATGGGAAAAATCTGTTGATAGACATTTGGTTGAGGTATTAGAAAAGAATTGGCGGTGGCTGACTTCAGGAATGGTTGATGGAAAATTTGACAGAATGAGATTTGAATTAGTTGCAGAACAAAAATTCAACCCTGATAAAACAAAATACTATACTGAAAAATTATTGGATGCAGCAACGAAAAGAATTTCAAGTGCTGAAAATTCAGCTACCGATGATTCAGAGGAGAAATACCGCAAGATGGAATATGATGCAATACTGGGTGAAGCCGGAGGAGAAAATCAGGATTTCTTTGTTATAAAATATAAGGCGAATACTTATGGTGATTCAGAAACAGGTGGAGCAATCAGCAATGGTTTTATAAACATTGGTTTACTACATAAGTTGAGAGAGACAAGAGCATTTGTCGGTTTTTCCAGATGGCTTCCTGATGATGGAAAATCCTTGATTGAAAAAAAGAACTTCATAAAACTTGGCCAAACAATTGAATGGCTCCCTGCAATAGTTGTAAAAGGTGAAGGTGTTTTCTTTGAGTTCAATGAGAAGCGTTTGAAAGAGTGGGCTACCAAAGATGAAGTGAAAAAACGAGCAAAATTATTGTCTGACAATTATAATCGCTCATGGAAATTAAAAGGACAAAAGAGAAGAGAAATAAAACCTGAGTTTGTTTTGATTCACACATTTGCCCATTTAGTCATTAACCAGTTTAGTTATGAATGTGGTTATGGAAGTTCAGCTTTGAGAGAAAGAATTTATTGCAACTTGGAATTCCCAAATGAAATAATGAACGGAGTTTTGATTTACACTGCATCAGGTGATTCAGAAGGTTCTTTAGGTGGTCTTGTCAGACAAGGTAAGCCGGGCAATCTTGAAACAATAGTTTATAATGCTATTGAAAATGCAAGGTGGTGTTCAAGCGACCCAATCTGTATTGACAGCCACGGACAAGGTCCGAACTCATGTAATCTGGCAGCCTGTCATAATTGTGCACTACTTCCTGAAACTTGTTGCGAAGAGTCAAATATGCTGCTTGATAGGGCAATGTTGATTGGTACATTGGAAAACCCAACATATGGATACTTTAATTTTTTATAATGAAAGAAAGGGTTATGAAAAACCTTTGATACTAAAATTGACTCCTATTTTTGAATACTTAAAGTCTTGTGGTCTTAAGGAGATTTAATATTTGATTCTTAAATATTATATGCCCGACAATAACATACGTAAAGCTGCCCTCAGTTGGTTCAGGTCAAAGTATCAGATTGAAAGCGATAAGATATTCACTTCCAAATTTTATACCCCACAGGAATCCTGGAGTAATACAAGAGTATGGTTTTTTCAGATACCGCTTGATGTGATCCATTCAAACCCTCCCGAAAAAATACATCTGATCTGTGAGAACCACCTGGCAGGAGAACCATTCATTTATCTCAGAGTGTCATCATTGTTCTTTCTGAAAAACCTTGGTTCTTTTGATGTGGATCAGAAAGAGAAGGTGGCAAGGATCTATCTTTCCGCTGAATCGGCCGATATGTTCAAAGAAGTGAGAGGTAAAGGAAAAATTGATTTCAACCCGTACCGGATTTCTTAAATAAAATCTCAAACCCTTTTAAAACGGCTGACTTAGTTTCCCTAACTTACAAGTCATTTTGCCTGTCACTCTGAAATATTTTGTTATGCGGATCATTTTCATGCTGATCTTTTTGGTTTGTTATTTTCATCCTGCCACCCATGCACAGGCAGGAAAAAACAGGAATAAAAAAGCTGAACTGATCGCAACTGTTGATAAGGTTCTCAATACGGCAGTGGAAAAACAAGAGATCCCCGGAGCAGTGGTTGAGATCAAACAAAACGGAAAGATTGTTTACCAGCAGGCTTACGGCTTTTCGCAGAAATATGATTACGGTCATCAGCTCCTGGAAAATCCGCCTGCGATGAACACGGAAACGCTGTTCGACATGGCATCCCTCACCAAAGTGATCGGCACCACCACGTCCATCATGCTGTTGGCAGACAGAGGGCTGATCCATGTTGATGATCCGGTCAGTAAGTATATACAAAGTTTTGACAGTTTTCCGAAAAGCGCTATCACCATCCGCCACCTGCTGACGCACACTGCCGGATTGATTGAATGGTACCCTCTGTTTTACCGCTCTTCAAATAAAGAATCTACCTATAAACTTATTCATTCACTTCCTTTGAAATATCCGGTAGGGCAGCGGCGCAGCTACAGCGATCTCGGTTTTATGTTACTCGGAGAGATCATTGAAAAAGTTACGGGGCTTTCATTAGAAGAATTTGAAAAGAAAAATATTTTCATTCCGCTCGGAATGGCGCACACACTCTACAACCCGCTGAAGAACGGAAGGACTGATAATATTGCCGCCACTTCATTCGGCAACCCGTATGAAAAAAGAATGGTTTATGATTCATCTCTTGGCTACACCGTAAAAGAAATTGACCCTGCATCGTGGGACGGATGGAGAAAATATGTGTTGAAAGGTGAAGTGAATGACGGCAATGCCTGGTATGCTAACCAGGGAATATCAGGTCATGCAGGTTTGTTTTCCACAGTGGATGATGCACAGAAACTGGTGGATATGCTGCTGAATAAAGGAAAGGCCGGGAAAAAACAATTCCTCTCTTCTTCTGTCATTGATTCTTTTTTGACGGAAGACCGTTTTCATAACGGCCTTGGCTGGATGATGGACAGCACCAACTCATTTATGAAGGGCGGCCCTGCAGGGACATTCGGCCACACCGGCTTTACGGGTACAAGCATTACCGTGGTGCCGCAATATCATTTGTCTGTGATCCTTTTCATCAACCGCCAGAATATGGGATTACTGAAATCAGGATATTATTATAATCCTAATCCTCTGCGCCGTGAAATATTTGAAGCGGTGATGAAGTATGTGAAATGAAATGTTGCCGGAAGCAATAGGATCGTACCCTCACTGACCGAAGGGTATGTGGAATGAAATATTGCTGGAAGCAACGGAATAGTGCTGCGAGGCTGGAAGCCTCACAGAGTGTATGCAGCGATGCTTTGCGAAACTTTCAGTTTCGCAATCTTATTTTGTTGCCTTTGGCAACCACGAAGCGTTTATTATAATAGTAAATCGATCTCCATGACCCCGGTTTTACCTTCATAATTAGCAGCGCTGCTATATAAGTAATGAGAAGGCTCTGCAACGAATCCGGCTCTTACCGGATTTTCGTGTATATAATTCAGCTTCGTTTTCAAAAATGAATCATTGGTGATTTCTTCGGGATGGTTATTTCCTGTCCATACCTTGTACAGGTCATTTGCCGGGGAGGCATTCGCATAGTAATGGAACATATATTGAAGCCAGTCACGCCGGCTTTCCGGCTCTTCTGCTATCGAATTGCTGATTGTTTTGCTGGTATGGGTTTTAAAGTCGCGGATGATATCGCTGAGATTTGCATCAGGCGCTGTCCAGATAGTATGAACATGATTGGTCATAATAACAAATGCGCCTATTTGTAATTTCTTTTTGGAACGGCAGAACTGAAAGCTTTCGAGAATAATATCCCGGTATCGCTGGCGGCTGAAAATATCTATCCAACCCATGATGGAAAAGGTAAGGAAATGAGTGGCTGCCTGATCACGGATCTTATATCCTCCGGCGAATTCGTAACTCATATTTGAGGATTTAAATATTATAAAGATAAGATGTTGCTGAAAGCAACAGAATAGTGCTGCGAGGCAGGATGCCTCGCAGAGCAATGATAAATTCGTAACTCATATTTCAGGATTTTAAGCATTATAAAGTTAAGAGCTGCTGAAAGCAATGGAATAGTGCTGCGAGGCAGAAAGCCTCGCAGAGCTTCAGAGGATTTAAATATTATAAAGATAAGATGTTGCTGAAAGCAACGGAATAGTGCTGCGAGGCAGGATGCCTCGCAGAGCAATGGGATAAGATGTTGCTGAAAGCAACAGAATAGTGCTGCGAGGCAGGATGCCTCGCAGAGCAATGGGGTAACTCATATTTGAGGATTTAAATATTATAAAGATAAGATGTTGCTGAAAGCAACAGAATAGTGCTGCGAGGCAGGATGCCTCGCAGAGCAATGGCAATGAGTGGCTGCCTGATCACGGATCTTATATCCTCCGGCGAATTCGTAACTTATATTTGAGGATTTAAATATTATAAAGATAAGATGTTGCTGAAAGCAACGGAATAGTGCTGCGAGGCAGGATGCCTCGCAGAGCAATGGGATAAGATGTTGCTGAAAGCAACAGAATAGTGCTGCGAGGCAGAAAGCCTCGCAGAGCTTCAGAGGATTTAAATATTATAAAGATAAGAGTTGCTGAAAGCAACAGAATAGTGCTGCGAGGCAGGATGCCTCGCAGAGCAATGAGATTTGATTTCTTTATGATCGTTGGGTGATTAAAATAACAGAATAAATTTTAATCGGGATTATTTTATTGAGTTTTTCTTTTAAGATCTCAACAAATCCATTGTGGTTTACCATTACTGAAAAGCAAAAGAAAATCATCCGTTTGCATTGTAAATCCCCTTTCAATTGTGATCTGAGGCCGGTAAGAAAGATTCAATAAAATCAAGGTTGTAAAGCCGGAATGGGAATTGTTTTACTGTTTGTGCAAAAAGATCATATCTGCATACGATGAAAAATGATAATTTAGGCAACTTTTTAAACAGAACTTTTAATCAACACTTTTATGAGAAAGGTCATTGCAACTGCACTTCTGAGCTTTATGCTCTCCGGTTTAGTTCATGCTCAGCAAAAAACCGCAACTCAACCGAAATCAAAATATCCTGATATTGACATACCCTTTAAAAAGTATGTGCTGGATAACGGGCTTACCCTTATAGTGCATGAAGATCACAAAGCGCCCATCATCGCATTCAATGTATGGTATCATGTAGGATCGAAGAATGAAAAACCGGGAAAAACCGGATTTGCTCATTTGTTTGAACACCTGATGTTCAACGGAAGCGAGCATAATAATGATGATTATTTCAAGCTTACCGATAAACTGGGAGCTACGGATATGAACGGCACCACCAATGAAGACCGGACCAATTATTTTGAAAATTTTCCTACTTCGGCATTTGAAAAAATCTTATGGGCAGAAAGTGACCGCATGGGATTTATGGTAAATGTGATAGATTCTGCAAGGCTGAATGAACAACGTGGCGTAGTGCAAAATGAAAAACGCCAGGGAGACAATGAACCCTATTCCATATCGGAAGACTTGACCTATAAAAATACTTATCCGGCAGGGCACCCGTATTCATGGCCGGTGATCGGTTCGATGGAAGATCTTAATGCTGCATCGCTTGAAGATGTGAAAGAATGGTTCAAAACTTATTATGGCCCCAACAATGCCGTGGTATGTATTGCAGGAGATATCAAAGCGGAAGATGCTTATGAAAAAGTAAAAAAATATTTTGGCGATCTGCCTGCTTCTCCGCCGATTGCTAAACAAAAAGAATGGATCGCAAAGATGAAAGGCACGCATGAACAACTGGCCCAGGACAGGGTACCACAGGCCCGGCTTCAAAAAACCTGGAATGTGCCTCAATGGGGATCGAAAGAAGTGACACAACTGGATTTGCTGTCCTCCATTCTGACCAGCGGCAAGAACTCCAGGCTTTATAAAAGGCTGGTGTATGATGAGCAGATCGCAAGCAGTGTCAGCTCATTTGTTGATGACAGGGAGATCGGTGGCCAGTTTTATATTACTGCGGATGCAAAGCCGGGTGTTGACCTGAATAAGATCAATATAGTGATCAATGAGGAACTGAAAAAAATATTTACAGCCGGGCCAACGGTAAATGAGTTGGAAAGAGCCAAGACCTCTTATTTCTCAAGCTTTATCAAAGGCATGGAACGTATTGGCGGATTTGGCGGCAAGTCAGATATCCTTGCCCAGAATGAATGTTACGGAGGGGATGCGGCGTACTATAAAGTGACGAATGATTTTGTGAAAAAGGCTACAGTGTCCGATATAAAGAAAGTGGCCAACGACTGGCTTTCTGACGGAGAATACATTCTGAAAATAAATCCTTACGGCAATTTTTCTACTGATCCTACAGTGATCAACCGGAATGTGGAACCACCTTTAGGCCCTGCTCCTGAAATTAAATTTCCTGAAGTGCAAACTTCTGAACTTTCCAACGGAGTAAAGATATGGCTGGTGAAACGAGAGTCTGTACCCGTAGTGAATATGAAACTGATCTTTGATGCAGGATATGCCTCGGATCAGATGAGCGTTCCCGGTGTAGCTTCTATGGCAGGAACCATGATGAGAGAGGGAACAAAGTCAAGGACCGCATTGCAGATCAGCGCTGAAATGCAGGATCTGGGTGCAGGCATTTCCGCTTCTTCGGATCTCGACAACACCTATCTTATGATGAATGCCTTGAAAACAAATTTTGATGCATCTCTTAATCTGTTTTCGGATATTCTTTTGAATCCGTCATTCCCGCAAAAGGATTTTGACCGGGTGAAAAAAGAACGGCTGTTGAGTATCAAACAGGAAGAGTCACAACCGGTGATGATCGGTTTGCGTGTGCTTCCTAAATTACTGTATGGAAAAGGACACGCTTATGATATTCCGTTTACCGGAAGCGGCACCACAGCAAGCGTGGAAAAGATCACGAGAGCAGACCTCGTGAAATTTCATGACACCTGGTTCAGGCCCAACATTGCAAACCTTGTTGTAGTGGGAGACATCAGCATGGATGCGCTTAAAAAATCATTGGAAAAGTCCTGGGCGTCCTGGAAGCCTGCTTCTGTACCGGTTAAGAATATCAAAGACGTGAAGTCGCCGGACAAACCTTCTGTGTATCTTATTGACAAGCCCGGCGCTGTGCAGTCTGTGATCTTTGCTGCTGAAATCTCGCCCTCAGAAACCAGTAAAAATTATGAGGCAATAAACCTGATGAACGGCATACTTGGCGGTGAGTTTACATCAAGAGTAAATATGAACCTGAGGGAAGACAAGCACTGGTCTTATGGAGCGGGAACAATGATCTTATGGGCTAAGGGACCTTCCTTCTTTACCGGTTATGCGCCGGTGCAGACGGATAAGACCAAAGAATCTGTTGTGGAATTAAAGAAGGAGATTGAAGAATATATTACGACCCGGCCGGCCACACAGGAAGAATTTGACAAGGTGCAGGAAAACACCGTGATGGCATTGCCGGGAGTGTGGGAAACCAATTCGGCTGTATCGGGTACTCTGTCGGATGCCGTGATCTATAACCGCGGGCTTGGATATTTACAGAGTTATGCTTCCATGTTGAAAAATCTTTCACTGAATGACATCAGGTCGGCAGCAACAGAAGTAGTGAAACCTTCACATCTTACCTGGGTGATCGTTGGTGACCGTTCTAAGATCGCTAATGGTATTAGCGAACTGAATATCGGCAATATCCAATACCTTGATGCACAGGGTAACCCGGTCAGATAATTCAGCAGATCGAATTAAAAAAGAGGGCTTTCCATTTCTGGAAATAACCCTCTTCTTTTCTTTCTCCGGTGTTAAATACCAGTTGGTCAAGAACAAAAGAATGGCTTTAGTGTAGCTTAAATATAAGCTGATTGCCCGGTGTCAGTTTTTTATTATATGAACTTTCGTAAATTGAATTATTAAAAACGATTTATATGTTAAAAGTCGGAGAATTAAAACAAGGTGATATTATCATGGTAAATGATGATGGGGTTATGAGGGAAGGAACTGTTTCAAAAATAAGCCATGAAGACAACCAGGCTTATGTGAACAATGGTATCCAGGAGTTTTGGTACGACCCCGGCGAAATGTTTCCGCTTCCTGTAGATGAAAATCAACTGATGAAACTGGGTTTTCAAAAGCAGGAATCAGAAAGTTCCGTGAAATATATGAAAGGGCCTTTCCGGTTAGTGACCCCCAAAAAAGGAGATTTTTCCAATATTGAGATGTGGTACCGGGAGGATCGCCGGCATTTCAATGCGCCTTTAAGTGTCCATGAGTTGCAGAATCTGCACCGGGAGATGACCAAAATAGGCCTGGAATCAGCCTGAAAAAGAGATTTCAACCGAATTTCTAAGACTCAATTGTAGTTTTGGCAGACCACTACCAAAAAAAATACCCCTTTTTTCTTTTTTAAGGCTGTTACTCTTATCTTTGCGCTCCCAAAAATTGTATGTCAAAACAACCCCTAATTGAACAGGATGGTAGGATAATAGAAGCGCTTTCAAATGCGATGTTCAGGGTGAAGCTTGAAAACGGCCACGAAATACTGGCTACCATTTCGGGGAAAATGAGAATGAACTATATCCGGATATTGCCGGGTGATAAAGTGAAGGTGGAAATGAGTCCATACGATTTGTCAAGAGGAAGGATTAAACTGAGATATAAATAAAGAAACAAAGACAGGACGGGAGACAGGAATAATTTAGTAACCAGAAATAAGAAACGATTATGAAAGTAAGAGCATCCATAAAAAAGCGCAGCGCAGATTGTAAGATCGTCCGCCGCAAGGGAAAGCTTTATGTGATCAACAAAAAGAATCCCCGTTTCAAACAAAGACAAGGTTAATTAGTAACAGGTTTCTGCTTGCCGCATACAGGTGATTGGAAGCGAATAAAAGTAAAAAATTATAATTAAGAAATATGGCTCGTATTGCCGGTGTTGATTTACCAAAGAACAAAAGGGGAGAAATAGGGCTTACCTATATATATGGTATAGGTCCTTCTACTGCCCGGTATATCCTTGATAAGAATAATATCAGCCGTGATAAAAAAGTGAATGACTGGACTGATGAGGAGCAGAATGCGATCCGTTCTACCATCAATGATGAATTGAAAGTGGAAGGGGCTCTGCGTTCTGAAGTTCAGATGAGCATTAAGCGTTTACTGGATATTGCCTGTTATCGCGGGGTTCGTCATCGTAAGGGATTGCCTGTCCGCGGACAACGCACCCGTACCAACAGCCGTACCCGTAAAGGAAAGCGTAAGACAGTAGCAGGTAAAAAGAAAGCACCGAAGAAATAAAGATTGACAGGCCGGGGCAGAAAATATCGGGCCCGGGTCTTGAACCTTGAATTTAAAAAGAATTATGGCAAAAGCACAGCAGGCAGCAGCACCGAGTGCAAAAGCTGCAGCAAGAAAAAGAGTAGTGAAAGTGGATACTTATGGCGATGCACATATCACTGCCAGCTTCAATAATATTATTGTAAGCCTTACGAATAAAACAGGCCAGGTGATTTCCTGGAGCAGTGCGGGCAAGATGGGTTTTAAAGGATCAAAAAAGAATACGCCTTATGCAGCCCAGATGGCAGCAGCAGATGCCGCAAAGACTGCATTTGATGCAGGGCTGAAAAGAGTGGATGTGTTTGTAAAAGGCCCAGGTGCAGGAAGAGAAAGCGCTATCCGGGCTCTTAGCCAAAACGGAATAGAAGTGGCTATGATCAAAGATGTGACGCCATTGCCGCACAATGGATGCCGTCCCCCGAAAAAGAGAAGAGTATAATTATTATTTGAAATAAGGCGCAGGATCTGAACTGCTGCTACATAAAGAAAGAAAGTCATAATTGTACTGAAAGGATCAGTGCAATTCATTTTAATAAAGGGTGTCCGATTAATTTTTTACAGTTTTTTACCGATCGAAACACCGAGTTTAAAAAAACTGAAATGAAACAGAATTATGGCAAGATACAATGGTCCTAAGACCAAGATTTCCCGCATTTTTGGAGAGCCAATTTTAGGCAATGGTAAGTGGTTGGGCAAAAACAGCAATCCTCCCGGCCAGCATGGTGCTACACGCAAGCGCAAGAGCCTTGGTGAATATGCTTTGCAGTTACGTGAAAAGCAAAAAGCAAAATATACCTATGGTGTTTTGGAGCGCCAGTTCCGAAAAACATTTGAAGAAGCATCCCGCCGTAAGGGAGTGACCGGTGAAAATCTTATCAAACTGCTTGAAGCCCGTTTGGATAACACTGTGTTCAGGTTAGGTATTGCTCCTTCCCGTCCGGCAGCACGTCAGCTGGTAAGCCACAAACACGTTGAAGTAAATGGCGAAGTGGTTAATGTCCCTTCATTTCAACTGAGGCCAGGTGATGTAATCTCGATCAAAGAAGGAAGCAAAGGCAGAACATCCATCACGAGCCAGGTACGTGGCAAGAATCCGAAGTTCAGCTGGCTGGACTGGAATGAGGCGGAGTTAAAAGGAACATTCATCACTTACCCTGAAAGGGAAAACGTTCCGGAAAACATCAAAGAACAACTGATCATTGAGTTGTATTCTAAATAATGAATTAAAAAAATTAAGATTAAAGGTAAAAAGGATTTTTCTCCGGATAAGTTTTGAATTTTCACTTTTGGCTTTTAATTTTTTACCAGGATTAAATCAATAAAATTAAAATTTCAATATGGCAATTTTAAATTTTCAAAAACCCGATAAGATCATTCTGCAGAAAGCAACAGACTTTGAAGCTCTTTTTGAGTTTCGCCCGCTGGAACCCGGCTTTGGCGTCACTATTGGCAATGCGCTTCGCAGGGTATTACTCAGCTCACTGGAAGGATATGCAATCGTGGGAGTGAAGATTGAAGGAGTGGATCATGAATTTGCAACGATGAATGGTGTGAGTGAGGACGTGGTTGAGATCTTCCTTAATTTAAAACAGGTTCGTTTTAAAAAGATAGTGGATCATGAGGTGTCTAATGAAAAAATCATATTATCACTGAAGAACAAAACAGAATTCACTGCCGGAATGATCGGTGAAGCGACTCATTCATTCCAGGTGATGAATCCTGACTTGCTCATCTGCACACTGGATGCTTCTGCCCGCATGGATATCGAGCTGACCATTGGTAAAGGCCGTGGATACGTACCGGCAGAGGAAAACAAACTGAAAGATGCGCCGCTGGGTTATATTCCGATCGATTCCATTTTTACACCGATAAAAAATGTGAAATACACCATTGAAAATACCCGTGTGGAACAGCGTACGGATTATGAGAAACTGATCATGGAAGTTTCTACTGACGGCACCATTCATCCCGAAGAAGCCGTGAAGCAGGCTTCCCGCATTCTGATCCAGCACCTGATGATCATTACTGATGAGAACATCACTTTTGATAACAAAGAAGAAAAGAAAGAAGATCTTGTGGATGAGCAAACGCTGCAATTACGCAAAGTGCTGAAGACGCCGCTGGAAGATCTTGATCTTTCTGTACGTGCTTTCAACTGCCTGAAAGCCGCCAAGATCAACTCGCTCAGCGAACTGGTACAGTATGAGCAGGAAGACCTGATGAAATTCCGCAACTTCGGGCAGAAATCCCTTGCAGAGATCGAGCAGGTGCTTACGGAAAGAGGATTGCATTTCGGAATGGATCTCGGCAAATTGGGACTGGAAAAAGAAGATCTGTAAAATAAAAAGTGAAAAGCTTCAGACCTCACCGGTTGTTGCTCTTTATTTTTTGAATTATTAACGTAGGTCAGAATTCCTGACACGGTCTGACCGGAAAAATTTTAAGTCATGCGTCACGGAGACAAAGTAAAAAATCTAAGCCGCACCAAAGCGCACAGAGATGCATTATTGAGCAATCTCGCCTGTGGGCTGATTGCGCACAAAAGAATTGTTACCACTGTTGCCAAAGCAAAAGCATTACGTGTATATGTGGAACCATTGATCACGAAAAGCAAAGAAAACACTACGCACCAGCGCAGGGTGGTCTTCAGTTACCTGAATGATAAAAAAGCGATAACTGAATTGTTTGGTACGGTTGCGGAAAAAGTGGCCGGCCGCCCCGGAGGATATACCCGTATCATCAAGCTGGGCACCCGCCCGGGAGATAATGCTGAATTAGCGCTGATCGAATTGGTGGATTTCAATGAGGTTTATGGAAAGGGTCAAGAGGAAGTGAAAGCAGGAGCTAAGAAAACCCGTCGTGCCGGCAGCAGGAAGAAGAGTGAAACCACGCAGGCCGTTGCAGCTGAAAAGGCAGAAGAAAAAACGGAAGGGAAAAAAGAAGCTGAATAATTAAATAATATTTTTTTCGGGTAATGCCTTCCGTACTGCGGGAGGCATTTTTGTTAGAACATTATTCAGCTGTCTTCATAAAATAAGTATATTCACTCACAACTGCTTTTGTCTGTTCAAAAAAAAAATTTTCCAGGATGAATGATAATAATAATATCCCGCTGCAGCAGTTCAGGGATGGAGTCGTTACTAAATTCCAACTTTACAACAGCCTGTTCACATCTCTTCCCTTTCACCGGATTGAAAAGACAGGAATCCTGCTTTCATTGCTTTTTAATAATTGTGAAGAAGGTTATTCCAAAAAATTAAGCCCGGAAGAGATCATTGAAGATTTTTTCAGCAAACATATAACCTATAAAAATGAAAGCGATAAGAATGATCTGTTGTTCCGTTTTGTCCAGTACATAGAACGCCAGGTTGTGTTGTTTGATGCTCTGGAAGATGCTGCGTTCAGAAATGTCAATGATATGCAGGGCGTGGGAACATTGAAGTATCTTGAATCTGAGGTGTTGGAAAATAAAAAGGAAAAAGAATTTTCCCGGAAGCTGAAAGATTTTTCAATACGCCTGGTATTGACGGCGCATCCTACCCAGTTTTATCCCGGATCAGTGTTGGGCATCATCAACGATTTGTCCAGGGCGCTGGCAGAAAATAATACAAGCCGGGTCAATATGTATTTGCAGCAGTTGGGGAAAACGCCTTTTTTCAAAAAGAAAATGCCCACGCCCTATGATGAAGCAATAAGCCTTATCTGGTATCTTGAAAATGTTTTTTATCCTGCTGCCGGAAAAATCATATCATCTTTATTGTCCCGTTTTCCTGAAGCGATAGCCGGAAATAATCCTGTTATCCGGATGGGTTTCTGGCCCGGTGGCGACAGGGATGGCAATCCTTTTGTGACAAGTGATACCACATTACAGGTAGCCGAAGCATTACGTAGCGCTGTCATCAAATGCTACTATCTTGAAGTAAGAAGATTGAAGCACAGGCTCACTTTTGAAGGGGTAGATGTTTTATTAAGTGAGCTGGAAGTAAAATTATATCAAAACCTGTTTATTCCCGGCCACAATACGAGCCTGCATAAGAGCGATGTATTGAAACCATTGCTGGAAATAAAAGATATCATCATTCACCGGCACAATGGTTTATTCCTACACCTGGTGAATCAGCTTATTAATAAGATCGGGCTATTCGGTTTGTTTTTTGCTTCACTGGATATCCGGCAGGTCAGCACCGTGCATGAGAAAATGTTTGAAACATTGGCTACGGACCAGAAATTTCTTTTGCCGGGGTACCTTGCACTGGATGAAGAGGGGAAAATAAAATTATTAACCAGCCTGACAGGTACGGTCAACTCTGAAGTATTTCCTGATCCTGTTCATAAGGATACACTTAAAACGATACAGGCGATACGTTTTATCCAACAGCAGAACGGGGAAGAAGGTTGCCATCGTTATGTAATCAGTCATTGCAGAACGGCATTGAATGTAATGGAAGTGTATGCTTTATTTTTATTGGGCGGATGGAAAAAAGAGGCGATTAACATTGATATTGTTCCGTTGTTTGAGACAATAGACGATCTGCAACGTGCAGCAGGGATAATGAGAACACTTTACAGCAATCCTGTTTACAAAGATCATCTCAATAGGCTTGGAAACAGGCAAACCGTTATGCTTGGTTTTTCTGATGGAACCAAAGACGGCGGTTACCTGATGGCAAACTGGAGTATTTATAAAGCAAAAGAAGAACTAACCAATATTTCAAGAGAGTTTGGGATCAATGTGATCTTCTTTGATGGCAGGGGAGGGCCTCCGGCAAGAGGCGGCGGCAAAACACATAAGTTTTATGCTTCGATGGGAAAAAATATTTCCAATTCCAACATTGAACTTACGGTACAGGGTCAGACGGTAAGCTCCAACTTCGGAACAGTTGATGCGGCACAGTTCAACATGGAACAATTATTGAATGCCGGCTTATCAAATGACCTGTTTTCACCCGGCAAAGCTACGTTTGACAATGCCGAAGAAAACCTGATGACTGAGCTATCCCAGGCAGGCTTTGAAGCTTACCGGGCATTAAGAGATCATCCTGATCTTACCGACTATTTGGTACAGGTTAGCCCCTTGCGTTTTTACAGTGAAACAAATATCGGAAGCCGCCCGGTTACCAGAGGACTGTCTTCGGGAATATCGTTGAGTGACCTGAGGGCAATACCTTTTGCCAGTTCATGGAGCCAGTTGAAACAAAATGTGCCCGGGTATTACGGGGTTGGTTCTGCACTGCGGTATATGGAGAAACAGGGAAAATTGTCTCAGCTCCGTCAACTGTACCATGAGTCATTGTTTTTTAAAACCTTACTGGACAATTGCGAGATGGCAATGATGAAATCATTTTTTCCTCTTACGGAGTTTTTATTGCATCACAAACGCTTTGGAGAGATATGGAAAATGATCTTTGAAGAATTTGAATTGACGAAAAAATACCTGTATAAAATAACCGGCCACCCGGAATTGATGGAAGATTATCCTGTAGATCATCTGTCTATCCAGATGCGTGAAAAAATAGTGTTGCCGTTACTGACGATCCAGCAATATGCACTGACTAAGATAAGGGAGATGGATGATGCAATGGTACAGCCGCCGGAGAAGAAGATATATGAAAAGCTGGCGATGCGTTGTTCTTTCGGGATTATCAATGCCGGAAGAAATTCTGCGTGATGAGAAGTAAGATCCGGAACTTTTTAAAAAGAATGAGAAAAAAATAAGGAGAGAAAGAATTACTCTCCTCTCCTTAAAATTTATTTTATAAAATTTTTACTGATCCCACCACAGATGATCTGTACGCTGGTAGGCAGGTACGTTAGCGCCATTCCTGGTAGTTTCTGTACTTGGATAATCAGCTCTCCTGATGAATGTGGCCAGGCTTACATTCACAGGCAGCTGGAAACCCTGGTAATTGTAATCGAATCTTCTCATATCATCCCAGGCCACCGGTTGTAAAAATGTGGCAACATATTTCTCTTTCATGATCAGTTTCAATGTCAGATTATTTTTACCGACAGCCACTGCCGGATTGGTAATATAAGTATTGATATCGGTTGCTGCTACATTCAGCTTTTGCATGCTTGCCTGTATGCCTGCAAGGTAAGCAGTGTATGCTCTGTCCAGTTGTCCGCTTCTGAAAGCAGCTTCCGCTTCAACGAAACGCAATTCAGAATTTGTAAGGATCATCAATGGGGAGTTGGTGCTGGAGTACCATTTATTGACGTCAATATAACATTGTACATGATCTGTGTTCCTTATTCCCTGGAATCCTGCGCCATTTGGTGTGCCCCTGTAATCCCCTGAATCGGTTTTATTGGTGATCTGCGGAAGCCGGGGATCGGAAACACCATAGATCTTTCCATTGGTAGCATTAACGAAATATGAACTGAGCCAAACATCCAGAACAAGATTTGCATTGTTTCTTGCAGCCTGTGCCCAGGGATTGCGCACTTCAAAAGCTGTGATCTGTGCATCATCATCATTTGATGTATATCCTTTGTCAACTGCGGAAAGTACTGCAGTAGCGCTGTAAGAAGATTGTTTGCTTACCTGGTTCAGCAGCCTTGCTTTTAAAGAATATGCTGTTTTAATCCATGCATTCAAATCGCCGTTGTGAATATAATCACTTGGACCATCCAGTTCGCCTGCAGCATTAGGGCTGCTTAAAATAGCAATTCCTCTGTCGATCAATGCTAGGCAGGTGTCATAGACTGATTTTTGGTTATCATATTCCGGAGTCATGTTTCCTCCACCCTGGAACGCCTGCGAATAAGGCACATCACCCCATGCATTAGAGGCGGTACTAAGATTATAGGCCATCAAAATATCGGCTACACCCTGGTAAGCGATAAGGTTTTTTTTGCCTGCAAAATTATTCATGTCATACAGGTCAGTCATCGTATTGTAAATGCTTCCCCATGCAGTAGTTGGATCTGATTGCTGATATGTATCTGCTGTTCCGCCTGCGCTTGGTGATGCCAGATACTGAGTGTAGTACGAAGTCAGATTAGCAAGATAATATGTATTATAAGGTGTCAGGTTGGTAACATTGGCAAGCAGGCCTGCAATCGGAGGATCAGTACTTGCATTTGGGTTCTCGTTGATATCAAGGTATTTTTTACATCCTGAGAACATAGTTACCATCACTGACAAATAAATGAGTTTCATATATTTTTTCATGATGATAAATTTAAAAGGTTACATTAATGCTGAACAAAAAGTTCCTCAATGGAGGATAAGTAAATCCTGCCTGGGAGCTGCTTGTAAGATCCCCGGTAATGGCATCACTTGCTTCAGGGTCAAAGCCATTATATTTGGTAGAGAGCCACAGATTATTCCCGGTGAAACTTATGCTTGCACGATCAATAAATGTTTTTTTCAACAATGAAGTAGGTAAGGCATAACTGAGTGAAATAGTTCTTAACCGGATCCAGCTTGCGTCCTGAACAAAATTCTCCGTAACGCCCCGATAAATTCTCCTGTAATATCCATCGCCGTAATTAACGTTATCCGGTCCTATACCTTGACCTACATAAACCTGTTTGGTATTGGGAGTTCCATCGGCATGCACACCCGGAAAAACGATCATCTGATCCCTGTTTTCGGTGTACTTGGCAATTCCGAATGCTGCCATGAAATTGTCTAACTGGTTCCATTTTTTAAGACCTTGCTGGGCGTCAAACATAAAGCTGAGTGCAAATCCTTTATAGCGAAGAGTGTTGGTAATGCTTCCAATCCAGTCCGGCATGGAATTACCAACTACTTTTATGCTGGAGCCCGGAGCTCTTACCGGAAACCCATCTGCACCGATAATGATCGGAAGACTTTTGTCTATATGCAAAGGATCAGGAGTTTTGGTACCATAGTACCGCATCCAGTAAGTACCGTAGATATCACCAACCGAATAACCGGGCCTGTAAAGGAATGAAGGGCTGGAACCTCCATAGCCGAACGAAGATCCGCCGGGTATGTAAGCAAGACCTTTATAAACAGATAAGATCTTGTTTTTGTTAGCAGAGAAATTCAGTTGTGCATCCCAGGAAAAATCTTTTTGTACTACTGGTTTCCCAAACAAAGTCAGTTCCACTCCTTTATTTTGAATTTCTCCTGCATTCAAGGTGATACTTGTTTGACCTGTACCCGGTGCAGTAGAAACGTCCATGATAAGATCCTTACTCTTGGATTTATACCAGGTAAAGTTTAAACCAAGCCGGTTGTTCAGGAAATTAAGATCAGTACCTACTTCAAATGAAGTTGTCAGCTCCGGCTTCAAAGACGGATCACCCGCTGCATTGTCTCTTGTGAAACGGACAATGTCATTGATATTAACGCTGCCTGTGGGAACATACACCACGTTTGTACTGTAGGGGTTTGCATCTTTTCCTATTTGCGCAAGAGATATCCTGAACTTACTTTCATTCATCCAGGAAGGCAGTTTGAACATATCTGAGAAAATATAACTTAGGCTTGCTGAAGGATAGAAGAATGACCGGTTTTTCTTTTCAAGTGAAGATGTCCAGTCATTTCTGCCTGTAACAGACAGGAATAGATAGTTGTTATATGAAGCAGTAAGATCTCCATAAGCTCCGATGATCCTGTATTTTTCATCGTACTGGCCTACGCTCTGAACTTTTGCATTGCTTAAGGTGAAAAGATTATATACGACCAGTTCACTCCCTTCCGCTGCAACCATATTCCTGGAACGATTCAAAAGGTCATGTCCTACTCTTAAAGTTGTTTTTAACTTGTCATTCCATTCATGATTCAAAGTGACCATCAGGTTACTGTTGATCTGGCGGAAAGAATTCCTGTATTGTCCTACAAAACCCTCTCCATTATCATCAGAACCTAGTACTTCGCCGGGTACGCCTTTAGGCCCGGGTTGTGTATGCGTACGTTTGTCTGCATAGTAATCCATGCCTACTCGGTAATTGGCCACGATCCATGATGCAGGGCTGTAGGTAAAATCAAAGCTCCCGATCATTCGGTCCACATTACTGCGAAAACGGTCTGTATAAGCGGACCACCAGGCATTGTTATTGCCGTATGTTTTTTGTGTGCCATCAGGTTTGATGTAATCTCTCACATCCCAGCGGGGAGACCAGTAAGAAAGGTTTTCGTTGAAACGGTTGGCATCATAAAAATTACCATCAGTATTCATATAATAAAACTGGCTTCCCATGCTGAATTTGTCATTGAATTTCATTCTGCCGTTGATCCTTGCTGAAATATCCTGGTACCATGTCCAGGGAATAGTTCCATTTTGTTTGAAATAAGAAATGGAAGAAGACATAGATGCTTTGTCGGTTCCTCCGGATAGTGTCACTGTATTGCGGAACTGGTTACCATTTATATAAGCTCTTTTATATTGATTGAAAAGTTTGTCCGGGTGAGTAGGATCTATCTGTTTTGCAGCTGCTATAGTTGGGCCCCATTCAGGCCAGAATGATTCGGGGTCATATTGACCTTTATATCCTTGTGTGAACTTGCTTTGCACTTCAGGAAATTTATCTACCTGGTCTATTCCATAAGTCGCTGCATAATTGATTCTGAATTTACCTGTGGTTGCAGTCTTGGTAGTGATCACTATCACACCATTCGCACCACGCAAGCCATAAAGTGCCGTTGCTGCACCACCTCTCAGTACATTGATACCTTCAATATCTTCCGGATTGATGTCTGCGGCCCTGTTGGGCATAGATGCCGGGAGGCCACCTCCTGTTCCCTGGCCCGAGGTGCTGTTGTCAATTGGAATTCCATCTATAACAAAGAGCGGTTCGGTTCCGAGATTCAAAGAGTTCACTCCTCTGATTAGAATGTTAGAGCCTTGACCCGGTCCGCCACCCGTACTGGTGACAGTCACACCTGCGATCTTACCCTGAATTGCATTGACCAGATTGGGTTGATGTGATGATGTGATCTCCTGCGCATCTAAACTTTGTGCGGAATAACCCAGGGATCTTTTTTGCCGTTTGATCCCTAATGCAGTCACCACCACTTCAGAAAGTTCGCCTGCAGGATGCAGTTGTACAGTAACAACTGACTGTGTGCCCACCGCCACTTCCATCGTCTGGTAGTTTACAGAAGTAATTATAAGGACCGGATTTTTCCCCGTAACCGAAATGGAAAATTGACCGTTTTCATCAGCAGAAACTGAATTAGTGCTCCCTTTTTGATTGATGGTCGCCAATGGCACAGCTGCTCCGTTATCACTGGTCACCTTACCTGTGATCATCCTTGTCTGGCTGAACAAAGAAACCGGAATGCAAAAAAGCAACAATAGGCAGCCATAGGAAATTGCTTTTCTCATGTTTGTTAGTTTTTGTTAAGAAGAAAATGAAAGAGAATTATTAAAAAGAATACATTTTATAAAAGCAACATATTCATACATGAAAGTTAGGTATTATGATTTAATCTTATTCACACTTTCTATAATTTTTCTTATAAAGACTATCCCATAAAATAGACAAACGCTTTAATAATTTTACTGCGGCTTTTTGCGGTTAGGTTTAGATAAGGCGGGATGGAGTTCGGGTTTTCATTAAGATCATTTTTCCCGGCAGCTCTTAAGAATAATATTTTCCTGACTTGTCCGCCTCAA
>MWTC01000009.1 GCA_002066995.1 Sphingobacteriales bacterium UTBCD1
AGGTTTAGTTCAACAAAAGGTTTTGCGCAAGTGTGGCTAGACAAACTAAACTTCAGCATTTTTTCTTTGCTCAGCATTGGTTCCGGGCAGACACTACAACTTTGGGCTTTTGTTCTTAACTTCAGCTAAATAAAATTATCGGCAATGGTTACGGGCAGACGGAATTCTATTTCCACACCTGCAGCAAAGCCTCACCGTTGGCTGTAATGCTAAACAAAATTCCTTTAAATTTAAACAATAGACATAATGACAATTTCAAAATCTTTACTACTAACAATTTTTGTTGGTTTGAATATATTAGCCAACACGAATTCAATTGCACAGAATGTTAATTCTAAAACTTCAAAAAAAGAACAAGTAAAACCGTCCTTGACATCTTATGAAAAGTATATTGATGAAAATAATAACGCACACTTAAAAGAATTTATGGAGTTGATAGCTATCCCGAGCATTTCTTCTATTCCAGCAAATAAACCAGATGTTGACAAAGCTGCAACATGGATAGTAAATAAATTAAAAGCCATTGGAATGACAACGGCACAAACATTGCCAAGTGACGGAAACCCTTATGTATATGGAAGTTGGGACAAAGCACCGGGCAAACCAACCGTGTTAATTTACGCTCATTATGATGTGCAACCGGTTAAAGAATCAGAATGGGAGAATCCACCTTTTGCACCAAAAGTAATAGACGGTAAAATATCAGGACGTGGTGCAAGTGATGATAAAAGTGGTATTATGATAACTATTTGGGCTGTTGAAGCTATGTTGCGTACAGACGGCAAATTGCCTGTAAACGTGAAATTTATTTTTGATGGTGAAGAAGAAAAAGGTAGTCCGAGTTTTAAAAACTTTATTGACAAGAATAAAGAATTATTAAAAGCTGATTTTGCTTTAAATGCCGATGGGACTCAATATAGCGAAACTACCCCGGAAATTTTAATGAGCTTAAGAGGCGCCGCAATTTTAGAGTTTAATATAAAAACAGCCAACATTGATGCTCATTCAGGGCAATTTGGTGGCAAAACTCCTAACGCCGCAGTTATCATGTCTCAAATCATTTCTTCATTTTATACAAAAGAAGGAAATGTTGCAGTAGATGGATTTTATGATAAAGTAGTGCCCACCACTGCTGCAGAAAAAGAAATGATAAAAAAAGTTCCTTATAATAAATATGATGATATGAAATTGTTGGGTACAACTGCAGAAGTGGGTGATACAAGTTATTCGCCATTGGAACGAATCTGGTATCGCCCTACGCTTGAAATAGTGGGTATGCAAAGTGGTTATACCGCAGCAGAAGGACATGCAAATATTATTCCCAGTAATGCAATGGCAAGAATTACTTGCAGGTTAGTAAATAATCAATCAGGAAAAGAAATTATAGATTTGATTGTAAAGCATATCAACAAAAATCTTCCTATTGGGGCAACGGCAACTTATAAATTTAGTAATGGCTATGCAACTCCTATAAAATTTCCAGCAAACACTAAAGCTTATAATTATGTATCTGAAGCTCTATTTAAAATTTATGGTAAACAACCATTACAAATTGCCACAGGTGGTAGTGTTGGACCGTTGAGTGATATTAAAGAAGCTCTGGGGATTTATCCCTATTCATTAGGCTTTGAACAACCTGATGAAAAGTGGCATGCTTCCAATGAATTTTTCAGGCTATCAAGCATTCGTAAAGGACAATTGATTTATTGCTACTACTTACAGCATGTAGCGGACGAAGAAAACAAACTGAAGAAGTAGAAAGCACTACAGCCAACATTGGGTTTGATGCAAGTTGGGCTGGACGTTGTAACATCGGCTATTTACAAATCCCAGCTTCAGTCCGGGTATGACGACTCTGACGAGTATCTGACTCCGTCAGAGCGGTACAAATAACTATCGGCTTTTGTACTTAACTTCATCAAACTATTTTCAATCAGCAGCGGTCATCGGCAGACGGAACTCCGATTCCAAACCTTTATAAAGCCCTGTTCGTTGTATGCAATATGCGTTGCTGCCTAGTTTTGAAAAGTCAGACCAGGACATAAAACTATATGGTTACTTTTTTTCCAGTTCAGCTATATGTTTTTTCAGCTTGTCCATTTCGGCATTGTATAAATCTATGCCGGAAGAAAATTCATCTCCATATGTCCATTTTAAAGCAAATTTTTCGCCATTGAGAATGATCAGCGGTACCGGATAATCATATATCCCTGAAGTTTCGATTATAAATGTAAAATCTGCATCCAGCAGACCGTTCACTTTTTTATTGAGAAAATATTTGGGCAGCAGGTCAAATGGTGGAGTCTTGTACTTTGTAAATGATGCTAAATTTTGACCTGGTAATGGCGTGAATTTTCCTGCAGCAAATTTGAAATCGCCCCAGATATTAAAATCCTGGAACACATCACCCACTTTTTTATCATCTGTGACCAGTTCATCTCCTATACCTGAAGTAACTACATGCGAGTTCATCCTGAGGTTATCGTTTATGGTTTCAAAAAGCAGGGTGTGGTCGGCATTGCCATATAGGTGCGGCCCGTTAGGGCCGGAAGCATTTCCGGTAAACTTAAATCCCACTTTCCATTTGGAGAAAAGCAATATCTTATCGTACTCTTTATTATTGTATGCTTTCATTAGCATGGCACAATTATCCCGGTAAACATCTATGGCCTGATTCAACAGGTTTTTGTAAGCCTGCAATCCCTCCTTCAGCTTATCAATTTCATTTTTATTTGCTGCTGCGGCAATGTCCTTATAACCAAGGTATATATTATCCAGGTAAGCCTTGTACTGCCGGTAATTCTGCAACAGTATTTCCTCTGTGACATTTTTTACAGGGATAATGGTTTTAAAATAAAGATCTGTGTCTATATGCCCCTCTTTGCTCGCTTTTACAATAGCATCTAGTTTATCGCTGGCTTTCTTAATATTTTTAGCACCGGTAATACCCAGTTGTGCCCAGCCTTCATCATTCATGCCCGGGCGTTGTCTCAATGTTATATAAATATCTGTTGCAGGTTTCATGCTATCCGGCAGGCTGGTATTTTCTGCTGCAGGTATTTCAATAAGGTAGCTGTTCATGATCTGTTCATTTCTTGTATTGGAGGAGTTTAGGAAATATTTGCGAGGGGCATTGTATGGACACTGATCGTACCGGGTAAAATAATAAGCAACTATATTTTTATTAAAGAACAAGCCAATCTCCTCAGAAGTATGGGTCTTTATATAATTGACCAGTCCTGCAGGCCAGTTTTGCCATTGGCTATAATAGTACACATAATCAGCTTTAGCCTTGGGCATTTTTTTTTGTAGCTGGTTGTAGGCAAAAGTGTCGGTAAGACTGGGATTATACTCCACCACTGATGTGTCAGAGTATATGCGGTTGTAGGCATCCACTGCATTTACAATATTACCTTTGCCTGTATTTGAAGGTACAGTAAAACTGTACTCATTGAAAATCAACCGTTGTTTTTGTGCTTTAGTTTCATTGCTGCTGAAACATACTACAAGAAGAATGAAATACAATCTCATTAATTATCTGGTTTAAAGTAATGTGAACAACTCAAATATAACATGTAGGGTTGTAAAGATAAAAAAATGCTTCAAATGCCAGGTGAAGTGCTGGGATATCCACCGAAGTGCGTGTACATAACATCTGGTACTAAAGTTTTAATAAAATTAAAAATTGCCAGACTTGGTGACAATAATTCAAAAATAAATTACAATTTAGACTATAAAAAAATCAAATGACAAAACATGTGAACAAAACGGCAGGCAACATGGGTATCCAATATTGGGGATTGACAATGGAATAATCAGCAGCGTTCATAAGGTTGTACTGTAGGTCGGGGTTCAACGAACCCCGACGCTACGGTAGGGACAATGCAGGTATTTATAATTTTTTGTCCCACCTGTCAGGTGTCCCCACCTAAAATTACTGCCCTTTTAGAACAGCTTGAAAACACGAAAAAAAAGAATAACATTCTTTAGCTTCAAAAAAAAGTTGAAAAAAATCGTTTGACAACACTGCATGCACATCAAGTTTTATGCAATTGGGGTATGACATTGAAACAATCATCGCCTGTGCTTATCCAAGCTTTGATTTCGGCGGACGGAATTCTATTGGGCAGTAGTTCTAACTTCGTCTTTTAGTTATAAATTTAGCTTCAGTTCCGGGCGGACAGTTAGTCAATTCCCCAATAGCACAAAGTCTCGAACGTTGTAGGACGACACATTCGGACAAGAAGATAACATATATATACAATGAATATGGAAGAAATTATTGAGCTAATCAAGACAGGTAACAACGACCTCCTTGAGCATAAGTTAAATGACAACCCAGCACTTGCGGACAGTAAAACAGAACAAGGGATTTCTCTTTTACAGTTTGCTGCTTATTGCAGAAATGGTTTTGCAGTGGAGATTCTAAAAAAGAACAAACAACAACTTGACATTTTTGAAGCTGCCAGTATTGGAGACACTGAAACGATCAGCCAATTATTGGACAAAGCGCCTACCCTTTTAAACTCATTTTCCCCAGACGGTTTTACCGTTTTAGGGCTTGCTTCGTTCTTTGGACATTTGTCTCTTGTAAAACTACTTCTCAACAAGGGAGCAAATCCAAATATTGCATCGAACAACCAGTTTAAAGTCGCACCAATTCACTCTGCTTGTGCAACTACTAACCTTAACATAGCCGAACTTTTAATAAAACACGGTGCAGATATAAATGCAAAACAAATGAAAGGAGTTACTCCTTTACATTCAACCGCACATAATGGGCAGACTAAACTTTCAAAACTTCTCATAGACAATGGTGCTGATATTAATGCAAAAATGGATGACGGTCAGACGCCTTTATTTATGGCAAATGAAAAGGGCTTTCAAGAGACAGCGGATCTGATAATTAAATACGGTGGCCACTGACAAATACGAAAAACAACACCGCCTAACATGGTATTGCAAAAAGCGGGGCTTAACGTCTTCCCCGCCTGCCGGACGGGCAGGGATTGGGCATTTGTGCAAGATTCAACTTTCGTTCTTCGATTGAACTTTTGTGCTAAAAAACCCGCCTTCGGCAATACTCAAACCGTTAGCGTCAAAAACAACCCTAACTTCACGACAACATGGGCCGAACTTAACGATTTCAATGAAACAGTTGACAACATACTTCGGGCTTGCTTATTTCATTTCTTGGAGTATTTGGCTGCCACTTTATGGACATATATTTGGTCTTAACTCACTTCCGACATTTTCTTTTCATCATGGGATAGGTTCACTTGGACCATTGCTGTCTGCGTTCCTGACTACTTTTATTTTTTATGGGACTGAGGGCATTAAGAAGTTGCTGAAAAAGTGTTTTGCATGGCGACCCTTAATATACCTGATAGTTGCATTAGCCAGTCCCTTTTTATTAGCTGTCATAAGTTCAATAGCAAATTCACTGATGAATAATGTTGCATTTGAAATTAATGGCTTATTTAAAACAAAAGAGTTTCCTCAATTCAACTTCTTGACCTTTTTTTTCTATAACCTAATTTTTTATGGATTTGGAGAAGAGGTTGGGTGGCGGGGATTTGCGTTACCGAGATTTCAAAATAAATTTAACGGATTAACTTCAAGCCTTATTCTGGCAACTTTCTGGGCAGTATGGCATTTGCCATTATTTTTTTATAGACAAGGCTTTACATCACTAGATATCGCAGGTGTTTTTGGTTGGTTTTTTAGCTTATTAACAGGTAGCGTTCTCTTGACTTGGCTCTACAATTCCTCAAGAGGTAGTATTTTAATGTGTGCCGTTTTTCATTCAACAATTGACATTGCTTTTTCTGCTGACTTTGCAAATAAGAACATCGTCAATTATATGGGTTTTTTAATAACAATTTGTGGCGTTTTTATAATTATTATATTCAAGCCTAAAAATTTAGCAAGGCAAGTGCGAGTGAAAATTGCCAGCCGCTAACAAAAGTACCCTGTGTAAAGCGGTATGAGAGGTTTAATATGTTTATAAACGGCCTACATAATGTATTTTAATACGCTGTGAGCTTGAATGATTGTAGTTGCTGCAGCCGGGATATATTCTGTCATTCATACAATCATTCAAAAGCACAGCGGAATTTTTCCCCTTTTTTAGTAATTAGCCCCGCATCCTATTTGTAGTCCTTCATTCTTTAAAAGACTACCTGCCTCCATTTCCCAAACCCGGCCACCGGAAAAAGGCTTTGTTCACCGGTTAAATAAAATTTTCCGCCAGTACCCGGGTATGTATTATCCCTGCCCATAAGATCATGCGGGAATTATCATCATCCTATTGAGCAGATCCGGCACATGCCGGCAGAGGTTTTGGTGCAAGCCTGCTGAATAACAACTTACTTCTGCAAACAGTACTTCGGGAATATGGCGGCAGTACCTTGTAACAAATAATAAAAAAGGTATGTGAATGAGTCTGACTGCTTTCAGAATGAAATTATCGTAAAAAAAAGCACAACATGCCGGAATTAACCTGTCTGGGTAAACCATATATTCCGTGAATTGTTTATAAGTTTAATATTATCTTTTTGATTGGCTAAAAATAAATAATATGAAAATCGGTTTTATAGGGCTGGGGAGTCTCGGAACTCCCATCGCAGAAAATTTATTGGATGCTCACAAGCAGTTATTCGTTTTCAACCGCACTGCTTCCAAAGCAGAACCTCTGGTTAAGAAAAAAGCTGTGAACTGCAATTCGATTAAAGAATTAGCATCCCTGAGTGACATCGTGTTCAGCATTGTATCCGATGATGATGCATTAAAGGAGATCACCGCAGGAACGGAAGGAATTGCGGCTCACCTGAAAAAAGACGGCATCCATGTTGCCATGAGTACCATACTCCCTGCTACAGCAAAAGAGCTTTCTGCTTTACACAAAAAACATCACAATCATTACATTGCCTGCCCGGTTATGGGGAGGCCGGAAGCAGCCAGAGAAAAGAAACTGAATTTCCTGGTTTCAGGAGAAAAAAAAATTATTGACATCGTAAAACCTTACCTGCACCAAGCAGGAGCAGCGGGCGCCTGGGAATTTGGCGAAGAATCCGCAGCAGCCAACACAGCAAAGCTTTGTACCAATTACATGATCATCTCCGCCATTGAATCCATGGCGGAAGGAATTCAACTGGCCAAAAAGAGCGGTATCGATCCTGCTGCATGGATGAACATGCTGACGCTTACTTTATTTTCTGCACCGGTATTTATCAATTATGGCAGGATCATTTTAGAAGAAAAATATATACAAGCAAGTTTTAAATTAAAACTGGGCTACAAAGATGTCAACCTTGTTCTCAGCCAGGCATCAGAAGTAAAAGCCAAAATGCCGGTAGGCGAAGTGCTCCGCAAACAATTGGCAAAGTCCATGGAAAGCGGTAAGGGGGAATATGATTGGGCTGCAGTGGCAGATCTGTTGAAATAAAAACGAAGTGTACCTCTATTGTAAAACAATCGTTCATTTTTCCGGTTCTATTCCCGGATACGGAACAGGCTTTTTGCACAAAGTTTAACCATTGTTATTGCAGCGTTATGTACTGCTGCCACACTATTCTTTTCTTCCGTTTGCGAGTCTTATAGATGAAACAAAATTTAAAACTATGAAAAGGTTATTGATGATCATTATGGTAACGGCGGTATCAATGGGAGTCAATGCACAACATGCATCAGTAGCCCATTCAGGCCATATCGGTCGTGGTGGTTGGGGCAGGTCCCGTGTGGTAACAGTGATAGGGCCTTCATTCTATTCGCCTTATTTTTATGGGTCTCCATATTTCTACGGTTACTATGATCCGTTCTATTATCCTTTTTACCCCGGCTATGTTTATCAATACCCCGGCCAGACCAAACTGGAACTTAAAATAGCGACAATCAAGAACGATTACAGGGAAAAGATCTGGTCAGCACGGCATGATAAAAGCATAAGCAGAGAACAGAGAAAAGAGACAGTCCATCAGTTAAAACATGAACGGGATGATGCTATCATTCAGGCCCAGACGAGCTATTATAAATCTCATTGATACCAGGCTTGCAAATCGTGAAAGCTCTGTGTAAAATATGCAGAGCTTTTTTTTAAGATTTATCTATTTAAAAAACGCCGGAAGTTTTTTTACCTGCTTTATTCACTTGCTTTCCAAATGATTTATCTTTAACCGGAACAAACTGCCGGTATGTATCACCAGACAAAAAGGAAGGTTCACAGCCTGCTGCATCCAGAAATAGTCGGAGACAACCACTGGGACAAGGCTATCAATATCTTCATCATCATTCTGATTATTCTGAATGTCATCGGAATCATGCTGGAAACTGTGGATTCCATATATCTGCCACATAAAAAATTCTTTCATGATTTTGATGTTTTCTCTGTCATAATTTTCACCATCGAATATATCTTACGGGTATGGAGCAGCAACCATGATCTGCGGTACCAGCATAAAATTCATGGACGGTTGCGCTATATGGCATCACCTGCGGCGCTCATAGATCTTTTTGCGATTTTACCTTTTTATATCTTTCTATTCCTGCCGGCAGGGATCATGACAATCGGCTCTGATTTCAGGTTATTACGTATTCTGCGCCTGCTACGGTTCTTCCGCCTGTTTCGCCTGACGGCCTATACAAAGTCCACCAAACTGGTGCTTAACGTTTTTAAATCGAGAGCTCATGACCTGTTGCTGGCTTTCATTCTTACAACATTCCTGGTCATTATTACTTCCTGTCTTGTTTATTTTGCAGAGCATGATGCACAACCCGAAAAATTTTCCAGCATCCCCGGAACCATTTATTGGGCAGTGACCACACTCACCACTGTCGGCTATGGTGATATTTACCCGGTAACCATCCTTGGAAAAATTTTTACTATAGCTATTTTATTTGTGGGAGTTGCACTCCTGGCATTACCTGCCGGCATCATCACTTCCGGTTTTATTGATGAACTCCGTAAAACAAGAAAACAGAAAGTTTGTCCTCATTGCGGAAAACCTCTTACGGATCATGCTGAACACTGAGGGAAAATTGAAAACCGGGAGCCGAATGGTTACCTGATAAAAATATCCAGGCCAATTAATATACCGGATACCGGCTGGGAAATTGTTACCTGCATGAATTTTACAGCCGGTATTTATGTTTGAATATAAAAAAACCGGCAGGGTCTGGATTTCCTGCCGGTTGCTCTGTTATACTTGAATGAAGTGCTTATTTATCGAGCCCGTACTTATGCATGTACCTATCATACAGTTGAGTTTGTTTATTATCAAGACTCACTTTTCTTCCCTGTATGAAAGCATCAGTGATGACGCTGGTCCTCATATCCAAAATATCGCCGTTGCATATCAGGATATTGGCATCTTTCCCCGATTCAATGCTCCCGGTACGATCGTCAATTCCTAAAATTTTTGCTGCATCCAGTGTAATTGCCTGCAATGCTTCTTCCTTGCTCAAACCATAAGCAACAGCCTGGCCTGCATTAAAAGGCAGATTGCGGTAACGTGTTTCTTCAAAATCATCATTAAGGCAAAACAGCACACCCGCTTTCTTTAACAGGTAAGGAGTTTTGAAAGGCTGATCCACATCATCATCTTCCAGTGTCGGCAAATTGAACTCCCGGTTCAGTATCACCGGAATATTATTTTGTTTTAAGAGATCAGCAATTTGCCAGCTGTCACTGCCGCCCACGATCACTACATTAAAACCAAATTCTTTTGCAAAATCAATTGCGATCAGCATTTGTTTTACCTGGTCGCAATGCACGTAGAATTTTTGTTTTTTATCAAACAGGCCTTTCACTCCTTCAAACTTCAGGTTGGTTTCTTTGTGCGAAGGTTCACCAAAATAAGCCCTGGCTTCACGAAAGAATCTTTTTACATCATCAATCTTATCCATTGCCGCTTTAACAGGGTCTGCTCCTGCACCTGCCTGCGGAAATGCTCCCGGGAATCCGGCAAACCTCCCACGTGAACGGGCAAGTAACCCTGGCATATTGAAATGAATACCTATATCCATTTTATACGCTGCATCTTCCCAGTTCCATGCATCAAGCTGAACAATTGTAGAAGAACCGGGAAGCAATCCACCTAACGGTGTAACATTTGCCAAAAGAATACCATTGGCTCTCAGTACTCCAATAATCCTGGAATCTGTATTGTATGCAACAACAGACCGGATATTAGTGTTCCAATCGCCCAACTCCGCAAAGTCATTGCTGCCTCTTACTGCATTACCGGCTATCTCACGAAGGCCAAGATCAGTGTTGGGCAGAATAAGACCGGGGTAAACCTGTTTTCCTTTTGCATCTATTACATTACCTGATGCGCTGATGCCGGTGCCTACTTTGGCTATTTTACCATCTTTGATCTCAATGATGCCATTCTCTATCACCTGGCCATTCCCCACATGAATAGTGGCATTGGTAATATAAATAGTTCCCTTCTGCTGCGGGGCAGGATACACATCATCCTGCGCTTTCACAAACAGTGTGAAAAACAGAAAAGAAATTATACTTAATACTATCTTTTTCATTGTTATCTTAATTTATTGATTTTGATTAACGATGTCATCATAGCTGTTTGTCTCTAACATACCTTTCTGGTGATCCACATCATCTTCGCAATGCAGAATAACCTGGAGGCTGGGTCTTGCCGCTGTCATCCCCGTTGGGTTTGTTCTTCCTTCAGCAATCATTTTCTGGATCAGGCGGTTTCTTTCTGCAGAAATTTCCTTGCGCAACTGAAGGTCATGCTGCCGGTCAAAGTAAACGGTACCATCTACAATGGTATAAAGTGCTACAGCATATACACTCAAAGGATTATCACTCCACAATACAAGGTCAGCATCTTTTCCAACCTTGATACTCCCCACCCTGTTATCCACATGCAAAGCTTTTGCCGGGTTGATGGTTACCATTTTAAATGCATCTTCTTCACTCACTCCGCCATATTTCACGGTCTTTGCCGCTTCCTGGTTCAGGCGCCTTGCCATCTCCGCATCATCGGAATTGATGCAAACATTCAATCCCATCTTTTGCATGACGGCAGCATTGTATGCGATGGCATCCTGCACCTCTAATTTATACGCCCACCAGTCACTGAAAGTAGAAGCATTGGAGCCATGAGCTTTCAATTTATCCGCAACTTTGTATCCTTCCAGTATGTGTGTAAACGTATTTACTTTGAAACCGAATTTATCCGCCACCCTCATTAATTCTGTAATCTCGCTCTGCACATAAGAATGGCAGGTAATGAACCGTTTTTTATTCATGATTTCCACTAATGCATCCAGTTCAAGATTTCTCCTTGTAGCTGCCGGTAATGCCTTCAGCTGATTTTCATAATCCCTTGCTCTTGTGAAGGCATCCATTTGCACTTCTTCTACACCCATTCTTGTATCGGGATATCTTGTATTGCCCTGTGTTGATGCAGTGCGTTTTACATTTTCACCTAATGCAAATTTGATAAAAGGATCAGCTCCTTTGAATTTCAGATCTTCATCATTCACTCCCCAGCGTAATTTGATCAACTGGGATTGCCCCCCGATCGTATTGGCAGATCCGTGTAAGATTTGCGCAGCCGTAACCCCGCCACTCAATTCCCTGTAGATAGCAATATCTTCCGGGTTCAGGTTGTCGGCAATACGAACTTCTGAGGTAACGGATGAAGCTCCTTCATTGATCGAAAAAGCTGCAATATGCGAGTGTTCATCAATGATCCCGGGAGTCAGAACTTTGCCAGCTCCGTCAATCACCCTGGCAGATGCATCGGAAATGTTTTTACCTACCTGTGTTATCTTTCCGTTTTTCACCAGCACATCTGTGTTCTTTACGATTCCTTCCTTTTCATTGGTCCATACAGTTGCATTTTTAATTAAAATATTTTCCTGTTTAGGAATCGTTTCCGAACCATAAGCGCCAAATGGATAATCTACTTTTCCTAATCGCAAAGGGAATCTTCTTCGGGAGCTTGTGTCCGGTGCTTCCGGTGCAGACGCTTTCACTAAATTTGCTGTCCACAATACCGCAACTCCTGCTGAATCTTCACCATTCCCCTGCCATACATCTCCATTATTTACGCCGCTCAGCCTGATGCCTGAATTTCCAAATCCTCCGGCTCTTTGTCCCTGGAATCCGCCACCCGGAAATCCACCGCTGTTTCCGCCAGGTTTGCGTGCCGGTGTGGCGGAGAAACTCAATTTGACCATCTTACCATCGTAACTGAATTTTCCTGTCAGGGTATCGCTCCCCGAAAGTACATTGGCAGAACTTGCGCTCTTTACATCCAACACATAATTTTTGGTGCCGGATGGAGCGGCGATCACGAGATTGTACTGGCCTTTCACATCATTCCACAACTCATCTTTTATATCATATTTTTCTCCCTGCACCCAATTCTCAATGATTGAAGTTTTTTCATTGAATAACGGCCCGTTTGTGATCAGGAAATTTGCATACTTACCCTGGTCCAGGCTACCCACTTTATCATAAACGCCCAGCCATGTTGCCGGCATTTTTGTCAATGCATCAAAAGCTTTCGCCTCACTCAATCCATACTCAATTGCTTTACGGAGATTAGCCCAGAATTGTTTTACATCACGCAGATCCGCACTGGAGAGACAAAAAGGTATATTAGCTTTTTCAACTACTCCCGGGTTTGTAGGCGCCAGTTCCCAATGCTTCATATCACGCAGGGAAACAAATCTTGCGTCATTGGGATCTTCTACATTCTGTGCCTGTGGAAAATTAAGTGTCAGGATCAATGGAGCTTTAGTAGCGGCAACTTCATTGATCCTCTGATAATCATCTCCGCCCGTTTTAATGATATACTGCACTCCGAATTCATCACCGATACGGTCAGCCCGGATCACGCCCCATTTATCACTTGCCTCAAATATCTGCGGAAGGTTTTGATTATCGTTCCAGGCCTGCAGGCTAAGGTTTACTCCTTCTTTTACAGGATTGGTTTTATACCATTGCCCGTCAAGATAGGACTGGCGAAGCAATGCAACGCTGCCCATCATGGAACTGGGATAACTCTGAGTAGAAGTTCCTTTGCTGAAAGAATAATTAGCAGATGCCTTTTGTTTAATGATCACCAGGTTTTCTTTCAGGTCAGCAAGAGTGACAAAAGCCCCGGTGCCCCTGGCTATCCCGTCTTTATCAAGAGTGAGTACAGAGCCGAAGCCAACTTCACGAAGTGATTTTGCCCTGGCAGGATCTGCCACGAATTTTTCAGAAGCATTGACCTGGCTCCTGATGGCCTGGTTCCATCCATAAGCGCCTTTGGTATTGGAAGTAAACTGCTGCTGGAAAAAATTAAATGTTCCTCTTGCCGCATTGCTGTTCGTTTCAGGAGCCGGCATTCCATAATCGGTGTAAATATCAATAAGTGAAGGATAAATATATTTACCTGCACAATTCACTACTACCGCATCGGCCGGTATGACTACTGAATTGCCTGCCGCTATGATCCTCCCTTCACGAATCAAAAGTGTGGCATTGCTTAATGTAGTTAGACCATCCTTAACTATAGTGGCATTGGTGAAGGCATAACAGCCTGTTCGGGGATCTGCCACTCCATTAACGGGAAAAGTTTGCTGCGCAAACAGGGCTGTCGCCAGGCATAAAACGGACAGCATGAATCCAGGCCGCAGCAGGATTTTCATTTTTCTCATTGCATATTTGTTTAAAAAGTTTGTAATAGAAATATGAATTTATAAATCTCAAAAATGAGAGAACCGAAAATAAGGCAATTGTGTAATACTAAACACAAAAATTGATGAGCGATCAATTATATAAGGTAAATTCATGATAGACGGTTATTTTTCATTATACCAGACAAGATCTGTAAATGAAAGGAAGTTTAGTAATTTTGGTAAAACAGAAATAGGTATGCAGAAGACAGGTTTCATTCCCGCTATTCCCGATTTTACATTGACGCCAAGGATAGACCAGGTGGGTGCCGAAGAACGTGCAAGCCGGTTCACAAAAAGAAGCATAAAAAAAGAATCTAAAGTAAACGGGCTGAAGCTGGTGCTCAATATGATTGACCTGACCACCCTTGAAGGAAAAGATACAGAAGGAAAAGTAAAACAACTTTGCTACAAGGCCATGCACCTGCACGATGCTTTGCCGGGATTGCCCACTGTGGCAGCTGTGTGTGTGTATCCCACAATGGTAAGAACTGCTAAAAAAGCGCTTCTTGATTCCGGAATAAAAGTGGCTTCTGTGGCTACAGCATTTCCGAGCGGGCAGGCGTCAAAGGAAGTAAAAATAAAAGACACCAAATACGCCGTTGACAATGGCGCCGATGAAGTGGACATGGTGATCAGCCGCGGAAAATTCCATGCAGGGGAATATAATTACGTTTACGACGAAATAGCTGAAATTAAAGAAGCCTGTGGTGAAGCAAGGCTGAAAGTCATTTTAGAAACGAGTGACCTGATCACTTTTGACAAAATCCGCCGTGCCAGCGATATTGCCATGTATGCCGGAGCTGATTTTATTAAAACAGCAACAGGTAAAGTACAACCTCCGTCTTCCATGCCGGTTGCGTTGATTATGCTGGAAGCTATCCGTGATTTTTATTATAAAACAGGAAGAATGGTCGGGATGAAACCGGCAGGCGGAATTTCAAAAGCAAAAGCGGCATTGCATTACCTGGTAATGGTAAAAGAAGTTTTGGGTGAAGCCTGGTTGAATAATCACTGGTTCCGGTTTGGAGCAAGCAGTTTGGCAAACGACGTATTGATGCAGATCATGAAAGAGAAAACAGGCGTTTATCAGTGTGCAAGCTATTTCAGTGTGGATTAGCATTCCAGCATGATGATTCTTATAGCCATCGGGAATGCACAACAAAAAAAACATAAGTGTTACTGTAGCTCATTAAATAAAAAATATTATGCCAGCAACAAAGAAAAAGAATGTAAAGAAAAGCAACACGATCAAACTGAAATTTGATACCTCATGGAACTATGCGCCTGCGCCTGAAAGTAAAAGTGCCGCAACGATCAAAAAGCAGTACGATCTCTTTATCAATGGCGAATGGGTGAAACCTTTAAGCCATAAATATTTTGACACTTCTGATCCGGCTAATGAAGAAAAACTTTCTGAAGTGGCAGAGGCAAACGCAGCCGATGTGGACAGGGCGGTGAAAGCGGCACGAAATGCTTATGAGAAAGTGTGGAAGAAAATGCCGGCAAAAGAAAGAGCCAAGTATATTTTCCGCATCGCAAGAATGGTGCAGGAAAGAGCCCGTGAACTTGCCATCATTGAATCCATGGATGGTGGAAAACCCATCCGTGAAAGCCGTGATTTTGATATACCAACTGCTGCAAATCATTTCTTTTATTATGCCGGGTGGGCCGATAAGCTGGATTATGCCTTTCCAAACCGGAATACCAATCCGCTGGGAGTAGCAGGCCAGATCATACCCTGGAATTTTCCCCTGCTGATGGCAGCATGGAAAATTGCCCCGGCGCTGGCAACAGGAAACACAGTAGTACTAAAACCTGCGGAAACAACTCCACTCACAGCTTTGAAATTAGCAGAAATCATCCAGGAGTCGGGCCTGCCGGAAGGTGTGGTCAATATCGTGTCGGGCGGGGGCGCCACAGGCGCTGCCATTGTTAATCATCCGGACATCAACAAAATTGCATTTACCGGATCTACGGAAGTGGGCAAACTCATCCAGAAATCAATTGCAGGAACAAACAAAAAAATAACGCTGGAATTAGGAGGCAAAGCAGCCAATATCATTTTTGAAGATGCCCCCATAGACCAGGCAGTTGAAGGTGTGATCAACGGAGTATATTTCAACCAGGGCCACGTATGCTGTGCAGGATCCCGGTTATACATCCAGGAATCTGTAGCACCTGAATTGATCAGAAAATTGCGGGACAGGATCGAAACGCTGATCGTTGGGGATCCGCTGGACAAGAACACGGACATCGGCGCCATCAACTCAAAACAACAGCTTGATACCATCCGCAGATATTTAAAAATCGGCAAGGAAGAAGGTTATGAAATGTATGAAAGCAGTTGTCCTTTACCGGCGAAAGGATATTGGTGCCGTCCTACCATTTTTACCGATGTGGCTCAGAGCGCAAGAATTGCACAGGAGGAAATTTTCGGGCCGGTATTGGCGATCCTTACTTTCCGAACGGATGATGAAGTGATCCAGAAAGCAAACAACACTCCTTATGGATTAAGCGCCGGTGTCTGGACGGATAAAGGATCTAAAATTTTCAATTTGACCAAAAGGATGAGAGCAGGAGTAATATGGGCAAATACTTTTAACAAGTTTGACCCCTCATCTCCTTTCGGCGGATATAAAGAAAGCGGATTCGGAAGAGAAGGCGGATTGCACGGCCTGTTGCCGTATGTGAATCTTTCTCATTAGAATATAAAAACGGGCAACTCATCCAGTTGTCTTTTATAAATTAAATTTTGACCTTTGAATTTTAAAAAATGGAAAAAGAAATAAAAAAATCTTCACTTTCTGTAAGTGAGAACGGTATAGAGAAAAAGATAAGCCCCAAACGCCTTGAAGTGTTAAAGACTTATAAGATTTATATAGGCGGGCAATTCCCGAGAACCGAATCCGGAAGATATTATGTTGCAGTGAATGCAGCCGGAAAACAATTAGCTAATGTCTGCCTGAGTTCAAGGAAAGATTTCAGGGATGCAGTGGTGTCGGCAAGAAATGCATTTGCCGGATGGAGTGAAAGAGCAGCATTCAATCGTGGGCAGATACTATACCGTATGGCAGAAATGCTGGAAGGAAGGAAAATTCAATTTACAGACGAACTGATGCAACAGGATGTTCCTAAAGCAAAAGCTGAAAAAGAAGTCAATCTCGCCATTGACCGCCTGATCTATTATGCCGGATGGTGTGATAAATATCAGCAGGTCTTCAGTGCAGTGAACCCGGTAGCGACTTCACATTTTAATTTTTCTGTTCCGGAACCGACAGGAGTTGTTTCTATCATTGCACCACAGGAAGACGGCTTGCTCGGTCTGATTTCGGTGGTTGCACCGGTGATTGCCGGAGGAAATACCTGCATTGTGTTAGCATCCGGGTCTAAGCCCCTTTGTGCCGTCACTTTTGCCGAAGTGATCAACTCCTCTGATGTACCCGGAGGAGTGGTAAACATATTGACCGGGAAAGTCTCTGAATTATCCTCCTGGTTCGTGAGCCACATGGACGTAAATGCAACCATTTACTGCGAAAAAGATTCTACTGTTCAGAAGATGATGCAGGACAAAGCCGCATTGAACGTAAAGCGGGTAATTTTCTATGACAAAATAAACTGGAATACGGATGAAGGCCAATCCCCTTACCTGATCATGGATACGCAGGAAATAAAAACGACATGGCATCCCATAGAACATATTGCCGGTTCAGGCGGAGGATACTGATTTGGCCAATGTCGTGAACGACAAAATATTTTTTTAAAATAAAAGACATTCCGGGCACATGAAACCATTTATTTTTTTCAATCCTAATATCAAATGAAATCATTTTTCTTTTTAGCATTCCTGGCAATTACTGATCCTTTATTTTCCCAGGATTCCACAAAACTGTTTCAAGCAGACAGCAGCACGGTGGTAATACACAAAGATCCCAGGCTAGATCTTCTGATTAAGAAGCAATCGGAGGTCAATGAAGCGATCTACAGGGCTTCCCGCAGGAACGTGAAAGGATTCCGTATTATGATCATCAATACCAACAACAGGAATGATGCAATCAATGCCAAAGCAAAAATGTACAGTTATTTTCCCGAATTAAAATCATACCTGACTTACCAGTCACCTTATTTCCGTTTGAAAGTGGGCAACTTTTCAGACCGGAAAGATGCCGAGGAATACCAAAAGAAGATCTCGAAATATTTTTCAAGCAGTGTCTTTATTGTCAATGATATCATCGAAGTGAAACCGGAAGACAATCTCAGCAATCCCGGCGGAGGTTTATAATTTCTTGCAGACGGAGATTTCCGGTTGTACTTTTGCAGCATGATCGGAAAAATAAAAGCGCTGGCAAAAAAATATTCTCCTGAATTCACAGAAATCCGCCGGCATCTTCACGCACATCCCGAATTAAGTTACCAGGAATTTGAAACGTCAAAATTCGTACAGGACAAGCTCAAGGAATCCGGAATTCCATTTGAAGTGAAAGCTACTACCGGAGTCGTTGGATTAATAAAAGGCCGTAATCCTGATAAAAGAATTATTGCTCTTCGTGCCGACATGGATGCCTTGCCGATAAAGGAAGCAAATGAAGTTTCGTATAAATCAACTAACGATGGGGTGATGCATGCCTGCGGTCATGATGTGCATACCAGTTGTTTATTAGGAGCAGCCAAAATTTTAAATGAATTAAGAAATGAGTGGGAAGGAACAATAAAATTAATTTTTCAACCCGGTGAAGAAAAAAACCCCGGTGGCGCCAGCCTGATGATCAAAGAAGGCGTGCTGGAAAATCCAACACCTCAGACGATTTTTGGATTGCATGTAAATCCGCAATTGGAAGTAGGCAAACTAAGTTTTCGTCCGGGAAAGGCAATGGCCAGCGCTGATGAATTATATTTTACCATCAAAGGCAAAGGCGGGCATGCAGCTTCTCCCAATTTAACTGCTGATACTATATTAATAGCTTCGCAATTGGTAGTAGCATTACAACAAATCATCAGCAGAAACCGGAATCCATTCTCGCCTTCAGTGCTTTCGATCACATCTATACAGGGCGGTCATACCACCAACGTAATTCCCAGCGAAGTAAAACTGATGGGAACGTTCCGGGCTATGGATGAACAATGGCGTTTCAAAGCACATGAACTGATAAAAAATATTTCCACTGAATTAGTTCATTCCATGGGTGGTGAAATTGATGTGCATATTGATGTGGGTTATCCTGCGGTGCAAAATGATGAGCACTTATATCTTATTGCCAGGAAGAAGGCGGAAGAATTTATGGGTGAAAAAAATGTTGAAGAAACGGAAGTGCGAATGGGCTCGGAAGATTTTGGTTATTACTCCCAAATAATTCCCGGTTGCTTTTACAGGCTTGGCACTGGAAACAAAGAAAAAGGAATCATCTCAGGCGTACACACTCCTACTTTTGATATTGATGAAAGCGCTATCGAGATTGGAATGGGAATGATGGCGTGGATGGGTAGCAGTGTAAACTTTTATTATAAATGAGTTGATTGTACCTAATAGAATATTCAGAAGTATCTTCACATCCTGACAATTAGAATGGAAAAACTCAGTACAATTAAATGGAGCGGTAAATAGCTGCAAACCAAAAAAGAATGTTTAACCAATGGATTTCGGAAGCAGCCGGTTCCAGAATATCTTACTAAAGGTAAACTCCTACAAACACATTGGAGGTAAACGCCGCTTCAAATTAAAATTTTTACTTTTGCAGCATGTCGGAAACAGAAATAAAAGCAATCCTTTCAAAAATCAACTGGGACACGCCTCTCAGCAATGATGACCTGTTCCGTATTTTCTCAGGTTCAACTGAAAAAAAAGGAGGCATTGACAGGGATTGGATTTATACCAGGATACTTAATACTTTTAACTGGTACACTGTACTGAAAATAATTCCAAAGGATCAATTGCCTTTTCTACTTTCCGATAGAGTGATCAATAACCTTTTTCCCCGTCAGCTACGCAATAAATACCGGCATGTCAGAAGCGCATTATTTGAATAAGCTATATCCCTTGCAGGATAAAGTGCTGCAGCTTTTTTCTGCGAATGATTTGCGGCATTATCTTACCGGCGGCACAGCATTAAGCCGTGCTTTTTTTCATCACCGGTGGTCCGATGACCTGGATTTATTTTTAAATAATGATGCTGCTTTTGAGAAAGAAACAGAAAAAGCAATTCGTCTTTTAGAGCAAAATTTCAACCATGTGTCCGTTGATAATCAGCAGGAGGGTTTTGCAAGAATATTTATTACAGAACACGAACAGAAGCTGAAGCTGGATTTTGTAAATGACGTCGCTTATCATGTTAACGGTTTTGAAGCAACTGCCCTTTATCATAAAGTGGACAATCCTCTTAATATTCTTTCCAATAAAGTTGCTGCGCTGAACCGGCAGGCAGCCAAGGATGTAGCCGACATATTGTTTATTTGTCAGCATTATTCTTTTTCCTGGCCCGATATAATAAATGATGCCACACAAAAAGACAACTGGGTAAATGAAGTGGATGTGCTTACTGCACTTAAAGTATTTGATTTGGAAAAGCTGCAAACTGATGTGTCATGGGTAAAAAAACCCGATGCCGGGTTTTTACAACAAATCACAAAAAAAATCCTCTTTGATATTGCGTCGGCAGGGAACAACACAATTGTTGGTTTGGGCAGATATTAAATAGATAAAAGGTATAAAATACATTCAGGAACCTTTCCTGGTTTTTATTCCGTAAATTGCCCCCCTTTTATACTTAAAATTCATAGCAAGCGGAAAACGCAAGATTGTATTGACAGGTTAAACAAAAGGATAATTATGCCAAACGAACTACGGAAACAACAGGCTCTTGAATACCATGCCAAAGGCCGTCCCGGGAAGATAGAAGTCGTACCGACCAAAGAAGCAAAGACTCAAAGAGATCTTTCATTGGCCTACTCGCCCGGTGTAGCCGTACCATGCAATGAGATTGCCGCAAATCCTGAGAATGTATATAAATACACAGCAAAGGGAAACCTGGTAGCCGTGATCACCAATGGCACTGCAGTACTTGGATTGGGCAATATAGGCCCTGAAGCCGGTAAGCCGGTGATGGAAGGAAAAGGAGTACTGTTCAAAATATTTGCCGACATAGATGTTTTCGATATTGAGATCAATGAAAAAGATCCTGAAAAATTAGTTGAGATCATTAAAGCATTGGAACCTACTTTCGGTGGCATCAACCTGGAAGATATCAAAGCGCCGGAGTGTTTTTACATTGAAAGGAAGCTGAGGCAGGAATTAAAGATACCTGTAATGCATGATGATCAGCACGGCACTGCCATCATCAGCGCTGCGGCTTTGCTGAATGCCCTGGAAATACAAAAGAAAAAGATTGAGAAAGTTAAATTCGTTGTCAGTGGTGCAGGCGCTGCAGCCATTGCCTGCTGCCAGTTGTATGAAGCATTGGGTGCAAAACATGAAAACTTCAGGATGTTTGACAGGCAGGGATTGCTGCATCACAAAAGGACCGACATGGATGAACTGAAAAAAATATATGCAATTAATGGTCCTGAAATTACTCTTGCAGAGGCTATGAAAGATGCTGATGTGTTTATCGGCCTGAGTTCCGGAAACGTTGTATCACCGGATATGGTGAAAAATATGGCAAAAAATCCCATCGTATTCGCAATGGCTAATCCTGACCCGGAGATCAGTTGGGAAAACGCCACCTCAGCGAGAAAAGATGTGATCATGGCTACCGGGCGCAGTGATTATCCAAACCAGGTAAATAACGTGCTTGGATTTCCATATATCTTTCGGGGAGCTTTGGATGTGCGTGCCACACAGATCAACGAGGCTATGAAATTAGCGGCAGTCAAAGCCCTGGCCGAACTGACTAAAACAACGGTGCCGGATATTGTGAACATGGCTTACAACGAAAAGAGTATTTCTTTCGGCCCCAACTATATTATTCCTAAACCACTTGACCCGAGATTATTGGAAACGGTAGCACCGGCAGTAGCCAAAGCTGCAATGGACAGCGGCGTAGCACAAAACCCGATATTAAACTGGGAAAATTATATCAACACATTAAACAAGCGGCTTGGGTTTGATAACCAGGTAATGCGGGTAATCGGCAACAAAGCCCGCCGCGATCCGAAGCGGATTGTATTTGCTGAAGCAGATAATTTCAAAATTCTGAAAGCGGCCCAGATAATTTTTGATGACGGCATCGGGTACCCGATATTGCTGGGAGATGAAAATAAAATAAAAAATATTGCGGCAGCCAATGCAATTGACATAGAAAGCTTGCCCATTTATGACCCCCGCAGCGATGCAATGGAAGAAAAAAGAAACCATTACGCAGAAATATTTTTTAAAAAGAGAGGCCGCAAAGGATTCAATGCTTATGAATCAAAGAAAGTAATGAGAGACCGTAATCATTTCGGATGCATGATGGTAGAATGCGGCGACGCAGATGCCATGATCTCGGGACTGACCAAAAATTACCCCGACACGATCCGTCCTGCATTACAGATTATTGGTACAGAAGAAGGCGTAAAGAAAATTGCCGGCATGTACCTGATGCTGACCAAGCGGGGGCCTCTATTCCTGGCAGATACCACTGTTAATTTTAACCCGACCGCTGAGGAACTGGCAGACATCACTTTGCTGGTAGCAAATGAGATAAAAAATTTCAACATCACTCCGCGTATTGCTATGTTGAGTTATTCCAATTTCGGCAGCAGCAACTCTCCCGAAGCTGAGCTGGTAGCAGAAGCAAGAAAGATCGTAAAACAAAAAATGCCTTCACTTGTCGTAGATGGCGAAATGCAGGCCAGCGTAGCTTTCAATAAAGAACTGATGAAGGAGAACTATCCTTTCTGTGAGCTGGTAGATAAAGACGTGAATACGCTGATTTTCCCCAATCTTGCTTCGGGAAACATTGCTTATAACCTTATGAAAGAATTGGAAATAGCAGATGCAATTGGCCCCATCTTATTGGGATTAAAAAGGCCTGTTCACATTTTACAATTGGGAAGCTCTGTACGCAGCATTCTGAATATGGCCTTAGTGGCAGTGATGGATGCTCAAATAAAATGTAAATCACCCATAAAAGACATCATTCAACATTCACCCTGGTGGAAAAGACTCCGTAAATCTTCGAAAGAAGTATAAACTGCCGGGAACATGCAGATCCGTTGGCAATGAAAACTTTCATTCTTGCTTAATTTTTCGTTGTTACATTTGTAATTTACAGCCTGAAAACCTGCAATGAATTTTTTCCACTATATAGGTCAATACCTGCTGATGGTCAAAGGAATGTTTTCCAGGCCGGAAAACTCAAAAATGTACTGGAAAGAATTTATGCGGCAATGCTCCGATATCGGAATCGGCTCACTGGGCATCGTTACTATTATATCAGTTTTTATTGGTGCAGTCTCCACTATCCAGACAGCTTACCAGTTAGTCAGCCCATTGATACCACGATCTACCATTGCACAAATTGTAAGAGATACTGTGATCCTCGAATTTGCCCCCACTCTTGTGTGCATCGTTTTAGCCGGCGTAGTTGGAAGTAAGATCGCCAGCGAATTAGGCAATATGCGGGTCAGCGAGCAGATCGATGCGTTGGAGATCATGGGAATCAATTCAAAAGCCTATTTAATCAGGCCCAAAATTGTGGCCGCCCTCGTTGTTATTCCTTTGCTGGTTGTAATTGCAATGGTTCTCGGTATACGGGGAGGACGATATGCCGGTGGTATGGCAAATATTATTTCCGATTACGCATACGACAAAGGGTTACTGCAAAACTTTGTACCATACAACGTAATTTTTGCATTGATAAAATCGTATGTATTTGCATTTATCATCGCCAGCATTTCTGCCTATTTCGGATACTTTGTAAAAGGAGGTGCATTGGAAATAGGCAAAGCCAGCACTAAAGCTGTGGTGATAAGCTGCATTCTTATTCTCTTTGGCGATTATGTATTGTCAGCTTTGTTGCTATAATAATAGAAAAAACCAGGTACAGATACATTTCTAAAAAATGATAGAGGTCAGAAATATAAAAAAAGCCTTCGGCGGCAAAACAGTGATAGAAGATGTAAGCGCTGTCATGAAAACAGGCCAATGCAACCTGATCATCGGCGCCAGCGGCAGCGGGAAAACTGTATTGATGAAATGCATTGTGGGTTTATTCGAACCCGACAGCGGTGAAATTTTGTACAATGGAAAGAGTTTTACCGCCATGAAGCATGAAGAGCGTACAGAAGTCAGGAAAGAGATTGGAATGCTTTTCCAGGGAGGTGCTCTTTTTGACAGCTTAACAGTAGAGCAAAACGTAATGTTCCCTCTGAATATGTTTACCAAATGGAATCAAAAACAAAAATCAGACAGGGTGAATGAGGTTCTTGCAAGAGTAAATCTGGTGGACACAAATAAGAAATTTCCTGCAGAGCTAAGCGGGGGAATGAAAAAAAGAGTAGGTATTGCCCGTGCCATCGTGATGAATCCGAAATACCTTTTTTGTGACGAACCCAATTCCGGCCTTGACCCTCAGACCTCACTTGTTATAGACAAGCTTATCCGGGAAATAACTACAGAATACAATATCACTACTGTGGTAAATACACATGATATGAATAGCGTCATGGAGATCGGCGACTATATTTTATATTTATACCAGGGGAAGAAAGAATGGGAAGGAAACAACAAAGAGATCATCTTTACAAAAAACAAGTTGCTGAACGATTTTATCTTTGCATCGGACTTTCTGCATGATGCAAAAGAAATGCGAATGCTGGAAGAAAGAGGAAAAGTTCCCCCCGGACTTGACCTGGAAGGACAAAACCCACAATAATATCAACCTTCAAACTTCTTTTGCCCTTTAACCCTTACTTTTGCCGGGCATTTATCTTTTATCATGAGTATCCTTGTAAATAAAAATTCTAAGGTTTTGGTGCAGGGCTTCACTGGCTCCGAAGGCACTTTTCATGCAACCCAAATGATCGAATACGGTACCGGGATCGTTGGTGGTGTTACTCCCGGCAAAGGAGGCACCAGGCATTTGGACCGTCCTGTTTTCAATACAGTTGCAGATTGCGTTAAAAATACAGGCGCAGATGTGAGCATCATTTTCGTTCCGCCTGCTTTCGCAGCAGATGCGATTATGGAGTCGGCTGAAGCGGGTATCCGTCTGGTTGTTTGCATTACCGAAGGAATTCCAACGCAGGATATGGTAAAAGTGAAAAACTATCTCCAGGCGAAAAATACAAGATTGGTAGGCCCGAACTGTCCGGGTGTAATCACCGCAGGAGAATGTAAAGTGGGTATCATGCCTGGATTTGTTTTTAAACCCGGTCGCATCGGGATAGTATCAAAATCCGGAACGCTGACTTATGAAGCAGCGGATCAGGTAGCAAAGGCAGGACTCGGAATTTCAACTGCAGTTGGCATTGGCGGTGATCCGATCATTGGCACTACCACAAAAGAAGCTGTAGAATTATTCTTTAGTGACCCCGGAACTGATGCCGTGGTTATGATCGGTGAAATCGGCGGTGGTATGGAAGCTGAAGCTGCCAAATGGGTCAAAGAAAATAAAAATAAAAAACCGGTTGTGGGTTTTATTGCCGGTCAAACTGCTCCTCCGGGAAGAAGAATGGGACATGCAGGCGCTATTGTCGGCGGAGCAGATGATACCGCTGCAGCAAAGATGAAGATCATGAGCGAATGTGGCATTCATGTGGTACAAAGTCCTGCGGATATCGGAAAACACATGGCAGAAGTGATGAAAAAGTAAATTTAAAAAATTAGGCCCCTTCAAATTCAGAAGAGGCCTTAATGGTTAAGGGATAACTATACAATCTCTATCTCTGATCCTGGATGTAGCGGCTTAATTCCGCCTTGCTGCTGCTGAAATTCAATTCACCAAATACCTGCTGATAATTTCGTGGATCTATCGTCTTATTGTACGCCAGTTTAGCCAACTCCAGTTTATTGTTCTCAAAATTGAATAACCGGATCATCTGGCCCACCTGTTCAGAGGTGAAATAATTGGTAGCAATGATATGACGGGCTGACTCCATTTTATTATTCTCATACCATTCTTTACTCATGGAACGTATTACAAGATCAAAATCCCTGTCATTGATCGCCCGGCTGTAATTGTTGTAACCGTTGTGATCATACCCACCAGAACGGTCATTCCAATCTGCATCACGGTCATTCCTGTCATAGCCGTAATCTCTATAATAATCCCTGTCCTTGTCTCTTCTTATTTTTTGTTCGCCGATATCAGTCCTTCCAAACCGGTCAACCCTGATTATAATTTGCCTTCCTTCTTTTAAAATTAACCTGCCGTCATACAGCAATTCATAATTCTTAACAAAACTGCTGAACAACCCGAAGTTTTTCTGGCGGTATATTTTAATATCATGCATCCCGGCACGAACATCCCGGATCCTTATTTCATTATCTCCGGATTCATATCGCCTGCCATCTAAAATCACTTTCACATCACCCCTGCTGTTTGAACTTACAATTATACCGCCCGAAGGGTAGCCCGCAGCAAAAACAGTAAGGCCAAGAATGAAGAAAGTAAAAAATGTAAAGATTCTTTTCATACGTTTAAATTTTAATAGTGATCCAATTTGTTTACGTTTCATGATTTCCAACGCCGTGCCATCCTGCCGGTGCATACCGAAAAAAAAGTTAAAGCAATCCCTGTGACATTTTGCTTTGTTAAGAAAAGAGAAAGTTTGAATTGCCGTTTAAACCTTCGTCACAGCAGCCGGGAATTTTAACGGGGGCTTTGAATGGAAAATATCTCTCCCGGCTATTGTGAAATTATCTTTGCTCCTGCATCATAAGGAAGTCTCTGTTTAATTAACTTTTCGTAAATTTCAGTTTATGGCCGCACATTATTTTAAATCGCCCTTTTTACTTGTAGTTCTTTTTAATTTACATTTAATTACTTCAGCACAAAGACCGATGATCAATTATGATTCCGCATGGAAAAAAGTGGAAAACCTGGTCAGCAAAAATCTGCCCAAATCAGCCCTGGAACAGGTAAAGAATATTTTCAGCCGGGCAAAATCAGAAAAACAGGATGCCCAGGTCATTAAATCATTGTTATACATCGCCGGCCTGCAATCCCAGACCCGTGAGAATAATGATGTGCAGTCCATAAAAGATTTTGAAAAAGAGACCGGTTCATCACAACAGCCCGTCCGCTCTATCCTTCAAAGTATCACTGCTGAATTGTACCTGAATTATCTTCAGCAAAACCGTTATAAATTTTACAACCGTACCAATACAGAAGGTTTTCAAAAAGAGGATATCAATACATGGACCCTGGATGATCTTCATAAAAAGATCAGTGATTTATACCTGAGCTCAATTGAAGATGAACAATCGTTGAAAGAAACAGACCTCAGGGCTTATGACCCCATTATCATCAAAGGAAACGTAAGGCACCTCCGCCCTACCCTGTTCGATTTCCTGGCACACAGGGCTCTGAGTTATTTCACCAGTGATGAAAGGGACATCACCCGGCCGGCTTATGCTTTTGAGATCAGCGATCCGGCAGCCTTTGCTCCTGCCCATGATTTCATTAAGCTAAAATTTTCCACTAAAGATTCTTCCTCTCTTCAGCAGAAAGCATTATTGCTTTATCAGAAACTAATTGCTTTTCATGTGAAGGATGCAAAACCCGATGCATTGATAGATGTGGACATTGACAGAATACAGTTTGTAAATCAAAAAGGAGTTCAGCCGGGCAAAAAAGAACTTTACCTTGCATCTCTTCAGCACATCACCGAACAATATAAAGACCTGCCTGCTGCTGCACAAGCATGGTATCTTATAGCTGAGCAATACAATATTGCCGCAGATACTTATAAACCTTTTGGTGACACCACTCATAAATTTGATCGCTTAAAAGCAAAAGAGATCTGTGAAAAAGTGATGCAGCAGAAAGATTCTTCTGAAGGAAAAGTCAATTGCTATAATTTGCTGAACAACATCAACCGGAAAGATTTCAGCTTCACTGCCGAAAAGATCAATATTCCGGGGCAGGCTTTCAGGTCGTTGGTCCAATATAAAAACATCACCAGCCTTTTTCTGAGGATTATAAAAACGGACGAAAGCAATCCCGATGAGGAAGAAAGTTATTATTCCGGTAAATTCTGGGAAAAGATCACATCGGCTTCACCTTTGAGAAGCTGGCAACAATCGTTACCTGACACTAAAGACCTGCAGCAGCATAGCGTGGAAATCAAAGTGGACAGGTTGCCTCTCGGTAAATATATCCTGTTAGCATCAACCGAGAAGGATTTTAATATATCCAAAGGAATTCTCGGCGCCCAATATTTTTATGTTTCCAATCTCAGTTACATCAATAATGGCAACGATTATTTTGTGCTGGACCGTGTTTCAGGCAGGCCTGTAGTCAATGCTGCTGTTCAATCATTGTTCAGAACCTACAACTACAAACTATCCAGGTATCAATTTAAAAAAGGAGCTGCCTTCACTACAGATCAGCAAGGTTATTTCCGTTATCAACAAAAAAAAGATTCAACAATTAATAATTCATCCTACCTGTTGGATATAACCTATAAGGATGACCGGCTCTTTTTAAATTCAGGCTTATACGAAACCTATTACAGGAATTCTGATTGGAATGATGAAAACGCTGAGGAAGATGAAGAAACCATAACGGCATTTTTATTTACAGATCGTTCTATTTACCGCCCGGGACAAACTGTATTTTTCAAGGGAATTCTTGTCAGCAAAACGGGGAATCAGAAAACCATCGCTATCAAGACCGGTTATACCACAAAAGTTTATCTGCAGGATGCCAACTATAAAGAAATCGACTCTCTGGAACTGACCACAAACGAATATGGTTCATTCTCCGGAAAATTCCAGCTACCGCAATCAGGCCTGAACGGAGGTTTCAGCATTTTCACCGATGAAGAAGGGCAGAGTGCAGGATTCTCTGTGGAAGAATACAAACGGCCAAAGTTCTATGTGGACTATGAAAAAATAAAAGGCACTTATAAGGTCAATGATACCATAAAGGTCACCGGCACTGCAAAAGCGTATGCGGGAAATAATATTGACGGAGCTGATGTGAAATACAGGGTCGTCCGTAAACCAAGATTTATCTATTCGTGGATGTTTTGGCGCTGGTGGCAACCCCAGGCAAAAGAAATGGAGATCGCTCACGGGGAAATCCAAACAGATAAAGACGGGAAGTTTGAAATAAAATTTCCTGCGATCCCGGATCTGTCCATTGATAAAAACTTCGATCCGGTGTTTGATTATACCGTTTATGCTGACGTAACCGATATCAACGGAGAAACGAGAAGCGGCCAGGCTTCCGTTACTGTCGGGTATAAATCTTTAATGCTGGCCGTAGATCTGCCCTCTTCCCTCCCGGCAGACAGTTTAAAGAACATTTCCATCCGCACTACGAATATGAATGGGGAATTTCAGCCGGCGGAAGTGAGAGTTATCATTACAAAACTGAAACAGGAAAACCGTTTGATACGCAATCGTTATTGGGATCGGCCCGACCAGTTTGTCATGAGTAAAGAAGAGTACATTAAAAATTTTCCCCATGATGAATATGCTGATGAAGGCGATTACAGGACCTGGGAGAAAGGAAATATTATTTTTAATAAGAGTGATACTGTTAAAGCAAATTCGAATTTTGAAATAAAGGGATTGCTGCCAGCCCCCGGCTATTATGAGATCGTGGTTTCAACAAAAGACAAAGACGGCAATGAAGTAAAAGAAGTGAAATACATCGAGCTGTTTGATGAAAAAAGTAAACAACTGCTCAGCCCGAAATATTTATGGGCACAGGGATCAACTCCCATGGAACCCGGAGAAAAAACAAGTATTCAACTGGGAACTTCAGCGGAAAATCTTTTTATCATTCAGCAAATTATAAAGCCGGGCTTCAAACAACAACCTGGAACCGGAGTCTATCAAACCTATGATCTTTCCAATGAAAAGCGTTCTTTCGGATTCACTGCAACAGAATCGGATCGTGGTGGCTTTGGAGTGAATTACCTTTTTGCAAAGGATAACCGTTTTTATGAATTCAATGATATCATCCGTGTACCGTGGACAAATAAAGACCTGAAAATTGAATATGCCACTTACCGAGATAAAACCTTACCGGGAAGTGAAGAAAAATGGAAGCTAAAGATTTCAGGTTATAAAAATGATAAAGTGGCAGCAGAATTGCTGGCAGCCATGTATGATGCTTCGCTGGATCAGTTCAGGCCACATGGATGGAATGAACCTTACTTGTGGCCGGATTATTATTCAGTTCAACGATGGACAAGTGCTCCTAATTTCGGTTCTATAGCTTCTCAGCAACAAACATTCTTGACTCTGCCTTACCAAAACCTGAAAAAAGATTATGACTATTTAATCTTTAGCAGGTCATTTTATGGCAATAATGTTGGCATCCGGTTAAGAGGCGTGACTAGCATCGCCCAACCCTCAATGGCATTGGAAAGACAAGATGCAGAATTACAGGAAGTCGCTGTTGCCGGATTAGGAATGCAAAAAAAATCACTGACCTTTTCTTCTGTAAAAATATCTAATGATCTAAAACCAGAAGAACAAAACTCTAAAGTAAGTGAAGATGTGGCACAAAATCAGAGCGTACAGATCCGCAAAAACTTTAATGAAACTGCATTCTTCTTCCCTCAACTATATACCGATTCAACCGGCATCATAGAATTTTCTTTCACTATGCCGGAAGCATTGACCCGCTGGAAATTCATGGCGTTGGCACACACAAAAGACCTCGCCTTCGGATACAGCACCAAAGAGATTATCACTCAAAAGCAACTGATGGTGCAACCGAATATTCCAAGGTTTTTAAGAGAAGGCGACCGGATTGAACTCAGCGCCAAGATTGTTAATCTCACCGAAAAAGAGTTGACCGGCTATGCAGAACTGCAGTTATTTGACGCCGCAACCAACAAGCCGGTGGACAATGTTTTTAAAAATGAATCTCCACGGGAAAATTTTACAATAGCTGCCGGCCAAAGTGGTGCAGTAAAGTTCCATCTGGCAGTTCCTGATTCATTCAATGATGTCTTGACCTGGCGTATTGTTGCGAAGGCGGATGAATTCAGTGACGGCGAAGAAGCATCATTTCCTGTTCTTACCAACCGCATGCTGGTCACAGAATCGTTACCTCTGAACATGCGAGGCGCCGGGACAAAAAGTTTCAAATTCGAAAAACTATTGAATTCAGGGAATTCCAAAACATTGCAGGATCATTCCCTCACCGTGGAATACACTTCCAATCCGGCCTGGTATGCAGTACAGGCATTACCTTACCTGATGGAATATCCTTACGAATGTGCTGAGCAGACCTGGAACCGTTACTATGCCAATTCGCTGGCAAGCATGATCGTCAACAGTTCCTCCCGTATCAAAAATGTATTTGACCAATGGAGAACAGAAGACAGTGCCGCCTTGCTTTCCAATCTTCAGAAAAATGAAGAATTAAAATCAGTTTTACTGGAAGAAACGCCATGGGTTTTGCAGGCAAAGAATGAAGAACAGCAGAAGAAAAACATCGCCCTGTTATTTGACATGATGCGGATGAGCAGGGAATTGAATTCTGCTTACGAAAAATTAAAACAGATGCAGAGCCCTAACGGCGGTTTCGTCTGGTTCAAGGGCGGGCCTGACGACCGTTACATCACACAATACATAGTTACGGGCATCGGGCATCTTAAAAAACTGAATGGCTATACAAAAGAACAGGAGGCAAAACTGAAACAGATCCTGTCAACCGCCATCCCCTATCTTGACAAGGCCATAAATAGAGACTACAATGACCTGTTGAAATATAAAGCGGATCTGAAAAAGTATGTACCGGGTTATACGCAAATACAATACCTGTATATGCGCAGCTTTTTCCCTGAATACCCTGTACCGGCCGATTCAAAAAAAGCATATGCTTATTTCAGGGAAAGAATACAAAAGACGTGGACACAGCAAAACAATTACATGGAAGGAATGATCGCTCTTGGCTTATTCAGAACAGGCGATCAGAAAACCCCTGCTGCAATTCTGAAATCCTTGAAAGAAACCTCCATCACAAACAATGAACTGGGCATGTACTGGAAAAATATCCGAAGCGGATGGTTCTGGTACCAGGCTCCCATTGAAACACAGTCATTGCTGATCGAAGCATTCAATGAGATCGGGAAAGACAATAAAACAGTAGATGATCTTAAAACATGGTTGCTCAAAAACAAACAAACGAATGACTGGCAGACAACTAAGGCGACAGCAGAAGCCTGCTACGCATTACTGCTGCAGGGAACTGACTGGTCAATTGAATCCCCGCAGGTAGAGATAAAACTGGGTAATACGGTCATTGAATCAGAAAACAATAAACAGGAAGAAGGAACCGGTTATTTCAAAAAGATCATTGATGGCAAAGACGTAAAACCCGAGATGGGAAATATCCATGTGACTATTGAATCATCAAACAAGCAAACCACGCTCTCTTCCTGGGGCAGCATTTACTGGCAATATTTTGAAGACATGGATAAGATATCCACCGCGGCCACTCCCTTTCAGCTTACCAAAAAATTATTTGTTGAAAAAAATACGGACATGGGGCCTGTGCTCTCTCCGGTAAATGAAGGAGGCAACCTGAAAGCAGGCGATAAAATCAAAGTGAGAATTGAATTGCGGGTTGACCGTGACATGGAATATGTGCACATGAAAGATATGCGGGCCGGCGGCATGGAGCCGGTCAATGTGTTGAGTGAATACAAATGGCAGGATGGGCTGGGTTATTATGAATCCACTAAAGATGCCAGTACGAATTTCTTTTTCAATTATCTCAGAAAAGGGACTTATGTATTCGAATACCCGTTGTTTGTGACACATAAAGGAAATTTCAGCAACGGCATCACCACCATTCAATGCATGTATGCACCTGAGTTCAGCAGCCATTCGGAAGGGATCAGGGTGAAGGTGGAGGAGTAAGGGTATGCTCAAAAACATTGAACATTCAATATTCAATATTTAATGTTCAATATACAACTCCGTTAAGTGATCAAAGAAGGTAATAAAGGGCCATTATACGCTATTGAGCATCGAACATTTATTTTTGCTTCATGCAAGTTGAATACCTGATTATCGGGCAAGGGATCTGCGGAACCTGGTTAAGCTATTTTTTACAAAAAGAAAACAAATCATTCCTCGTCATTGACGACAATCAAAACGATTCATCATCCAGGGTCGCGGCTGGCATCATCAATCCTGTGACCGGCAGGCGCATTGTTAAAACCTGGATGATAGACGAATTGCTCCCATTTGTTGAAACAGCTTACAATGAATTGGAGAATCTGCTCGGTGTCAATGTCATTTCCTCTAAAACCATCATTGATTTTTTCCCCACCCTTCAAATGAGGGAAGCTTTCCTGCAACGGCAAAAGGAAGAGTCTTTTTTACAAATGCCGGTCGATGAAGAGGAGTTTATAAATAATTTCAGCTATGATTTCGGGTTCGGATATATCAGGCCATCCTTTATTATTCATTTGGAAAAACTGTTACCCGCATGGAGAAATTATTTAGTGCGATCAGGAAAATTTTCTGAAGAAACCTTTGATCCGGCAGAATTAAAGATTTCGCCAGGTGAGATCCAGTATAAGCATCTCATTGCCGGAAAAATTATTTTCTGCGACGGCGCAAACAGCCTGAACAATCCATTGTTCCGCCGGCTGCCTTTTGCTTTAAATAAAGGTGAGATGCTGCTCATTGATGCCAAAGGAATTTCAGATGAATATATTTATAAAAAGGGAGTCGCTCTTGTGCCTATGCAATTAAAAAATATATTCTGGGCGGGAACAAATTATATCTGGGATTACGATGATAATTTACCGACCAGAGAATTTCGTGAAAAAACTGAACAACAATTAAAACAATGGTTGAAAATTCCTTTTAAAATTTTAGAGCACCGTGCATCGGTTCGCCCGGCCAATATTGAACGAAGACCTTTTGTTGGACTTCATCCTGTTCATCCAAATGCAGGAATACTCAATGGAATGGGCAGTAAAGGTTGTTCCTTAGCTCCTTACTTTGCCAAACAACTGGCAGACCACCTCATTTACGGAAATAGGATCTTGCCTGAAGCGGATATTCTTCGGTTCAGGAAAGTCTTAAGTCAATAACAAATTTTCAAATACTGATACCCGGCTGGTTTCGCTTCCTAAACTGATTAAAATATCTCTTTACGAAATAAAATAATGTAATAGTTAACATGGTTCGGATTTTAGAATTTTATTAGGGGTTAACGGATCCTGGTTTAATACTTTGCACAGCGCATCATACAGCTCAGACATATTGTCTTTTAACCCGGCAGGGTTTTCAAAAAATGCTTCCACGCTTACAGCCCAAAACTCATGAAGATTACTAAAAGCATAGCTTCGTAAATAACTTCTCCTTTTGGTAATCACATCTGCCAGTATCGGGCCTGTACTGCTGGAAAAACGCTCATAGTTCAAACGGAAATGAGAATCAATTCCATATTGTGCAAAAAAATTATTATACAGTAAAGCATGTGACATTTCGTGCACTGCTACATTGATATTATCGCTCTTGTTGGAGTAGCCGTACAAAAAATGTTTCCAGGACAGATAGATACCATCAGGAGCCACATGGCCGATATACAGTTCTTCATCATCATCCATACGGTAGGCATCAGCCAGGATATAAATATCTTTGAAATGAGAAAGCAAATAATTTTTCAGCCCGAATGTCACCTGCACTGCCGAAGCACTTACCAGAATCGCCGTGTCTTCGTTATGCTCCAGCCCGATGTAGTGGAATTTTTTACTCTCTTTGAAATAATGCACTCTGGTAATAAATCTTCTCTTTTCATTTTCAGGAAGTTCATTAAAGTAATTGAAAAGGCTGCCGATTATAAAAGAGTAATTATTATAGATCTGATCACTGATGATTGTTTCATCAGGGACGGGAGCGGGAGAAATATCATCTCCACCGGAAAATACCTTCTTAAGTTTTCGCAGGAAAGTCCGCATAGTATACGGTTCGGGCATTAAATATAGATATTTGATTTCCAATTTGCAAGCCTTCAGCGCATTTGTTGGTATATTTGCCGGCCGCTGAAAAAATAAGATACATAAGATTTTGGTAGTCAGTCTTAATGCCTTACCATAAGCTGGTGTGACTTATACGTAAATTAGCATAACTCGGAGTTTTACGATTCAGCAGTATCGTTTTGATCAATTCATATTGTAATGTTTTATGTACAGAACTCATACATGCGGTGAATTAAGGATCGCAGATAAGGAAAAAGAAGTGACTCTTTCCGGTTGGGTGCAAACCATTCGCAAATTTGGTGCAATTACTTTTATTGATATGCGGGACCGGTACGGGATCACGCAGTTACTATTCGGCGAATCACTAAACAGGCAAATAGATGAAAATCCATTAGGCCGGGAGTTTGTTCTGCAAGTCACGGGTATCGTTTCTGAAAGAAGTAATAAAAATTCCAATATTCCTACCGGCGAAATAGAGATCGTTGTTTCTTCATTTAATATTCTGAACAGGTCATTAGTTCCCCCCTTCACCATCCAGGATGACACAGACGGAGGAGATGACCTTCGCATGAAATACCGGTACCTCGACCTGAGAAGAAATATTGTAAAGCAGAACCTGCAGTTACGTTATGACGTGAACCGTGCTGCAAGAAACTACCTGCATCACCAGGGATTCATGGACATAGAAACTCCTTTTCTCATCAAATCCACACCAGAAGGAGCAAGGGATTTTGTTGTACCGTCAAGAATGAACCCTGGCCAATTCTATGCATTGCCCCAATCACCGCAAACATTCAAGCAGCTGTTAATGATCAGCGGATATGACCGTTATTACCAGGTGGTAAAATGTTTTCGTGATGAAGACCTGAGAGCAGACCGTCAGCCCGAATTCACACAAATAGACTGTGAAATGAGTTTTGTGGAACAGGAAGATATTCTGAACACTTTTGAAGGAATGGTAAAATACATTTTTAAAGAAGTAAAAGGAATTGACTACACAGAAAAATTAGAACGGATGAACTGGGAAGAAGCCATGCGTTATTATGGTAACGATAAACCGGATACCCGTTTTGATATAAAACTGGTAGAATTGAAATCTTCGTTTGCGGAAGAAGACAGAAATGTTTTCAAAAAAGAGATCGAAGCAAGCGGATTCAAAGTATTTACAGAGGCCGAACTTGTTGGTGCTATTTCAGTTCCCGGTTGCAGTGATTATACCAGAAAACAAACCGATGAATTGACTGATTGGGTGAAACGTCCGCAAATAGGAATGGCAGGTCTTGCCTATGTCAAATACAACAAAGACGAATCACTGAAAAGTTCCATTGATAAGTTTTTTGATGAAAGCAAATTGAAAATGCTTGCAGAAAAATGCGGTGCAAAACCCGGTGATCTCATTCTCATCCTTGCCGGCAAGGAAGAAAGAACAAGGAAAGCATTGAGCGATTTAAGGCTTGAAATGGGAGAAAGGCTTGGTTTAAGAAAACCTGATGAATTCAAATTACTTTGGATCATTGACTTCCCTTTGTTTGAATACAGCGAAGAAGACGGCCGTTATGCTGCCCGGCATCATCCTTTCACATCGCCTAAGCCTGAGCAGGTGCATTTGCTTGATGATCCTTCTCAATACGGAAATATCAAAGCGAATGCCTATGACATGGTATTGAACGGAAACGAGATCGGTGGTGGCTCCATAAGGATCTTTCAGAGGGATGTGCAGGAAAAAATGTTCGCTGCTCTGGGCATGAGTAAAGAAGAAGCGCAGAACAAATTCGGATTCCTTCTTGGCGCTTTTGAATACGGTGCTCCTCCACACGGTGGAATAGCTTTCGGCTTTGACCGTCTGTGTGCTATTCTGGGCGGCAGCGAAAGCATCCGGGACTTCATTGCTTTCCCGAAAAACAATTCAGGCAGGGATGTGATGCTGGATGCACCTTCTTCCATTGATGAAAAACAATTGGATGAATTACAGATCAGGCTGGATGTGAAAAAGAGCTGATGAGAATTTAATTAGCATCTCTTGATACGTGATCGATCTTACGGATAATTCTTAGCTTCAATAACCTACTTAAATCCTTAGTGATAAAATATGGCTCAGGCATCTGACAAACGTTCTATGAATTCAGGTGAACAACAGCCGATAAACAGAGTACTCGTATTTTCAATAGTCGCATTTGCTCTTTTGATGACTACCGTGGATGCAACGATCGTTGCCACGGCATTGCATACACTTCAAAAGGAATTACACACTTCGATCAACTGGTCGGGTTGGACACTTACTGCCTATTCATTCGGATTCGTGCTGATGCTGCCGGTAAGCGGAAAGTTCAGTGAACGATATGGCAACCGGAAAATATTCCTGATATCAGTCTCCACGTTTACACTCGCATCATTGTGTTGCGGGCTGGCCAACAATATTTATCTGCTGATTGCTCTTCGTGTAATACAGGCAGCCGGCGGAGCAGGCATCACTCCTTCTGTAACAGGGATCATAGTAAATCACTTTGGAAGTGCACGGGACCGTGCCGTCAGTTTATTTGGCAGTGTATTCCCTGTAGGCGCCATGATCGGGCCGATATTCGGAGGTTTGTTCGTGACCTATATGTCATGGAGGGAAATATTCTTTGTCAATGTCCCGATCGGAATCGCAGTCATTTTATTATCCTTTAAATATATTCCGGGGGATGCACCAATAGAAAAGAAAACGTACTTGAAAAGAGATACACCGGGCGTACTGCTTCTTGGCGCCGGTATTCTTGCAGCAATGTTTGCCGCAAGTTATCTCGGCGGAAAAAATGCGGATCCTTTTTCTGCCACTTTCATCATCCTGTTGGTTATTGCCTGTATCGCATTTGCAGTATTCTTCTCCCATATAAAACGCATCGAATACCCGCTGATATCACCCTGCTTCATCTATGGGAAAGGATTTGGAGCGGTCAACCTGATTAACATTTTATACGGTGGAATAACCCAGGGAGTCATCGCACTCGTTCCCTTTTATGCCACTAACCGTTATGGCATCAATGCACTGAACTCCGGTACCCTCCTTGTTGCCGAGGGCATTGCAGCGGTAACTTTATCAACAACAGCCACAATGATCCTGAGAAATACAGGATACAGGCTTCCACTTTATATTGGCTCTGCCACTCTTATAGCCGGTACATTATTGCTTGCCATACCACCCCTTCCCGGAATTTCTCCTTTTGCCTGGCTGGCGATATCCACATTTATAATTGGACTCGGAGCAGGAACCATCAATCCCTCCTGCCGTAATGCAGGATTACAACTGGCGCCGGAACATTCTTCAATCATCGCTGCCTTACGTTCTATGTGCCTGCAATCAGGTTCAATTATCACGATCGCAATAGCAACAGCAATTATCGCCGGCTCTGACGACACGGGTTCGGTTCAGGCCTGGGTGTATGCCTCACTGTCACTTATTTTGATTGTATCCTTACCGCTTATCTCACGAATACCGGAACATCATGGTGCGTGGTAATGATTTTATAAACCACATTTTGAGAGGATAAATAAAATCACATTAAGTATTTAACCCTTCCTGTTGCCATTTCAAAGGCAGTGAATGTGTCCGTGAATTTATTTTATTTCATACTAAAATATTCAGGTAAATCATGAAGTTACATACTCTATCAAAAATTCATGAAGAGAAGCCGGTGGATTCGCAAACCAGGAAAAACCTGATCTTTTGCCGGTTTAAATAGTTTTAAATAAATATTCCTGCTAAATGAAATCAGGCGAATTATTCTGTCTTGTCAATTATTTTCCAGATTCCCATTGCCAATTTCAGACTGAACAATTCAGTTCCCCCTATTGATTACCACCTGTCATCATATTGTGTGAACCGCCGGTCTTCTGTGTATTATTTTCTTCTATTATCAGGGGAATAGTATAGATCAGTTTACTGCGGACCGGTTTTCCATCAAGTTTGGCCGGAATAAAAGTGTAAGCATCTTCCGGCAAATGCCTGATAGAAAGATTTTCCTTTTTAAGTTCTTTATCCATTTTTACATCCTGGTAGGTAATATCCCAGTTTTCCAGTTTACCATCAGGGCCTACGGTAAATTCATAATTCATGACGGCATTGATCCTGGAAATGTCATTCCGGATTTGCATTGGTATCTGCCTCGTCTCATATAAAAGAAAGAAACCGTAATTATTCCCACCTACTTTTACAGGTGGCGTTACTTCAGTGTCTGCAGGAAGCGTGGTGTCCGGGATTTCGAAACTATACCTGACAATTGTCCCGTTATCTGCATCATTGTTATACAGCAGCGTATCATTTGTATAATCATACCGCTGCACCAGTACGCCATTAGGGTTTAAATAATTCCAAATACCGGCTTTTTTGTTTTGTCGGTAATACCCGGTTACTAATGTTTTATTATTGGCATCAATCACTTTATAAACGCCGTCTTTTATCTTTTTACTCCCGGCTGCATAAGTTGCTATCTCAGTTAATACCTCCGATTTCTTTGATTTTTTAATTTCCTGGCCGGAAACATAGCTACTGCCTGACACCAATGAAGCCACCAGGAATGCAGATAACATTTTCCGGTTGAAAATATCAATGTGAATCTTCATTTTTGAACACGTTTAATATATCAAAGTTAACAACATTCTTATGAAACCGTATCCCAATTTATATTGGTGGATTTATTGGAGCAAATATCCTGTTTAAGCCCTGAACCTGTAAATCCAATCTTTTAGTTTTGCCGTAATATTTTCTTAAAAAAGAGAATGGCATAAAGGGGTTTTAGATTCCGTATCGCCTACGATAAATTTCCCTCTAAGTTCTTATTAAAAAAGCTGCCTCAAATTATTAAGGCAGCTTTCTGTATTTAAAGTCATTCAAAAAAAACTAAACGGACAGTACGGTTATCATTCTTATTACCTGGGGCTTAAATATTTATATACTTCCGTGAACGTTGTACGTACGGGGCCTCCCTGAAGCATGAAATACTGAACGGTGAATGTCTTAGTAGCTGCATCATATTTGTTAACTGCGGTTCCATCCATTTGAGCAGAACGCCCATTGGAAGCCGGTTGACCATAATAGTTAACAATACTTGTTATTGCACCACCCGCTCCAATAATAAATATAGGAGAAAATGATCCATAGTAGGAAGAAGATGCCCCGTTCATGATCCAGTGGCCATAGGTTTTTGCATAAACAGGATCCCACATAGCAACTGAATTTGCACTGTAAGTCCGAAGTTGAACATTGTATGGCGTTGCAGGAGCAACTAGGCTGGGATTAACAACATCTACCATATTTGCAAATGTCACTGAATAAAGACCGTCAAATTCATTTCTTGCAGAAAAAGTATAAATCGCCGTCCCAAAATTAGTGCTGACAATACCAGAAGATGCTGCCGTAATTTTTATCGGCAAACCATAGGCTTTTGAAAAGTCATATGTTGCTTTATTAATTATTATCCTGCCGGTGGCAATATCTTTCCCTTTAGGGATAGTCAGTGTGGTCGGAAACGAATACACCGAAGCATCAGGTACTACATAAGAAGAACCCTGGTTAGTATTAAAAGCTGCCAATGACGGGAGATCTACTGCCAGCGTTACGGTTATATCCTGTGGAGCTGTTGTCGCTCCTCTATAACCAACATTGAGGTTAAAGCCAATAGTATCTCCTTTAAATAACAGGTCCTGGGCATATTGAGGATATAAACTCGTAATAGAAGTAATATCCCCTGTAGCTACAAATGCTATTACACTGTTTGTTCCTCCCAAAGGGTCAGACGGTGGTATTACCGTATTCTTCAGGCAAGAACTAAGACCTAAAAGCAGTATGACAGGCGCCCCAATAAATATTTTCTTTACGTAATTATTCATATTTCTTAAAATTAAAGTGTTTAACATTAATATTTACTTAGCCCAGAATATCAGTGATGAAAATACTTTTACATCGTTTGGCACATTACCGGGATTATAGTTGAACTCAGATGTTGGATACTGTACCCTTGTAGGTAACTTATCCGGACGGGTGCTTGCTGACTGTGTAGAAGCAAATGAACCGTAAGGATTGTTGGTAACTGTAGTTGAACTGACCGGGAAACCTGTCCTGCGATATTCATTATAACTTTCATGACTGGCAATAAAATTATTCGCAATATACTTTTGAGTAATAATCGCTTCAATCTTTTGCGGTGTAGTTGTTGCCAGGTCAAAATTCACCAGGTAACTGGTGTTATTGTTAGTTATGTATGCAGCAGCCGAATCCGAGGCACTGTAACCTGCCATCGTTGACAGGTTAGGCAGCTTATACAGGTAACTGAAGGATGCAGTAATTCCATTATTGAATGCTGTTTTCGCATCCACTGAAGTGAGTATCCCTCTTACTGCAGCTTCTGCTTGAAGAAAATAGCTTTCTGCTGCCAGCATAATGGGTTCACCCATATCAGGGCCTTTCATGATGCCGATATTATTGCCCAATCCTGAAGCTGCCGGGAGCGTAGCAGTGGTGCCAGCATACCAGGCGCCTGTAACAGCAGGTGCTTTAGGTACTGAAACATCACCGATACCTAATTGGTTTACTGTAGTTTTTGGATAATCAAGATAAATTGCCCGTCCTCTTGCATCATCATGCAAATTATTCCCATCATAAAAGCCAAAAGTATATTTTGATGGGATATAGGCACGGTTAGCAGCAGAGTTGGTGTAGGAAGTCACCCATGCATTCCACGCAGGATTCTGTTGCCCGTTCACTCTACCGTATTTGGGGTTCACGATAGCATCAGTAGTCAGGAAGCCGTCTGAACTAAAGCTGGTATTAGTAAATGTGGCAGCTGGTGTACCGCGAACTATCAAACGTAATTTAATTGTATTGGCAAACTTTTTCCAGTTGGTCATATTACCGCCAAACATCGGGTCCGTTGAGGATGAAAGTGCCAGCGCCATTGGATTAGCATTGATAATTGCAATTCCTGAATCTAACTGGGCGGCCAGCAAGGGATAAATATCTTTACCCTTATCATATTTCGGAGTAACTGAGGCAGGACCCGCAAGTGCATCCGAGTATGGCACATCGTTGTAGGTATCCACTATCAGTTGAAATATGTATGATTTCATGATCCTTGCTATCGCATTATAATAAGCATAAGGAGCATTCCCTTGCGTGGAGTTTATTACATATTGGAAATCCTCAGCAATATCATAAGAGGTTTGCCAGAGGCCTGTATAATCACCAGGCCCGTAATTATAAGTCCAAACATTACCGAAACCACCATAGCCACCTCCGTTCACAACACCACCGGTGATCTGAGCGCCATAATTATTAAATGACGATTGCTGTGCTGCTGTATAGACCAATGCCTGGGGCAGCACTAAGTCAGGTGTACTTGAAGTAGCCGAGTTAGGATTAGTATTGATATCCAGATATTTTTTACAGGACGTTATTCCAAACAAAACTGCTCCTGCTATAATGCTGAATTTTAATCGTTTCATAATTATTCTGATTTTAGAATGTTAAAGTGATTGTTGCACCATAGTAACGGGAGGGTGGAGATGAAAGACCTGTAACACCGATACCGTTACTGTCTGCACCTGCATTGCTATACTCAGGATCTGTATAAATATTAGCTGAGGGTAGCCATATAAACAGGTTACGCCCCTGCACGCTGATGGTGGCAGATTTGATCGCTTTTGTCTTTACAAGCAATGAACTTGGCAAGTCGTATGCGAGGCTAAGCTGGCGAAGTTTCCAGAAAGCTCCGGAAGTAACATAATTGGATGTTACACCCATATTATAGGTTCCGTCAGTCCAGAAGCCTCCGTTACCATTAGCATCTCTCACTACAACAGTTGTATTTTTTACATATTTACCGCTGCCGGCATCCATATAAACAGAATTCGGGAATACAAACGGCTTACGGTCGTATGCAGTTGTGCGGATGCTGGATCCGGCCCAGTCTTCAGAAGATCCCTGGCTGTTAAATATTACATAACCTCCGCGGTATTCGAATAAGCTGTACAGGTGAAATCCTTTGTAGCTAATATTCAAATCTGTACTTAACACATTCCTGGGTTGTGTATTTCCTAAATATTGCGGTGTATTATTCACTTGTGGAAATCCTGTTATTGCATCTACTATCACATGTCCTTCCGGATCACGTTGATAATCGGTGCCAAGAAGTACAGGGAATGCCATACCCGGTACGGCTACAGTATTACCTGAAATGCCTAATCTCGGTAAACTGGAATTGATTGATATTACCGTATTATCAGTATAGGAGTAATTAACCCCAGCAGTCACTGTCCAAAACCTTGTTTTAATTGGTGTCAGATTCAGCTTGGTTTCTACACCACTGTTTGCTACTTCACCAGTATTGAATAAGTAGGTGTTAAAGCCTGTAGCATAAGAAATACTTACGGGTACAGTTTGGTTAGTGGTGCGGGTATTGTAATAGGTTGCACTTATATCAGCAAACCCCTTGAATAAACTAAAATCCAAACCGGCTTCCCAACCCTTTGTAAATTCAGGTTTCAGACTGCTGGATACAATCTGATTACCAACAGTATAACCGGCAGTGCCACTATACGGGTAGCCATTTGCCTGACCGAAAGTAGGCATCAAAGCATATGCCCCAATATTTACATTACCAACTTTGGAAACACCGGCACGCAGTCTCAGGTAATCAAGCCCTTTTATATTTTTCAGTGATTTGATCGCATTCGTGGCAATGAAAGACAGGTCACCGGCAGGATAGAAGAAAGAGCGGTTATCCGGGTTCAGTACAGATACCCAGTCGTTACGTCCGGTAACGTGTAAAAACAGATAATTGCGGTAGCCTGCTTTGAATTCTCCGTAAACAGCTTGTTGCCGTGTTTGTGACCAGGAAGCACTTGCAGAAGGAAGGCTTAGTGTATTGCTCAAATTAAACAAGTGTGGAACCACCAGGCCTGAAATAGAAGCTGACTGGCCTCTGCTTTTATTCTGACGAATGGCACCTGCCATCATAAGGTCAAAAGAGAAGTTGCTAATTTTTTTATTAAGCAATATCTGAAAATCAGATGTCAGCTGTGTAGAGAAGCTGGCGCCTTCTGTTACACCACCAGGAATATCTGTTTTAGAACCACCACTTATTGCTTTGGCATAATTTGTATACAGAAACTTGTCTGTCCAGCTTTGATAAGACTGATTAGAAGTAGTCAGACCTGATTTAAGAATAAAACTTAACCAGTGCAATGGAGTATATTTGATGATACCGCTTCCATTGAAATAGTCATTTCTTACGGTCTGCCTGTTATTATCGAGTGTGTAATACGGGTTTGCATACCACGGATTGTAATACCCGTTAGGGTTAGCGAACGGATCATTTTGCCAATCTGCAAACTTAAGTACCGGCACAAGTGTCGGCATATTCAGGAGGTTATTATACATGGTACCAGTAGCTGTAGTTATATCGTACCTGTTCTGAATATAAAAAGAAGTGAAAGAGAAATCAACATCTTTACCGATTTTACGGGTGCCATTCAAACGGAATGAGGCCCTGTTGAATTTATCTTTCGGTGTAGTACCTTTTGTATTTACATATTGGCTGGAGAAGAAGAAGGTAGAACGATCATCGCCGGAACTAAGTGAAAAATCTGATTGATTAGTCAGCCCGGTTTTCCAGAATTTCTTCCAGTCATCCTTATAAGCATAAGTTGTCATAAAAACAGACCCATCTTCGAGAGGGTCCCCTAACTGATAGGCACTGCCATCATAAGCAGGACCATAGTTCTGATTTTCGATATTGGAAGAGTAAGGATTGCCGAAAGGATCAGTACCATAACCGCTGCCACCTTGTCCAAACTTTTTTTGAGTTTTGGGCAGAAAAGCGGTGTGTTCCATTGTGGTCGTGTTACTAACTTTAATAACATTGGTACCTCTCTTGCCCTTCTTAGTAGTAATGATTAAGGCGCCATTAGAAGCATCAGAACCATAAATGGCCACAGCAGCTGCGCCATTAAGTACCTGAATGTCTTCGATATCCTCGGGGTTCACATTACCTAATAATGAGTTAGGCACTATCACGTTATCCATAACAATCAGCGCCTGATTGTTACCCAATAAGGAACGTTGGCCACGTAAAATCAGCCGATAATTTGGATTTACTCCACCACCAGTTGCACTTACTAATAAACCGGGTACCTGGCCTGATAAACCGGCAGCCATATTGGTAGGCTTGGCAATGGTCAGTTCTTGTGCCTTAATAGTTGTAGAATTGTACCCCTGTTCTCTTCTCTGAACAGTAGTACCTGATGCGGTTACAACCACTTCGTTCATAATATTCACAAAAGTGGAGAGCGAAAGTGATAATTCTGTTCTGTTAGCACGAATTTCTACAGGTGTAAAACCTACAGAAGTAACAACCAAAGTTTCATTGGGGGAAGCGCTGATTTTAAAAAATCCGGCTTCATCTGTGTTTACAGCCCGTTTTGTTCCTTTGACTGATACCGTAGCGGCAGAAATAGGATTCCCTTTCTCATCGGTTACTTTCCCGGTAACCGTTCTTTGCTGTGCAAATGCAAATACTCCGAAGAGTAATAAACTTGTTAAAAGTGTTAATAACTTTCTCATAAGCAAACTTAGTTTTATAGTATGAGGCAGATTAGCCGGTTAATGTCATGTTAAAATTAATCCGGCCAGCCTTTAAGGCAGGCGAAACTATAAAAATGTTGCATTAAACCATAAATATTTTTTTAAGAAACATTTTAGATATTAGAGAATTTTCAAAAGACTCTCATTACAGAAATTTATTTTAATATTATTGAATTCATTTTTAAATGTCATTCAATAAAAATGCATATAACAAAATATTTTCTAAATTTTTTAAATGGCGAATTAAGGTACCTGTGCCGGTAAAAAATCAGTACGAATAACTACATAATGCTTTGTAAGTGTGAACAATATACTATCTACGATTTTGACATATCAGTTAATTACAAACAATTAATGATCAGCATGCAAGGCATAATTTTCTCTTTTTATCCGTGCATCCTGAAGATAGCAGATTTGAGTATAATGCTTTGTAAATTTGAACCCTTTCACAGCAAATTTTTTTTCAATGAAGAAAATTATCTTGCAGCTCTGCCTGGTATTAATTAGCTCAAGCGCAATGCCCCAGGTTCTATCTGAAAACCTTTTTTACTTGTTAGATACTCCGGAATCCTTTGAAAGTTTTAAAGATCACCTCAGCCAGATATCCATTATTTGCCCCCAGACTTTCCGGGTCAGTAAAGAAGGGGTGGTATCCGGATCTTTGAATCGAAGAGTACTGGAACTGGCAAAAGCAAATAAAATAAAAGTGATGCCGCTGATTGTAAACAACGGTTTTACCGCAGATCTTTTGCACTCACTCCTTTCTAATCCGGCAGCAAGGAAACGTTCAATAAGGATGATGCTGGACTATGCAAAAAAATACAGACTAGATGGCTGGCAATTCGACCTGGAAGGTTTGAACATTGCTGACCGGGATAGCTACACTTCATACTTTAAAGAGACTGCCGAAGCGTTTCATAAAGCAGGACTTCAGCTCTCAGCTGCACTGGTGCATGCAGATGAAAACGTAGGCGGTCCCACTCCCTATCACAGTTTTTTGTATGAAAACTGGAGAGCAGGGTATGATTTCAAAGAACTTGCCGAAGCCGGCGATTTCTTATCTATAATGGCTTACGACCAGCATACCCGCCGTACACCGCCCGGCCCGGTGGCAGGAGCAGATTGGGTGGAGCGTATCATTAACTACCTGGTTAAAGAAGGTGTGACTCCTGATAAAATATCATTAGGAGTTCCCGACTATTCTGTTCATTGGTTTCCTGACTATACACCGGAAAAAGGAGGATTTTCCAATGCCCGGCAGATAGGATATAAAATGGTAGAATACCTTTTGAAGAAATACAATGCAGAACTCATGTGGAATGAAAAGGCCGGTTGCCATTACACTTTTTGGGACAATGACGGCGTATATGAATATATGTACATAGAAGACGGTGCTTCCCTGAAACCCAAACTGGATATATTAGAGAAATACAAACTCAGAGGCATTTCAGTATGGGTGCCTGGAAAAGAAGCTCCTGATTTCTGGACTGTTTTAAAAGAAAAAACAACGGCAAAAAAATAATAGCATACAGAATTCCGGGCTATTTCTACGCTGCGCTTGCCGCCTTCAATATCAACCATAAATTCAAGCCAATATAGGTCAATAAGACCAACTGGGCCATTATCAGGTCAAAACGGTGTGCCTGTCCTGATTTATTACTTTTTACCAGTTTCAGAGAGTATGCATTGGCAGCTATTACAGAAAAAATAAAGAATAAAGTAATGCCATGCAATAAATCCACCAGGGTGAATGAAGATGATTCGGGCAGTGATGAATCAATAATATATTTATTACCTATTACTGCGAACAAAGCGCCTACACTCAATCCGAAACGTGAATCTATACCGTCAACATGAATGTAAAAACATACGTAAGCGATCAGGAAGGCAATGTACATTCCCAGGAACATTTTCCAGAATAAGCCTGCTGCTCCCCTTTTGATAACCAGCCGTACCCGGAAATTACTATATTCCGTATGTGGTTTCGAAATTGTTTCATCACCAAATGCGGTCTCATAAGCTTTCTTTCCTGTCAGGATCACACAACTATCGATTTTCCATCCAATAAGGGTAAAGCGGGGATCATAATTCTCCCCCACAGTATCTGCAATAAAAACAAGTGACCGGGAATCAAACTGTGAATTTTCTATGGACAAACGCAGTCTTTGCAAATCAAAAGGGAAATTCCTGATCTTCCAAGAATCCTTCATCACACATTGAAGTTTCATCGTCATAAAAATTCTGCCCCCGGTACTGTCCACCGTCAGAAATGAACGGGTCACCGTCTTAGCCATGGGCACTTCAAGGTTATTGGCAAAATCAAAATCCCTGTTCTTATACTTTAACCACAGCCAAAAAGTGACCGTGTATTCCTGCTGTTTAAAATCAATGTTATGAATGCTGGTTATGTAAATACCGGCTTTTACGGTATCCGGTTTGTTTTCCTGGCTGTAAGAAATATTAGTAAAAAACAAAAGGAGAAAAATAAAAATTACCGGCTGCAGTAAATGTTTTTTCACGAACACACATTTTAAGTATTGCAAATTAAGAAACAGTAAACCAGAAAACGACTACCATAAAAGTATTTATCTCATATTCCTGGCTTCGATATTTTTAATTTTTTCCAGCCTGCGAATATGCCTCTGCTCATTACTGAACCGGGCAGCAAGAAAAGTCAGGACAATCTCTTTGGCAGGTTCAATGCCGATAACCCGCTCACCGATGCACAGTACATTCACATCATCGTGCTCCACACATTGATGCGCCGAATAATTGTCATGGCAAACTCCGGCACGAACGCCTTTGAACTTATTTGCTGCAACAGAAACCCCTACCCCGCTTCCACAAATAAGAATTCCCTTTTCAGCCGCACCATTTATCAATGCGCCGGCCAGTTCAGCAGCATGATCCGGATAGTCATCTGTTGTTTCGCCCGAAAATGCACCAAGGTCCATCAGTTCGTATCCCTTATCTTTAATCACCTGCATTAATATATTTTTATAAAGAAAACCCGCATGATCACATGCAATGACAACTTTCATTTTATTCCTTTTTAATAGCTGTAAAAAACTGTTCGCCTGCCTCTTCTCTTCATAAAACAGTAATCCTTCAGTGAAGTTCCTGAGAATGCTGCAAACATTTAACTTTGAATCATAACAATTACTTCAGGGACTAAGTTCAGCGCCCAATCAGCAATGCATAACCTAAAGTAACGAACAAACCTCCGGTATGGCTTTTCCCATCAGTTTGCGGATTCTTTTGAATTGTTGTAAAGCCTTCTGCGGCTCTTACATCCAGCACCAGTTCACCTGACTTAGTAATATTTTTGCTGATGCCGCCCCCACCGGTAAGCCCGAAATTCATATTTTTCAAACTGGATTTCACATCTGTTTTTGCATTAAAGGGCATCGGAGGCAGCGGCTGACCGGGATTGGAAGGGTCAGGTATGGGCATGCTTCCACCTTTGTCCAAATAAAGCCTGCTGTTACCGTTCGTTTTCTGATAGGAATTTAAAAGGAATCCGGCATAAGGACCAAGGTTCACATAAAAATGCAAACTATTCCCCCATTCCATCTTTACCATCACGGGAATTTCAAGATAATTTAAAACCGATGTGTTGTCAAAAACAGCATAAACCAATTGACCAGGCTGAAGCATTGAAGCAAGCTGTGGTGGAAGATTCGTTACCGGCTGCATGCCGTTTCTCTTACCACCCTGGCCTGCATAATCAATACAGGCCTTGATTGAAAGATTATTGCTGATGCCAAAATCCGCAAAAGCACCAAATACTGAAGCAAACCGGGAAGTGTAATCTTTGCTGAGTTCATTATCACTATTGCTTCTCAAGTCCGGAAAGCTAATCCCTGCGTTCACTCCAACCCTGATCTTTTGTGACTTTGATGAAAGTGCGAAGATGCATAAGGATAATAAAAGGAAGGCAGCTTTTCTCATAAAAATTGATTTTAGTGAAACTAAATTTAGAAAAGAAAACCAATAAAAGGGTAATTTTTTTCCTGATTAGGAAATTTTTTACACAGTTAAAGTGATCCATTACACTAATAGCACAACTTACCCGTAATAACTTTCACCAGCCATTTATAGAAGATCAATGCAGTGATTTTCCGGGAGCTCTACATGGTGATTAAAAGATGTGCGAAAGAAATCAACTAATCCATATTCCATTTGCCCTGGGAAGAATTATATTTGGTATAAACCTGAATCATGCGAACCCTCCTTACTGCACTATTGATGGCGGCCTGTATCAGCCCGGTGGCGGCACAGGATGAACTTCCTGCTATTTCCAAAAGCAACAGGAACGATTTTTTTATTGCGGATGTAATCCTTCAGAAATATAACCTGAAAACAGGGCAAACTGATGAATGGATGAAAGTGTATAACAATCTTTCCGATAATGGTTCTATTCAAAGGGCTAATGATATACGATGGCAGGCGCAGGACAAAGAAACTGCACAAAAATGGTACAGGGAAAATACTTCACTGCTTGGCGAAGGAGGCAGGGAGATCACTTCAATGATCCCCAAACCTGTTGGAGTGGATGAATGGAATGTTTACGGGGAAAGCGAAAGTATGCAGAAGATGATAAAGTCCCTGGGACTAGATCAAAATCAATATTTCTTCACCTTCTCCGTAGATCAATATGTAGCAAAAATCTTCGTGGCAACTTCAAGCCAACTTAGTGTGCAGGATGCCTGGAAATTTGCTAAAGAAGGCCTCAGGGCCACCCTGATAGCCGCAGGAAAAAAGACCATTGCCGGCCTGCTCCTTTAAAATCAGTTGGAAAAATTTCCGGATCAAGCAAAGAGTAAATGTAATTGATTCCAAGTTTTGATGATACAGGCCAGATTTCAATCCGTTTCAGAAATGAGAGATCACTCTTTCATTACAGGAATATTTTTCCCGATGAGTTTCTGAATATCCTTCAGAAATATTTTTTCATTCCAATCACAAAATGAAATTGCCGTTCCGCACTCACCTGCCCTTCCCGTTCTCCCGATGCGATGTACATAAGTCTCCGGGACATTCGGCAATTCAAAATTGATCACATACTTCAATTCATCAATATCAATTCCTCTTGCTACAATATCAGTAGCCACCAGCACTCTTGTTTTTTTATTTTTAAAATTCATCAGTGCGGATTGCCGGGCATTCTGAGTTTTGTTTCCATGAATTGCTTCAGCACGAATACCTGCCTTATTGAGATGCCGGGACAAACGGTCTGCACTATGCTTCATTTGAGTAAATACCAGTACAGTATCCACCGCCCCGCTATTCAGCAGATGAATCAGCAATGATTGTTTGTTTTGCTTCTCTACAAAATATACCTGCTGCTGTACCGTATCTACAGCAGATGATACCGGGTCCACCTGCACTTTTGCAGGATTGGTTAATAAAATATCTGCCAGCCGTTTTATTTCATTTGGCATGGTAGCAGAGAAAAAAAGTGTTTGCCTTGTTGCCGGCAATTGGGAAATGATGCGTTTAACATCATGTATAAAACCCATATCCAGCATCCGGTCTGCTTCGTCCAGAACAAAGAACCGTATCTCACTGAGTGAGATATGACGTTGCTGCATCAAATCCAATAAGCGACCCGGAGTTGCTACCAATATATCAGCTCCACGGCGAATACCCTGTACCTGGTTATTTTGTGAGACACCCCCATAAATTACCTGGTGCTTTATGCTTACATATTTTCCATAAGAACGGATACTTTCTCCTATCTGGATAGCCAGTTCCCTTGTGGGTGTTAATATCAGGGCTTTTATTCTGTTCATCTTTTGTACCGCTTGCTGCTGGTGCAGCATTTGTAATAACGGAAGCACAAAAGCGGCTGTTTTGCCGGTTCCGGTTCGTGCACAACCCAACAGGTCTTTTTCCTGTAATATAAGAGGAATAGATTTTTCCTGGATAGGTGTAGGGTTCACATACCCCTCATCACTTAAAGCCTTTAATACAGGCTCAATGAGCTGCAAATTGTTGAATGACAATTGTAAAAATGTTTAAATAAAAAATGTGGTAAGGCTATCAAAAACAATGATACTTTACCTGCCTTACGTTAAGCCATCACGATATTTGGGAAGATTACTGCAACACAAATCAGAGAGAGCAATAACATCAAGAACTGTAAAGATACTGCTTTTTCCCGAAACGGGCATTTACCCGGAGCCAAAACCTGTAAAAGAAATACCATCCCCGTTAATAAAGCTTACTTTTGCACCGGATAATAAACTTTGCTGCTCTTGTAATAGAACGATATTTGTTTTTCAGATACTTTTCCATTACGGCTGCACTTTTCGCAGATTCATTGGCAAACCATTTTAAATCAAAACCTGATCCATTTCCGCCATAACGGAAACTATTAATCAATTCAGTTAATTTTTTAAAACAAAAAAAATGACACCGGACAAAATAGAAGAGTATATCGAACAAAAAGGAAGAGAAGATATCCCCGTTAATATACATTTCAAGGATCGCAATACGGTGAAAGGGATATTCATAAAAAGCGCTGATTACAATGAATTAAAATCCAAAAATCTTTGGCGTATCGTAAGTGCCACTTACCTGAATGATTGGGAAAAAACAAAAAATGAGAACCTGGCCCGGATATTTAATGGATTATCGTTTACCCGGCTTACCGATATAAATTAAGCGATCCACCTGTTATTAATTTTGTCCAGTTAATCTGGTCAAAAAGAATGCAGAGATCTTCAATTACCTTTAAGCGGATTTCTTTGATTTAATTTAATTATTTTCGACGATGCTACAAACCGTTATTATCGGCACAGGCTCTTACATTCCCCCCTTTGTGCAATCGAATCGTGATTTTGCCAGGCATCTTTTTTATACCGAGGAGCAGAAACCTATGGACAAATCTCCCGGAGAAATCATTGAAAAATTCAAACAGATCACCGGAATTGATGAACGGCGATATACAACCGATGAACTCAATACCTCAGATATCGGAGCTATTGCTGCAAAAATTGCACTGGAGAGCAGTGGTGTGGATCCCGAACAAATCGATCAGCTTATCGTAGCGCATAATTTCGGTAATGTTATCAAACACACGATCCAAACGGATGCAGTTCCATCTCTCGCAAGCAGGATCAAACATATTTTAGGAATCCGTAACCCCGATTGTGTAGCCTATGATGTCCTGTTCGGCTGCCCGGGATGGGTTCAGGGATTGATACAGGCAGATGCTTTTTTTAAAGCAGGTATTGCGAAAAATGCATTAATAATCGGAACTGAAACGCTTTCAAGAGTGATTGACATGTATGACCGCGACAGCATGATCTTTAGTGATGGCGCCGGAGCCTGCGTAGCGGAATTCAAAGAAACCGGTGATAAAGGACCGGGCATACTGGGAATGAGGTCTCAGACTTTTTCACTGGAAGAAGTGGATTATATCAACATGGGAATGGCTTTTAACCCGGGCAGTGACCCACGCATCCGTTTTATAAAAATGAAAGGCAGGAAAGTATATGAATTCGCAATGAAATATGTCCCGGCTGCCATAAAAGAATGCCTGGAAAAGAGTAATGTGCCTATCGGTGATCTTAAAAAGATTTTCATTCACCAGGCAAATGAAAAAATGGACCAGGGAATTGTCAAAAGGTTATACCAGTTATACAATATTGCAGATGCTCCTGAAAACATTATGCCGATGAGCATTCATTGGCTGGGCAACAGTTCCGTGGCTACCATACCAACATTATTTGATATGGTTCTAAAAAATAAAGTACCCCCACATGATATCCTCCCCGGCGATATCATCCTCTTTGCTTCAGTGGGTGCAGGAATGAATGTAAATGCGGTATGCTACAGGTGCTGATACATTTCCGTTCCCTAAAATGATCAGTCCAGAATCTTAACATTAACAGCAAAAGGGCCCCGCTGCCCTATTTCGATTTGAAAACTCACTTTATCATTTTCCTTAACTTCCCCGGCTAAATTATTTGAATGTACGAATATGCTTTGATGTGATTGCTGATCCTTAATAAATCCAAAACCTTTTTCATAATTGAAGAAAGTGATTTTCCCCTGGCGGGTAAGTTCTTCCTGTGTCAGTGGAATATTTTCAGGTACCCCTATCCGTATATCTTCAAGTTTGATTTCAACTTTTTTCCCCGGATCAGGCGGCGTGGAAGAAATATTTCCATTCTCATCAACATACGCCATCATTTCATCCAGGCTTTTGCCTTTTTTGGCGTTCTCTTTCCTTTCTTTCATTTTATCTGCCTTATCCATTTTGGCTTTTTGTTTTTTCTTTTCCCGGTCTTTTTTATTCCATGATTCGCCCATATCATTTTTATTTTAGATTATTAAATACCACTGATACAGCAAAGAATGCAGAAAGCTGAAGATTTACAAATGCTTTTTGCAGTGTGGGATACTGTGAAGGTAACGCCTTTTTATCAGATAGGGTTTTTTCAAAAAACCGGAGACTGCTTGCCTTATTTTGAAAATTCTTTTATTATAAAGTTCTGAAAAAGACTTTTAAAATATTTCCGGCTTACCACTTTCTTCTACGGCTGAAAAGAAAGTTCGCCGGCCTTCTTTTAACCCCGCCGCATAAACCATCATGAGCCATATCTCAATCTCCTTATTGCTACGATAATGACTTGCTTTGTTTGCTTCATCACCAGCAGGAATTTCAACAAAATCAAATCCACGGGATTATCCCGTCTCATAACCGGCGGTCACGTTGGCACAACGAACAGCGGCATATAGTACAAAAAATTCCAGATCATTGCCTGTTGACTTGCCAAAAAGTAAAATGGAGACATGCAAATTCGTAAATAAAGAAATTAATGCTTATAAGTCGGGCAAAAAACAAAAAATAAAGAAGAAGAGAATGTTTGGTAAAAGTGCAAATACCTGTGCTGATACTGTACTATGTGCTGATAAAATCTAAAATCAACTGGTCAGAATAATGGCTCATTATTGTATCGTCGCACATAATTGATCCGGATAGTTCAGCACAATACCCTAAAGGCAGGCGAACACCGAGAATGCATGAAATTGGTTTGAAAAATCAATTCACTTTAATTTTTCAGTGATTACCTGAGGATAAAAGTAATTGATCCCACATTTTGACGATAGAGGCCGGATTTCAACCCGCTGCGCATATCAAAAGAAGAATACCATAAATACGGTACCGAACCGATGCTCTTGATCTTTCCTTTAAAAGCTTTGTCGTCAAAGGAGGAATAATAAGAGATAGGTGTATTTCCAATTGCTCTTAATTTGCCACGAAACAATTCATCATCAAATGAAGAAAAGTAGGTCAACTCAAGAGGTCCTGCAAGCTTGATCTTGCCGCGGAAAAATTTGTCGGCAAAATTGTTATAATAGTCAAAAAGAGCAGTACCGATGCTCCTGATTTTTCCCGGCCTGCCATCCGATTCCTGTGCACCATAGTACGTAATAGTGCAGGTGCCGATATACCTGACTTTGCCCCGGAAAGCTGAATCAGAAAGATCATCATAATATTCCACCCTGCCCATGAACTGCTGCAGCCTGGGTGCATAATAATTTCCACGGTCCGATAATAATTCAGTTCCCCATTCCAATATTTTTCCTTCAGGTGAAACCCTGATCAACACACCCTGGTCTGTGATAAAAGAAATATAATCAAGGTTGGAGCCGCTTGAAAAAGAAACCTGGCTGAGTTGCTGGCCATAAAGACTTAAGCTAAAGAAAGCAGTGGAAAAAGCTATTAATAGTTTACACATGGGGCAGGAATTATTCCCGTAAAATTATAAAAAATCTACGCCCCTGCAACTGGGATAAATACGATACATTACGACCTGCATCAGAGTACTGCGTCTCTAAACTTCTTATTATGAAATAAAAAAGGAATCAACATGATGCCAATACCTATAATAATAACAATACCAAGCAGCAATGTCCTGAACTGTGACGCAATTGCAGGGTCGGGAGACCTGACAACTGAAGCCGACTTGATCACCAGGAAAACAATAAGCGCTAAAAATATCAGGATGAAAACCATTTCAGGCCTTTTGGAGTTTTTTACAAAAAGTGAATAGATAAGACCAATAATAACAAAGATGAGATTCACCGAAAAGATCAAAGTGGATACATTAATAAAGCCGGATAATTCCAGCCCGGTACGTTCCCTGATAACCAGGTTGTACAAAAGACAAGCGATAGAAGCGCAAAAGCCTACGAATACGCTGGTCAGTACTGCATCTGAAAAAGGCATTTGAAAAGTATCTTCTTTTTTCATACTACTTGATTTAAAAATTTATAAAAGCGGTGTATACAGCAGGATAACCATGCCGCAAATTACGGATAAAGCATTTCCTGTAACAAGAAAAATCCGCCATGCATAAAAATAATTTTTCTCCCTCAAATCACATTTAATCTTTCCATATAGCTCCAAGTCCCCCATCCCAGAACTTTTTATTCAGTTCCGGAATGTTTTTTTCTAACATCTCCACTCCCCTGCTTTTTAAAACAGCCCATTGTGCATTCAGTTCTTTCAGCCGGTCCAGAGAGGGTTGGTTTACCCTCGGAATATCGCTTGCCGTCTGATTAACCAGGAAAAAATAATCAGCATTAAACTTAAGGGGGAAATTTTCAATATCATCATACACTAATGTTTTGCGTTGTACCATTTCTTCATCCCACGCTTTCATTTTTTTTGCTAACGCAGTTCCTTCTGTCTTCAGAGCAGCATATTTATCATTCGTCATTGCTGCCAGTAATGATTCCAGCTGCTTTCTTTTTTCATTCAGTGTATTGATCATTTTATGAATGGAAGTCATTTCATTCTCCATGCCTGTCATCACCCGGTCGTATTCTTTGTAAGTGGCCATGCCGGTAGGGTATAAAGGATTGGCAAGTATCTCTGCTTCGGCCGTCATTTTTTGCCCCCCTGCCAATAAGATAACAGAATATTTTCCCGGAATAGCTTTATGTCCGTGAAAACTTCCTTCCATATAAATGTCAGGAACACCAGCCATCGTCGGATAACGCATATCCCAGACAAACCTGTTTAACCCTTTTGTTTTTGATAATACAGGGTCGGCCGGCGGAGCGCCATCCCATTTCCTGTACGTACTGTCGCTTTTCGAACTGAAAGTACGCACAAGCTTACCTTCTGAATCCCTGATCTCCATCGTCAGTAAAACAGAATCTTTCAACTGAGGCAGCTGATAATAGATCACTATACCTGTTGATGGGTTTACCCCTCTTGAAGAATTCATGCCCGTAAACTCAGGGTTGTTTCTATCCAGTTCACTGGATCCGTTTACCAAATAAGCAGGTGATGGTTTGAAAATTGAGAATGAGGAATCCCTTTTATACTGGCGTACCAGGCCCAGGTCATCCAAAATCCAGAAGGAACGGCCTGAAGTAGCCGCAATCAAATTCCCTTTGTACACTTTCAGATCTGTGATTGGAGTAACAGGTAGATTGAGTTGAAAAGGTTCCCAGTTTTTCCCTCCATTCCATGAAATATAAATACCGGTTTCCGTACCGGCGAATAAAAGATCTTTTCTTGTATCGTCTTCTCTCACCACCCTGGTGAAAGCACCATCGGGTATTCCATTGCTGATATTTGTCCAGGTCTTGCCATAGTCGGTGGATTTATATAATCCCGGCCTGTGATCATTGAACTTATACCGGGTAGTGGCAATATACACTGTCCCTTTTTCAAAAGGTGATACTTCTATTGCATTGATCAGGCATTCCTGCAATCCTGCCGGAGTGATATTTGTCCAGGTCTTGCAATTATCTCTGGTGAGATACACCAAACCATCATTACTGCCTGTATAGATAACACCTTTTTCTTGCGGTGATTCCATGATGTAAGAGAGTACTCCGTAATTTTCCGCACCCACCCCTTCATTGGTAAAAGGCACTCCCGGCTTTCCCTGTTTTTCTTTTTCGTTCCTGGTCAGATCGGGTGATACTTCCTTCCAGGTTCTGCCGGTATCTGCCGTACGCATCAGGTACTGAGCGCCGTGATAAAAAACACCAGGCTCATGTTTGCTCCAGATGATCGGTGAATTCCAGTCAAACCTGTATTTCATATCTTTTGCATCCCGGCTTTCATATTGTATCGGAGCTGCCATTACATTGGTAGCTGCTTTTGCCTTTGTATCCAGCACTTCAATGGTTCCCTGGTAACTTCCCCCCATTACGTATTGAGGATTGTCGGGATCAAATGCAAGGAATGCACTCTCTCCGCCTGCCGATGCACTCCAGCCTGTATTAGTGATGCCGCCACCGCCCAATTCCCTGCTTTCAATCTTTACAGATGTATTATCCTGCTGGCCCCCATAAATATTATAAGGGAACAGATTGTCCACATTGATACGGTAAAATTGTGCAGTAGGCTGATTATCCTGGCTGCTCCATGATTTGCCTCCATTGAAGGTAATGGCTGCACCACCATCATCCAGGATGATCATATTGCCCGAATTATTCGGATTGATCCACAGATCATGATAATCACCATGAGTATTTGAAATATCAACCCATGTTTTCCCACCATCAATGGATTTAAATGCAGAAGCGCTCATCACATATAGTGTATTCTCATTATTGGGATCAGGAAACAATTCAATATAATACCAGGCCCTTTGAAGCAAATGATGATCGCTGGTAATGTGGCTCCAGCTCTTGCCTGCGTCTTCAGACATATATAGCCCGCCTGCTTCTTTTTCAAAATCGCTTTCTATAAGCGCATAAACTTTTTCAGAGTTGGAAGGGCAAACAGCAATGGACATTTTCCCCATTTCCTTTGGCAATCCTTCTGTCATCTTTTCCCAATGTTCGCCGGCATCAGTTGACTTGTATAAACCACTGCCCGGACCGCTGCTTATCACCTGCCAGGGCAATCTTCCGTGTTCCCACATGGCGGCATAAAGTATCATCGGGTTATTTGCATCCATGGATAATTCAGCGCAGCCTGTTTTATCATCCACATACAATACATTTTTCCAGGTAGCGCCTCCATCCACTGATTTATAAACTCCTCTGTCTTTCGTGTGCCCATACAAAGATCCCTGAGCAGCCACATAAACAATATCGGGATTCTTAGGATGAATGGCGATCCGGGCAATATGCTCTGTAAGATCAAGCCCAATCTTTTTCCATGTCTTACCTGCATCAGTGGATTTGTAAACACCGTCACCATTCGATGTCATAACACCACGTACTGCATGCTCTCCCATTCCTACATAAACAATATTGGGGTCGCTTGCTGCAACAGCAACAGCACCAACTGATCCTGTACTAAAATAACCATCTGAAATATTTTTCCAGGTCAGACCTGCATCTTCCGTTTTCCAAACTCCGCCACCGGTACTGCCCATATAATAAACCTGGGAATTCCCGATGACACCCGTACCACAATTAGAACGTCCCCCGCGAAATGGGCCGATGCACCTCCATTTTACAGCCTTGAAATAACTGTTGAGGTCAGAATTATTTTTTACTTGCTGAGAATTTGAATTGAGTACTGTGGAAAACAGCAGTACCCACATAAGCAGTCGTTTCAACATAAAGCAGATTTTGAATGGAAATATAAATACAATTCGGCAAATCAGGCTTTTTATCATAACCGGTTTTTAAAATTTCATGTTACCGCTGCGAGAACAATGGCTGGCCGGTGATCGAAAAAAATGAAGCAGCCTCCTGATAAAAAACGACTAATAACCACTAAGTATATGTATGTAAAATACCTGAACATTGACGGCAGATGCAGATTTCTGCAACCGGGAGATCATTAAAAAAAAGGTTTTCTTATATAATCACTTTGAAAAAATCCGGCCACTTGTAAAAATTCAGTTCCGGTAAAATTTAATTTACCCTAACTTCATTTATCCCTTAAAAAAATTCTGTATGAAAGTTAAAAGAAGAGAATTCATCAATCTATCTGCCCTGGCAGCAGGCGGTGTAGTGGCTGGCATCAGCGCCTGTAATACAAATGAAAAAACAAAAGACACATCCAATGCTTCGAGTGATCTGAAATCTATGACAGGTGATGTAGTACCTATCACACTGGAAGAAAGAAAATCCAGAATTGAAAAAGCGCAGCGTTTGCTTACCGAACAAAAGACAGAGGCGCTTATTCTGGATTCCGGAACTTCTCTAGTTTATTTCACCGGGATTCATTGGTGGCCGAGTGAGCGTACCATGATAGCGATCATTCCTGCAAAGGGAGATCCGTTTTATGTCTGCCCCGCCTTTGAAGAAGACAGATTAAGGGAACTGATCACCATCGGAAACAAAGTCTATGCCTGGCAGGAAGATGAGAGCCCTTACCGGCAAGCTGTAATTGCTTTGAAAGATGCAGGTATTTCATCAGGAAAAATTGCGATAGAAGAGCGATTGCGTTTCTTCGTATTTGACGGTATCAGGCAGGAAGCTTCACAATACAATTTTGTCAGCGGCACTCCCATCACCATGCCCTGCAGGCTGATAAAATCAAAAGCGGAACTGGCATTGATGCAAAAAGCAAATGACATCACTGTGGCCAGCATCAAATACGGCATCAGCCAGTTGCACGAAGGAATGACACAGGGAGAACTCGCTGCAATCATTGCCGGTGCACATCAGAAATTCGGTGGGGAATCGGGAGGCGGGTTGGTGCTCTTTGGTGAATCATCTGCTTTTCCTCATGGCAGCATCAAACCAAAAACATTGAAGAAAGGTGATATAGTATTGATGGATTGCGGATGCCAGGTTCAGGGTTATTCATCCGACATCACCAGGACGGTAGTCTTTGGTGCAGAACCTACCAAACGTCAACTTGAAATATGGGAACTCGAAAAGAAATCTCAGTTAGCAGGCTTCAATGCTGCCAGGATCGGAGCAGCCTGTGAAGAGGTGGACGCAGCCTCCAGAAAAGTGATCACCGATGCAGGCTTCGGCCCCGGATACAAATTACCCGGCCTGCCACACCGCACCGGCCATGGCATCGGTATGGATGGACATGAATGGGGCAATATGGTAAAAGGCAACAGGCAATTAATACAACCCGGCATGTGTTTCAGCATTGAACCTACTATCGCTATCCCTGGGGAATTCGGTGTAAGGATGGAAGATTGCTTTTATATCACGAATGAAAAAGCCCAATCATTTTCACCCCTGGCAAAATCTATTTCAGAACCTTTCTAAAATAATATTCAGTTTTTTAATGCTGCTCTCACTTTCGGAGCAATTTTATTCCCGAAGATCTCAATGGACTTCATCAGTAATGAATGAGAAGGTCCGCCCACATCCATGTGAGCAGAAAAACGGGTAAGGCCAAATAGTTCCTGCAGGTATAAGATCTTATCAATGGCTTCGCTTGCATCACCAATGATCAGGTGTCCGTTCCTGCCCCTGCCCAACTCATATTGCCGCTTTTCGAATGCGGGCCAGCCGCGGGTGATACCCACCCTGTCCATCTGCGATGAATAGACCGGGTAATATTCATCCGCTATTTTTTCACTGTCTTCACCGAAAAATGTATGCATGTGTACTCCAACCCGAAATTTTTTCATATCATGTTCAAAATGCTCATAAGCATTTTTGTAATAATC
>MWTC01000043.1 GCA_002066995.1 Sphingobacteriales bacterium UTBCD1
TGACCCAGCGAGGAAAACAGGAGGAGAATAATTTATTTACATAAGCGATCTGGCCGATATGGTAAATGTTATGTTGTATCAGGCCGTTCAGCATAAAGCGGTAATTATAATTCCGGGAATGCACTTTTTCTTTCAGCCATTCATCTTCCTTTGATTCCAGTTCTGCAATGATGTGGTCATGCAAAGTTCTTAACTCTTCCAGTCCCTGTTGCCAGTTATGAACAGAAGGATTAATATCCCTCCAGTCCCGGCTCTGAATTTCTTCCACCAGTTTTTTATCAGCCTTTTCAACCTGCCTCCAGCAGAATTCGGTCCAGGTGATCATGTGGTACAGCAACTCGGCAATGGAATGTGAATGAGCATTCGGCCTCCCGTCCTGCAGCGCAGGTTTTTTATAAACAATGCGGGGATCGATCTCGTGCAGGATCGTAAACACCGGCTTTCCGTACCAGGGTGCTCCGTCTAAAACATTTTGAAGATTGCGTATAATAGAATGAATCTCTTTATTCATACAGGCAAGCTACAAAATAAAATAACCGGCTTTTGACTTCAGGGGGATAAAATATTTTTATGCCTTTATTGCTGATTAACTATGGAAAAGTTTTCAGGATTGATTCATTGCGCCGGCAAACAATTGTAAACCAGCTTTAGCCCGGTTAGGCTGCAGGTCTTGGTAATATATAAAGGCAGGTGGTAACTGAAAAAAGTAAAACAAGGGACTGTTGCTTTTTTGCCATAGCCATTAAATCTCCATAAATATTCCCTTCACTTCATTCAATTCCGTAATGTACGGGTCAGGCATCGGCTTAACCCGAACCTTTTGACTTTTAAAACCTATCTGTTTGAAAAACCGCTATGCAAAGTTTTAGGAAAGACTTTTTTCCCTGTAGTTTTTTATAGCACTAACCGTTATCGCTGTAAGGGTACAGGTTATGATATCCTGGCAAAAGCTCTGACCGGCGAACCATCCGAACCATTTATCAATAACGGGATGCTGTTGAGTTCAAATTCTTTTCCGGTCAATTTATCAAGGCTGGTCATATTCTCAATGATCAGGATCTCTTCCGGAAGCAACAGGTGATGGTTCGGCAGTAATGGATCATTTATATCATCTATGGAAATAGTATCGGAGCCGATCGCTTTGAGATTAAAACCCGATAGCCATTTTACCGCTTCAGTTGTCAGCGTAGGAAATGGGTCAAAGTAGCCTGGTGTGTTCCATTTATTTTGCCACCCGGTATAAAAAAGGATAAAGTCAATGCCGTTCAAATTTTTAATGCGGGACTTTAAAAAATTCAATTCTATTGCATCAACTTCTGTACAATCAACAACAGTACCCTTTCCGATAAACTTTTCAACAGGGAATTGGTCAAGTGATCTTGCGCCTTTGATGATGTGCGAGGGTGCATCCATGTGCGTGCCGGTGTGGGTGCACATAGTGATAATCAGTTCGGCAAAACCATCTTTTTCTATGGTGTTCCCGGCCTCAAATCTTGGCCCGAGGGTACCGGGATAAACCGTAATTCCGTTCTCCAGCTGGTGAGTTAAGTCTATTATCATGAATGTTTAGTTGTTTATAATTTTTGGTTCTTCACCTGGTACCAGTATTTCTCCCTTTTATTGCAGGGCGTGTCATTTTATTTGATTTATCAATTGTTTTTTCATTGCTTTTTTGTACTGCTTTCTCAGGAATTTAAGTGTTTGCCATCTTTGAATGTTTCCATCTTTGCTTAATGTGACATTTAAGATTTCGATTCTGGTCCTGTTTTTACCGGGTTCATACATTGTGTATTTAACGTTAAGAATTGTGTCTATAGGAACTGAATTGTCATTATAGATAACAATATTATCTGTCTGGTAATATGGCATTCTCGGGGGAGGGTATTTCATTGTTGATGTGCTATCGGCCAGGTCATCATATTGATCAACATTGTATCCTAAGGTCCTGATCCTTTCAATGATCTCCGCTTTCGGCTTTTTTATTGTGTATGCCTTGCCGATATATATTGTTCCTTTGGGTATTTCGTAAACCCGTGGCATTGTGGTTGCACAAATGGCAAAAAATGAAACGGAGGCAATTCCGGTTTTAGCTATTCTTAATAATTTTTGAGAAGTGAAAATTTGATTTTGATCCTTATTAATGATCTTATGTGCAAAGGGTAAAACCAGTAAAGCCAAGTAATCTGAATAGTCAATGGTTCTCCGGATTTGAAAAGGGAGTACCTGATTTAAAGAATCGATGATTGGGGAAACGGCCGGCGTTTTCCAGATTACGAACAGAATCCCGGTTACAATAACGATCCATTTTTTAAAAGCCGGAAATATAAATGACATAAAGACCGGAAATACGATGAGCCCGGCAAAGTCTGATAGTTTGCCGGTTAGCTGATTTGTATAAGCCTGTTTTAAACAGAGGTCATTGAGTAGCAGTATCAATAAGGAAGCAATAAAAACCGGATTTAAAATTTGATTTCTCTTTGTCATTTTGCTGTTGGTGAAGTGTCCCGGAAAGGCGATCTGTAATTTTCAAATTTAGGACATAGATGCGGCGTCAAAAAATGCCATCATTAAAAACTGCAATGTTAGTATTGTACATTTTATATCTGCCTGTTATCTGGCATATCAATACCACTTCCCGGGTTTTGTGTATATCACAAAGAAAATATTTACGCACCGGTCATATTACTGCCTTCTCCATCTTCTTCAGCCAACTGCTGTCAATAGTAGCGCCGAGCCCGGGTGTTTCGGTGATATGGATCACGCCATTTTTTTGATAAATGATACCACCGCTTACAGGATCTTCTCTGAACATTAATGCCGTATCAAAATCAAAGTGTTCAATCAATGGGCTGCACAAAGAGAAATGTGCGAAGGCGGACATACCCAGTCTTGATTCCAGCATGGCGCCTACCTGCATTTGCATGCCTGCGCCTTCTGCAAGCCTGGCTATTTTCAGGCCATTAAAAATGCCGCCTGATTTTCCCAGCTTGATATTAAAATAATCACAGGCTTCGAGTTCAATCAGCCGCTCAGCATCATGATGATCCCCGCAACTTTCATCCGCCATGATAGGGATCGGACTGTTATCTCTGACCTTCGGAAGTTTCATGAACTTCCATCTTGCAATCGGCTCTTCACAATACTGTATGCCCAATTCTTCAAGAGCATTCAGTGTATCAATAGCTTCTTTCACTTTCCATCCCTGGTTGGCATCAATGCGAAGCGGGATATCATAGCCTACTGCTTTACGGATCTGTTTCATCCGCTGCACATCTGTTTTCCCGTCTTTTCCCAACTTTACCTTGATGGCAGGATATCCTTCATTTTTTATTTTCACTGCATCGGCAGCCATTTTATCGGGATCGCCAATGCTGACGGTGTAATCCGTAACAATAGTCTTGTTATTTTTTCCCCCAATGAATTTGTAAAGCGGCACTCCGGCATGTTGGGAAGCAATATCGTATAGCGCAATGTCAAATGCACTTTTGATGCTGCTGTTGGCGTAGATGATGTTATCCATATCAGCAATACGTTCTTCAATATCCAAAGCGTTTTTCCCTTTGAATACTTTTGCAAAATACTGCCCGACAATAAAGCAGGTATCCACACTCTCTCCATTCACAGGCAGGTATGGGCTGCATTCGCCGAATCCGGAAATACCCTGGTCTGTTCTGATCACCACGACAATACTTGCTGCTTCGTCTTCACTTCCCAGCGATGTGACGAACGGCTCTTTCAGTGGAATAAATAGTTTGTAAATCTCAATTTGCTGAATGATGATTTTTTGGGGCATAGCTTACCTGTTAAAACGGTTAATCAAAAAGTATTCTTATTCCAAAATTTATTGATGCCATGAGAGGGGCATTATTGTTTACAAATAAATAAGTGCTCGGGTAGTCTGTTGTCGGAATCTCCACCCGTGCTTCATTATAAAAATATATTTGAGAACCCAACATAAATTCCCATCCTAACCCGAGATCTAATGTAAGCCGCTTGAAAGCTGCTTTTCCATTATTTACCGGTATGAAATAGCCGGATGTATCCACAGATAATGAGTAAGAATTCTCAATGCGCCCCATCATCAGGCCAAATCCTGCGTATCCGTATAAGTTCCAGCTGTCCTCATTATCATAAGACCCTTTCAGGTAGCGTCTCCAGCCGATGGAAAAATGTTTGTAACGCATCAGGGCAGTGTTTGTGAAACTGACCTGCTGAGGTGTGGTGGTATCCGATTTTGCCGTTGCGGCAAGGTTGTTATGAAATTTACCGTTGGAATAATAGGAGAACCAGGCATACATCCCGTCTTTTTTTGAAAAGCTGAACAGTCCCTGCACTGTTTGCCCGACAGCCCAATAGCGCTGACCTTTTTTGAAGCTATGCTGAAAATCAAGATCAGTGGTCAGGCTGAAATGAGCCTTTTGAGCAACGCTGCCTGTTACAAAAAACAACAGCCAACCCACTGATATGAAAATATTTTTTTTCAAGATTGAAAACCGGTGCAATGATAAGCAAATAATTTTTTGGGATATAAAAAAGCCGCCCGGGAAGGCGGCGATTGTCATTCAATGGGTCAGTATTTATTTTACCAGTTTTAGTTCTTTGATGATATTGGTGGCGCCGCCCAGCTTGTCAATACACCAGAGTACATAACGGATATCCACACAGATGGTGCGGTTCAGGTTTTTGTCAAAAGCTATTTTATGGCTGAGTGCTTCATAATTACCATCGAAGGCCAGCCCGATCAGTTCACCTTTTGCGTTGATCACAGGTGAGCCTGAATTACCACCGGTGATATCATCAGTAGTAATAAAATCAATTACGAGGTCTTTTTTATAAGCATCAGTGTAAGGCCCGAAATCTTTTTTCTTAAATAGTTCAATTTGTTTTGCCGGCAGGTCAAATTCATAGTCTCCGGGAATATATTTTTCCAGGACGCCTTTTGATGTGGTTGCATAGTCATAGTAAACCGCATCTCTCGGGCTGTAGCTTTTTACATTACCATAAGTGACCCTCATGGTAAACGTAGCATCCGGGTACATTTTTTTTGCTTTGGCAGGATCCATTTCCATAATGCCTTTCAGGTATAACCTGCCCAATTCCGCATTGGTAGCATTGAATTGCTGGAAGTAAGTAAGGTATTTGCTTATGTAATTGTTTAAAAATGTTTCAGCAAAATTGAAAGCGGGATCATCCTGCAGTTTGTTGGCATCGGGACTGGCAACGAAAGCTTTCCAGCGGGCATCGTCGAATATCATGGTTTTGCTGAACACATCAGCGGCAAATTTTTTATAAGTGGCTTCATCATCCAGCGGGCCGTATTGATTTTTTAATGTTGAGTAAAACCCGATAGGCTGCTGGTCCTTCGGGATGTCATTGTAAAACATCATCGTGACCGTGCCGAGTATGTTCTGATCGGAAGGTTTGTTTTCTTCTTTCAGAAATGTGGCTCTTGCTTTGTCTGCTGCTTCAACCGCATTCTTTACATCTGTTGCATTGGCCCGGGTGCTGACCATTGCATTTTCCACCTGGCGCAGTGTGGAGGCGAAAGCGATCAGGGGTGACCCGAAAATGCCTTCATTCATGTAAACCCGTTGCATTGAGTAAGGCCTCCAGGCTGCATAAGCTTTTTCCCATTCGGGAAAGATGTTTTCATATTCAGGTTTTCCTTTTGCCCAGGCTATAAATTTTTCTTCAAAGTTTTTCTTTTGTCCATACACATCATACTTGATCAGTTGTTTGCTTTCCCCATCGTAAAATTTCCAGTAGTTGGCAATGCCGGAGTAGGAAGGGGATAATTGTAATTTAACGGCAGGATCTTTTTTCATTTCGGCAAACATGTATTTCAACCGCATGTCACGCAGCTTCACTAATGTGGGATTGTCAATGTCAATTTTTTGTTTGACGCCATAAGAAGTTTCGTAACGGTTGGTACTTCCCGGGTAACCATAGATCATGGCATAATCACCATCTTTTAATGACTTCATGGAAACGGGAAGAAACCATTTCGGTTTCAGCGGAATATTATTGGGAGAGTAGGGCGCAGGTTTACCATCAGGGCTCATATAAACACGGAAGATGGAATAGTCGCCGGTATGCCGCGGCCATTCCCAGTTGTCGGTGTCACCACCGAATTTACCGACACTTTCAGGAGGAGCGCCTACAAGACGGACATCATTGTACCGCTGATATACAAATGCAAAAAACTGGTTGCCTTTGAATAAAGCGCTCACTCTTGTTTCAATGAATTGAGAAGGATCACTCATCCGTTTGTTGATGGCTGCTAAAACCGTATTCTGTCTTTGAACCCTTTCTGTTCCGCTCAGGCCTTTCAATGAATCCAGCACTTCTTTCGTCACATCCTCTATTCGGAGGAGGAATTGCACAGACAAATTTCCACCGGGAATTTCTTCGCCTTTATTTTTTGCATAAAAGCCGTTTTGCAGTATATTATTTTCTACTGTACTGGCAGATGCGATCACATCATAGCCGCAGTGGTGGTTGGTAAAGATCAAACCTTCCGGACTGACAATGGAGCCTGTGCATCCTCCGCCAAAAATGATGATAGCATCTTTGATGGATGCTTTATTGATACTGTATAATTGTTCTTTGGTAAGTTTTAATCCCTTCTTCACCATTTCGTCATATACCTGCTGCCCCAGCAGTAATGGAAGCCACATGCCTTCATCGGCAACAGCTTTGAATACCAGTAAAAAGATCAGGGCTATAGAGAAGAGTAGTTTACGCATGCGGAAAATTTTAGGAAGACAAACCTACTAATAAAACTAAAGCTACGTGTAAAATATGTGAGCGCCGGTGTTAACGTAGTGAAAATGGCAGGGTGGTTTTCTTAAAATCTTTATGTGAGGGGAAAGAAAATTCCATTCTTTATTGTCAAAGGTTTTCTGGTAAATCCTGCCCGGTATAATCCATTAGGGCCGGCGGCCTGAGTTCGTACGGCAGTTAATAGGGACTCGGAAAAAATGCAAAAGTGCAAAATAAAGATTACAGGGAAGGTTCATTCAATGCTTTCCATAAAAGATCTTTCAATTGGTCCAGGCCTTTGTGAGCAAGAGAAGAAATAAAAATATGAGGAATGTTTTCGGGCAGATCTTTTTCAATTGCTTTCTGCAGCTCATCATCCAGCATATCACTTTTACTTATGGCAATGACGAATTGTTTGTGCAAAAGTTCAGGATTGTATTTTTCAAGTTCTGCAACCAATATATCAAATTCTTTTTTATGATTTGGACTATCGGCAGGGATCATAAAAAGTAAAACCGGATTTCGTTCTATATGCCGGAGAAAACGATGCCCCAAACCTTTGCCTTCTGCAGCGCCTTCGATGATGCCCGGAAGATCGGCTATGCAAAAACTTTTTCCGCCATGGTACTCCACTATGCCAAGGTTTGGCGTAAGGGTTGTGAAAGCATAATCTGCAATTTTTGGTTTGGCAGCTGTAATGACTGAAAGCAGAGTGGATTTGCCTGCATTGGGAAAACCCACCAGCCCTACATCAGCTAAAACTTTTAACTCTAAAACTTTCCATCCTTCTATTCCCGGTTCTCCGGGCTGTGCATATTCCGGAGCCTGGTTGGTAGCTGATTTGAAATGAGAATTTCCTAAACCGCCCCTGCCACCCGGCATCCAGATCACTTCTTCACCATCTTTTAAAATTTCTGCTTCTTTCTTGCCGGTTTCTTCATCTCTTGCAATGGTGCCAAGAGGCACTTCAATGATCACATCTTTTCCGAATCTCCCCGTTTTGTTATTACTGCTCCCCCCTTCGCCGTTCTCTGCCAATACGTTTTTAAAATAACGCAGATGTAATAAAGTCCATAGATGACTGTTACCTTTTAAAATAATATGGCCACCTCTTCCGCCGTCACCTCCGTCAGGACCGGCAAATGCATTGAATTTGGTCCGCATAAAATGCCTGCTGCCTGCACCGCCGTGACCGCTCCGGCAATAAATACGTATCTGATCTACGAAATTGCTTTTTTCCACAGTGTAAAATTGCCCGGCAAAAGTAAGCGATTCATGCCAAGGGATGAGTTTCATAAACCGAATCAGCAGATCAAAAAGAATTATTGTAATAAATAATTAAAGCAGGGAGGTGAAAAAATATTTCCTGGATAAAAAAAATTAACTTTTGACAGTATCGGCTTTTTCTAAAATCAGCGCCTGGTCATCTCCGGGAAATTTTTGGCTGTACACCGTAGTGGTTATTCCTGTCAGCATTGTCAGCGTGGCAACAAACAGGAGTGGGTTCATAAAGGGGAGTGCCCGGTAATAAAGATCTGAAATGCCCTGTATCATCAGGAATAGTTCATTTAAAATTATGCCGGAAGTAAAAATAACAATGCCGATCCGGGTTACCCTGTTCACAGGAATGAGTTGCATGCCGGTGATGTAAGATAAAATAAAAAGAGTGATCACTCCGAGCAATGCAAGGTGCAGGTAGCCAATCACGATAGGGCGAAACCCAAATGCGAGTATGCTCAATGAAGGAATGACAGAACCTGCCTGCAGCAGCAGTTTGATAGTTAACGCAATGGCAGATAATACAAATAGTGCTTTAGAAAGAGGGGAGACGTGTTTTTGTATCCTGGTTGTTTCTTTTCTTAAAACCCTGATCAATAACCACCAGCCGATCAGTTGTACTGCTACTGCTGCAACTACTGCTACATATATCCAATGGGCGATAGGCAGCCATAAGGCAGATAAGAAATATGCCGGAATACATGCGGAAACAAACAGGAGATAGATCATTTTCAGTTTTTGGTCAGGTGTCCCATATTTAATTAACTGATGTATGAAAAGGCCAAGGCAGGAAAAAAAGAACCAGCCATTATACTGAAAATGCAGGTAAAAATATACTGTGGCAAGATAACGGTTAGGCTGTATGTTTTTTGTGATCAGCATATACACTATTAAAAAAGATCCTGCAGAAGATATCACATTAAAGAATACAGCCGCTTTAAAAGATCTTCTGCTGCTGTTTTTGGGAGTATAATGATTCAGATCTCTCCAATACATTACTGCAAACCAATAAGAGACGAAAATGATCAGTGCAGAAAACAGGACTGCAAATGAATTAAAACCAAGAAAAATATATGAAAGAAGGATGCCGTAAGCTGCAAAAAGATTAGTGAACAATACCGGCCTGTACCGGGCAAAGGCATTGCTATCTCCATTTTCTACCAGGTAATGAACAAGCAGGCTCATCAGCGCCTGGGTGATCCATCCGGCAAAAGCGAAGTACTCATGTCCCTGCAATAAGTTCCGCTGATCAATGAATGGGAAAGCATAGGCAATCTTGTACCTCATAAGAGTTCCAAGGAAAGCAATAATGATAAGGTTGAACAGTGATATCCGGAGCCATTGTTTCAGTGGTTGATTCATCTGTATTAGTTGTGAAATAATCTGGTCGCCGGTTTTTAAATATTATACTGGATCCTGAAAAAAGCCGCAATACATTTTCCGGATAAATTTATTATAAGTGGCTGGCAGCAAAAGTACAGAACTGCCGGTCAATTTATTATAAAAACCGGGCATATCATTTTACGCAAACGATTCCTCATCTTGTTGTTGTTTTTCCGGTATTGGCTGAAAATAATAATGCTTTCTATCAAATTCAATTGATAGAAAGCGGAATGCCGCAAAGCTACCTGAGTACTTTCTTTCCCTGTTATGATTATTATCTTCATTGCTAATGACCATAGTCATAATTTTTTGTTGCATGTTTCTCGGACTTTGCAGCCCGATATCGGTAAAAAAATCGGGAAAATTGTTTTTAAAATGACAAAAAACCGACCCGGGCAGATTCATGCACAAATTATAGATTAACAGAGTGCTTTGTGCTAATTTGCGCCCTAATAAAATTACTCATTATGAAAAAAATTCTTATTATCGGAATTATTGTTTCAGGTATAATCGCCTGCAACAATAATCAATCAGGCAACAACACAAATGGAGCTAACAATTCAGGTCAAAACCAGCAAACCGGCAACACCGGGAATCCTTCTTATGATCCGAACAGGGGTGAAGGTAAGTTCACTAAAGTGGATGTAAGCCCTAAACTGGATGTGGCTATGGCTACATCAGGCGAAAAAGTTTATTCCGTAAAATGTGCTGCCTGTCATAAGCTTACCGATGAAAGACTGGTTGGCCCGGGTTGGAAAGGAGTAACCAGCAGGCATACTGCCGAATGGATTATGAATTTTACCACGAATACGGATGAAATGCTTTCTAAAGATCCTAAAGCACAGGCCATGCTGGAAATATGCCTTGTCCGTATGCCCAATCAGAATCTGACTGACCAGGATGCCCGTGATGTATATGAATTCATGAGGCAAAATGACGGAGTAAAATAAATACCTCCGGAACTTAATATTGTATTTAAACACCAAACAATAAATAAATATGAAGAAGACAAAACCACTGATGTTGGCATTGGCCGGTGCTTTCCTGCTAATGGCCCAGTATTCCTGCAAACCTAAAAATGCAGGAAATGCAGTAAGCGGCGATGCTGCTTCTAAAGCTTATGTAGCTCCCGGTAAGTATGACGAATTCTACAACTTCGTTTCCGGTGGCTTCAGCGGTCAAATGAGTGTATATGGGATTCCTTCCGGGCGGTTGCTCCGGGTGATCCCTGTATTTTCAGTGGACCCTCAAAGCGGTTATGGCTATAGTGAAGAAACAAAGCCTATGTTAAACACATCACATGGTTTTATACCCTGGGATGATCTGCATCACGTAGAAATGTCACTAACAGATGGCTCGCCTGATGGTCGCTGGGTATTCGGCAATGGCAATAATACTCCGAGGGTAGCCCGCCTTGACCTGAAGACATTCCGCACTGCGGAAATATTAGAGTTGCCCAACAGCGCAGGCAATCACTCTTCACCATTCGCAACAGAAAATACTGAGTATATTGTTGCCGGCACCCGTTTTAGTGTACCGATGGACAACTCCAACGGAGATGTTCCTATTAATACTTACAGGCAGAACTTCAGAGGTACGGTCAGCTTTATTAAAGTGGACCCCACTTCAGGAAACATGAGTATTGGATTTCAGCTCAGAACTCCGGGTGTCAATTTTGACCTGAGCCACGCCGGTAAAGGCAAATCACATGATTGGTTTTTCTTCTCAACATATAATACAGAACAGGCAAATACATTACTTGAAGTAAACGCTTCGCAGAGAGATAAAGACTTCATTATGGCGGTGAACTGGAAAAAAGCAGAAGACCTCGTAAAACAGGGCAAAGGGAAAAAAGAGTCTGTAAAGTATGCGCATAACGTATATGATGAAAAAACCCATTCATCTACTTCAAAGATCGAGAATGAGGTTACCGTCTTGGATGTAAAAGATTTCCCGGATATCGTTTATTTCATCCCCTGTCCTAAGTCCCCGCACGGTTGTGATGTGGACCCTACAGGCGAGTATATTGTAGGCAGCGGTAAATTAGCCGCACTGCTTCCTGTTTTCAGCTTTGATAAAATTCAGAAAGCAATTGCTGCAAAAGATTTTATTGGCGAATATGATGGGATACCGGTGATCCGCTATGAAGCTGCATTATATGGTGAAGTGGAAAAACCGGGATTAGGGCCGTTGCATACCGAATTTGATGGAAAAGGTAATGCCATCACCACCTTCTTTGTTTCTTCTGAGATCGTAAAATGGAATGTAAAAGATCTGAAGATCATTGATCGTCAGCCGACATATTATTCTCCCGGTCACCTTTGCATTCCCGGCGGTGATACCAAGAAGCCTTATGGAAAATATGTGATCGTTTATAATAAGATCACTAAAGACAGGTATTTACCGACAGGTCCGGAACTTAATCAGAGTGCACAGCTTTTTGATATCACAGGTGATAAAATGCAGTTGATACTGGATTTTCCCACTATAGGTGAGCCGCACTATGCTCAGGCTGTTCCTGCTGATCTTGTAAAAAATAATTCTCTTCGCCTCTTCGATATCAATGCCAATGCAAATCCTTATGTTTCAAAGGGCGAAAAAGAAACCAAGGTAGTGCGTAATGGAAAGAGAGTGGATATTTATATTACGTCTATCCGTTCACATTTTACTCCTGATAATATTGAGGGTATAAAAATGGGAGACGATGTGTATTGGCATGTTACCAACCTGGAACAGGATTGGGACGTACCTCATGGTTTTGCCGTCAAAGGAGCACAGAATGCAGAGTTACTGATCATGCCAGGGGAAACCCAGACATTAAAATGGTCTCCGGAAAAACCGGGTATCTATCCGTTCTACTGTACCGACTTCTGCAGTGCATTGCACCAGGAAATGCAGGGATATATCAGAGTTTCACCTGCCGGCAGCAATGTACCGCTGACCTTCAGCACAGGAACGAATATGCCTAAAGACACAGTTTCCGTTACCCCGATGGGTAAATAATTAGAAGTGGGCTAATATTTGTTTGGAATTTTAACCAGGGTGAGGGTAAATCTAATAATCAGGTTATATGAAAAAAAATCGTTTGAGTAAACTGACAACAGCGCTGGTAGCATTCTGCGGACTTGCTCTGATAGCAGTGTTTTTTGTTCCGATGTGGAGAATAGATCTTTTTGCTCCGCAATACCCGGAAGGACTTCGATTATTGATTTACCCTCATAAACTTGGGGGAAATGTTGAAATCATTAATGGATTAAATCACTACATAGGTATGAAGACCCTTCATACCGGTGATTTTTTTGAATTCACTATTCTGCCCTACATCTTTATTTTCTTCGTTTTGCTTTTATTGGTAACTGCACTTACCCGTAGCCGGAAACTGTTTTATATTACGGTAACTCTTTTCGTCTGCTTTGGCATTATTGCCATGGTTGATTTCTGGAGATGGGAATATAATTATGGGCATGATCTGAACCCTGATGCAGCGATTAAAGTTCCGGGAATGGCATATCAACCACCATTGATCGGGTATAAGCAATTGCTCAACTTCGCAGCATATTCGCAGCCGGATATCGGCGGGTGGATTTTTCTTGTAGCCGGCTTCATACTTTTTATACTGGCTATAAAAGAAATATTGGTATCAGGAAAAATGAAACGCTCTCACAGCGCAGCAACTGCAGCAGCAGCCCTTAGCTTATTGTTTTTTACTTCTTCATGCAATTCAGGCCCCGAACCTATCGTAACCGGGAAAGATCAATGTAATTTTTGTGGAATGACGGTAAGTGATGACCGCTTCGGTGCAGAGCTTATTACAAAAAAAGGAAAAGTGTTCAAGTTTGATGATGCAAATTGTATTCTTTCTTATTTGAAAAAAGACGGGTTTGATAAAAACTCAGTAAAAGAAGTTTACTTCAAAGATTTCAGCAACGATCACTCCCTGATTAAAGCCAATGATGCTTTTTTTCTGAAAAGCGATGAGTTGCGCAGCCCGATGGGTGGAAATATTGCAGCATTCAGCAATAAGGACAGCCTGGAAAAAGCAAAAGCACAATTTGCGGGAGACATCACTTCCTGGAGTGAAATCTATCATTGATGAAAAAATTGATTTACATATTTGCCGGTTTGATGATGACCGGGTTCACTTCTTTTGCCCGGATCATAAAAGTGGGAAAGCAGCAGCAGGTCCGTTCTATAAGTCAGGCCATCTCCCTTGCATCTGCCGGCGATACCATTTGGGTAGAAAACGGGACTTACAGGGAAAAGAATATGGTAATTAATAAACCTGTTGTACTTCTTGGTATTAACTACCCGGTACTGGATGGTGAGCATCAATACGAGATCATTTCAGTAAAGGCAAATAATGTAACAATAAAAGGATTCAGGATTGAAAATACCGGGGTGTCAAGCCTTGAGGATATTGCAGCAATAAAGATCTATTCCTGCAGTAATGTTACCGTATCCGGAAATATTTTTAAAGATACTTTTTTTGGAATCTATTCTCAATCCTCTGTCAATTGCCTTTTTGAAAACAATAAACTGACCGCATCAGCCAAAACAGAACAGGCAAGCGGTAATGGCATTCATTGCTGGAAGAGCGATAGTTTACGCATCATCGGGAACACAATCACCGGGCACAGGGACGGTATATATTTTGAATTTGTAACCAACTCGGTGATCTGGAGAAATGATTCTCACAATAACATGCGGTATGGATTACATTTTATGTTTTCCAATAACGATGCTTATATTTCAAACATATTCCGCAATAACGGGGCAGGTGTATCGGTAATGTTTACCCACGGAGTAAAGATGTTCAATAATTATTTTGAAGAAAACTGGGGTGATGCGTCTTATGGAATTTTTCTGAAAGAGATTTCGGACAGTTATATTATCGGCAATAAGTTTTTACGTAATACCAGTGGTATATTTATGGAAGGCGCCAGCCGGGTCAGGGTAGAGAAGAACGAATTTAAAGATAACGGATGGGCAATGAAGATCCAGGCCAGCAGTACGGATAATGTGATTACAAGGAACAATTTCCTGGGAAACACTTTTGATGTTGGCACCAATGGTACTTTGGTAATGAATTCTTTTGACCACAACTACTGGGATAAATATGAAGGATATGATCTCAACAGGGATAATACCGGTGATATACCGTACCGGCCTGTCAGCCTTTATTCTATGATCGTTGAAAAAAATCCTTCGGCAATGATGTTGTACCGGAGTTTTATGACCTCATTGCTTGATAAATCCGAAAAGATCCTGCCCACGCTGACTCCGGAGAACCTTAAAGATAATTATCCGCTCATGAAACCTTTAGCATTATGATTATTGCAAGTAACGTCACAAAGAAATTCGGAAAACTGGCAGCATTGAATAATGTATCTGCCACCTGCAACAAAGGAGAATGTATTGCATTGATCGGCCCTAACGGGAGCGGTAAGACCACTTTTATTAAAAGTATCCTGGGTATGGTAGTGCCTGATAGCGGCTTTATTACATTCAACGGCAGGAATATTATTCATGACTGGATGTACCGCCGTCATATTGGCTATATGCCGCAGATTGGAAGATACCCGGATAATATGACCATCGGACAGGTATTCAGCATGATGAAAGATATACGTGCACATAAAACAGGAAAGCCTGTTGATGAATCATTGATTAAAGCGTTCGGGCTGGATCAGCTGTTGCAAAAAAGAATGAGAACTCTTTCCGGCGGTACCCGCCAAAAAGTAAGCGCTTCACTTGCATTCCTGTTTAATCCTGATGTATTGATACTTGATGAGCCGACTGCCGGTCTGGACCCATTGTCATCAGAAATTTTAAAAGAAAAGATCAAAAGTGAAAAGGATAAGGGAAAGCTTGTTTTGATTACTTCGCACATACTGAGTGAACTGGATGAACTGATCACCCATGTGATCTATATGCAGGATGGCAATGTTCAGTTTCATAAAAAACTCAGCGATCTGCAAAAAGATACAGGCGAGGAAAAACTGGCCCGGGCGATCGCTTCAGTGATGTCAAAAAAATAAATGTATGAAAAAGATTACGAAATATGTACTGACGGATATTCTCAGGAATAAGATCATAATCGGGTACACTATTTTCTTATTGCTGATTTCATTGAGCTTATTCAACCTGGAAGACTCGGCATCAAAAGGGCTGCTGAGCCTGTTGAATATTGTTCTGATCATTATTCCGCTGGTATGTGTTATTTTTTCAACAATCTATATTTATAACAGCGCTGAGTTTATAGAGCTGCTGGTGAGCCAGCCACTGAAGCGGAAACAATTATGGTTAAGCCTTTTTACGGGGCTTGCAGGATCTTTAGCATTTTCATTTCTCATCGGCATCGGGATACCTGTATTACTTTATGCAGCTACCGCCACAGGTTATATAATGATCGCAATGGGTTTATTGCTTACCGTCATTTTTGTTGCTATTGCAATGTTTGCTGCAGTGATCGCCAGGGATAAGGCAAAAGGTATCGGCCTTTCCATTTTCCTATGGCTTTACTTCTCATTATTATTCGATGGATTGATCTTGTTTGTACTCTTCCAATTCCAGGACTATCCATTGGAGAAATTCATGGTAGTGGCAAGTGCCTTGAACCCGATCGACCTTAGCCGTATCATGGTTTTATTAAAAATGGACACTTCTGCATTGATGGGATATACCGGCGCCGTGTTCAGGGATTTTTTCGGGACCAATACAGGATTCATTATTGCGATAGCTATTCTTTTGGGATGGATCGTTGTTGTATTTTGGTGGTCTTTACGGAAATTTATCAGAAAGGATCTGTAGGAGCCGCAAGAAACGATTAGGTTGTTTCAAAGGATCTTTAGTAAAGTGAATGCCTGAAAGATTCTGTTTTGAATCTTAAAAAATTGTCCGGCTGTATTTTGCAGACCGGATAATAATTTTTCATTCTTTCTTTACAGTAAACTTCAGGTAACCTCTTTTACAGAGATAGCTTTTATCACTGCACTACAAACTTTTTGGTAAATGAATATTTACCGCCTTCTTCTGTTGCTTTAATGAGATAAATTCCTTTGGCGGTATTGGGATGCAGTTTGATGTTTTCCGTTTGTTCTTCTGCATTCACATTCACTACACGTAAAACAACCTGCCTGCCCATTACATCAGTGACCTGTACTGCATAATTTCCGGCGGGTATTTGTGAAAACTGGAGTGTAAACTGGTTTTCAGTGACCGGGTTAGGGAAGACCTGTAAATTATTGCTGTTAGTGTTTACCGGGTCATCAATTGTTCCGATCAGGTTGGAAGTTGCTTTTTTTATCTTCAGTAAATTACTGCTGGCCAGGTCTGAACTGCGCCATATATTACCGGATATCCTGTATGCTGTTGCGGTCCAGGTCTGGGGATCAACGGTGTAGTATGAAGCGGTAGTATCAGCAGCACTGCTTACAATTATTTTATTACGATCATCCACTGCGGCTCCATTTGTAGAAAAAGCCGGAGGTAACCCGCTGATCACTGCTACATGCTTTGCTACTTTAGTGACAGGATCAAATCTGAATACATTATTCCGTGCAGTGATGATATATAGATTCCCTTCATTGTCTGCAATCATATCACCTCCGTAACTGTTACAGGAATTGTGAACAGAAATCTCTTTATTGGATGGGTCGTCAGCTAAAGTTCCCAGGTCTTCTATCATGAAATTTTTTTCAGTGCCAAAGCGGACCAGGTGCATGGCATCATTAGTCATTGCATAAATATTACCATCGCTTGCAACAGTCATACGTGTAACAACATTTCCCTGGTCGGAGGATTTCACCGTTATGCCTGTTAATTGCTGATCGGTAACATAATACACTTTCATTGTTTTCAAATCAATATACCGGAGCTGATCAATGAACATGGGCGTATAGTAGAGTCTGTTACTTTTTTTATCGTAGGCAAGAGCTGCTACGCCTGAACTGAAAGCAGGCTGAAGTGCAAAATTGTTCTTTGCCGCAATGCCTGTGTTTTCTATCTGTTTTTTTGAAGTGGCATCATAAGCAATTTGATTTGCATCAGTGCCATCCAGCAATACTTCGCTAATTGATTTGGATTGCAGATTGATCTTCCTGAGATAATTCCAGCTGGATCCCTGTTTCTGGATATCTGTTATTGCATAGACAGTCCTGTTATTTTGCCCATTGACAAGAATAGAAAAAAATAAAAGAACTCCCGTTATTGCCATGCTGTAGTGTAAACTTTTTCTCATACGCACAAGGTTTTTAATTTGTTTTCAAAAAAAGAAAAGAGCCGCATATTAAGTTACGAATTTCCGTTGTTGCAAAAAAATGTTTTTGATGCTATTAGGGAATTTACGATAAAGAAAGAAACCCCTCCGCTTTCGCAAGAGGGGTCCAAGGTATAAACCCTGAGCACAAAAAGACTGTACCTGGTTTATTTTATCAGTGAGAATTTGCTGTTCGTCACTGAATCTCCGTCAATGAGCTGTAGCGTGTAGATTCCCGGCATCAGTTTTCCCAGGTTGTTCAGGGAAATACTGTTATTGCCTTCGTACACTTTATTTTGCTGGTGCAATACAACTTTCCCTGCCATGTCAATCACTCTCAGTTCGACAGTGGTAGTTGCCGATGCACTCATTCTTACTGTTGCCATGCCGTTTGATATTGGGTTAGGAGCAATACTGACTCCATTGATTGCTTTCTGATCTCTGCGTATCATGATCACATTGCTGTATCTTGATTTACCATCAATATCCACCATTCTGAGCCTGTAATAGAAAATGTTCCCTGATGCTGCAGAGAGATCATCTGTGTATTGATATTGTCTTTTATCGTTGTTGGTTCCTAATGCCTGTTGCGTGCCGATCCTGGTAAAATCATAACCATTGCTGCTGCGCTCGATCTCATAACGGTCAAAACTGATCTCGTCAACAGATTCCCAGTTCAATAATGAAGCTTTGTTCTGATAACTTCCGGTGAAGCTGATCAGTTTTACAGGAAGCGATGACTCCTGGGGAAATGCAAAACATCCGAATTTGGAAGCATACAAACGGGCAGTTGATCCGTAACCGCTACCACTGGTACGTGTATAATAATAACCCATTCTTACGGAAATGGATGCAACGGGATTATTTACCATATTGTATTTAAAACTGGCAACTACTTGTGAACAACTGGTAGTACCATCCCATGTTACTGTAGAAGCGGCAAAACCTTTCCAGTGTTTAGCTCCTGTATAATAATCGTAGGGGACTAAATCAGTAGATGCATTTGCTGCAACATTGATTAGCTGGGGAACATCTTGTACCAAACCTGTTTCTCTTAGTGAATAACCGCTACCTGTGGTACCATCAATATCGTAGTGAGTATAATTGATGCCAAGCAATTTTGCTGAATCTGTATAACCATCGCCAATATTCGCTTTGAAGAAAGTGAATGTGAATTGAACATAGCCGCTGTGTGTCGTACTTCCCGAACCTGATGCTCCGGTTGGAGCAATGCTGGGTGAAAACCAATCGGGAACCGCATTATTATTCTGATCCTTGGCGGCATCGTTGTCAAACGTTGACAGTAGTGCATTGAAAATGGTATCAACTTTTACTGTTGCGTTGATTTGTTGGCCTGCAATGTTGGCTACATTAGCATAACGCCATACTGCACCCTGTGATGTGCTGTTAGTAGCAGTTCCGCTTTGATAAACACCGCTTTTAAAACTTGCAGAAAACGATCCGGCAGGGCAGGGTGTTACTGATTCAGGGATACATTGAGCAGAAATAGGAGTCTTTGGTGCTGGTGGTGCTGCAGGAACAACCTGTGCAGATGCTTTAGCAGTAATGATCAGGAATGCTAAAGCGGTAAAGACCTTCATCGAACTTCGATGTGGTACTTTAAATTGGGTTAATGTAAACTTTTTCATGCTTTTGGGTTTAAAATATAAATGAATAAATGAATCCTTGTGCGTCAGCGGTTTTCTGCGGAGGTTGGAGTACGGAATTTTAAAGGATCCTGTTGGAGGTTTCCGGAAAGGATTATAGCATGAATTTTAAAACTGAAATGTGGTCTTTGAGAAGGGTATTAGGATGAGTAGAGCAACAAAGGTAAATACTGCGGGGCAATTTTGCAAACCTCTAAAGTGGAATTTTTCATTGAAGCCTTTCAAAAAGTATTAAAATTTATTATGTTTTTTTCCATGATTGATAAACAGGCTTTTGAACTGGTTTTTTTTCTGTTATTTTTCTTAATGGCTTACAGACCTTTAAAGTTTTGATGCATTGCTGCGGTAATTTTTGATACATTTTTGTTCCCTCCGTTTTCCAGGCCAGCATTTTATCACTCACTTTTTTTATTCGCTTTGCCGGACTGCCCACAATAAGACTTCTGCACTCAAATTTTATCCCTTCCTGGATAAAACTTAATGCTCCTACAATACACTCGTCACCTAATTCCGCATTATCCATGATGACTGCATTCATACCGACCAGGCAATTTTTCCCTATTACGGCTCCATGAATAACTGCACCATGCCCTATATGCGATCCTTCTTTCAGCAAAACCGTTACACCCGGAAACATGTGTATCGTACAGTTCTCCTGAACATTGCATCCGTCTTCAAGAATGATCTGCCCCCAATCACCCCGTAAGGCAGCACCCGGGCCGATATAACAATCTTTGCCGATGATCACATTCCCTGTCACCGCAGCCTGCGGGTGTATAAAAGAAGAACTGTGAACGACAGGTTTGTATCCGTTGAATTCGTAGGTCATTGAAATGCGATTTATATTATTGAACAGTTGAATCAGGAATAAGTTTTTTCCCCGTGCGGAAACAAGTGCCTTTGAATAAAGCCACCGTTTCATTTTTTTGATTGGTCAGGGTGATCAGGTAAACACCGGTGTTTTTTCCGTTGTGTATTTCTTTTGCTTCAGCCGTCAGAACATCTCCTGTATTTACCGGCCTGGTGAAGTTGATGTTTGCGTCCAGGGCCACCGACAGGTTATTACGGTTATTGCATGCAAATGCAAAAGCACTGTCTGCCAGTGAAAAAGGGATGCCGCCATGAACAATGCCAAAGCCATTGGACATTTCCCTGCGGATGATCATTTTGATTTTGCTGTAGCCTTCTTTTATTTCCAATATTTCCACTCCCATCCATTGACTGAAAGGATCATTCTGAAGCATGTGAGAAACAACAGATACAGGATTCATTCTATTAAATTTGATTATGAAAAAAATTTATTTTCAAAGCAGTTTGGGTAGTAAATCTTTATTTCATATTCTTCCCTTCAGGTCTTATTGATGCAGTTCTATTTCCCTTTGAACTGTGGCATCCTCTTTTCCAGAAATGCTTTAACGCCTTCTTTATAATCTTCCGTCTGAGCGGCTTTTTGCTGATAAATATCTTCCATCAGTAATTGCTGTTCCAATGAATTGTTGAACGACAGGTTTAAGATCTTCTTGGTGAGCGCCAGCCCTCGGGTGGGCATTTCAGCCAGGAATTTTGCAATGCTTAAAGCATTTTCTGAAAATGTTTCATCCGGAAAAACTTTATAGATCATTCCCATCCTTTCCGCATCGGCTGCCGGAACTTTTTCTCCCAGCATCATGAGTGCGGAAGCTTTTTGCCGGCCGATCAGTCTCGGTAAAAAATAAGTGCCGCCGCTGTCGGGTATCAGCCCGATCTTGGAAAATGCCTGGATGAATGAGGCCGACTGAGATGCAATGACGATATCACAACACAGAGCAATATTGGCTCCTGCACCGGCAGCAACTCCATTGACCGCTGCAACAACCGGCTTTTCCAGTTCCATTATTCTTTGAATGACCGGATTATAATGCTCCGAAATTATTTTTTTCATTCCCGGCCCTTCGGGATCTGCCACTTCCGCAAGATCCTGTCCGGCAGAAAACCCTTTCCCTGCCCCGGTGATGTAAACACATCTTATTTCATCGTTTTTACAATCATCTAATTTTTCCTGAAGCAGTAATGCCATTTCCCGGTTAAAGGAGTTGAGCTTATCGGGGCGATTAAGAGTGATGAATCCAATAGAATCCCTGATCTCGAACAGTATGGAAGACATGATATTTTTTTTACGAAAATACTGAATCCGTTGCCCTCTGTTAAGCAGAGGAAGTTCAGTGGCATTTAAAATAGTCGAAAGGCTCTTTACAGTCATCACATACATAAAGCGCTTTACAGGCAGTGGAACCGAATTCGCTCACACGATGGGTGTTGTTTGAATTACAATGAGGGCACTGTACCTGCTCTGCCGGTGCAAACAATCTTTCGATCTTCTTTTTATAGATCGGATGAGGAGGAGCGATGCCAAACTCTTTCAGTTTTCTTTTTCCTTCTTCGCTCATCCATTCAGTGGTCCAGGCGGGAGAAAGCACAGAGGTCACTTTTACGTTTCCAATTCCGTGAGCCGTCAGCATTTTTTTTATATTCTCGCTCATCACATCCATGGCAGGGCAACCCGAGTAGGTGGGAGTGATGATCACTTCAGTTACATCACCGGTTATTTTTATTTCCCTGACTACCCCAAGGTCAATCACAGAAAGTACAGGAATCTCCGGATCTTTTACTTCTTCCAGTAAACTGCGGATTTCCTTTTCCGATATTTTTTTTGTCGCCATCATGATCTACCATTCACAGCCCGGATAGGCTCTTTGCATATATTGAAGTTCCGTTAATAAGTGTCCCATATATTCTGTATGGATCCCGTTTTTTCCGCCGGTATGCATAAAAACGGATCCTTTTTCTGAAGCAGGCTGAAGAGTCAATGTTGCTTCTTCTAACACCTGCCTCACTTTTTCATTCCATTCTTTTTTTATTTTTTCAGATTCGACAGCCATTTCTTTTTCATAGCCTGCAGGCTCAAACATCTCCCCGGTATAAGCCCACAATTCATTCATTGCTTTTTCCATCCTGTCATGGCTTTCCCGTGTGCCATCGCCCAGGCGGATCACCCACTCACTGCTCCAGCGAAGATGATAGGACACTTCTTTTATTGATTTGGCGGCAATGGCAGCTATCTGTTCATCTTTGGAAAATTGTAATTGCTGAAATAAAAGATACTGGTACTGGCTGAAGAAAAACTGGCGGAGAACGGTTTGTGCCCAGTCGCCGTTGGGCAACTCAACGAGTAAAAGGTTTTTAAATTCCCTTTCGGTTCTTAAATAAGCAAGGCTGTCTTCCGAGGCAGGATTTGCTGCCGTACCGTCAGAATGATTGATCAGCGATGCAGCGTATTGATAAAAGTTTCTTGCCTGTCCGATCAGGTCCAGTGAGATGTTGGTAATGGCGATGTCCTGCTCCAATACCGGACCGTGCCCGCACCATTCACTGTTCCGCTGGCCGAGGATGAGTGCATTGTCGGCAAGGTGGAGGGTATATGCAATCAGAGAATTCATAAAGTCAAAATTTAAAAGTCAAAATTTTAAAATTCCCGGCTTCCTGCATCTTTTACATCTGATTCACTTCGTCCGGCAATTTGTAAAAGGTCGGGTACCGGTAGATCTTATCTTCTGCTGGTTCATAAAGTTCGCCCGATTCATCAGGTGTTGTTGCATGAATATATTTTGATTCCACCACCCAGATGCTCACTCCTTCCATTCTTCTGGTGTACACATCTCTTGCATTTTCAATAGCCATTTTAGCATCGGCGGCATGAAGGCTGCCCGCATGCTTATGATCGAGCCCCTGCCTGCTTCTGATAAAAACTTCCCAAAGAGGCCAGTCGGTTTTCTTTGTTTCCGATGAAGGGCCTTGTGTATTTTTTAAATCGTTGCCTCCTGATTGATCATCGGGGATGTCACCATAGAAGAATTTTCTGATTTGTATATTCATAAGATTATTAATTATTCATTCTTGATTGGTTCGTGAATCTTCTTTCGCTGTTTTAACTATTTGATATATCCGTTTAATTGCTTTAGACATTCTTTATAATCCTTTTTTATTTCAGTTATAATATCTCTTGAAATATATTTTTCATCATAAGCAGTTATCTTGTGTTCCATCGTTTCATCTAAAGAGCCTCTTGAATGACGGCAATACTGAATTTCTCCTGAAAATGAAAGCTGCCGGATCCAAAACCTGGACTTTTAAATGATATTCTTCTGTTTTATGAAAATACTTTATTACCAAAGTCGAAATTTTCTTTCCGAATGTCCTGCATGCTTTATAAACCGGCAGTTCATAAAAGTGATTGTAAGCGGGCGTAATGATCATAATTAATAATAAACAATTAAGCTGCTTTTTGCCGGGCTTTTCTTTTCTCAGCATATGCCGCTGCCGCCTCTCTTACCCATTTCCCTTCTTTCCATGCTTTTCTTCTTGCATCCAGCCTTTGTTTATTGCAGGGCCCGTTCCCTTTCACCACATTCCAGAATTCTTTCCAGTCTATCTCGCCGAAGTCATAATGTTTTCTTTCTTCATTCCATTTCAGGTGATCGTCCGGCAATCTCATACCCAACACTTTTACCTGCTCCGCTATCATGTCCACGAAGCTCTGCCGCAATTCATCATTGCTTTTTCTTTTGATCTTCCATTTCATGCTTTGTTCACTGTGCGGAGAGTCTTTGTCGTTAGGACCAAACATCATCAGGGATGGCCACCACCAGCGGTTGATCGCATCCTGACACATCTCTTTCTGTTCTTTACTTCCTTTGGACAATGTCAGTAATATTTCAAATCCCTGTCGCTGGTGAAAACTTTCTTCTTTACAGATGCGCACCATGGCCCTTGCATAGGGACCGTAAGAAGTCCTGGTAAGCATGACCTGGTTCACTATGGCTGCGCCATCCACCAGCCAGCCTATGGCTCCGATGTCAGCCCAGGTGAGGGTCGGATAATTGAAAATGGAAGAATATTTTGCTTTGCCGCTGTGAAGGTCATTGATGGTCTCTTCTCTGGTGACCCCTAAAGTTTCTGTTGCGGAATACAGGTACAATCCATGGCCGGCCTCATCCTGCACTTTGGCAAGAAGGATCTGTTTTCTTTTTAAAGTCGGTGCCCTGCTGATCCAGTTTCCTTCGGGCAGCATTCCCACGATCTCACTGTGTGCATGCTGCGATATCTGGCGGATGTTTGCTTTTCGGTAAGCTTCCGGCATCCAATCCTTCGGCTCGATCTTTATTTCCTGTTCAATTTTTTGTTGAAAGATCTTTTCAAGGTCCTGCACAGCCATAACTATGAGATTTGTTGTACAAATCTAATTAAAACTAACGAGTGTTAGAGCGGGAGCTCAACTCATGTTCCCGGGCTTTCTCCCTCGTAAGGATGGATGTTGTCCGCCATTTTCCATTTCATCTTCTCTTTGACAAAATTCACTTCACTCCATCCGCGGTCCGGTTCGTCAGCACCTTCGGGCAATTCACCGCCTATTCTTAAAATAGCTTTGTTGCCGTTGATGATGACGATGTATTTGTTTTTCGGAGAAGTGTACAGGTCTATCATGTATTTGATATCTTCCTGGCTGCCGGACCAGCGGTCAAAGTCGAACCCGAAAGGGATCTCTTCATCCGGCTCAACACGGAACATGCTGTCGTAATATTTAAAATCCTTTCTTTCATTCTTTATATAAGTTTCTCCAACGTAAGGAACACTTTTTCTCAACCAGGAGCAATAGTTTTCCACTTCTTTCCATTGAATATGATAAGGAGGCCCGCCTTCTTCTCCCGTGCCTTTGTACAAATTGAATGACTGGAATTTTTGTTCGTTTTTTTGATAAAAATTCAAAAAATCAAAGAAGATTTTTTTAATGGCTTCCTGTTCTTTATCCAGTTGTGAAAAACCCGGTAAAGAACCTATGGCCAAAAGAAGAAGAAAGAAGATTTTTTTCATGGTTTGTTTTTGAGTATGGGAAAGGCTTTGTCTATAAATTGTTGATCTGATATCAGGTCAATATTATTTGATATCGTAATCAATTTTTACATTTCTTGTTTTTGGGTGCGATTGACAGGTGAGGATGAATCCGTTCCTGACCTCATCATCTTCAAGCCCCCAGTGCACATCCATGGATACTTCTCCTTCCAGAAGCTTTGCCTTGCAGGTGCAGCACATCCCTCCTTTGCAGGAATAAGGGGCATCAATTCCCTGCTCCAGCGCTGCATCCAGGATAACCGTATCATGGCTTTCGGGTATTTCCACCTCAAATGTGCTTCCCTCCAGTTTGATAGATATTTTACTGGCCGGCGCACCCTCTTTTTTGGCTTGTTGAACTTTTACTTTTGGCTTTTGCCGTTGATCTGAAGTAGTGAACAATTCAAAATGAATTTTCTTTTCATTGATATTTTTATTCAGCAGATGGTTTTTCACCGTGAAGATCATTTCTTCCGGTCCGCAAATAAAAATGTCATTCATCAGGCCATAGTCAATAATCTTTGACAGTTCATCAAGTTTTTCAATACCGATCCTCCCGTAATTGACAGGAATTTCTGATTGTTCCTGGCTCAGTATATGCATCAGGCTGAACCGGTCCATAAACATATTTTTCAATCCTTCAAGTTCATCCAGAAAAATGATGGAAACCCTGTTGCGGTTACCATAGACCAGGGTGAAACGGCTTTCCGGTTCTGTTCTTAGCGTGGTTTTAATAATGGAGATCACCGGTGTGATACCGCTGCCGGCAGCAAATGCGAGGTAATTCTTTTTATAGGAAGGATTGAGTTCAGAATAAAACTTTCCTACAGGTTCCATCACTTCCAGTGTATCGCCTGCTTTTAATTGCTCATTGGCAAAAGTGGAAAACAAGCCATATTCCTGCTTTTTAATGGCCACTCTGTATTCATGATCCAGGGGACTGCCACAAATGGAATAAGTACGACGCACCTCTTCACCATTTAAAAATGCCCGCATGGTGAGGCTCTGCCCTTGTATGAAGGAAAAGGATTCCCGCTTTTCTCCAGGCACTTCAAATAATACAGAAACACATTCAGGTGTTTCTTTCCTTACTTCTTTAACCCTCAGTGTATGGAAATGAAGAGACATTCATTATTGTTTTCTTAAGCCATCAATCATGATCATGACCATGTTATCTTCCAGTTCCTGTGCGCTGATCCTTGCGGTAGAGCGATGCCACGATTCAATACCGCTAATGGCGTGTAAAATTATTAATACCGCAGTGGGGGAGTCGATTTTCCGGATCTCGTTCCTGCGAATACCTTCATCAATTACAGAGGCAAAACGTTTACGGTACGTACGGCGCTGATTGTGGAAGTTGGACAGGTAAGGTTCATCAAGATGTTTCCATTCCCGGTCACTCACATATACTTCTTCATAATTATTGGTCATTTGCTGAATATGAAACCGGAGCAGTGTTTCCAGTTTTATTATAGGCTTCTGATTACCTGCTTCTATTTCGTCCATATTACTGTTATACCGGTTAGCTACGGCAAAGCAGATCGATTCGAGGATCTCATTTTTTGATTTGATATGATTGTAGAGGCTGGCAGCTTCAATTCCAACTGCATCAGCAAGGTCTCGCATGGAAGTGGCATTGAAACCTTTCTCCCGGAACATGGAAGCTGCTTTTTGCAGGATGAATATTTTCCGGGACGATCTCTGTCCTGTTGCTTTAGCCATACCCAAAGATAATGAGTAATACTGCCTCAAAGATCATAGCAGCCAGTTACATCATCCCGGTTTGACCCGGCTGGAGATATTCATCTATTTCATGTAGGTTTGCAGCGAAATTTTTGATCTTTAAAATTTAATCTTTTTAATAAATGTCCCTGATCGTAATCGGTACTATGGCTTTTGATGCCATTGAAACTCCTTTTGGAAAAAGTAACAGGATCGTTGGAGGAGCTGCTACCTATATTGCCTGGAGCGCCTCAAATTTTACAAGGCCCATAAAACAGATCTCAGTGGTAGGAGGTGATTTTCCCATGCAGGAAATGAAAATGCTGGAGGCACGAGGGGTGATCATGGAAGGTGTGCAGGTGAAACCAAATGAAAGATCCTTTTTCTGGAGTGGCAGATACCACCTGGATATGAATGCCCGTGATACACTGGAAACTCAATTGAATGTCCTGTCTGATTTTGAACCGATAGTACCTGCCAGTTACCAGGATTGTGAATTTTTGATGCTCGGCAACCTGAGTCCTCATATTCAGCTCAGTGTGATCAAACAGATAGAAAAGCGTCCGAAACTGGTGGCTATGGATACCATGAACTTCTGGATGGATACGGCAATGAGTGATTTGGAAAAGGTATTGGCTAAAATAGATGTATTGATTATAAATGACAGCGAAGCACGGCAACTGAGCGGACAGTATTCATTGGTAAAAGCAGCTAAAGTGATCCTGAAGATGGGGCCTGAATATCTTATTATTAAAAAAGGCGAGCATGGTGCATTATTGTTTGACGAGAAGCAGGTATTCTTTGCTCCTGCATTACCGCTCGAAGATGTCTTCGATCCTACCGGCGCCGGTGATACGTTTGCAGGGGGATTCATGGGCCATATTGCAAAAACAAAAGATCTTTCATTTGAAAACATGAAACGGGGAATCATTGTGGGTTCGGCCATGGCCAGTTTCTGTGTTGAAAAATTCGGAACGACCAGGCTGAAAGAGATCACCGCTTCCGATATTGAAGAAAGAATGCAGCGTTTTAAAGACCTGGTGAGTTTTGATGTGGGGCTGGTGTAGCCAAAACGGACTTTAAAATTTTGTATATTTGATTATGGAAGTTGCATTGAAAAATATCGTTTGGAAGGAGGGAAAATATTTTGTTGCTCAATGCCTGAATGTTGAGGTATCCAGTTTTGGAGAAACAAAGGAATCAGCCCTTTCAAATCTAACCGAAGCTCTTGAATTATATTTTGAAGACACTCCTATAGATCAGGTTCAGCCGGTTGAAAACCCTGAAATAGTTACCACGTCTATAAGTAATGCCTAAACTATATTCCTCTGATTATATAATAAAAATTCTCATTGCCAACGGCTTTGTATTTGTTTCGCAGAAAGGAAGTCATATAAAATACCGGAAAGAGGGAAATCCCACACTGACAGTCATTGTACCGGCAAACAGAAAAGAAATCCCTGCCGGAACGTACAATTCAATATTAAGACAAAGTGGATTGAAAAGAACGGATTTTGAGAATCAATAAAAAATAAACATAGTTTAGAGCCGGCTGAAGCAATGTATCTGAGATTATCTTTTACTATTAATTCCTTAGACTCTGTCTCACTTCAACATTCTCGCCAACACCACCGTATTTTTAAACTTTTGTTTCTTCCCCTGCAGGTTGAAGATCTCTGTATAGACGATGTAAGTGCCTACGGAAAGTTTTCTTCCTTTATCATCCAGGCCATCCCAGTTCCAATAACCGCTTGATCCGAGAATTGCATTCTGAACTAAGTTTTTCACCGGCCTTCCTGCTGCATCAAAGATGATAATGTTGGCAGCATAACCGGGATCAGAAATTTTATATTGAACGGTTGCAATATCATCCCGCCCGTCATTGTCGGGAGAAAAAACTTTTGGAGTGATTTCAATAGTTGCATTGATGCCCGCCGGTTGTTTGAATTGAGAATTGACATAGGTTGGCGTACCATACCCCGCCGTGGATGCTGCCGAATGCCAGTTGTTCGGGTCTTGTGACACTGCATCGGGATCTATCCGTTCCAGCGCTACTCCATCTTCATTATCTATTAATTTGAAATGCCAGCTATGCTCATAGTCCACTTCATCCGCTATAACACCCTGGGCATTTAAAAGCAGGACAAAACCTTTGTCATCAGGGAATGAAGGCAGGGAAGAGACTTCTAAAACATTTTCCGGAAATCTTACAAGATAATTACCCTGAAGATTTTGCAGGCTGACTGTGCTTACGATGTAGTCGCCTGGAAATACCAGCCTGGGCATTGAAGTCAAAGCAGTTACGGAACTGATAGCATTACTGCTGTTCCGGTTTGCGATATACGTTTTTGAAGCATCAAAAATTTTATTACTCCGGTTATAGAATTCCACATAATCATATCCATTGCTGCGGGGATTGAAAAGTATTTCATTGATCACCATATCCAGCGGGACAATATCTTCCGGCAAACCGGCTTTTGCATGATCATTTGAGCCGATACGGTTTCCGTTACAGTCTGTAATGTTGCTTACTTTAATATTATATACTGATCTTAATGACATTTTATTGTTTAGCTTCAGTTGCACCCTGTCAAATATAGGAGCTAAGGTCATTGCAGAAGAAATTGAAAGCCCCCCGTCAATCGAATAATTTGGAACGGCTGCTCCGAGAGAACTGTCAATGGGTTTATTAAAAATTGCAATGATTGTCACGCTGTCAACGGTGTACGTCCTTAAGAGTGAAGGAGGAGTCTGGTCATTATTTACTGCATCAACAGAGTTCTTTCTTCCGGGTGTGCCGCCATTTGGATCGGTGCTTGCTTTCCAGTTTTCACTTCCTGCACAAGGGCTTTTGGTATCTATCATTTCAAGCGTCCACCCGCCATTTGCTTTGACGGCATTCTGATACCATTTGTCTGAATAACTGACTGCATGAATAACAGCTCCGTTTGCGTCTTTTAAAAAGATCTGATCACCTGCGTTGTCCAATGACGGGAAACTTGTTACCGGAATAACAGCTCCATAAGAAGACATTGCCGCCACTGCCGATCCGGTGCATACAATAACAAAGCTATCGGGTTGTAAAATGAAGTTAGGCATCGGCCCGCTTTGTCCGGTTGCATCTCCGATACGCCAGTTTTGCAAGTTGACCGGAACCGGTGAAGTATTTTTTAATTCTATCCATTCATTGTTGGGTAACCCGACCTGGGGCGTCGGATCTGCCATGATCTCATCAATGACTATATCATACCTGTTTTGTGAATTGGCAATTACAGTGAGGAATACAGGAATCAAAAACAGCAGAAAGATTCTCATAAAACCAAATTAAACAATGCGGATGAAAAACAAAGAACTTTTATGGCAATTTTTTGGATAGGAGACAGGGTGTAATTACTTTTGCACCTTCATTGTAATGATTATTGTGAAACATACAAAACGCAATAAGAAACATTCCTGACCGGGAGGCTTGTTGTACTTTGTATGAAATAATATAAACAGACCACAGGCCTTCAGAGATGAAGGCTTTTTTTATAAACATCAAATAATAACTTAAATGAAAGTTGCAGTAGTAGGTGCCACAGGATTGGTAGGCTCCAAAATGTTACAGGTATTGGCAGAGAGAAATTTTCCGGTCTCTGAATTGATCCCCGTTGCTTCAGAAAGATCTGTAGGCAAAGAAGTGGAATTCAAAGGCAGGAACTATAAGGTCGTCAGCATGACGGATGCTATTGCTGCAAAGCCTGATGTAGCCATTTTTTCTGCCGGCGGCGGCACCTCGCTGGAATGGGCGCCTAAGTTTGCAGCAGCGGGAATTACCGTGATTGATAATTCTTCCGCCTGGAGAATGGACCCTGCAAAAAAACTCGTGGTGCCTGAATTGAATGCTGATGTATTGACCAAAGAAGATAAGGTCATTGCCAACCCGAACTGCTCGACTATTCAAATGGTGGTGGCTTTGTATCCTTTGCATAAGAGATACAAAATAAAAAGGATCATTGTCAGCACCTATCAAAGTGTGACGGGTACGGGAGTAAAAGCAGTGAACCAATTGTTCAATGAAAGAAATGGTGTGGCAGCTGAAAGAGCGTACAAGTACCCGATAGACCTGAATGTGATCCCGCAGATAGATGTTTTCCTGGATAATGGATATACCAAAGAAGAAATGAAGATGGTGAATGAAACAAGAAAGATCATGAGGGATGATTCCATCCGGGTGACAGCTACAACAGTGCGCATTCCTGTGGTGGGCGGGCACAGTGAATCGGTGAATGTGGAATTTGAAAATGATTTTGACATTGAAGAAGTAAAAGATCTTTTATCTAAAGCACCGGGGGTGGTTGTGGTGGATGATCCTTCCAACCAGTTATATCCCATGCCTATGGATGCTCATGAAAAAGATGAGGTATTTGTTGGAAGAATAAGAAGGGATGAATCGCAGCCCAATACGCTGAATATGTGGATCGTTTCGGATAACCTGAGAAAGGGAGCTGCCACCAATGCCATACAGATCGCAGAATATCTGAATTCGAAGAACCTGCTTTCCTAAAACAGAAAAGAATACACTACAATAAAACTTTTTTAATGAAGAGAAGATATTGTCATTAGTCTTCCGGTTCCCGCAGGCTTTCATTTATGAATTCATTCATCGGCTGAAGAACTTCAAATGCATGCAGTATTTTATTTAAAAGCCCTTTGGAAGTGAGTTCAGCATCTTTAAGTTCTTTTTCTGCAATGATACTTTTCATCTTCAGGTATTCTGCAGCAGGATTGCCGGCATCATAACCTTTGGGGATACGGCTCAGCATGTATTCATCATCATGAGACAACTCTCCGTAAACCGATCTGAATTTTTTTGAAAGAATGATCTTTTTGAATTTATCCAGGTTGTAATCTATTTCCTGCCTAACCTTATTCAACTCAGGTGGCATCGGCATCCATAAACCTCCGCCGGCAAAATTCTGCCCCGGCTCACAATGAAAATAATAACCGCTGAATATGGATTTCTTTCCGCCAAAACAGATGAAAGCCCCGAAGTTTGTTTTATAAGGCGTTTTGTTTTTTGAGAACCTGAGATCCCTGTTGATTCGGAACATGCAGTCTTTGGGTTTCAGCCCGGTTATGGATATGTCCTTTTTGCTGTGCTTTTCAATGACCGATCCAATGAAAGATGCAAAATTCTCCCGGGCTGCTTCATAATCTTTCCGGTGTGCATCGAACCAGGGTTTATTATTATTCCTCTTCAGCGCTTTTAAAAAATTCAAAGTGGATGGATAGATCATGATTGTTTAATAAAAGTATAAGTGGTCTTAATTTTTCTTTGAGAACACGGGCTTCACCGGCAGGATGTCATATTATCGGCAATTGACTGAGCGTGTTTATTTCTCTTTCAGCATTTTCAAAAACTCTTCTTCTGAAATGATCTTTACGGTGTTGATCTTTTTTGCTTTTTCCAGTTTGCTCCCTGCATCTTCACCCACGACAAGGTAATTCAGTTTGGCGCTGACTCCGTTCAACACATGCCCACCGTGTTCTTCTACCATTGATTCCGCGTCACTGCGTTTCAACGTGGGCAATGTTCCTGTAAACAGGAAAGTGAGATCATTGAGATTGCCGTTTTTGGCAAAATTCTTTTTTTCATTTTTGAAATGCACTCCTGCTCTCTCCAGTTCTTCCAGCAGCTCAATATTTTCTTTGTTATGAAAGAACTGGTGGATGGCTGCTGCCACTTTGGGGCCTATGTCTTCCAGCTTTTGAAGATCTTCTTCAGAAAAATTTTTCAGCCCCATCAGGTGCGATACGGCCTGTGCCAGTGTCTTGGCGGTGGCTTCCCCGACAAACCGTATTCCCAATCCATAAATGATCCTGTACAGGGGTTGAGTTTTTGATTTTTCAATGGCGTTCTTCAGATTTTGCACACTCTTTTTTCCAAACCCTTCCAACTTTTCTATTTCATCAAAAGGCAGCCGGTAAATATCGGCAATGGTCTTCAGCCACCCCGATTCATGAAATTTACTGACGATCGCTTCACCAAGCCCCGTTATATCCAGAGCATCTTTGCTGGCATAGTGAATGATCCGCTGCACCACCTGTGCTTCACAATTATAATTGATGCACCGCCACGCAGCTTCTCCTTCTGGTTTATAAATAGGTTTTCCGCAAACCGGACATTTTTCAGGAAAATGAATTTTCTTTTCATGCCCTTTTCTTAATTCCGGAAATGATTTTACAATATAGGGTATCACATCGCCGGCTCTTTCCACCAATACGGAGTCGCCGATCCTGATATCTTTTTCATTGATGAAATCTTCATTATGCAGGGAAACAGAACTTACTGTAACACCGCCGATAGGCACCGGGTCTATTTTGGCAACCGGAGTGATGTTTCCCATCCTCCCCACCTGGAACTCCACAGTTTTTAAATGCGATGTTGCCTGCCGTGCTTTGAACTTGAAGGCGATGGCCCAGCGTGGATGATGGGAAGTCATTCCCATTTTATCCTGCAGGTCAAGGTCATTCACTTTGATCACCAGCCCGTCCACTTCGTAAGGCAGATCGTCACGGCCCTCTTCAAATTTTTTGCAATGGGCGATCACTTTTTCGATTCCTGTTACTACTTTTTTTTCTTTTTCAGGACTTCTGAAACCAAGATTCCAGAGAAGGGAGAGTATTTCCGAATGATAGCGGAAAACCTTATAATCCTTATGAGTGGTCGTGTAATAACTGACCTGGTATAAAAATCCTTCAAGGTTTCTTTCGGCAACGATCTTCGGGTCCTTGATACGCAACGTTCCCGCTGCTGCATTCCTGGGATTGGCCAGTGGCGGCAGGTTCTGTTCTGCCATCAACTCATTGTATTTTTTAAAATTGTTTTTATTGATGAGGATCTCACCGCGGATCTCAATCTGTTTAATGCCGTAGTCCGAGAATTTTGCAGAAAGCGGAATTGATTTTACCTGTTTGATATTGGTTGTGATGTCATCCCCTTTCACTCCGTCGCCGCGGGTAGCGCCACGGACCAGCAGGTCATCTTCATAGATCAGCGAAATGCCGGCCCCGTCAAATTTCGGTTCGATGCAATATTCTATTTCATTCACTCCGGCAAGCTCTCTTGCCCTCCTGTCGAAATCAACAAGGTCGTCTGGGTTGTAAGAATTTTCCAGGGAAAGCATCGGCACGAGGTGCTGCACCTCGGGAAAATCTTTGGTCAATCCTTTTGCCACTCTTTGCGTGGGAGAATCGGGAGTGATGAGTCCCGAATCTTCTTCTTCAATTTTTGCAAGGGAGCGGTAAAGCTGGTCGTATTCAAAATCGGAGATCAGCGGATCGTTGAGGATGTAATACCGGTATTCATGAAAACGCAGGATGTCCCTGAGTTCCCTGACCTCTTTTTTATGGATAGCATGGTCCTTGTTTTTTTTCAGAAGCTCCGATGTAATCTTTTGCAGTTTCTGTGTTTGTTCTTTGGAGTACATAAAATAATTGAAGTATAAAATTACTTCTTGTTTCTTTAAGCCGGATCAGGGGTAAATAAACCGGGTATCATCCGAGGGCGGATGAGGGAACTCAGGCTACATTTTTTTGATGCTCAATTATGAAACTGATCAGATCATCGAGAGATACATCAATTCGGGAAAGTGCATCGGTGATGTCGTCCCTGCTGACCTGAGCGGCAAATGACGGGGTCTTCAGTTTTTTCTTCACGCTTTTTGCATCCATTCCTTCATAGCGGGTGGGCCTGATCAATGCGGCAGCATGAATGAACCCGGAAAGCTCATCAATGGCATAGATCATCTTATCCATTTTGCTGACCGGTTCCACTCCGAAGAAATTGGGCCCGTGGGATGCAATGCAGTGGATGACATCGGGGTCTATGTTTCTGCGCTCCAGTTCTTCGATGATGATGCGGCAATGATCGTCGGGATATTTTTCCCAGTCAGCATCGTGCAGCAGGCCGGCCAGTTCCCATTTGGAAGCGGTAAGTTCATCCGCATTCTCTTTTTCAATGGCCCAGGCTTTCATTACCGCCGCCACCTGCTTCATGTGCAAACGAAGCCGTTCATTCGGAACCCATTCATTTAATAATTGATTGGCATCTTCAATGCTCATCAGGTTGCCTGCATTTTTCGGATCGCCGAAGGTGGAGCGGTTGAGGCGATGAACTGACATAAATTTTATTTTAGGTTTTAGATAGTATGGAGATGAAAAAAATACTTAATCCATCTGTACAAGGCACTTATTTAATTATATACAAAAGGAGTGAAGCATAGCATTACATCGCCTTTACACTTTTAATTTATACTCTTTGGTTAGGGCGTCGGCAGGAATATGAAGCAGCTTGCTGAATAAACGAATCATATTCAAAGAAAACGGCTGTTTGTAATTGAGCACTTTACTGACCGTCCCTTTATCGCCGTATTCTTTGGTAAGGTCCGATGCAGAGTAGCCAAAATCTTCCATCCTGATCTTTATCATTTCAATGGGATCCACTTCGGGAAAGCTCCACTGTTTTTTTCATATTCCGAAACCAGGTGAACAAGCAGAAGCTTTTCTTTCTATTCCGGCGTTCCTTTTTTCGCTTCTCTTATTTCTTCGAACCGTTCAGTGGCTTCCTTATATTCTTTTTCGTTTTCTATAATGAACCATTGTTTCAAACTTAAGCTTTAAATTGTTTCAACATAAAAAACCGGGTTGGCAATATACCAACTTTTAACGACCTCTTTTTGTTTCTGAACAAATTTTTATTAAAAATCAACACTTTATAAAGGTGCGATAAAAAATTCCTTCCTGATTCTTAGGTTAAGAATTTTCACAAACCTATCTTTGCGACCCCAAAATCAGCCTTGAAAAAGGTTGCCGGAGGGAGCAGTTCAGAGGATGGTCTGAATTGTTTATTTAATAACAATACTGTTAGCCAAAGCTAAGAGTGAAAAGCAAAATAAGAATGAGTAATCTACATTTTACAACAAAGCATGCGAATGCGGCTACCGTACAACGCAAATGGTACGTTGTGGACGGTACCAATCAAACCGTAGGTCGTATGTGTGCCAAAATTGCTGCGGTATTGCGTGGCAAGAATAAGGCATACTATACACCTCATGTTGACTGCGGCGATTATGTTGTTGTGATCAACGCAGACAAAGTTGTCTTTACCGGCAATAAATTAAAAGACAAATTGTATGACACATTCAGCGGTTATCCTGGTGGGCTGAAGCAGGAAGCTGCCGGCAGTTTATTAAAGCGCAGGCCTGAGGCAGTGGTAGAGAGAGCGGTGAAAGGGATGCTGCCAAAGAATCGCCTGGGAAGAAAAATGTTTAAAAAACTTTTTGTGTACACAGGCGCTGAGCATCCGCATACAGCACAGAAACCACAAGAACTTAAATTCTAAATTCCAAAAATCAGATAATGGAAAAGCAAAAAAATGGAGTGGGCCGTCGTAAAGAAGCTGTGACCAGGGTTTTCCTTTCAAAAGGAGAGGGTAAGATCACAGTGAACGGCAAAGACTATAAACAATATTTTCCGCTGGTCTATCTGCAAAGCCGGGTAGAACATCCTTTCAAAGCAGTGGATGTATGGGGAAAATTTGATGCGAACATCACGGCATCCGGCGGCGGCGTGAAAGGGCAGGCAGAAGCGGCCATGCTGGGCATTGCCCGTGTATTGTTGGAGACGAATCCGGATTTTCGTCCGGCTCTTAAAGCGGCAGGACTTTTGAAAAGAGATCCGAGATCAGTAGAGCGTAAGAAATTCGGTCACAAAAAAGCAAGGAGAAGCTTCCAGTTCAGTAAGAGGTAATTATTCTTATTGCTTATTGATTCTTTGTCTTTAAACGGTAATCACTAATCAATAGTAAGAACTTTGGCTCTGATGACTATCCACAATAATTAATAATAAGTAATTAATAAATTTCAATGGAAAACAATACATCCTTACAGCAGCAACTTTTAGAAGCAGGCGTACACTTTGGCCACCTGCGCAAGAAGTGGAATCCGAAAATGCTGCCTTACATTTTTGCGGAAAAGAAAGGCATTCATATCATTGATCTGAATAAAACCACGGAATGCCTGAATGAAGTAGCAGGTGTGATGAAACAAATTGCCCGCAGCGGAAAGAAAATATTGTTTGTAGGCACTAAAAAGCAGGCAAAAGATATTGTAAGCGAATGCGCCAAAAGAGTCAATATGCCTTTTGTAACGGAACGCTGGCTGGGAGGAATGCTCACCAACTTTAATACGGTGCGCAAGAGCGTGAAGAAAATGCAGAGCATTGAAAAAATGCTGAACGACGGAACCTTTGACAGCATTACAAAAAAAGAACGGCTGACACTGAGCCGGGACAGGGATAAGATGGATAAAGTGCTGGGCGGTATTGCGCAACTTGGCAGGGTGCCGGCTGCATTATTTATCATTGACATTGGCCATGAGCATATCGCATTAGCCGAAGCTAAGCGTCTCGGCATCACTACATTTGGTGTAGTGGATACAAATTGTGATCCCAACAAGGTGGACTTCGCCATTCCCGGAAATGATGATGCGACAAAATCAATTGCCATCATTACCAATTATATTACGGCTGCTATCGCAGAAGGCTTGGCAGAACGCCAGGCTGCAAAAGATGAGGAAGTAGAAGAAATGACCGATGATGAGAGAGAAAAGAAAGCTGCGAAGTTGCTGGCAGAAGCTGAAGCAGAGGGTGGCCGTGGTGGTAAGCCCCGTAGTGGTGGACAACCAAGGCGTCGTACTCCGGGTGGTGGTCAGCGGAGAACCGGAGGTGGTTCAGGCCCGAGGTAAAATACAGGGATAAGAGAACTATTACTTTTCTGCATACCGAATTCTTTCAATTTTAAATTCCTCTGCAGGAGGAATTTTTTGAATCTCGATTTTTTATAAATACAATTTTAAACGAAATAAATTATGTCAACAGTAACTATTAGTGCACAGGATATAAATAAGCTGCGCCAGATGACAGGAGCCGGCATGATGGATTGCCGCAAAGCATTAACGGAAGCAAACGGTGATTTTGAAGCAGCAATTGACTGGTTAAGAAAACAGGGACAAAAAGTAGCGGCAAAAAGAAGTGACCGTGAAGCAAAAGAAGGTGTGGTGATCGCAAAAACAACGGCAGATAATAAAACAGGTATCGTGGTTTGTATAAGTTGTGAAACAGATTTTGTAAGCAAGAATGCAGACTTTGTTGCCTTTGGCCAAAGCATCGCAGATGCAGCTGTTGCCGGCAATGTTAAAAATCTTGATGAATTATTGAATGCAAAAGCTGGTACTGCTACAGTAGCAGAACTGGTAAATGATAAACTGGCTTCTATCGGGGAAAAGATCGGTGTAACCAAATTTGAAAGAGTAGATGCTGATTATGTTGCCTCTTACATTCATGGAGCTTATCGTATCGGGGTATTGGTAGGATTGAATAAACAACAAGCTGAAGCAGGAAAAGATGTGGCAATGCAGATCGCTGCATTGAATCCCGTGGCTGTTGATGCTGCCAGTGTTCCTGCCGACGTTATTGCCCGTGAAAAAGATATTGCACTGGAGCAATTGAAGAATGATCCTAAAATGGCCGGCAAGCCTGTTGATATGTTATCAAAGATTGCTGAAGGAAAACTAAATGCTTTTTTCAAAGAGCAAACTTTACTGGCCCAGGCCTTTGTAAAAGACGGAAGCAAAACCGTTGGTGATTACCTGAAAAGTGTAGATGCAGATCTTAAAGTGACCGCATTCAAAAGGGTGGCTTTAGGATAAGTAAAAGAAATAAGTTCAGGAATTTTTAGAGGCTGTCTCAAAAGTTAAGATAGCCTCTTTTTTATTCGTATTCCTCAACGAATAGGTATCGTTTATGCGATCGTAGAAGTGATTTTTTTTTACTTCTGCTACAACCTTCTTCATTTATGCCGCGTTGATCATCGCGAAGAACGAAGCGATCTGCCCTAAATGCAGTTTGCTTCGGCAATTTTTGTAGCATAGGTCATCGCGAGGAACGTAGCGATCTGCTTTTTTTTCATTACCTCGCAAAGACCCACGCACTTTTTTGCAGCCCGGATCATCGCTTATGCGATCGTAGAAGTGAATTTTTTACTTCTGATACAGCTCCTTTTAATTTATCAGGTGTAATTTATAAATAACTGCAAAATCAAATCCCCTATCTTCGCAGCGCAAATCTTACTGCATGCTTCCAAAGTATAAACGTATTCTTCTGAAACTTTCCGGCGAGGCTTTAATGGGTGACAAGAATTTTGGGCTGGATTCCACTGTGATCGCTCAATATGCTCAGGATATCAAATCCATAACGGACCTGGGTGTACAAGTGGCCATAGTTATTGGCGGGGGAAATATTTACCGGGGGATGAATGAGGCCGAAACCGGCATAGAAAGGGCACATGGTGATTATATGGGTATGCTGGCCACAGTGATCAATGGCATGGCTTTGCAGGCCGGCCTGGAAAAAATAGGAGTGTACACCCGCTTGCTCAGCGCTATCAAAATGGAGCAGATCGCAGAGCCTTATATCCGCAGAAGGGCTATCCGCCACCTTGAAAAAGGCCGGGTGGTCATTTTCGGTGCGGGAACGGGAAACCCATATTTCACTACCGACACAGCCGGATCGCTTCGTGCTATTGAAATCAATGCTGATGTAATCTTAAAAGGAACACGGGTTGACGGAATCTATAATGCCGACCCTGAAAAAGATCCTACAGCAAAAAAATACAATGTCATCAGTTTCCAGGAATGCCTGAATCAGAATCTCAGGGTGATGGATATGACAGCTTTCACTTTATGTAAAGAAAACAGCCTTCCCATCATCGTGTTTGATATGAATAAACCGGATAATCTCCGGCGGGTAGTAAGCGGTGAGAAGGTCGGAACCCTTGTTAAAGGATGATTTTTAATTACAGCTATTCGGTTTTGTGAAAAAATAAAACAGAAAGTTTCATATTTTTTTGATAGTTTACCGTTTTGATTTTATAAGATTATGGGCCATCTTACATTATCAATCCTTGAAGTAGTAATTCTTCTGCTGGGAGCGATCATACTCGGAATAACAATTCATTTCTTTATTTCCAGCCGGAAATCGTTGAAAGGTACAAACGTAGAATCCCAGACACTTGCAAAAACTTTAGGTGAATGGAAGTTAAAATATTTTAATGAAATAGAGTCGAGGGATAAAGAACTGGCAGAAATGAGAGAAAAACTGGATGAGGTGAATGACAGGTTATCCGAGGCAGAATCGAACAGTAATATTTATTCCATAGAAGCGGAAGAAATGCGGCGGCAGAATAAAATTCTGCAAAATGAACTTGCCGCACCGTCTCATACCGCTGCACCTCTTCATGCCGGGGAGAAAATTGATTATATCGAACAACTGCGCCAGGCACAGAGCAGCCTGATGGAACACAATGAAAAGATCAATCGCCTCCTCGGTCAAATTGATGTGATCAAGGAAAAAGAAGAGGAAACAAGGGAGGCGCTTAAGGATAATGAAGAACTGTCTCACCAGGTTAGCGATTTAAAGCAGCTTATCAGTGAGAAAGAAAAAGAAATGAACATGTTCCGGCAAAAAGAGCAGTTGACCAAAGAAATGAGCTCCATGCTCGATAGCGCCTACCAGGAATTTAATGTGTTGCAGGATAAGATCAGGAAACTCGAGACACAGGTAAGTTCTTCAAGAGTAACCAGTATTGAGTATGAAGACCTGAAAGAAGAACATAATAAATTATCAAACGAGTTTGAAGAACAGAAAAAAAGGCTGAATGCATTCGGTTCTGAAAATCAAAAATTGCAGGCCCGGCTGGCAGATACAGAGGATAAATTGCACGAAACAAATTTTAACCGGCAACAGTTACAGAAAAAAGTAGCATACCTCGAAGAACTGAATAATGACTTGCAGACAGTTTCTGATGCAAATAAAAAGCTGGAAAACCAGCTCAAACGGATTGGCGAACTGGAAAGTATGCTGAATATGGTATCAGAAGAACGGGATCAGCTCATGCGCAGGCAGGGTAATGATTGAATTTCTTAATAATTTTTTTGGTCTCCCCGTCAGGGCTTTTACCATTTATTGATGCATGAACCATAAATAACACCGTATTTCCGCATTACCGGAATTCTTTTGAAATAAGAGCGGCAAACAGGTTGAAAAAATAATTTATCCCTGGATCAGACCAGGTATAATTCTCTCTCCTGATCCCCGGAACAGATTTTACTTCTTACTAGCATAATCCGGGATTAACTTTGCACTCTAAATTAAAATGAGATGCATAGCAGTATTGCTGATATACGGAAAGAATATTCCCTGCAAAGATTATCCGAAAAAGATGTTGATGCCGATCCGGTACTTCAATTTAAGAAGTGGTGGGATCACGTTATAACATCGGTAGTGGAAGAACCCAATGCCATGACATTGGCAACCGCATCTAAGGATGCTGTCCCATCCGCCCGGATAGTATTATTAAAAGATTTCAATGAAAAGGGTTTTGTATTTTTTACCAATTATAACAGCCATAAAGGACAACAATTATTGGAAAACCCGAAAGCCAGCCTGGTTTTTTTCTGGAAAGAATTGGAAAGGCAGGTCCGTATCAGTGGCTCTGTGTCTAAGCTATCCGACTCTGAAAGTGATGAATATTATGATTCAAGGCCGGAAGAAAGCCGTATTGGTGCCTGGGTGTCGCCGCAAAGCCAGGTGATAAAAGATCGTAACTGGCTGGATGAACGATTTAAAACTTTATATACGGAAATGAAGGGCACAGCAATAAAACGGCCACCGTATTGGGGCGGATTTATTGTTACACCAATTATTATTGAGTTCTGGCAGGGCCGGATAAGCCGGCTTCATGACCGGATACAATATTCATTGCAGGAGAACGGAACCTGGAAAATACAACGGTTGGCTCCATGAGAATGAGATAAGGCTGTTCTTCCGGGGGGCCGGTGAAATACTATTCGGCAGGAGAGATTACTATTTTTTCTTTTTTGCTTTATGAGGACGGCTTTTACCGAATGACCCTTTAAAGATTTTTCCCTTTTTGGTTTTTTTATCACCTCTGCCCATTTGCTGATTTTTTGTTGAGTTGTAAAATTAAATGGAATAAATGAAAAAACTCCTGTACCCGGAGAGTAACGGAGCCTTAAAACAGGAATCTGTTTATAGTTTGGCAGCGAGTTCTTTGCCTGCTTTAAAACGGGCCACTTTTCTGGCTTTTATACTGATTTCTTCGCCTGTTTTCGGATTACGGCCTTTGCGGGCTTTTCTTTTTGACAAGGTAAAGGTTCCAAACCCCACCAGCGTGACCTTACCACCGCTTTTTAGCGTTTTACTGACAGCATCTGTAAAAGAATCTATTGCAGCATTAGCTTGTGTTTTGGTAATGCCTGTGTCATCGGAAATCTTATTGATCAGTTCTGCTTTGTTCATGATGATAAATTTATGATTCTATAGCGGCGACAAATTTAGAGGCTTTTTGACAGCAACAAAAAATTTTTCATTGACGGAATTGCTTTAATCGTCCACAATAGAACAAGGTGTGGAAAAGAGTTGCCCGATCCGGAACTTCCTCTGCTGTATATAACTTGTGAGTATCTTAAAAAAACACCTTAAGACATCATCTTCCACTGGAATTACGGGCCATTTATAGAAGAATAACTTTTGCCTGCGATTGATTTTCACAGTTTCTGATACCGGGGAATATTATCCACAGCTATTGCACAACCTGCATTACCGTACGAAACCCAACGAACTGATCATGCCATTTATCAGATGCCTTTTTCCTGAGCAGGGGAGCATATAATTCGATATACCGGTTGTATGCTTCCATAGAGGGTACAAAATATTGTATTACGTAAGTGATGCCCTCCGTTTCATCCTGTTCCAGCAGGCGGAAAAATTTGTTTTCGGTAAATAAACCCGTAGCCATGATCTCGGGAATATGTTCTTCCCGCTGCCATTGGATCCATTCATTTTCAATTTTAGGATCTATTTTCATTGTGATATTATAGACAATCATATAGTTCAGATTTTCAAATCAAGAAATACAGGGCAATGGTCGCTGTGTTTTATATCCGGAAAAATATCGGCATCTTTTAAATTCTTTTTCAAAGGCTCCGTCACGTTGATGTAATCTATTCTCCATCCTTTGTTTTGCAGGCGAACGCCGGGAAAACGCTGGCTCCACCAACTGTAGCGATGAGGTTCGGGGTGAAACACCCGGAACGAATCTATCCAGCCGCTTTCAAAAAATTTTGTCATCCATGCTCTTTCTTCCGGCAGAAATCCTGAAGAATTTTTATTTCCCTTCGGATCGTGAATGTCGATCTCGTTATGAGCAATATTATAGTCCCCGCAGAGGATCATCCCGGGATGTTTCTTTTTAATTTTTTTCAGATATGCCAGGAACTCATCCAGCCATTTATATTTGAACTCCTGCCGCTCTCCTCCGCTGGTACCCGAAGGAAAATATGCGTTGATAAGCCGTACATTTCCGAAGTCCATTTGCAATACCCTTCCTTCGTCATCCACCGGGCCATGACCGTTTCCATATTCTACTTTGTCCGGTTTTATCCTGGTGAATATAGCGACACCGCTGTATCCTTTTTTTTGTGCACTGAACCAATAATCATGATAACCCAGGTCGTTGAACAGTTTATGATCTACGTCATCTTTGGATGCTTTTGTTTCCTGTACACAGATCACCTCAGCAGGGTTGGTGCCCATCCAGTCTATCAACCCTTTTTTTATTGCGGCACGGATCCCGTTTACATTGTAACTTATGATGCGCATGAAAAATTATTTTAAAATCAAAGTTCCATATAATTTGGTTTGTACGAAAAGAATTGAACGATTTGCAGGGCTTTATATGAAGTGAAAAGCCTTATTTTTATATTTTTAATATTGGATTATGGCTCTCTCAGAAAAGATCATCCCGTCAAAAGCACATATATATCTTGAAGGTCCCCGCAGCAGGAGTTCTGAATTAAGGTTTGCATGGCGTGTATTCAATCAGTTTATTAAAGGATTCAGGACCCTTCATTTCATCGGCCCCTGCATTACCGTATTCGGATCTGCCCGTTTTAATGAAGAACATCCTTATTATAAAGCAGCAAGAGAATTCGGCAAGCGAATTTCTGATCTTGGCCTGACGGTAATGACAGGCGGCGGCCCGGGTGTGATGGAGGCGGCCAACCGCGGCGCATTTGAGAACGGGGGCAGATCGGTAGGTTGCAATGTTCATTTGCCTTTTGAACAGAAGCCTAACAGGTATATGGATAAGTGGATCACTTTCGATCATTTTTTTGTTCGTAAAGTGATGCTGGTAAAATATTCTTATGCATTTATCATTATGCCCGGCGGTTTCGGAACTATGGATGAGTTTTTTGAAACGCTGACCCTGGTACAGACACATACTATTACCCAGTTCCCCATTGTGATGTTTGGTAAAGAACATCATCAATATTTATGGGAATACATTGAGCACATGGCACAGGAAGGAACGATCAACCGGCAGGACCTCTCTTTGGTATTACTGACGGATGATATTGATGAGGCCATAAGCCATATCCGTACCTACATCAAAGACAATTATAAATTGAAACGGAAAAAACGAAGATGGTGGCTTTTCGAAAAGAGATAAAATATTTTTTAGCAATACAGTAAATACATTATTTATTTCCGATGGCGACTATTGATTCGATCATTTTTGATCTTGGCGGCGTTCTTATAGACTGGAATCCCCGTTATGTGTATCGTGACATTTTCAGGACAGAAGAGGAAATGGAGTGGTTTCTTCAGCATGTCACTACCACTGAATGGAATGAAAACCAGGATGCAGGTTATCCTTTGCACAAAGCAACGGAAGAGCTGGCTGCCAGGCATCCTGAATGGGATAAAGAGATCAGGGCTTTTTATGGAAGATGGCTGGAGATGCTGGGCGATGCCATTCAGGAAACTGTGGATCTGTTTCATGAACTGAAGCAAGCGGACCATTACAGGCTGTATGCACTGACCAACTGGAGTGCGGAATTATTTCCCCATGCTAGAGAACGGTTTGAATTTTTGAAATGGTTCAATGGCATTGTGGTGAGCGGCGAGGAAAAAACGAGAAAGCCTTTTCCTGAATTTTATAAGATTTTGCTGGACCGGTATCATCTTGATCCGGGCAAAACGATCTTTATTGATGACAACCTGAAAAATGTAAAAGGTGCGGAGGTATTAGGAATCACCGGCATTCATTTCCATAATGCACAACAGTTGAAAGAAGAATTGCAAAGATTGGGAGTCAGGTTAGGTCCGGCCTCTTCGTGATGTTTGCTTTCATTTTTATTTTTCTGCTGAAAATTCAATTTGCCTCAGAAGACAAATCTTTAAAGAAAGTTCATCACTTTACTTAATAAAAAGATTAAAATATTTCCGGATGATGTGAAGTAATAGCCGGATGATCACTCCAGCGCAGGCCTCAGCCATCTTTCTGCTTCTTCAACGCTCATGCCTTTTCTTTTTGCATAATCTTCCAGCTGGTCTCTTCCAATTTTTCCCAAACCAAAATAATGGCTTTGCGGATGAGAAAAGTACCAGCCGCATACGGAAGCGGGAGGACTCATGGCCATACTCTCCGTCAATTCAATACCTATATTTTCAGTAGCATTAAGCAGTTTGAATAATTTTGGTTTCTCCGTATGATCCGGGCAGGCAGGATAACCCGGTGCGGGACGTATGCCTTTGTATTCTTCTTTGATCAGTTGTTCGTTTGTCAGGTTTTCATCCTTGTCATAACCCCAATGTTCTTTTCTCACTCTTTCATGCAGGCATTCAGCAAAAGCCTCCACCATACGGTCAGCCAGCACCTGCACCATGATCTTGTTGTATTCGTCATTTTCCTTTGCGAATTTGTCAATGTATTTTCTTGCTCCGAAAACACTGACGGCAAAGGCGCCGAGATAATCGGCCTCCTGTCCCCCGGCGGGGGAACTTAGGTTGGATTTTTCTTTTATACTTGGTTGAGCCTTTAAAGTTGAAAGTATCGTTCTCAAAACGCCTTCTGTTTTATTAACCACTTCCTCATTGATAAATCTTATTACTTTAAATCCCTTTTCAATTAACCATTTTGTTCTTATTTCATCTGCTTCTTTATTTTCCGGGAGTTGATGAATCAGCCCGTCAATCTCGATTACCAGACTTCTGTCAAGGCATACAAAATCGGCAATATAGTTTCCAATAATGTGCTGCCTTCTGAATTTGAAGCCTTCTAATTGTTTTGATTTTAAAATATCCCAAAGAATTTCTTCAGCTTTAGTCGGATTAAAGCGATGTTTCTTTGCAAAATCTTTTAACAATTTATAATTCATTGGGTCTGCCATCATATAACCGGGGCGTTTCTCCCCTTCCCACTGGGAAGGGGCTTTAGCGGTGTCTCCATTAGTTCCATCTGCTTGAGGGGTTGGGCCCGGCTTAACAAAATCTGCCAATGAAAAACTCGGTTGCCCTGCTGCTTTTTTCAACTGTTGTCTCAAAAATTCTAATTTCACTTCTCCATCCTTGGTTTGTAAAGTGACAGTGCCAACCCCATCGCTGACGGCAGGCCAGAAGCCGATCACTCCGTTTGCAGTGAACCATTTTTCTTTGATGATCTGTTGCAAAAGTTTTTGTGCGTCATTATAAAGCTTGTTGGCTTCCGTTCCGAAAACTTTATCGGATAATACGGCAGGAAAATGCCCCGGCATTTCCCAGGCAATGAAAAACGGGCTCCAGTCCAGGCATTTTGCAATGGTGGCAAGATCAAAGTCTTTAAAAACTTTGACACCATCCACGGCTGGCTTTACCGGTTTATAATTTTCCCAGTCAAATATTTCTTTTGTGGCAATGGCTTCGGAGTAAGGGATCAGCTTCTTTCCTTTTTTATTCAGGAACTGTTCACGCAGATGATCGTAATCCTTTTTTATGTTTTCAAGGAAAGGAGCTTTCTGTTCTTTGTTCAGCAAGGCGCTGACCGTAGATACACTTTTTGATGCATCCAAAACATGGACCACACCATTATCATACTGTGGTGCAATTTTCACGGCGGTATGTACACGGGAAGTAGTTGCCCCGCCGATCAGCAAAGGGAGTTTCATATTCTTCCTCTTCATCTCCTGCGCCACATGCACCATCTCATCCAGTGAAGGAGTGATCAGCCCGCTGACACCGATCATATCCGCTCCGAACTTTTCAGCTTCAGACAGTATCTTTTCAACCGGGACCATCACACCGAGGTCTTTTATTTCATAGCCATTGCATCCCAATACTACGCCGACAATGTTTTTCCCGATATCGTGCACATCGCCTTTCACTGTGGCCAATAAAATCTTTCCGTTAGAGGTTTGTAACAATTGCGGGTTTTTTACTTTTTCTTCCTCAATGAAAGGAGTGAGATAAGCAACACTCTTTTTCATTACCCGGGCACTTTTCACAACCTGGGGTAAAAACATTTTCCCCGAACCGAACAGGTCGCCTACTACATTCATTCCATCCATCAGCGGACCTTCAATAACATCCAATGGCTTGGGATATTTTTGTCTTGCCTCTTCGGTGTCGCCATCAATATAATCGGTAATGCCATTTACAAGTGCATGTTTCAAACGTTCTTCCACAGTTCCTTTTCTCCACAGGTCATCCTTTACTTCTGCTTTGCCTTTTGCTTTTACATTTTCTGCAAACACAATCAGCTTTTCCGTTGCTTCATTATTATCGTTGTTCCTGTTGAGAATGACGTCTTCGCACAGTTGCCTTAATTCAGGTTCTATTTCATCATACACTACCAATTGGCCTGCATTCACAATTCCCATATCCATGCCTGCTTTGATAGCGTAATAAAGAAAAACGGAATGCATCGCTTCACGGACATGATCGTTTCCGCGGAATGAAAAAGAAAGATTACTGACCCCTCCGCTGATCTTTACCAGTGGCATCTTTTGTTTGATGATCCTGGTAGCTTCAATGAAATCTACCGCATAATTATTGTGTTCCTCAAGGCCTGTTGCGATCGCAAATATGTTGGGATCAAAAATAATGTCCTGTGGATCAAAGCCGACTTTTTCCGTAAGAATCTTGTATGCTTTTTCACAAACGCTGACTCTTTTTTCAAGAGTATCTGCCTGACCGTTTTCGTCAAAAGCCATTACAACCACGGAAGCGCCATACATCCTGCACAGTTCTGCTTCACGGATGAATTTCTCTTCCCCTTCTTTCATGGAGATGGAGTTGACGATGCATTTTCCCTGCACACATTTCAATCCCGCTTCGATGATCTCGAACTTGGAACTGTCTATCATGATCGGGATCTTGGCAATATCCGGCTCGGTTTGCAAGAGGTTCAGGAAAGTGGTCATGGCTTTCACACCATCCAGTAAGGCATCATCCATGTTTACGTCAAGCACCTGGGCTCCGTTTTCCACCTGCTGGCGTGCTACACTCAATGCCTCTTCGTATTTGTTTTCTCTGACGAGGCGGGCAAATTTTTTGGACCCGGTTACATTGGTCCGCTCACCGATATTTACAAAATTGGAATCGGGACGAACCGTAAGAGGCTCGAGCCCTGATAAGCGTAAATAGGGTTTAATATGTGTTGCTTCACTCATTTATAGTTAAAGTGTTTCTTTTTAAAGTAGTGATACAAAATTTTAAACTGTTTTTTCTGCAACAGGCACCGGCCGCGGACTCAGGTCTTTCACATGTTCTGCAATGTGCCTGATATGTTCCGGCGTGGTGCCGCAGCATCCGCCCACAATATTGACGAATCCTTCTTTTGCCCAATCTTCAATAAAGTGTGCTGTATCTTCCGGCTGTTCGTCATACTCACCCATGGCGTTTGGCAAGCCCGCATTAGGATAAGCTGAAACAAAACAGGAAGCGATCTGTGCCAGTTCCTGGATATGAGGGCGCATTTCCTTTGCCCCCAATGCACAGTTCAATCCTATGCTCAAAGGCCTTGCATGCATCACTGATGTATAAAATGCCTCCAGTGTTTGTCCGCTCAATGTTCTGCCGCTGGCATCAGTGATGGTGCCGGAGATCATGATGGGAATCCCGGGATGATCATTATCCCTGAAATATTTCTTTATTGCAAAAATGGCTGCCTTTGCATTCAGCGTATCAAAAATCGTTTCGATCAGCAGCAGGTCCACAGCACCTTCCACCAATCCTTTCACCTGTTCATAGTATGCATTCACCACTTCATCGAACGTGACTGAGCGGTAGCCGGGGTTATTTACATCCGGGGAAAGTGATAGGGTTTTATTCATCGGGCCGATGGCGCCTGCCACCCAGGCCTGCTTCCCTGATTCTTTCACTGCTTCCTTTGCAATCTTTGCTGCTGCAAGATTGATTTCATAGGCCAGGTCTTCCATGTGATAATCGGCCAGTGAAACACGCTGTGCATTAAATGTATTTGTTTCAATGATGTCAGCGCCTGCATCAAGATATTGTTTGTGAATTTCTTTGATGATCTGCGGCTGCGTGAGGCAGAGCAGGTCATTGTTTCCTTTCACATCATATTTCCAGTCTTTGAATCTCTCTCCGCGATAATCTTCTTCCGTTAATTTGTAACGCTGTATCATGGTGCCCATGGCGCCGTCAATGATAACGATGCGCTCATTTAAACAATCTTCAATTGTCTTCATAATTTTTTTTTACGAACCGTAAACGCCGGAAACTTAGCTGGAGTTTTTTGACGTTTATTAGTTCTGTTTTCCCTTAGTTTCTTTAATAAACCCGGGCGAGCAGGCCGAACAATAAACAAATCCGCCTGTCAGAGACACAAAGTTAATAGTTAACCGGTAAAAGGTCAAATCAGCGGTTCGATACGTAACTCTCAACCGGAAGCCGGTTTTGCAGGCTGCGGCCTAATGTCATTTCATCCGCATATTCCAGTTCACCGCCAAAAGCGATACCCCTTGCGATGGTTGTCACCCGGACGTTGAAGGGTTGCAGTTTCTTCTGGATATAATAAATAGTGGTATCGCCCTGTATGTTTGGGTTCAAGGCAAAAATGATCTCCTGTGTTTTTTCTTTTTGCACTCTTGCAACGAGAGATTCGATATTTAACTGATCAGGACCAACGCCATCCAGGGGAGAAATGATCCCGTTCAAGACATGATACGTGCCACTGTATTGCTGGGTGCTCTCAATGGCGATCACATCACGGATGTTTTCCACCACGCAGATCATGTCTTGTTTCCTCAATGAGTTGGAGCAGATGGAACAGATATCGCCATCCGAAACATTGAAGCAGCGCTGGCAAAATTTTATTTCTGTTCTCATTTTAGAGATCACTTCACTGAAATGAGAAACTTCGCTGGTATCCTGTTTCAAAAGATGAAGCACCAGGCGCAATGCCGTCTTTTTTCCGATGCCCGGAAGTTTGGCAAATTCATTTACGGCGTTTTCCAGGAGCTGGGAAGAGAATTGCATGGAGCAAAGATAAAGCTGCCCTCAATGATGCCCAATTGAAAATTGAACTGCCGGTCATTGAGTGGAAGAAGCATCTATGTCAAATTCATTTTCAAAATCCCGTTTTACGGTGATCTTGCGGCTGAGCGGCCTTACGATTTCCGGCTGCAGGTGTTTTCCGAAAAATTCTCCCGGATCCCATTTGCCGTTCTTATTAGTATCATCTAATATGCGTAGTTCGTACTCGCCTGGTATAAAAAGATTTTTTGAAAATTCAGGAGAACTGAGAGGATAGGATCCCTTTATTGCATCACTCTGAACAAAGAGCAGCACAGGATTTTTTGAAAGGTCCAGGTTTTTGAATCGTATGGATAGTTTTCCATAATCTTCAAGCCTCTTTGTGGTGAAGGAAAGGGTGTCTGTCTTTAGCAGTTTTTTTCCTGTGGTGTCCTCTGCAAAATCTTTATCCAGTATCAGATGATAAAGAGTGTTCTGTTTCCAGCTATAGTCCAGCTCCAGTTTTTTATCCGTACTGTCTTTGATCAGTGTATAATCGTTTACGGTGATGAAAGCGGAATCCGTGCTGAAGCTGATCTTTGAAGAATCATAAGACCTGAGCGGCACATCAAAAGTGAGCGTAAGCGGCTGAAGCAGGTCCATCTTGTTATTTTCAAGATTCGACTGGAAACGTAATCTCTGGTCAGCTTTGCCGCCCGCATTTTTTTTCATGGTCAGCCCGCCTGCTCCGGCAACCGTTGATGTTGCCGCCGCTTTCTTTGAGGCAAAAGCATAAAGAGTGAATGGTTCATTTTCCTTGCCGGTGACGACAGGCTCCCCCAAAAATGCAAATAGTTGCGTGGTGTCTGTAAAGCGAAGAGAACCACCCGCATCTTTGAATGCATATAAATAAAAGTTTCCCGCAGGGAGATTTTTGAAAATAAAATTTCCTTTTCCGTCAAGGCGTGCTATGTACCTGGGGCGTTCTTTCATCACAGCAGTATCCGCACCGTTACGATACAGCGCCACGGTAAGAGTGGAGTCAATTTTACCATCTTCTGCAAGAATTACTTTTCCTTTTAATTCCAGGGAGTCAAAACTATTACCGGTGGAAAAAATATAAGTAAAATCTTTTAAAATATTTCCTTCGTTGATATCCCGGACAGCTTTGCCAAAATTGAGCGTGTAGGTAGTATTGGGTTCCAGCGAATCTCTCAGCTTGACAGAGAGTGTATTCAGTTTATAAGTGACATCCGGAAAATTTTTATAGACGGGAGATACGATCAGGTTTTCTCTCGGGCTTTGCACATCAATAAACTCATCAAAAACCATAGTGATATGGTTGCCATGAAAATTCTTTGATGAATCAGGAGGAGTGGATTTGATCAATACAGGCGGAATGGTATCTTTTGGCCCTCCGGCAGGCGGAATGATATTGGCACAGCCCGTGACCATCGTGAATTGCTGACCGATCAGGATCGCCAGTAAGAGAAAAAGAAAGACTTTCTTCATCAATGTTTTTGATAGTGAACGAGGGGCAAACTTAGCAAGTTTGAACCGATTTACAGATGGAGTATTCCTAATAATCCGCCAAATCTTCAAATAGTTACTTATAGCTCTGCAGGCTCTTCTTCTTCGAGGCGGATATAGATTTTATTATTCTTTGCAAAATTGCACCATTCGCAATCAGGTTCACCACAACCGGTATAAAAATCATGCAGCCTTATCCTTTCCCAAACCTCTCTGATCTGTTGCTTTACATGGTTCTCATCTACTGCGGTGATCGGAATTTTTTCTATTATGAACTTATCATCATTTACCGGCTCTACAAAATCAAACTGGGCATAAAGCACTTTCCAGTTTTTCCCCGGGAGGTTGTCAACAAGAATTTTATAAAACACTGCCTGGCGCCAGTAATTTCCCCCGTTCGGAAATTCAGCCTTTTCCCCCGGCCTTAAAAATTCTCCTCTGCGTTTTGCTTTTTCAAAACTGCCGGTTTTATAGTCGGTGATGGCAATCTCTTTTCCCCAAAACTGTATTTTATCGGTAAAACCTTTCAGGGGTATATTATCAAGGACAACTTTTGTTAGCGGGTATTCGGTTAAGATGAATTCATTTTTCGGGGCGGGGTCATAGTAATTATTGAAGTAGTTACTCAATATGTCCTGCCCGCCATCCAAAAAGCGCCGGAGGCTTTCTTTGGTGAAGATCTCCCGTTCTTTATTGAGGTGGTAACAAAACCTTGAGAGCAAAAATTCCTTTCCGGGATAGATCTTCCTGTTCTCCATCATTTTGTTTGTAAAATCAGCAAGTGCGGCGTGTACTGCCGTGCCGAATGCAGCTGCTTCACTTTTTGCCGAAGGGATCTTTACCAGGGTGTTGTAATAAAAATGCAACGGGCAATCGAGAAAATTATTCAGAGCCGTTACGTTCATTGAAAAATTTTGCAACAAGCGGTCCGTGTATTCTTTTTCCAATTGCTCCAGTACGGGTTTTTGAATCACGCCGAAGCGCAATGCTGAAAAACGGAACTTGTCATTTTCATCCAACAGGATATTGTTAAGCACTAAGCTCATCGGCTGACGGATCTCTTCCACGAATTGGGAAGGTTCCAGCAACGATCCTTCATTTTTCATTTTAGGATAGGAAATAAACAAGTGCTTTTTTGCACGGGTGACTGAAACATAAAATAGCCGGCGCAGCTCTTCGGTTATTTCGGCGTCGCTGTCCAGTTCAAACACATTGGGCGGCAAGCGAAATCCTTTGTTGTTTTTTCTTTTTCCCTCCCAGATATCATTTCTTGCATTGATCAGGAACACATTTTCGAACTCCAGTCCTTTGCTTCCGTGGCAGGTCATCAGGTTTACACCGGTCTCGCTGCCGGTAGTCTGCACCAACTCCAGCCGCAGGTCATTTTCTTTCATCAGGTCTATCTGGTGCATCAGTTGTTTCAGGGTCATTTCCGGTTGGCGGTGCATTTCATCCTTGATATAGTCAAACAGGCAGGTAAGCATTTCCATGAGCCATAGCTTTTCCGTATGGTTCATGATGTATGCAAGGATGCCGCCTTCATTTACCAGGTATTCAAACCAGTGCGCCACCGGCCTGTTATAAATTTCTTTTTGCAGGTTTTCAAGAAGGGCACTTACCCGTACCAGTTTCTCCGTATCCTCATTTTGGGAAAATAAAGTGCCGTTTTCTTTTTTTGAAAGATCCAGTAAATATGCCCGGATATTTTTAATGCTGTTTTCTTTGTATTTGTTGTCCGCTACTTCATTGCAGATCGCTGCGATCCTGTGAGGATGAATTGTAAAAAAATCATAGTGGAGTATTTCAAATAGCAAAGGCTCGCCGCTGTATTCCGTGTCCAGTTCTGCGATCACATAGCGAATGATGTTCAGAATTTTATTGATAAAAAGATCTTCCAGCAAATTGACAGAACGTTTTGCAAAAAAAGGAATGTTTTGTAATTGCAAAAACCTGATCAGCTCATCACCGAAGCGGTGTTCTTTATAAATAACGGCAATATCGCCCGGCCTGGTTCCTGAATCAACCATTTGTTTGATGGATAATGCCACATGTACATTTTCGGAAAATTCATTTTCATAGCAACGGATCTCCGGCTTGATATCTAAATTTTTCAGCTCTTCACCGGCAGCAATAAGGTCTTTGGTCAGATCGTTGTACTGGTTAACCAATCTTTGCTGATTGTTTTCGATCAGCAGTTTTGCAGCATCCAAAATGGGCTGCACACTCCGGTAGTTTTTGTCCAGCACGATCTTCTTGAGATCTTTTTCAAACTTAGCAGCAAGTGTCATCAGGTTTTTAAGGTTTGCACCCTGGAACCGGTAAATACTTTGATCATCATCACCCACTACAAAAAGATTTGGTTTTTCATCTTTCCAGTAACTGATCAATAGTTCCACGATCCTGTTTTGTGAGCCGCTGCTGTCCTGGTATTCATCTACGAGAAAGTATTGCATCTGTTCCTGGTAACGCAGCAATACTTCTTTATTTTTTTCGAACAGGTCAATGACCCAGTTGATCATATCGTCAAAATCATAGCGATGCCTTTCATCAAGCGCTTTTTGATAAACGGGAAATGTTTTTACTGCTGCTTTCAACTTCTCCATCCGTTCCATTTCATCTTTCCCTTTTTGAGTGAGAACATGAATTCCTTTTTTCTTTTCTCTTTTGTTATAGAAGCCGTCTGTTTCGGGAAGAATGCCTGCAACATAATCATCAATTTTACCAAGCAGCCAGTTTGTTTCCCATGCTTCTTTTTTGATGGCAGAAAAAAGAGAAGTAAGGTTTCCGAGATCATAATAAACATCACCCTTAAAACGCTTCAGCGGGTTATCATTTTCAAAACCGTCAATCAGCTCCTTGATGATCTGCACTCTTTCCAGGTCGCTTACGGCTTCCAGTTCTTTTTTGTTGAAGAGGGCAATATTTTCACGGATCACACTGTTGCAAAAAGAATGGAAAGTATAAATGCTGACCTTGTAAGCCGTGGGCCCGATGAATTCAAGTAATCGCTGACGCATGGCCACTGCCCCGGCATCGGTGAAAGTGATGCAGAGAATATTTTCAGGATTAGCAACGCCTTCCAGTAATATTTTTCCTACACGGCAGGCAAGAACCTGTGTCTTCCCTGTTCCGGGTCCGGCAAGCACCATCACCGGCCCTTCAATGGTATCCACAGCCAGGCGCTGCTGTTCATTCAGCTTATTATATTCTTCTGAAAATTTCTGTTCCAGTTTTTCTTTTTGCGAAGCCATTCAGCAAATTTACTGATGATGCGCCTCAATAAAAAAGAGGAAACTCTTTTCGAATTTCCTCGTACTGTGTTTTAACCCCGAAAATTCCGGTTCTTCATTATCCGGGTATTCTCGATATATATTTTTCAATCTGTTTGATCTGATCCACGATCTGGGAAGTGGTAGGTTTCAATGCCTTTGCTTTACGGAAAAAATCTTTAGCGGCACGGAATTCCCTTTTATTCATCATGAGGCTGCACATCTGCAGGTAGGCTGCTGCTTCGTTTTCTTTATCAGGCAATCCTTTTCTTAAAGCAGAGCGTATATAACTTTCTGCCTGCTTCAGGTCGTTTTTCTGCATGGAGAGCATTCCCATTTGCAGCAGGCTGGCGCCTTCGGCTTCTTTCATCGGCATTCCGAGATCCAATCCTTTTTTCATCATCTTCTCGGCGCCATCAAAGTCCTGCTTCATCATCGCCACATTTCCTTTTAATGTGTAATAGACAGAACGGATGGGCTTGTATAAAAGACCGGGAGCTTTTATGGAATTCAGAATTTTTTCGGCTCCTTCAATATCACCGCTTTCCAGGTAGTTTTGTATCAGCCGCAGCGGGCCAAAGAAAAAATGACCTGCAATAAGGATCACTCCCACAAAATATAACGGGAAGGCAGGCCAGAAAGATGAAGTGTAATTGAAAACCCCACCGGCAACTATCAGTATGATGCCGATCAGAAGCCTGTATTTGATGAGCCAGTTATAGAATTTCATATGCTAAAAAGTGACAAATTAAGGGATATTTTCCCGGTAAATGACAGGCGGCAAAGATAATGATTGGAAGGGTTAGCGCAGGGTTATTTTTAATGTTCCGGGAGATTAGTGTTTGAAAGATTAAGTTTTTGTATTTAGGAGCGGGAAGGAATTAGTGTAGGCCATTATGGCCGAAAATTTGGTAAAAAATTATTTACATGGTGAATGCAGCCCTGTAGGGGCGGTATTTTATATTTGATTAATCATAAAACTCAAAAAGATATTTTTCGTTATATTCTACTGTAAAATCTGATAACATTTTTAAATATTCTTCTCTGAACGTTTTAATTCTATGATGTTTTTCTTGTGTTATAATATATTTGATTACCCGATCTCTTTGACTGCGGGAATAAGAAAAAGCACCATAACCTGATTGCCATTGAAATTTTCCTTTCACAAAATTCTTTTCATTCACCCCTGCCCATCCGGTCAGGCGGGCACTTACTGCTGTTTGCTTTAATTATACTCATGAAATCGGCAATGCAAGTAGTCAGAGGCATTCCGAAAAAAGTATGAACATGATCTTTCCAGCCCCCAACAGCTAACGGGGTAGCGCCATTACCTCTGATAATTCCGGATATATACCTGTGAAGTTCATCCCGCCATTCGCTAGTAATAAGATTCTCTCTGCCTTTCACTGCAAATACAGTGTGTATTGAAATTTGAGAATAAGTATTAGCCATAAATAAATTTTAATATCGCCCCTAAGGGGCTTCACCAAATTACCTGCTATTCTAATATTACCCAAAAATTGCCCCTATGGGGCAAATACACTTGGGAATGCAGAATAACAAACACTTAAAAAAGTGTTCATTAATATTTAGAACTACCACAAAGGCTTTCCCTGGTAATAGTCAAGGATCTTTGTCCTCAATACATAGTCGTATTTAGCGTTGATAAGATTGATGTTGGCCCGGTCCATATTATTTTTTGCGGTAAGGTAATCTATCGGAGTGCCAAGTCCGGAATTAAAACGAACTTCAGCAATGCGGAATGATTCCGAATATGCAGACACCTGGTCTAATAGTGTTTTGTAGCTGTCCGATGCGCTGGTCATGTTGATATAAGCCTGTTCAATATTCTGTTGCAATTGAGTGCGGGTGGCCGAAGCAATGATCCGGGTATTTTTTAAAATGAGTTGTGATTGCTTCACCTGGTTTCTTGCCTGCAATGAATTGAAAATGGGAATGCGGAGACTGAGATCAAAAGAAGTGAAGCGGTTATTACTTAATTGTTTTCCGTAATTGATTTTTTGTGAACCGTAATTGTTTACCTGGGTCATTACCGGATATTGTGTGTTATTGACGATAACATAATTATTAGACGCTACAGTGCTCGTATTGATGAGGGTTTCCTGGCTGGCGGCGCTGGAATAGTTCGTATTGGTATTAGCACCGAAGCTAAGTGTAGGATAAAAAGCAGCTTTTGCCACTTTTAATCCTTTTTCTGCGCTGAGTTCGTGCAGGTCCGCAGACCTTATCAATGCCAGTTGTGTTAGCGCTGTTGTATATATTTTATCAGGAGTGTCTTCATATTTCGTGGCCAGGGATTCGGTACTGATCATTTCCAGTTCCATATTTTTATTATAAGGGATATTCATAAGCTGGCACAAGGTCAGTTTGGAAGATTCCATTGCATTCTGAGCATTGATAATGCTTAAACGGTCGCCGGAATACTGCCCTTTCAGGTCAGACAGGTCAGACGGATTAATAGCTCCTTTCTGATTCAGTAATTCCAGGCGATCCACCTGTTGTTTTGACAATTCAAGTTGGTTCTTTGCCTGTTGCAGTTGTTCTCCATTGCTCAACACCTGCAGGTAAGCTAAGATGATGTTGATAGTAATATTATCTTTTGCCTGCTGCCAGTCCATTTTCGATGCCTGGTAAGCCAGCGAAGTTTGTTTTACACTGTTCAATAATGAAAAACCATTGAACAATACAACTCCTCCGGTCAGATTATAACTGCCTGTAGTAATATTCTGGTTAATGTAACTGTTGGTATAAGGATTGATACTTTTACCCTGGTTGATGCCATGGCTGATAGAACCATTCAGGTTAGGAAGCAAATTCAGTTTTGCCTGTTTCCAGTATATTTCACTGGATTGCACCTGCAAGCCGCTTTGCTGTACCTGCAGGTTGTTGGTGATTCCTGTTTCCACACATTGCAGCAAGCTCAGCTTTTGATCCTGGCCGCTTACCAATATATGTGAAATGATAAGAGATAAGCTAAAAAAAATATTTTTCATTATCAGTTATTAATTATTCATGGTTAATTATTCTGTATCATTCCATCCAGGAGATTGATGATATGAGATCCGTAAGCAGCATTTTTCTCCGAATGGGTTACCTGGATAATGGTCATTCCTTCATGATTCAGTTGTTTGAATAAATTCATGATCTCTTCTCCCTGTTTGGAATTCAGATTGCCGGTCGGTTCATCTGCCAATAATAATTTCGGATTAGCGATCAGCGCCCTGGCGATGCCCACTAATTGTTGTTGCCCGCCGGACAGCTGGGTAGGGAAGAGGTCTTTTTTACCCACGATCTGAAAACGATCCAGCATATCGGCCACTATGGCTTTACGGTCCGAAGATTTTATATTCTGATAAATAAGTGGTGTTTCAATGTTTTCATAAACCGTCAGTTCATCAATAAGGTGATACGCCTGGAATACAAAACCGATGTATTGTTTGTATAAAGCGGAGCGCTGCTTTTCTTTCAGCTTATGCACCGGTTCGTTCAAAAAATTATATTCGCCTTCGTTGAATTCATCCAGCATTCCGATCACGTTCAGCAAAGTGGATTTGCCGGAGCCGGAAGGGCCCATGATGGAAATGAATTCGCCTGCCTTTACCGACAGGTCCACATCCTTTAATAAGAAAGTGCGATGGTTTCCTGTGTTCACCCATTTGTAGATCCCTTTAAGTTCCAGCATATCTGATTACTATTTTATATCCGGATTTTAATTTCAACCCTTATGCCAATATTCAAATGAACTGTGTAACAAGAGGTACGGAATGATACCTGTATGTTAGTGTACGAAAACGGACAGTTATTGTGCCAATGCGTACATAAAACGTATTCACTCTTTAAGCTTCCTGTCAACCTTTACTCATTCAGAACGGAGGCTTTTTACCCCGACGCTTATGACCGGGAATAAAATCCTTTTTCACTCTGTTCGCAAAGATTTTACCGGGTTGGCTATTGCCGCTTTAATTGCCTGCACACTTACGGTCAGTAATGCGATCAGCAAGGCGATGAATGCAGCCAGTGCGAACACCCACCATTCAATGCTGATGCGGTAAGCAAAGTCCTGTAACCATTTGTGCATGGCCCACCAGGCCACCGGTGATGCAATGAACAGGGCGATAATAATCAACTTTACAAAATCAATTGAAAACAACCGTACAATTGAAAAAATGGAAGCGCCTAACACTTTGCGCACACCTATTTCTTTTTTACGCTGTATGGTGGCTTGTATTATCAAACCCAATACGCCTAAGGCAGCCAAAAACATGCTAAGCCCGCTGAAAAAAGTAAAGAGTTGCTGCAATTTGCTTTCTTCCTTGTATTGATTGGCAAGCATATCATCCACCCATTTTATTTCTAATAATTTATTGGGATAAAATTGCCGCCAGAGCTTGTTGATGGATATGGCAACCTGTTTTTCGGCGCCCGGTTTTACTTTTACCAGCATACCGCCATATTCCGGCGATGGCCCGGCAAGGATGATCACAGGCTTCATAGGATTTTTTAAAGACTCATTATTGAAATTTTTTATAATACCCACCGGCGTTGTGAGGGCCCCTTTTATGGGTGTGCCTAAATTTTTTACGTGCAGCATTTTTGCAGTGTACTCCGTAATGATTGATGATTGTCTTCCCGCAACATTTGCATAAGTGGCAGAATCGTTTATACGCATCAGCGAATCAGGATCCATAATATCAGCACCATAGCTATTATCAAGCAGTCGTCCGCTTGTTAACTGTAACCCCATTACTTTATCCAGGTCAATATCACCATTAATAAACCATACAGTAAGTTTATTGCCCGGATGATTCGGATCATCCACTTCTCTGCTCATAAAACCCGCTCCAAGCGTAGGCAGCCATGAAGTTATGCTGGCATTTTGCACACCAGGCTGCTGCAACAATTCATTTTTGAATGATTCGCCTTTGCCATCCCACGAAACCTGGTTAATGCTTAATAAATTATTTATAGTATAACCAACGTCTTTATGCTTTAAAAAAGAAAGCTGTTGCTGCACCACCAGCAAAGCAATCAGTACAATGATAGAAACGGCAAACTGCAACACGACCAAACTTTTTCTTACTACATTCTGGCTGCCCCTTGTGTTACTTATCAATTCGCCTTTTAATGTGACTGCAGGTTTAGATGCCGATAAGACCAGTGCAGGATAAATGCCTGTTACCACACTTATTAAAAGTATGATTGCGATGCAGCAGGCAAACAGCGGCCAGGCCGATGTAAATGTTTCCGAGAGAGAATGGCCTGTAAATTGTTTTAAAGCCGGCAGCAACAACTGGTAGCCGGTAATGGCCACTGCTGTGGCGATGAAGAAGTATAAAAACGATTCTGTGAGAAACTGCATTACAAGCTGCCTGCGTTTTGCCCCCAAGACTTTCCGTACACCTGTTTGCTTTAAATGCTGCAAGGCCCTGGATGTACTCAGGTTTACAAAATTTACACAGGCAATCAGTAGTAATAAAATAGCTACGCCGGAAAGGATATAAATGTTTTTATAGTCGCCTTTTATGGATTGATAACCCGCAAAATCAGAATGCAGGTAAATATTCTTTATTGGCTGAAACTCGTACCGGTAAGGATTTTTAGCGGTTACAAAACCGGAATACCATTTATTTACTTTGACCGTGAACTTATTAATATCCGTACCGGGTTTCAGTAAAACATAATTTTCAGAAAAAGTTCCGTATTGTTCTTTATACAGTTCATCATTACGTGGTTTACCGGGGATGATCACTTCAGCCCGCATAACAGAATTGACGGGGAGGTCTTTAATTACACCGGTAATGATATAGGGTGTCGCTTTATCAGAATAGACCGGCACGCTGTAAACGATTTTGCCTACGGGATCTTCATTTGGAAAGAATTTTTTACGGAAGCTTTCAGTAATGATCAGGTTCTCATTGTCGCCGGCAATGTACTGTCTTGGATTGCCCGAGAGTATATGAATATCCAGCATTTGCCATAGGGTAGTATCTCCCGATAAAGCGGTTACTTCAACGCCGTTGACATCGCTGTTATTCAATTTTAATCTTGTATCGGTACTCTCGATGCCTGCAGCGGCTTCAACTTCGGGGAAATTATTTTTCAGCGCTGTTATTAAGCCGGTGAAAGAAGATGAAAAACGGTCATATAAACCATCACCCATTTTATTCAGGGAAATAATTCTATACAAATCATTGCTCCGGCTCCATTGTTTATCGTAGGATAAATCGTCAATAACAACGGTTGCGACCAGCAGGCAGGCGCATAGTCCAATGGTTAATCCAACAATATTGATAGCTGAATACACTTTGCTGCGCATCAGGGAACGCCATGCGGTTTTGAAATAATTTCTAATCATAAAAAAAATTGTTTTATTGTTATATGGCCTTTCTTCTGCAGCCAGGTTTGATGGTTAGAAGTTAAAACAATTAAGCCACCTGACCTTTAAACCGGTATTTTTCACTCTGTTCGCAAAGATTTAACCGGGTTGGCCATTGCTGCTTTTACAGTGCGTATTCCAAGAATAAAAAAAGCCAATACCAACATACTAATGCCGCAGGCGGCAAACACCCACCAACTAATATTAGTTCTATAAGCAAAGTCTTGCAACCATTTATTCATGGCAAGCCATGATAAAGGTGCAGCGATAAGGAACGCAACCATTACAAGAGAGATAAGATCTTTTGATAAAAGAGTAACGATTTGCGTGACCGAAGCTCCTAATACTTTCCTGATTCCTATTTCTTTTACTCTTGTATTGGTAGTATAGATAACAAGTCCGAGCAATCCGAGGCAACTGATAAATATGCAAAGCCCTGCCGACCAGTTTAAAAGACTTTTAACGTCTTGTTCTTTTTTATAAAATGCGGCAATGGTTTCGTCAAAAAAGTTGTATTGGAATTCATCATCAGGATAAAGTTTTTTATATTCTTTTTCAATTTGCCCCAATGTTTTTTTCCAAAGACCCGGTGAATTTTCCTGCGATGCTAATGCTATATGCATCATATAACTGTTCCGGTCACTGCTGGAGTAGATCAATGGACCGATCTTACTATGAGTTGATTTTGTATGAAAATCTTTTAATACACCGACGATCGGTAAACTAAAACTTCCACGATTTACAAATTTTCCAATCGCATCAGCGGGATTTGAAAAGCCTAATGCTTTGGCGTAAGTTTCATTAATGATATATTCTTTGGCTGTATCGCTTTTATCAGGGAATTTTCCGGACAGCAGTTTCAAACCGTATATGTCAAAGTATGCGGGATCGGCATTAATCGTTTCTACCATCAATTCTACTTCATTTTTGCCGGTGTTGATTTTGAACGTACTGGATGCTGCCCCGCTGTGCGCCGGCGCTGCTCCGCCCAAACTTATTTCTTTGACGGCCGGTATTGATTTTATTTTTTCTAATAACGCAAAACGACGGTCGTCCTTTTTGTTAGAATAAAAATTGTGAGGTGTATAAAAATAAACAATAGCATCTTTTTTATAACCGAGATCCTTATTCAGTGAATAGCTTATTTGCTTGCTGACCACCAACGTTGCTATCACGAGAAATTGTGCGATAACAAATTGAGTGACGGTCAGCGATTTTCGTAACCACGCCTTGCGCCCCTGAGAAGCGCCGGGATGCAATTGATTTTTCAAAACTGTTACCGGCCGGAATTTTGTAAGTATCCAGGAAGGATAAAAGCCGGAAATCAATGTCATTACTACGACAAGTAAAGCAAGAAAAATCCATACATGAGGCTGGTTGACGGATGAAAAATTTATTTCCGGCGGAATAAAATCGCTGAATATTTTTAATAACCAGGGAGTAACGGCAATGGAAACAATGGTGGCAATAAGCGTCAGTAAAAAGATTTCGCTGAGGAATTGCAAGGCCAGCGTTGCTTTACTGCTTCCTAATGTTTTTCGTATTCCTATTTCTTTTGCCCGTTGTGATGATTGGGCAGTAGTAAGATTTATAAAATTGATGCAGCCCAGCAGTAATAAAAATACTGCCACTGCCATCAATCCATATAAAGTAGGCTTATGTGCCCGGCGATGACTTAAATCTCCATACTCCGCATTAAAATGTATATCGCTCAATGGTTGCAGTAAATGTTTGGTATCGTCTTTTTCATGACTCTCTTTGCCCCGGTATTTATTCCGTAATGCTTCAAATTGTGCCTGAACTTCTCGGGGTTTCGTGTCTTTGCTAAGCTTTATAAAAAGCTGAGAATTGGAGTTAATAGCGTTCCATTCGCCAACGCCACCATATTGATTTTTTAAATTAGTATTGAATATGGTGGATATGGAAATAAATTCATCAAAGCGAAAATCTGTTGCTTTATCCGGTAGTTGTTTAACGATGCCTGCAACGGTTGTCTGAATGCTATCTTCATAATTGATCTGCCTGCCAATCATGTTTTCAAAAGGAATATTTCCAAAATAGGATTTGGCTCTGTCTTCCGTTAACACCACCTGTGTTGGATCTTTCAATGCAGCCTGAGGAGAGCCGGCTAACCAATCATATTGGAACATTGAAAAATAAAATTCATCAGCATACATAATTCCTTTCTGATGCTTGAATACAGCAGGAGACTTGCTGCCTGCAACGGGTACGGTCACTTTGGGATCGTTTGCTGTAATAAAATGAGTAAGGGTTTCAATGCCGGTCATTTCATTTCTTGCAGCAACGGGTAACGGTATTTCTACCCCGGAGTTTTTAAAAACGGAGCCTCCCGGAAAAGTCATGTCGGTAACAACACGGTAAACCCGGCTTTTATCTTTCCAGAAAGTATCATAGCTGAATTCATACTGTACGATGAGGTAAATGACCAACGCAGCGCTGATACCGATGGCAAGGCCGGCAATATTGATGAAAGAAAAGGTCTTATTCTTCCAGAAATTTCTCCATGCGGTTTTGAAATAATTTCTAATCATAAAAAAAATTGTTTTATTGTTATATGGCCTTCTGTCTGCAGCCGGGTTTGATGGTTAGAAGTTAAAACAATTAAGCCACCTGACCTTTAAACCGGTATTTTTCACTCTGTTCGCAAAGATTTAACCGGGTTGGCTATTGCTGCCCGTATAGCCTGGAAACTTACTGTTACCATTGCAATAATCAGGGAAATAATACCTGCAAAAAGGAATACCCACCATTCCATTTGAATACGGTATGTGTAACTGTCCAGCCATTTACTCATTGCCCACCAGGCAATAGGCGCTGCAATTACAAAAGACACCAGGACTAATTTTAAAAAATCTCTTGAAAGCAAAGAAGTAATACCTATAACGGAGGCGCCAAGTACTTTTCTTACGCCAATTTCTTTGATGCGGCTCTCTGCCATATATGTTGCCAGCCCAAATAATCCCATGCATGAAATAAAAATTGTTAATCCTGCAAACAATGCGGCTAATGTGCCGGTACGTTCGGATTCCTTAAATTTCTTTGCGTAAGATTCATCAGCAAAAACATATTCAGGAGGATACATCGGGTTGTACTTTTTAAAAATTTCCTGCACTCCTGCAATGGCTGCAGAAGCAGGCTTTTCCGGATTAAGCCGGATATGTACTACCTGGAAATAATCGAGTCCCGGCCCAAAAACAATCATGGGGCTGATCTCTTTCTGGAATGGCGATTCAATGATAAAATCATGAATGACGCCCACTACATGAAACATATTTGTATCGCCGGTATAATGCATCGTCAATCCTATCGGATCTTTAACGTGCATGGCACGTACGGCTGCTTCATTTAATAAAATGGCATTGCTGTCCGTCGGATAATTATAAATATCAATATCCCTTCCCTCAACCAGTTTTAAACCCATGGTTTTGACAAAGCCGGCATCAGAGCCCATACGCAGAAAATCTATTTTCTCGTCTGCTTTAGTACTTCCTTTCCACTGAAAACCCCAACTGTCGCCCCAGCGCTGCGTTATCGGGTTGGCAGAGTGGGTAACTGATAATGCCACGCCGCTACTCAGTAATTCGTTTTTAATGGCCTGGTAATGCTTGTCCACATCCCCCTGGGTAAACAGGTAAACCAGGTTGTTCTGATTATACCCTGATTGCCTTTCCGCTCCATAATTGATTTGTCTTGCCACAATGATGGTAGATATGATCAGTATAATGGCAAAGGTGAACTGTACCGTCACTAAAGCTTTCCGGGGTGTGATCAGCGCATTCGCTTTTTTAAAAGCGCCCTTCAGCACCTTTACCGGCCTGAAAGCAGACAGGTAAAAGGCAGGATAACTGCCGGCTAAAGCTCCTGTGAAAAGGATGAACAATAGTGAAAAGGTCCAAAGCAAAGGATTAGTGTAATCAATAGAAAGTTGTTTACCTACTAACTGGTTGAATGAACCCAGGCTGATTTGTACGATAAATAAGGCAATGACAAATGCAAGTACACTAATTAGAATACTCTCACCCAGGAATTGAAATACGAGGGAATATTTTTGCGCACCTACCACTTTGCGTATGCCTACCTCTTTTGCTCTTTTTTCGCTCCTGGCTGTACTCAGGTTCATAAAGTTGATACACGCAATCAATAAAATGAAAGCTGCGATGATGCCAAACAACCTTACCGTAACTATTTGTCCGCCCACCAATTTCCCATTACCTGATTTTGCATACAGGTAAGCCCTGCTCAGGGGCTGAGTAAATACTTCTGTTGTGGAAGCAGCAGGTGATCCTTTGGTATGATTAATGGTAATATCTTTTATTTTAGAATCGAATTCAGAAGCGGATGCTCCCTGTTTTAATAAGACATAAGTTTTTACAGAATTGTTGTCCCAGTTTTCATCATCCCACCCTAATTTGTGCATATAATCCCAGGGTAACAAATATTCAAAATCAAATTGTGTATTGCCGGGGAGGTCTTTTAACACGCCGGTTACGGTACAATTATTCACACTGTCCACCCTTACGATTTTGCCCACCGCATCTTCATTTCCAAAAAGAGCTTTAGCCAGCTTTTCCGTAAGCACCATACTGTAGCTGCCTTTCAAAATATTTTTCGGGGACCCTTCTAACAGGGGAAAAGAAAAAATATTCAGGAAACCGCTATCCACAAAAGCGCCTCTTTTGTTCAGCTTTTTTTCTCCTGCAGAAAGTAAAAATGTTATATTATTAAAACGGGTTACATCTTCCACCTCCGGGTAATCTTTTTTAAGAGTGGATGCCAGTATTTTGGGAGTATTAGGCCATGCCCATGTTTCCCCCCGGGAGTCTTTATCCCTGTTATACATTAAATAGATTCTTTTTTCATTTTTATGAAACCTGTCCATGCTCCACTCATTCTGCATCCATAAAAAGATAAGTAAGGCGCTGGACATACCGATTGCCAGCCCGGAAATATTAATGGCAGAAAAAACTTTATTTTTCCAAAGGCCTCTGAAAGTAATTTTTAAATAGTTCCTGAACATCTTCTTGCATTTTATTATTTGTGAAGTAACAACTCATTTCTCATTTTTTCCCGCCAGCCACAGTTCATTCGGAGCGGAGGCTGTTCACCCCGGTGCTATCAGCCGGGATTAAATCCATTTTCACTCCGTTCGTAAGGATTTTACCGGGTTGGCCATTGCCGCTTTGATTGCCTGTATGCCAACTGTCAGCAATGCAATCGTTATAGCTATACCAATTGCCAGCGCAAATATCCACCAATGAAATTCTATCCGGTATGCAAAACTTTCCAGCCATTTATTCATGGCAAAATAACCGGCCGGGATAGCAATTAAAGCGCCCAGCAACACCGGCTTCAATAAATCTTTGGAAAGAAGTATCACGATGTTTTGTACAGAAGAGCCCAGCACTTTTCTTACTCCTACTTCTTTAGTTCTCCTGATAGCTGTGTAAGAGGCTAATCCGAATAATCCGAGGCAAGCAACAAAAATAGCAATGATGGAAAAAATACCTAATACAGACTCCTGCCTGGATTCAGCCCGGTACAACTGATCGAAACGCTCATCCAGGAAGCTATATTCAAAAGGATAGCCGGGAGCAATACTTGAATACACTTTTCTGACATTGTTTATTACCGGACCCGGGTCGGCAGATTTTATTTTGATTAATGCAAGACGATTATCTTTTCCGGGGGAAATGACCAACGGGTTGATAGGATCTTTTAAAGAAGCAAAGTGATAATCTTCCACCACCCCGACGATAGTTCTTTTTATACTGTCACGAATTGTATTGAAGATCCACTTACCGATGGCTTGATCCGGCGTATATCCCAATTTTACGGCAGCAGTACGATTGATCAACGATGCCTGTAAAGAATCTGTTCCGAACTGATCAGACAGGTCTCTGCCTGCAATTATTTTTAATCCTAATGTTTTTACAAAATCCATGTCGGTGAATTCTGTATTGAATAAATATTTTTCAGCGGGGTTTGCCTCGGCTTCAAATGGATAGCTGTCATGGAAACCGCCTGGTTCGCCGGACATTAATGATACATCCTGCACTGTGGGGATGGATAATAATTCATTTTTAAATTGATGCCCCTTGCTGGCAATATCATAGTTATCGAACCGGATGATCATGGTTTGCTCTTTATTGAATCCAAGATCCGTATTCTTTATATAGCTCATCTGCTTAATGATCACCACAACACAAATAATCAGTATTACGGAAACAGTGAATTGAAAAACCACTAAAACTTTTCTGAAAGAAGTTCCTTTTTTTCCCGCCCTCAGCACTCCTTTCAGTGATTCTATGGGGGAGAATGAAGAAAGTAATATGGCGGGGTATGATCCTGCCACCAAGCCTACTGCAGCGATGATCCCTGCTATGCATACATAAAACCACGGATTGCCCCGGAAAGAAGGAAGATCATATCCCAGGAAATGGGTGTAAGCCGGCATCAATAATTCTGTTAAACCGATGGAAAGGAAACAGGCAAGTGTGGCAAACAATACTGACTCCAGAATAAACTGGCCGATCAATTGCTTTTTTACGGCGCCCAGTACTTTTCGTAATCCGACTTCTTTAGATCGTTCTGCGGCCCTGGCCGTAGAAAGATTGATAAAGTTCATACAGGCAATTAACAAAATCAGCAGGGCAATGGACATAAAGATGTACACCATTTTCTTGTTTCCGTGCTTGACGCTATCGAATGCATTCGCAGCAAAATAAATTTTGTTTAAGGGTTTTGCAATGAGTTCCATTTTCTGGCCGATCTCTTTAAAAAAGTTTCCAAGATATTTATCCATAAACCCTCCGAATTGCTTTTCCAGCAGCGCTGGATCCGTATTGGGCTTTAGTTGTATGTAGGTAAACAAAGTATTAAGAGAGAAATTGGTGAACCAATCCGGCCGGGATGATTTTAATAGTTCCAGCGGAACCACCATGTCAAACTGCAAATGAGAATTCACCGGCACATCTTTGGCAATGCCGGTGACTTTTAATTGCTGGCTTTTGTTGAATTGTAAAATCTTTCCGATGGGGTCTTCATTTCCAAAATATTTTTTAGCCGTTGTTTCAGTAACCACAATGCTGTTGGGTTCTTTAAGCACTGTCCCGGGGTTGCCTCTGATGAGATTAAAGCTGAATACACTAAAGAAATCGCTGTCAGCCAGGTAAATATTTTTTTCATTGAATGAGATGTTATTATAGCTGATCAGGTCATTATCTCTCATTACCCGTACTGCTTTTTCAATTACATCCGGGAAGTCATTCATTAAAGCGGGAGCATAAGCAGCCGATACATAAGGAATTTCCTGACGGCTTCCGTTCAGATTGCCCACACGCATGATTCGGTAAATATCCTTTCCGTTTTTATGAAATTTGTCATAACTGAATTCATTGAAGATGAACAGGAAAAGCAGCAGGCAGCAGGTAATGCCGATGGTAAGCCCCAAAATATTGATCAGGGAAAACAATTTTTGTTTTCTGAAATTCTTGAGGGCGGTCAGCAGATAATTTTTTATCATGATTATTATTTTATTCAGTTCTTAAACTTTTAACCGGGTTGGCCATCGCCGCTTTTATTGAATGGAAACTCACTGTTAAAAAAGCAATGAGCAGGGCAGCAGCACCTGCTGCAAGAAACACCCACCAACTGATATTAATCCTGTATGCAAAGTCCTGTAACCATTTATTCCCGATCACCCATGCTAAGGGTATGGCGATCGCTATGGCGATCACTACCAGGGCTAAAAAGTTTTTAGAAACAAGAAGAGTAATGCTGCCTGCGTGGGCGCCCAGAACTTTCCTGATCCCGATCTCTTTTGTTCTCTGAGCGGTAGTAAATGCTGCCAGGCCAAACAATCCCAGGCATGCAAGAATGATAGCAAGCATGGCGGCAACACTCAATAATGAAGAGGAGCGTTGCTCTGCCTGGTATAGTTTGTTATAATCTTCGTCCAAAAAATGATAATGGAAAGGGCGATCGGTTATCCGCTGCTTCCATACCATTTCCAAACGGCTTAATGTTTGTGGCACATCATTGCCGTTGATGCGCAGCATAAAATCTCTTGAATAATCACGGTTCAGAAAAATAAGCAATGGGCCAACCGGATCATGAAGACTGCTGAAATTAAAATCTTTGATCACGCCTACTACCGGCCCGGTTGCACCTTTCTCAATAGTCTGGCCGATAGCTTGTTCCGGAGTCCAGCCGATCTTCTTTGCCAGGGTTTCATTGATCAGATAAGGCTGATGATAATTCTGATAATCATTTGAAGTATCCATCATGGCAAAATCAGATTGTTGAAAGTCCCTGCCTGCGATCAATTTCATTTGAAGGGTCTTTATGAAATCAAGATCCACGGGCATGGCATTTAAAGAAATGTCATGCTTGCCTTTTTCATCCGTCACGGAAATGCCATCACCCCACTGTACATATTCAGGTGTTTCATAAGAAGCAGTGGCCGATTCCACACCCCGTACCTGTGAAAAAGCATCTTTAAGAGCTTGAAAATCGCTCAGCATCTTTCCTCCGATCGGGAGAACGACAATATGATCTTTATTGTAACCAAGATCTTTGGTTTTCATAAAATTCATTTGCTGCAGGATGATGATCGTGAAAATGATCAGGATGGCAGAAATGCTGAATTGAGCTATTATCAAAGTTTTACGCAACAGATTTTTGCCTCCGGTAAAAGAAAAACCTTTTTTCAGCACACCGATGACCTCTGTACCGGATAAAAGAAGGGCAGGATAGAAGCCGGCAAAAAAACTGGTGAGTATTGAAAAAATGATCAGCGCTGCAATAGGTAAGGGTTTTAAGAACGCTGAAGCAGAGAACTGAGTTCCGGTGATGTTGTTAAAATATGGTGTCAACGTGATACTGATAATAATGGCCAGCGCTCCTGCAAATAATGTTATGATCAGCGATTCGCTGATGAATTGAATGAACACCTGCTTTTTGGAAGCTCCCATTACTTTTCTCATTCCGATCTCGGCGGTTCTTCCTGCAGATTGGGCAGTGGCAAGATTGGTATAGTTGGCGCAGGCAATAATAAGTATCAGCAATGCGATCAGGGAAAAGATGTAAATGTTTCTGATACTGCCATTCGGTTCAAACCCGGGCAATGAAGAATACAGATGAACACGGGTAAGAGGCTCCAGGTGATAAGAGAGATAATTATTTCCTTCGACGCCGGCATCTTTTCTTACCGCTGTACTCTTCATGTAATCATTTACCTGTTGCTGCAGTTGTGAAATACTATTATGGTCACGCAGCAGCAAGTATGTAATCCAGTTGGCAGTCCACCAGGTTTCATCTTTTACATTGTTGCCAAGATTGAGAAACGGAGTGACAAAATCAAATTTTATTTGTGAGTTTTGAGGTACATCTTCACAAATGGCAGAGATACGGAAGTCTTTTCCGCCCATAGTGAGTGTTTTCCCTAATGCATCTTCATTTCCGAAATATTTTTTCGCCATGGACCGGGTGATCACGATCTTATCACTTGCATTCAGCGCTGTGGCGGGATCGCCTTCGGCGAGATGAAAAGAAAAAACTTTAAAGAATGGGGCATCGGCATAAAGAATGCGTGGTTCATCAAAAATCTTTTCATCATGCTTTATTATATTTTGCCTGATAAAAGTGCGGACATATTCCTCAACCAAAGGAAAAGTCCTTTTGAACTGAGGCCCGACCTTTGTGCCTGTTGTCGCCACTGCATTTACGGTTCCAGCCTTTTCGTATTCCATCGTTACACGAACGATGTGATCCGCATTCGTATTGAACTTATCATAGCTCAGTTCATGACTGATATAAACACCGATCAGGAGACAGGCGGCCAAACCAACAGCCAATCCGGAAATATTAATACCGGAATACAGTTTGTTTTTCCAAAGATTCCGCCAGGCGGTTTTAAAATAATTTCTGATCATAAAAAATGTTTTATTGTTCCCTGCAGCCGGGTTTGATGGTTAGAAATAAAAACAATTAAGTCATCTAACCATTAAACCAATATTTATCATTCCGTCCTCAATGATTTCACCCAGACGCTAACGGTCGGGGTTAAATCCTTTCTCACTCCGTTCGCAAGGATTTAACAGGGTTAGCTATTGCTGCTTTGATCGCCTGGAAAACCACGGTAAACAAGGCAATGGTACATGCCAGCAAGCCGGTGATTAAAAATACCCACCAACTGATCTGTATCCTGTATTCAAAATCCTGCAGCCAACCGTGCATGAACCACCACGACAGCGGGAAAGCAATGATGCAGGATATGAAAACCAATTTGACAAAATCCTTTGAAAGTAATCCGGCAACATTCCCTACAGAAGCGCCCAGCACTTTGCGGATACCGATTTCTTTAGTGCGTTTTTCAGCGGTGTAAGCAGATAACCCAAACAAACCCAAACAGGAAATTACAATGGCCAGTAATGCAAACACACCCGCCAATTTTCCTATGAGTGTTTCAGTTTTGAACAACTTATTGAATTCAGCATCTACAAAATTGAACTCAACCGGGTAGCCGGGATTATCTTTACTGATCACCGATTCTACTTTGGCGAGGGCAGTTTTAACATCTGCATTTTGTTTTAGCCGCAGATTTAAATAATTGACACCGGAAGTATCAGAATAAAGAATCAGCGGGCTTGCCGGCGAATACATGGAGTTGTAAATAAAATCTTTTATTACTCCGACCACCGTATATTTTTCACTTCCGTTATAGCGGGTAATAATACTGCCTACCGCATCTTTTTTCCCGATAATTTTTGCCAGGGATTCATTAATGATGATATTATTGCTGTCAGATTTGATGTCGCTGTAAAAATTCCTTCCGCTGCTGAGTTGCATGCCTGTGGTGGGTATGTATCCCGGGCTCACACCTTCCAGGGTAATCAATACCTGCTTACCGGGATCTTTACCCGGCCATTCAAAGTCACCGGTATTACTGCCAAGTTGTAATACCGAACTATTGCTTAGCCCGATATTTTCCACCACACCTGTTTGCATTAAATCATTTTGGATAACACTGAAATTCCGTTTCATGTTATTATTCAGGCCGGTGTAAACAAGCTTTTGTTTATTGTAGCCGAGCTCCCTGTCTTTGGCGTACTGTATTTGCTGATAAATAATGATGGTGCAGATGATAAGTATTATTGAAACAGCAAACTGCGAAACCACCAGTCCTTTTCGGATCAACCCGGCGCTGCCGGATTTTAATTTCAAACTTTTTAATACGGAAACGGGATTGAAAGAGGACAAATAAAAAGCAGGATAGCTGCCGGCAATTAAACCGCATAACAAAGTTATCAGCAACAAGCCGCCTATATGGGAAGGATAAAAGATGTTCAATGCTAATTGTTTTTCAACAAGCTTATTGAATGACGGTAATGTAAGGAAGATAATGAATAAGGAAAGTAAGGCTGCCAGTAATGACATAAAAATTGCTTCCCCGATAAATTGCAGGATCAGTTTTCCTTTCACGGCGCCCAACACTTTCCGGACGCCTACTTCTCTTGCACGCTGTTCACTTCGTGCCGTAGCCAGGTTCATGAAGTTGATGCAGGCAATGATCAAAATGATCCAGGCGATCAGGCTAAAAAGGTTCACATATTTTAACCGGCCTGCTTTTTCGTGACCATTGGTATCAAAACTGTTCCAGAGTCTCCATCGGTTCATGGGATAAATGGACATCTTTGCTGTCGTTTCCGGGCTTTTTGTTTGAATATATCCGTGTAGTTGTTTATTGATGTTTGCAATATTGGCATTGGGTTCGGTTTCCACATAAGTGATGATGCCGTTAGTTCCCCAGTTTTTCATCCATTCATTTCGGTTTTCTATAACCTGGAATGGAGACAGCCAGTTGAAACGTATAGAAACGTTTTCAGGAAGATCTTTCACTACGCCGGTAATGATATAATCCTGTTTGTTGCTTACTTTAAGAGACTTGCCCAGCACGTCGGTTGTGCCAAAAAATTTATTGGCCATGGATTCTGATACCACCAGTGAGTATAATTGATCAAATGCTGTTTTTGCACTGCCCTTAATAAACTCTAACTGAAACATAGTGAGAAAAGGCGCATCCACATTGAAACCATAATCATAGATGCTTTTATCTCCCACAGAAAAAAGTAATTGATTGGACCAGGTGCTTCGTGCCGTATTTTTTATCCCGGGAATTTCAGCTTTTATTGCGCTGGCCATCGGCCCGGGTGTGGCATCGAATGTATAGGTGGTACCATCATAAGTTTGCTGGTCTTTTACTATGTATAAATTACTTCGGTTGGTGAAATAGTGGTTGTAGGTCAGTTCATCTTCCACCCATAAAAAGATCAGGGCAGCGCAGGCAATACCAATAGCCAGGCCAACAATATTCAGAAGGCTATACGTTTTGTTTTTCCAGAGATTGCGGAAAGTGGTTTTAAAATAATTTTTAAACATGAGTATTAATTGATAATTAATAATGGATAATTGATAAGCTTTTATTCAGTTCGCAAACTCTTCACAGGGTTGGCCAACGCTGCTTTAATCGCCTGCACACTTACGGTCAGTAATGCGATCAGCAAGGCGATGAATGCAGCCAGTGCGAACACCCACCATTCAATACTGATGCGGTAAGCAAAGTCCTGTAACCATGTATGCATGCCCCACCATGCTACCGGGAATGCAATCACTGAAGCAATAGCAACCAATTTCATAAAATCCTTACTGAGCATGGCAACAAGATTGGGAACGCTTGCACCCAATACTTTTCGTACGCCGATCTCTTTGGTACGCTGCTCTGCCATGTAGGTTACTAATCCAAATAACCCAAGACAGGCAATAAGAATTGCCAGTATGGCAAATGTGATGGCAACTTTTTCCACCCGTTGTTCTGCACGGTACATATTGTTGAAGGCATCGTCCATAAACCGGTAACTGAAGGGCATGCCCGGCGCCAGCGCTTTCCATTTGTTTTGTATTTGCGGGATCAATGGTTTTATATTGGCAGTAGCTATTTTAAAAGAAATTATTGAATTGCTATGACCCAGCATTAAACCCAAAGGGTAGATGTTTTGACGTAACGATTCAAAATGAAAATCTTTTACAATCCCTATGATGGTATAGGAAGAAGTTTTTCCGTCTGGTAACTGTCGGAATAATTTTTTTCCAACAGGATCCTCATAACCCAGCACCTTTGCTGCTGTTTCATTTAATATTACTGCATTGGAATCAGTGCCAAAATCTTTTGAGAAATCCCTTCCTTTAATAATCTTCATCCCCAAGGTATTTATATAATCGTAATCTACTATCCAGGATTGCATGGATAATGCATTCTTTGGATCCATGACAGCTTCACGGGAATAGGTATTGTCATTTCTTGATGAATTTACCGGGAGATACCCGCTCATGGTACCGCTTTTCACGCCCGGTAATTGCAGTACTGCATTTTTAAATACTTCATCATTTTTATTTAATGCATACGCATCATCAATAATCAATACCTGGTCTTTGGTGAACCCGAGATTGGTGTTTTGAATAAAATGAAGTTGCTGATAAACGATAATCGTACCGATGATCAGAACAATGGAAGTAAAAAACTGGAATACTACCAGGCCGCTGCGTAAAGTATTTTTTTTAAACCCGGCATTGATTTTTCCTTTCAGGACAGCTATTGGTTTGAATCTTGACAGGAAAAATGCCGGATACAATCCGGCCAGTAGCCCCACTATTACTGGCAAGGCAATTAAAAAAGGTAAAAATGATGAACTGAAGATACTCCCGGCACTCATTGACTTGGCCGCTATATTGTTAAACAGGGGCAGCGTAAAATATGTTAATACGAGGGCGAGTAATAAGGAAATGAATGCCATTAATGCTGATTCGGATAAGAATTGTGCAATAAGGTTTTTCTTTCCTGTACCGAGCACTTTCCGGATACCGACTTCTTTGGCACGGTTGACACTTCGTGCCGTGGACAGATTCATAAAATTGATACAGGCAATTAATAATATAAATAAAGCGACAGCGCTGAAAATATAAACGAATTGTATGTTGCTATTGGCTTCCAATTCCGGGAAGCGGTGGCTGTATAAATGAATTTTTGTAAGCGGTATGAGGGAATAGTCCAGTTTATTACCCGATTTTCTGAAATCTTCCATGCTGTTCAACCCGGTCATAAATTGTTTGGCCTGCGGCAAAACATAGTTATCTAATACCTGTGTAAAATTTTTTTCAAAAGCATGATAATCGGTTCCCTTCTTTAACAGAATATAAGTGTGAAAATTATGGCTCAGGAAATTGTTCCAGTCATACTCTACATTTTTCATGGACATAATAAAATCAAAATGAAAATGGGAATTATGCGGCATGTCCTTTATTACGGCTGTTACTTTGAAAGGTTTTTTATCTATCTCAATTGTTTTGCCTGCAGCGTCAACGGTTGAAAAATATTTTTTTGCAGCAGTCTCAGAAATCACTACCGTGTTGGGTTCAAACAAGGCAGTTTTTGTTTCTCCCGATACAACCTTCTGGGGAAATATGCTGAAAAAAGTAGAATCCGCATAAACAATTTTTTCTTCATTGATATACTCATTTCCTTTCCGGACAAGTTTACTTCCCTCGCTGGCGTAGATACGGGTGTATTCTTCCACCTGCGGATAATCTTTTTTCAGTACAGGGCCCATGGGATCGCTGCTGACAGTGAGGTTCAGGTTATTGCCACCGAATTTTATATCTGCATCCACCCGGTAGATCCGGTCTGCATCCGGATAAAAACGGTCGTAACTGAGTTCATCCATTACAAATAATGCGATCAGGATAAAGCAGGCAAGGCCGATGGCCAGCCCTGCAATATTGATAGCAGAAAATCCCTTGTTCTTCCAGAGATTCCGTACTGCTATTTTGAAATAATTTTTAATCATAAAAAAATTGTTTTATTGTTATAAGGCCTTCCGCCTGAAGGCAAGTTTGATAGTTAGGAAGCAATAACAATCAAACCATTCAGCCATCTAACTATTTTCATTTATTCTGTTTTCAATCTTTTCACCCCGACGCTAACGGCCG
>MWTC01000002.1 GCA_002066995.1 Sphingobacteriales bacterium UTBCD1
CATCTGTAGCAAAAAAAATCATCATTTTAAACGATACCCACACACAATTCCCTCTTCTACTTTTACGTCATAAATCATTATTATGAAATCAATCTATCTTTCTTTCATTTTTGCCATGCTTACTGTTAATCTCTTTGCCCAAAAAGAAACCTTTGATGTGTTTACCTATCAGCCGATTAAAAACTGGAAGCAAGAGAAGACGGATAAGTCGGTAACTTTTACATCAATGGATGAAGCAAAGGGAACTTTTTGCATTATTAGATTGTATCCATCACTGGATGGCGATGCAGACAGCAAAATCAATTTTGATAATTCCTGGAAAAGCATTGTACAAGATCCATTAGGTGCAGGTGATGCCAAAATGGAAGACATAAGTACTGAAGACGGCTGGGAGCTTCAAACCGGTTCAGCACAGTTTAATAAAGATGGATTGGCTGGAATTGCCATGCTGGTAACAGCAACCAACAGCAGCAAAATGGTAAATATGCTGGTAATGTTTAATGCTGATTCTTATACCAAAACGTTGAATGATTTTATCTCTTCAATAAAATTATCTGCCGTCGCTGCCAAAAACAACAATACTTCAATAAGAAATGGTCAGCCTGTATCTAATTCAAATAATTCTTCCATTGTGGGTTTATGGACAAATTATATTCTTGAAACTACCGGATATAATGTAGGTGGAATGCCACAATACACCGCCGGTTATCTGAGAAAGGAATATCAGTTTAATGCAAATGGCACTTACACGTTTCGCAACAAACAATGGCTCACCAAAGCTGCGGATATTACATTCTTATACGAAACAGGTACTTATACTGTAAACGGCAATCAATTAACCATTATTCCTGCGAAAGGAAAAGGTGGCTTTTGGGCAAAGACGAATAGTTCTAAAGAATGGGGCGAGCTAAAAAAATACACAGACTATAAATTGGAGAAAACCACTTATACTTTTGAAATTATAAATGACCCCACTTACGGTAATGGGATCATACTAAAGCCGGGTAAACCAACCAACAGAGATGACGGCAAATTTAATGCACCGAACGATCCTTATGAATTTCGCTATTCATTTCGTGACCAGGAATCGTTGATTGATAACCCACCGGGATTTACAATCAAATAAGTTTAAAAACAAGAATCATGAAATGTATCACCAAATTCTGAATGTATAAATGCCTATAATGCAAAATATCTTTTGACGCAGATGATGTTTTAGGAAATGAAGTAAGTAGAAACAAATACTTTTTGTCTGTGCATCTGTGGTTAACCTTATTCGTTGTGGCATGCAGCTACCTAAAATCATCTTTTTTAATGAGGTGAATTCAGTTGACAGCTAGTTAGTTTTACACTTTCTGACATAGCCAACTAATTGTGTTAAACGAAAATTGAAAACAGAAATAGCCAGGGCTATCAAACCATATCAAAATTCAAAGCAAATGAAACTGAACAAAAACTTATTGTTGCTCAACCTGGCTTTGTTATCCTGCATTATCACAGGCAGAGGATCTATACAAGGAACCGGAATGTTTAATTAAATTAAACTCAGAAACAAAATCATGAAAAAGTTAGTATCAATAGTAGTTTTTACAATTGCAGTTGTTTGTACTTGCTTTTCGCAATCCAAAAAGATAACTGCACCACAGGTACCATGCAATAATAGTGCGGATGATGTAGCCGGCATTTATACCAACCACAACAATACCAAGTATGGACCTGTTAGTTTAAAAGGCAATGCAGCTGAAAAAGCTGCTATGATGAAAAGTCTCATCGCCATTGAACAATTAGAAGAATTAAGCCGAAAAGATTTTAAACTAACCGGATGCGCCGCCCGGGTAAGCTTTGCAAAGTGGGGCAATAGTAATTATGGCAAAAATGTGTATGCCCGGTATAGCTACCAATTGGGGGTTTATCCTTACGTATGCCATGTTACAGAACATGTACCTAAAATAGTAGATGAGTACAGAACTGTATTGCGTGTTGATATAAATCCGGATTTAATAAATGCCGGCTCTGCATTAAGGCCCGGCACCGGCAATATTTCATTTGATAAAACAGCCACCACACTTATGTGGGGTTATGATTTTCCGGCAGATGCCCTGCTGGGCCCCAGCTACGAAAAAAACCGGGTGAGCAACCCCAGTAAGGTGTCAAAGTATATTTCTGAAAGCAACTTACTGGCAGGCAGATCTAATGCCTACAAAAGCTATCACCAGGATTTTTTAAAATTAAATAACGGTAACGGCTATGTAGAAAATTATATGGCCGGAAGCCCTTATGACAAGGTTACTGAAAATAGCTACCGATGGATTGACCGGCATTACCTCATAACAAAGCTCGGCATTCCACTATTGATACCCGTTACCCGTAAACAATACTTGCAAGATATGCTGGAGTATTTTGAAATTGAGAAAGCAAATTTCAATTTTACCGTAGATGAGTTGCTCAAAAATTCGGCGGCGAATAATAGCGATTTTGCTCTTAAGCAAAAACAAACCTGGCAAGCCCACAAAGCAGCATATAGCCAACATTACGAAGCAAAAAATGCACGGGTAAAAGATTTGTTGGCAAGCAAAACGGAAGCCTGGTTAAACTCACCTGCTATAGTAGCCGGCAATAATGCTACACTGGATGCAAAAGAGCGCCTGGAGCAAACCGGTGTTTTTTACGAAGCAGAAGATTGGGATAAAAATATTTTTGCCCTCTACGTATTAAACCCGGCATATTTTAATACCACATCAGGTACAACAACCAAACCGATTTTAATGGAAGTACAGTTTCGTTACGAATTGAGTAAAGACAAAGGCTTTTCAGAACGGCTTATTACTAATTTTTCAAAAAACTTTGATATGGAGGCTTTGCGGAAAATGTTGGAATAATGAGGACAAAGAAATATATTTTGCCACACCAGTCAGCTGACAGGCTGGTGTGGCTCTTTTCTTCTTCTTGGAAGCAAGAAAATGATTTTGCCACGAAGACACCAGGGCACGAAGGTTCACTAAGTTTTTTCTTTGTGCAGCTCTGTGTCTTTGCGTCTTGGTGGCAAGAAAAAGAATTTGTCACTAAGACACCGGGGCACGAAGGTTCACTAAGTTTTTTCTTTGTGCTGCTTTGTGTCTTTGAGCCTTGGTGGCAAGAGAAAAATCATCTTTTTTAATGATACCCCCACACAGGGTCTCCTTCTACTTTTACATCATAATTTGATTATATGAGATCAATAATTCTTTCATTCATTTTTGCAATG
>MWTC01000013.1 GCA_002066995.1 Sphingobacteriales bacterium UTBCD1
GTGATACTTGCTGATGTCTGGCATCCGTTTGCATCTGTTACCGTCACATCATACGTTCCCGCTGCTAATCCTGTTTGATCTTCTGCACTGGCATTGACCCCTGTTCCTGTCCACGAATATGTATATGGCCCTACGCCTCCTGTTACAGTTAAATCAATGCTGCCATCACTGCCACCATTACAACTGATGTTATATCCGTTGTGTGAAGATTCGCTATGAGTGTTGCCTAATGCAGCTGGTTGCGTTAGTGTTACACTCTGTTCATTCGATGTACAGTTGTTGACACTGGTAACAATTACTTTATATGTTCCGGCTGTAAGGCCTGTTGGGTCTTCAACAATTCCCTGGCCTGTTGGTATCGTTCCATCCGAAGTACTCCATGCATAAGTATAAGGTCCTGTGCCTCCGTTTACGTCAATATTGATTGCGCCATTATTTCCCCCGTAACATGAAACATTGGTTCGTGTATTCAAACTTACTATCGGCAAAGCATCCACCGACCACTTCACCACATTTACCCCACCATTACTACAACCTAAACCGCTTGCTGTACGTTGAGCACTGATCTGGATCATATTGCTGCCCACCATTCCGGTTGTTGCAATGATTAAGTCTCCGGGGTTATATGAATTCCATGTAGCACCACCATCGGTACTGTACAAATATGTATCAGTTATTGTTCCCGTGCCGCCGCTTCCTGCATTAAAGGTTGCTGACACAGATGCTCCAACACAAACTGTTGCACCATCTGCTGGTGCAGGATTGATAGTTGGTGAAACAGGATCAGGAACAACATTATATGTTTTCGTATCTGAATAACCGACATTACCGCATCCATCTGTTATTTGTAAACGATAACAAATAGATTGGCTTAATGCCGGCGGATTGAAACTAAGTGTATTAGTTATACCATCCTGCGCTGTAGCATTTACCCAGGTTCCTGTACATCCTACAGATTCCTGCCATTGATATGTGTAGTTGCCATCGCCTCCGCCTGGTACACCAACACTAAATGAATTTGGATTTGCTCCGGCACAAACTGTAACCGGAGATGCACAACTTGCGCAAACTCCACTCGTAATGGTCGTTCCATATACATTCACTGTAGCACTGCCTACCGCAAATGTTACTGTACATCCCCTGGCATCTGTAATTGTGATTCCCGGGTGATTGGTTTCGGTGTATGTTGTAGTGACAGTTGGTGATACAGCTACTGAGAACGGACTTCCCCCTGTTGTTTGAGTCATTCCGTTTATGACATAAGGTTCCGTTCCGCCGGAAATAGAGATAGTTATATTGGCCGATCCGCCGCTGCAGATAGTTGGTCCGCCGCCGCCACTGATTGTTGCTGTCAACTGATCCGGCTGTTTCACTTCAATTGAAGTATTTGCAACGCATCCGTTCGCATCGGTCACTATAACATTATAAGTTCCTGCTGCCAGGTTTGTGATTGATTGTGTAGCAGCACTGAAACTGTTCGGCCCCGTCCAGGCATAAGTATAACTTCCTGTACCTCCGCTTACACTTACTGTTGCCGTTCCATCAGTATTTGAATGACAGGTTGCATCTGTAGCTGATGGTGTCAATACCAATGAACAGGTACTGCACACTTCCGAAGTCTGGAAACCTAAGGTTCCCGGTTGTGAATCTGTGCCACTCGTCAGGAATGGAATATGAGTTACTCCGGTACCGTTGATCAAAGCGCTAATAGCACTTTCTGTAATAGTACCCCACCAGTTACAACTCAAGTCTGTATTAAAGGTTCCAGTATTTACCTTTTCAACAGCATAAGGGCTGTTGTTGGTTATCGAGTTATTGTGTGCATTAATAGTTAATGCATAACCGGCTTCTGATTCCAGGTAGAATCCATCGCCGGCATTGTTTGTAACAATATTATTATGAAAATCAACTGAGACATTTGCGGAGCCCCAGCCAAAAAGCGAAGTAGTCACGTACATGCCTGTGCTGTTCGCCTTGTTTTGCCCGTCAATTTCATTGTTATAGAATTCAGGAGTGACTCCCGCTGCAGCCTGCCCGGCTACCGCCATACCTACATCTACATTGGTTACCTGGTTGTCATGCACCAACACATTCTTATACGGCGCAAACACCCAGATGCCATACCCGCCTGCCGTACTGTTGCTCACGGTATTTCCATAGATCTCATCGGCTGCGCTTCCGGAACTGCCGCTGTTATCCGTATGAATACCGCTTGCTGAATTAGTCACTATATTATTGGAGAATACAGTGCCGGTTGAATAGTTGGATGAAATGGCATCGTTGGCATCACTTACAGTGTTGTGATCGAACACACCACTGCTACCATAAGCAAACATCGCTATTGATGCAGGGTCTGCCTGTACATTACTTACATTATCATGATGGAAATTGAATGACCCGCCGGATGACTGGTAAATACCACGAAGGAAAATATTTTTTACAGTTGTATTATACACTACCAGGTTCGTGTACACTCCTGATGCATGATTCGTAATAATTCCATTGCGTGCATCTATATCTGCCCCGCCAAATACCTGTCCGCTGGTAAGCGAAGGATTGTCGCCATCAATTTCCAGGTCATGTATGGTAACGTTGTTAGCCTGAATTAAGAAGACATTCGTTCCGCCTAATGAACCGCTACCGGTATTGGGATTCGATGTTGCAGGCATTACTATTGTTGTGTTTCCGGCTCCTTTGATCTCAAGTTCTTTTGTAACTACCACATCTTCCTTGTATGTTCCCGCATCAATACTGATCACATGACCATTCAATGTCAGTGGATCATCAATAGCTGACTGAATAGTGCAATAGCTTATTCCTGTATTTAGATTATGTACCGGCCCTGCCGCAGGATTTTTTATTATAGTTATGCTGCCTGTTACCGGTCCGCAGCCATTGGCATCTGTTACACTATAATTATATGTTCCAATTGTCAAACCGCTCAGGTTTGCAGTAGATGCGCTGAAAGAAAGGTCACCGGTCTTCGTCCAGCTATATACATAATTTGGTGTACCACCACTCACTGTTCCCAACGTAATAGAGCCGTCATTCCCGGCACAGCTTACATTGACCTGGCTGCCATCATTGGCAACTGTGATTACTGCCGGTTCATTGATTACTACAGTTAGTACCTGTGAGGTACATGGTTCAGTACTGGTAACAGTCAATTTATATGTTCCTGCCGATAAACCGGTAAGGTCTTCTGTAGTTGCATAGGCAATATCATTTTTTGTCCATGCGTATGTATAAGGACCTGTACCTCCCGATACCGAAACATTGATTGCCCCGTTGCTGCCGCCATTGCAGGAAACATCCGTTTTAGAGACAAGGGTTACAATGGGTGTAGCTACTGTTATCGTTACACTTCCCGTTGTACTGCCGGTGGTACAATTATTTGCATCACTAATAATAATATTTGAATTATTGAAAGTGGTAACAGGTGAAGTAGCAGGATGAACTGTATAAATGAACGGACCGGCGCCTGACTGAACGTCACCATTTATCTTGTAGGGTTGTGTACCGCCGGTTATAGTTACTGTTATTGTTGCAGCATCATTAGCGCATACGGTTGTTGGCGAAAGCGGATCTGTGCTGATGGTCGCATTTAATTGTGCCGGTTGTGTCAATGTCACCACCTGGCAACTTGCATCTACAGTAAGTGCTGCAGTGGTATTGCTGCAACCTGTAGTTCCATCGGTAAATGTAAATGTTACCGTACCTGCAGCCACTGCTGTTACTGTTCCGTTATTGGCAACAGTAGCAACAGATGGATTGTTGCTTACCCATGTGCCACCGCTGGTGGGTGATAATATTTGTGATACACTGCCGAGACAGATATAACTATTGCTCATGCTTATAACCGGCGCTGCAGTTACAGTTATTGTACCAGTAGCATTCAGCGCTCCGCAACCGCCTGTAAGCGGTATGCTGTAATTAAAAGTTCCCGATTGGGTGGGTGTACCGCTGATGGTTATAGTATTTGAAGACCAACCGGCTGTTACGCCTGCCGGCAAATTCGTTGGAGTGCCAATACCGGTTGCACCTGTTGTAGCATGAGTGATAGTAACAGACCCTGTATTGATACAAACAGTTGGGCTGTTGGAAGCAGCGCCAACAGTATTGGTTGCATTCACTGTTAATGCCACTGCATAAGAAGTAACAGGTGGCGCACAGGTACCGCTAACCACACAGCGATAGGTATAACCGTTCATGCCGATCGGTGCATTGGTTATCGTTAATGTAGCGCTGTTGAATCCTGAATAAGTTGCTCCGTCATTTGGAATATTAGAAGTAGTAATATCTTCAAAATCTCCGGGAATACCACGCTGCCATTGATAAGTTAATCCATCTCCGGCTGCCACTACACTGATAGTAGCAACTCCGTTATTAGCACATACTGCAGCAGGCGCTGTTGGTTGGGTGGTAATGGATGGCGCTGCCAAAATTGTTATCGTAATGCTGGCTATATTAGGACATCCCGAAAGTGCATCGGAAAAATTGTAAGTAACCGTGTAAACACCAGGTGAGCTGGCGGATGGATTGATACGGCCGGGAAAAGCTCCGGGGTATCCTTCCGGTTTATCGTCTATAGACAAGCCCGCAGGGCTTGCAGAAAAACTTCCGGTTACGCCAGTGCCGCTGCCGCTATGAGTGGGATCGTAGGTATTAAGATCTGTTTTACAAAATGAGTTTGATGAATATGAAAAAGTAGCAGTGGGGGGAGTTCTTAATTCTATATTTTCATCATGGCTACTGGTACAACCATTGACTGTTTTTGTATAAGTAATTTTATATACTCCTGCACTGCTTGTAGAAAGTGTGATAACACCTGATGTAGAATTGAGTGATATAGTACCCGCAGGTCCTGAAACCTGTGTGTAGGTGAAAGTGCCGCCTGGATCTCCGCTAATTGTCGGTGAAGGATTGGTGGTACCGTTGAGACAGTAGTATGCAGGATTAGTGCCATAAGTAAATGAGGCATTGGGTTTGGCATTCACCGTCACACTCACTGCCAGGGTATTGGTACAGGTACCATTGGACAATGTCATTGTTCCATTGTAAGTACCTGCCGCCAGGTTTGCAGGGATTGCTATGTCTGGAACACTGCCACTTCCGGCATTAGAAGAAAATGCTGTGCTTGATTGGTCTGCCAATCCTGCTGTGTTAGCAGTACCATCCCAATTTATACTATACGAGTTTGGATTGTTGACAGCGGCAGAATATGCTAAACTGGTGGTTTGTGGATTGATACCATCAAAACATACGGCTGTAATAGTGCCGGATGTGGTGAGAATTGGTGCATTGACAGTTAATGTTGCTGCATTGGAATTGGTACTGCATGTACCTGAAAATACCACGCAACGGTACTGGTATGTATTCATGCCGGCAGTAGCGCCGGTGATATTTAGTGTAGCAGTGGTTGCATTACTATAAACACCACCATTGCTGATATCGGAAAAATTAGCTCCGCCATCGGCGCTTACCTGCCATTGATAAGTTAAGTTGCTGCCTGTTGCCGCAACTGAAAAACTTGTATTGGCTCCGGCACAGATCGTACTGTTGGATGGATTGGTTCCGATTGTTGGATTGGTACAAGGAGGAGAACATTGTGCGAAATAAGATGCAGCATCTATTCGTAAGTTACGATTAGGAGTATTTGAAATTGTAAAGCGAATGTATCGTGCTGAAGCATTTAAAGTTATTGTTTGCGTTGTAAAGGATGAAGAGTTATTAACAGTAAACGGACTACCTGAAACAGGAGAATTCCACGTTGTATTATCTGCTGATACATCTACTGTAACTTGTGGGGCTGTTGTTCCACCACCACCACTACTTCTTTGCCAAGTCACAGCAACAGAAGAACCAGAATTTAATAAATTGCCTCCGGTAAGATCAAGTACCAAATAATTTCCTATTGCATTTCCAAAAGAAGCATAGGAGCCATCAATGGCTCCAAGGGCATTGTTTGGATTTGTAATATTTAAACTACCTCCAGTTGGAACTGAAAGAGCATTACCAGCACAATAACCCGATTGTAGTGTTCCTTTAAAAACAATGTTATCTAAATAATGATTGTTGCTACTAGAAGCATTTGCTGAAGTTAGTCGTAAATGCACCGTTCCTTTATTGTCAAAACTTGAAGGTAGGTTGACTGTGATTGTTGCACAACTACTCGTTACTGATGCATTGTCAGTTTTTGTATATTCATAACTCCCATTATTATCTGCATCGCCACTTAAATTCCATTTGCCTCCACTATTATAATCTTTTTGTTCCCAGGAAATTGAAATACCGCTGTATCCGGTTGTATTTAACGTAATATCCACATAATCGCCAGAACCCGAGCAAAAATAATGACCTGATGTCCCTGAACATAAATTACTGGTAGAGTTAGACAACCCCGAATTTGTAGCCGTAGGTGTACTCATCACATTGACAATATCAGGTAAGAAATCACTTGCTAATGGAAAACGGGTCATGGTAGTTTGCCCAAAACTATTATTCCCCAAAAACAAACTCGCAATCAATAATGCGATAGCAAATACTCCGCTGCGGCGTAAAAATTTCTTCATAAAAAAAGTTGAGTGGTTAAGGGTGGCCGGTATCTGGTTACCGGTTTCCGTTTGCAGGTTAGCTGCAATGGGTTTGTTGCCTGTTTGCTTGAGGCTTTCAATGACGGAACGGCGCACAAAAAAACTGTCGTTTATTTTTTCTCTGCTGCTATGGGTAGAATTCGTTTTCATGTTCATTTGAGTTTTCTTTATGGTATTTGTTTCCGTCATCGTGTATTTCTAAAAATTTTTATTGTACTGATTTGGATTCGCATCCGTTCGCATCTTTTACTCTTATCTGGTAACTGCCAATGGGCAGGCCGCTGAATGTGTTGCTTGCCTGGTATGATGTCCCGTTGTTAATGGAAAAAGTGTAAGGCGCTGTGCCACCGCTGCCGCTTACAATTATTTGGCCGGTGCTGGTATTAAAACATTGCACATCATTTTTTGTAGCGGATGCGGTGATAGTAGTGCAAACTGTATAAGTGATCACCACCTGGCCTGCGCCACCGGTACCACCTGCATACGGGGTAAAGCCACTTGATCCTCGTCCACCGCCGCCTCCCCCACCTGGAGCAATACCATTATTTCCTGCACCATTATTGTTTCTGTAAGCACCTCCATTTCCTCCTCTATATGGCGTGCTATTAGGGCTCCCGGCTCCACCACTGCCTGTTACTGCGTTACCTCCATCGGATCCGTTTCCGTTATTTCCTGCACCTCCTCCGCCGCCGGCACCATTGCCGGTTGATGTACCTCCTGCGCCGCCATTATGTAAACCTGTAGCGGCAGAACCTGCGTTACCATTTATCCAAGAAAATGATCCGAAATCAAAAGAAGCGTTTCCACCACCACCGCCACCATTAGCTGAAACTGTTCCATCTACACCACTAACTGTCGAAGTACCACCTGCATTTCCACTACTTCCACCAGTTCCGACAGTAATTGAAAATGTATGCCCAGGTGTTACAGAAAATGTGGAAACATTATATGCACCACCTCCTCCTCCACCACCTGCACCACCGCCTGTGCCACCACCACCTCCTCCGCCCCACACCTCGACTTTAATGGAAAAAACACCAGCAGGTACCGTCCACGGGCTGGCAGGGTTCACCACTACTACCTGGGAGAAGCTGCTAAGAGCAAAGAATAAATTCGCAAACAGCATTGCGGTTATAAACATTCCGCCGCGGCGTAAAAATTTTTTCATAAAAAACATTGTATGGTTAAGGATGGCCGGCTCCCGTTTTACGGTTACCGGTTGCAGGTTATATGCATTCACGGCGCTGCCGTCATGCTGCCTGCCAGGGGCGGCAGGGCGGCGCACAAAAAAGCTTTCATTCATCCGGCTTTGGTGCACGGGTTCCTGGTTTTCTTTCATGGTCGTTTCTGTTTTCTGAATGGAAGTGGTTTGCTTCATCGTTCAGTTGTTTGTTTTCTGTTCTGTTATTCATTCCTCCGGTCTGCCGGCGCTTTGTGTGCCTCCGGCATCTCCCGGGTGTTTATGTTTTGTAAAAACTGTTTTTCCTTTTTTGCGGATGGGTGGCTCCTTGTGGTTTCCTTTCCCTGTTGACAACCCTCGGTCAAAAAAACTGTCTGTCTTTGCGAGTGACTGTCCGTCTTTGCGAGTGACTGTTCGTCTTTGCGAGGCAATCAGAGAAAGCCTCATTGTGTCCCGTCACTCCCCATTGCCGAAGCAAACTGCACTCTGAAAAAGTCCCGAACAAAACACAGGGCAGATTGCGTCGTTCCTCGCAATGACCTACGCACACGAGGAAGATTGCTTCGTCGCTGCTCTCACACGAGGAAGATTGCTTCGTTCCTCGCAATGACCCCCGCTCCGTTCCTCGCAATGACCTTCGCTTCGTTCCTCGCAATGACCTTCGCTACAAAAAAGACTGTCTGTCTTTGCGAGGCAATAAGAGAAAACTTCATTGTGTCCCGTCACTCCCCATTGCCGAAGCAAACTGCACTCTGAAAAAGTCCCGAACCCAACACACGAGGAAGATTGCGTCGTTCCTCGCAATGACCCCCGCTCCGCTCCTCGCAATGACCTTCGCATCAAAAGCCTCTCCGCTCCTCGCTAAAACCTTCGCGTCATTTCCGCAATAATCAAAGAACTTGATGCCGTTGCATCCTCCCACATCTCCCGCATCACATTTTCAATTCATCATTGTCCCAGCACGCTGCAGATCAGCACAAGAAGTGCAAACAACAGGGCAAAGACCCACGATTGATATTCTTTAAAAATCATTTTCATATTTGCAGGGCTAACGGTTAAAAAATATTTATTCTGAATTTTATCTTTCGTATTTATCAAAATGATCTTGTTTCCAATTTTTTTGTACTGCTGTTTATGCAGATCACTTTTAATTACCGGGTATAAAGGAGCTGATTGATATGAGGGGTGGCCACTCGAAAGATGTAAAAAAAATGATTCCGCAGGGGCAGAATCATGTTCAACAGTTAGATTGAAATTATTTGTTGTGGTGCAGGAAATATGAAAGGTGCTGCTATTCAAAGCCGGGTTGCAGTAGGCAACCGACATTAATTTATATTGATGCCTGTTCCGCACACGGAGACTACGGAAAGCAATCAATGTTTTCAACAGTGTCCAAAATTTTCTCATCACGGATCGGTTGGGTCCAAAAAATGTTTTTAAAAAATACAGAGATGAAACAGTCATCATCCTGAATTTTTCAGAACATGGATTTGTCAGCTACGAAAGGGATTTCAGTGGATGATCGAATAAAAATGGCAACTGCACAATAACAGTTACATGTGGTTATTCTTAGTATTCAGTGAAAGATTATTCGGAAGGAATCTGGATCCAGGTTTTAAAAAAAGGGTTAAAAAGAAGTTAATGGGTAACGAAAATAATAGGGTTTTTCCGTAACTCCAAGTAAAACGTAGATTTACGGTACTATTTTTTTTAAGAATTTTTATTTGTGTCGTTTTGAAATTTAATTTTTCGTGCAAGAAAATGCGCAGCGGCGATTCCACCACGTTTTAAATATTTCAAAAAGAATTGTCATGCAAATAGAATACAGGCAAGTGCCTGAATTAACCAGGAACAGGTTTACACAATGGTCTCATACAGATCATTCCATTTCGGATTCATGCTATTGATCAGGTCTTCTTTTTTCTGCCGGCTTCCGCCTTTTATTCTTTTTTCTTCTGCTATAGCTGCCCTTATACTGTCGAATCTCCGGTAATACAATAGCTTAACACAATGGTATCTTGAAGAGAATCCCTGGTAAAACTTTTGCTTATGCTGAAGAGTTCGTTGAGGCAAATTGGAGGTAACTCCGGTGTAGAGAGTGCGGTGGTTGAGGCTGCCCATGATATAAACATAACCGCTTTTCATTGGTGATTAGTTTGGGTTGTTTTGTTGTAGTTAAGGTTTTTGCGAGGCAATAATAGGGAAATTCATTGTGTAAATAACAATTCCCATTGCCGAAGCAAACTGCACTCTGAAAAAACACCAAACCCAACACACGAGGAAGATTGCTTCGTCGCTCCTCTCACACGAGGAAGATTGCTTCGTTCCTCGCAATGACCCTCGCTTCGCTCCTCGCAATGACCTGGGCTTCGTCGCTGCTCTCACACGAGGAAGATTGCTTCGTTCCTCGCAATGACCCCCGCTCCGCTCCCCGCAGTGACCCTCCCGACTGTTTCCGCAAAGACTTGTGCTCAAAAGACTGTTCGTCTTTGCGAGGCAATAAATGAAAACCCGCTTTGTATTGTAAGCTCCAATTGCCGAAGCAAACTGCATTCCAGGGAAGATTGCTTCGTTCCTCGCTTTGACCCTCGCTTCGCTCCTCGCAATGACCTGGGCTTCGTCGCTGCTCTCACACGAGGAAGATTGCTTCGTTCCTCGCAATGACCCCCGCTTCGCTCCCCGCAGTGACCCTACCGACTGACTCCACAACGACTCTCGTCAAAAAAGACTGTCCGTCTTTGCGAGGCAATCAATGAAAGCCTCATTGTGTTCCGTCACTCCCATTGCCGAAGCAAACTGCACTCTGAAAAAGCCCGAACCCAACACACGAGGAAGATTGCTTCGTCGCTCCTCTCACACGAGGAAGATTGCTTCGTTCCTCGCAATGACCCTCGCTTCGCTCCTCGCAATGACCCTACCGACTGACTCCACAACGACTCTCGTCAAAAAAGACTGTTCGTCTTTGCGAGGCAATCAGTGAAAACCTCATTGTGTCTCGTCATTCCCCATTGCCGAAGCAAACTGCACTCTGAAAAAGCCCGAACCCAACACACGAGGAAGATTGCTTCGTTCCTCGCAATGACCCTCACTCCGCTCCTCGCAATGACCATCGCTACAAAAGACTGTTCGTCTTTGCGAGGCAATAAATGAAAACCTCATTGTGTCACGTAACTCCAATTGCCGAAGCAAACTGCACTCTGAAAAAGCCTGAACCCAACACACGAGGAAGATTGCTTCGTCGCTGCTCTCACACGAGGAAGATTGCTTCGTTCCTCGCAATGACCCTCGCTTCGCTCCCCGCAGTGACCATCGCTACAAAAGTCTGTTCGTCTTTGCGAGGAATTGAAAGAAAGACCTACACATTACCCCGATATCTCTCCCCGTTATGAACTCTTCTGCTTGCATCTCAACGGCCCGGGATTTAATTTGATCGGTTTTCCGCCTCATGAACAAAAGTAAATTTCAGTTTACGGGCTGCGGCAACACCAATATCATTCATTCTAAAAAAAAACCTCCGGTGCAGGACCGGAGGAAAACAAAAAAATTTTGAAATTATCTCTTATTGTGGATTCACGCTTTTCTCCAATTCATCATCAACAAGGATGCGGCCGCAGTTTTCACATATCATCACTTTTTTTCTCTGCCTTATCTCACTTTGCTTTTGTGGTGGCACTGCATAAAAACATCCCCCGCAGGCATCTCTTTCTACCGGCACAACAGCTAACCCATTGCGGTAGCTTTTACGAATCTTATCATAACTGGCAAGAAGACGGCTGTCAACACTTTCCCTGGCTTCAGCAGCAAGTTTATTGAAATGCTTCTCTTCTTTTTCATTTGCGGCAATGATTTTTTCCAACTCGCCTTTCTTGGTATTCAGCACCGTTTCTTTGGTTGCAATAATCTTTTTAACCTTTTCCAGTGCAATGGCTTTCTCAGCTATTTCTTCATTTGCATCCTTGATATGTTTTTCAGAAAGCTTCACTTCCAGTTGCTGCATCTCTATCTCTTTATTGATCGCTTCAAACTCCCGGTTGTTCTTAACATTAGTGCTTTGCTTTTCATATTTCTTGACCAGCGCCTGCGACTCTTTTATCGCTTCCTTCTTTTGTTCGATAAAATCGGTCACGCCATTGATCTCTTCTTCAATACGCATCTGCCGGGAATTTAATCCGTGTATCTCATCTTCCAGGTCAGCCACTTCCATCGGCAATTCACCCTTTAAAATATGGATTTCATCCAACTTGCTTTCGATCTTCTGAAGATTAACAAGTGAGGTGAGTTTTTCTTCTACCGAAAATTCTTTAACGTTTGCCATGTATTGATTAATTTTTTTCCGGGCTGTCCATCCCCTCAGTATTCAGATAAAATACTTTACGGGATTGGTTTTCACCCGGGTTTTCAGGACGGCAAAGGTAGGAAATTTTTGCTCCAAAACCTCTTTCAGCAGGTCTATGGTAAACTGCTCGCTTTCAAAATGCCCGATGTCGGCGATCACTATCCGGCCATTGGCATCAAAAAATTCATGATATTTCATATCAGCAGTAATATAAATGTCTACGCCGGCGGCTAATGCTTTGGAAACCAAAAAACTTCCCGATCCCCCACACAAAGCAACTTTCTGAACAGGCTTGCCCAGAAACTGCGTATGGCGCACTACGGGTACACCAATAATATTCTTGATATGGTTGAGAAAGTCGGCTTCACTGATCGCTTGCGGCAGGTCACCCACTATTCCACTGCCCGTGCCCGGATGATCATTGGACAGGTTTACTACATCATAAGCCACTTCTTCGTATGGATGAGCGCCTTTCATTGCTTTTATCACTGCTCCCTCAAGCCATGCCGGAAAGATCGCTTCAACCCTGATCTCTTTTTCTTGATGACGTTCACCGACTTTGCCAACATAGGGATTGGTGCCGGCCCCGGCTTTGAAAGTGCCCATACCTTCCGAATTAAAACTGCATTCACTGTAATTCCCGATACATCCAGCACCGGCACCAAAAATGGCATTGCGCACCTGTCCGGCTTTATCTGCAGGAACAAAAGTGAAAAGTTTTCTGAGTGTATTTTCTTTAGGAAACAGAATAGTGAGATTTTTCAGCCCCAGCAACTCCGCAATTTTTCCATTCACCCCCTTCAAAACATTGTCCAGATTGGTATGAATGGCATAAATGGCAATGTCATTTTTAATAGCAGCAATCACTGCTTTTTCTACATAGTTTTTCCCGTTGATTTTTTTCAATCCGCTGAACACAATGGGATGATGAGCCACTATAAGGTTACATTTTTTTTCTATAGCATCCATTACAACATCTTCCGTAGCATCCAGCGAACAGATGATTCCCGTGCAATCATGATTTGAATCGCCGGTTATTAATCCTGCATTATCGTAATGCTCCTGTAAAGAAAGAGGAGCAATAGTTTCAAGAAAAGATGTGATCTCTGCTATTCTCATGAATTAAAGATACGGCAGTTTAACAATGGTTTGAAACAGTGTCTTTCCCGGATAAATCATATTTTGAATCTCGGTAGCCCTGCAGTAGGGTAAACATCATCCTGCTTACCAGTCATAAAATATTTTCATAGCAACCTTATCAAATCATTTTCTTGTGGAAAAGGATATCAAAACTTTTTTCATAAACAAGCAGACGCTCGGCAGGTGACCGGAATTAGTTTTTTATCTTTGAATGAATGGCATCGGACCTGAAATTTTATCAATTACTGGCTCACCGGGTACGGTTGATCCTCGGCAAAGACAAGAACGCCGTTTTGTCTCACTATGAGTATGCCAAGGGAATAAAAATACTCCGCCGCTCTGCATGGAATGAAACAAGAAACATTTTTCTGATGATCGCAGGTATTTCTTCTGCAGCTTTTGGCCTGGAAAGCTTCCTGATACCTACCGGTTTTATTGATGGCGGAGTAACCGGAATTTCATTGCTTGCAAGCCGTACTTCCAATTTATCCCTTTCTATCTTAATTGTATTGATCAACCTCCCTTTCATTTTTTTAGGCTGGCAGCAGATCGGGAAAACATTTGCTTTTAAGAGTATTATAGCCATAGCATTATTGGCAACAGTTCTTGCCTTTGTTCATCTCCCGGTAATCACCAACGACAAATTATTAGTGGCAGTCTTCGGAGGATTTTTTCTGGGTCTGGGTATCGGGCTTACCATCCGTGGCGGCGGTGTGATTGATGGTACAGAGATCCTTGCCATATACCTGAGCCGAAAGAGAAGTCTGTCGGTGGGTGACTTTATTTTACTATTCAATATTATCATTTTTTCCGTTGCAGCATATTTACTGACCCCGGAAGTCGCCCTTTACTCTGTTCTCACTTACATGGCTGCCTCCAAAACGGTGGACTTTGTATTGGAAGGCATTGAAGAATTCACAGGCATCACCATTATTTCAACACATAGCCAGGAGATTGCTGAAATGATCAAGACAAAACTGGGGCACGGCCTTACAGTTTATTCAGGCAAAAAAGGCTATGGCAAATCAGGCGAAAAACACGACAGCATAGAAATAATTTTCACCGTTATTACGAGGCTGGAAATCAGTCGCCTGACTAACGAGGTGGAGCGCATAGATCCAAACACCTTTATCGTAATGCAGAGCATCAAAGACACTCATGGTGGTATGGTAAAAAAACGAGCTTTATAATTACAGACAGTTCTTCCAAATTTCTTTTTTCCAGGAAAAGAAATTCTTTCGTAACTTTTCGTCACTTCCCCGCCCTTTGGACGATTCCATACCCCGGAAATCATTTCCAAATTTTTTGTTATGCTGAAAAGAACTCATGGTCGTTTGCTGATTACCTTATTGGTAATTACCGGCCTGGCAGGTACATTGAATAACACTTCTCTTTCTCAAAAAGAAAGAAAGTTTGCTATCAACCTGATGAAAGAAGGAAAGGCGGAGCTATTTCAATCAGCAGAAGGACTATCCGGAGCCCAGCTAAATTTTAAATCAGCACCAGGCAGCCGGTCTGTAAAGCACTACATTTATCACATAGCTTCCTGCGAGCAAAAATCCTGGGATTTGCTGACCACAATCATGAAGACAGCTCCTAATCCTGAAAAAAGGTCTCTCATAAAGTTTACCGATGATCAACTGGTTGCGATGATGGAAGACCCTGCTTCTGCTCTGCTGGTTTCTGAATCCGGAAATACAAAAAATGAATCTTTCAAATCAGTACAGGAAGCGCTTGATTTTTTTAAAACCCAAAGGATGGATCACATAAAGTATATGAAATTAAGTACTGAAGATCTGAGAAATCATGTGGTTGAAATGCCTTTTGGATGGATAGATTGCTACCAGTTTTGTCTGATGATCGGTTCACATAGTAAGCGTCATATTAAACAAATAGAGGAACTGAAATCAGACCCCAGGTTCCCTGTAAAATAATATCTGGCAACGAACTCAAGGTTGAAAAACCTAAGCCCCGTAATCTCCGTAAAGATGAGGGGCTTTTTGTTTGATATGATTACAGAAAAAATCAATTCGCCTGCATAAAGACTCACAACAGCAAAATCTTTATAAAACAGAAGTGAAAATATCAGACTGAGAGCCATTTTTTTCCGATATCCCATCACCAGGTTATAAAGCCAGCTGCAAAATCGGGGCTTAATTCATAATTTCCCCTCTTGATTAGTAAAATAACGATTGCAAAGCATGCTGCATATCTTTAATTTGCCGGTTGGTTAAACCCCCTATGCGAAAAGTATTTGCATTGATACCAATTTTATTCATTCTTTTTTCCTGTAAAAAGGTGAAAGAAAATATAGCACAGGATGCTATTATTTCTGCAATGACCAGCGGTCAATGGGTTATTACGCAATTTACCAATAACGGGAGCAATATTACCTCCAGTTTTTCGGGCTACAAATTTCAATATTACAGTAATAAAACTGTGGACGCCATTAAAAACGGCAACGTTGAAAAAACAGGAAACTGGGATGGAAATGCATCTACCATGACAACATGGGCCAGCTTTCCCGGAGCTGGCGCTCCACTTGACCTGATCAACGGTACCTGGCATATTGATAACAATAGCTGGACTTTTGTCGTTGCTTCACAAGCAAACGGAAGTGATACAAAAACAATGAGGCTGGACAAACAATAAACCCGGCTCCGGTACGTAATAGAAACTAATATCCTGCCCGTATCCAGCCCCTATGCATCAAACCAAATTAATTTTTCGGATAAAAAACGATCTTGCCCGGGAGTTTTTTTATATTGGCAATTCAATTTGTTAATTGAGATTATTAAACCAATTATTTCGTTGAAAAGAAAAGATCACCATACCCTTACAAAACTGCTCATTGCATTTACATCTGTGTATCTGCTCTTTTGTTCTACCTTGTATAGCCAGGCCCCTTCGGCGAATTTCACTGCCTCGCCGTTAGCCGGATGTTCCCCTTTACTCGTCAACTTCCAGGATCTTTCTAATGGTAATCCTACATCCTGGCAATGGGATTTTGGAAATGGGAATTCTTCCACGCTTCAAAACCCGGCTGCAGCATATTTCACACCGGGTAACTATACCGTAAAACTTACAGTTGCTAATGCGAACGGATCAAATACACTGACCCGTACACAATATATCACTGTATATGAAGCACCGACGGTTAGCTTTACCGCTAACAATACCGCAGGCTGTTTCCCCCTTCATGTACAGTTCACAGATCAATCAACTGCCGGTTCGGGAAACACTAATGTAAGCTGGCAATGGGATTTTGGAAATGGCCAGATATCTAATGTTCAAAACCCTTCAGTATCCTACACCACTGCAGGAGTTTTTTCAGTGACACTTAAAGTAACCAATGATAAAGGTTGCAGCAAAGTATTAAGCCTTCCGAATTATATCTCAGTTACTCCGGGTGTACATTCTTCTTTCACAAATACTATTGCTACCGTATGCAGTGCCCCGGCTAATATCAGTTTTACCAATAACTCAACAGGCCCCGGTGCATTGACCTGGTTTTGGGATTTTGGGGACGGGAACAATTCCACCGTGCAAAATCCCGTTCACACTTATACGGCTGCCGGCAATTATACGGCTATGCTGGTAACGACAAGTACCAGCGGTTGCAGCGATACGGCAAGAACGGCAACACCTGTTACTATTGGAGGGATCACTACTTCTTTTAATTCTCCTGCCAGCATCTGCGCCAACTCGGCTGCTTCACTTGTCAATACCTCTGCTCCTGCGCCTGTTAGCTCTACCTGGTATTTTGGTGATGGAGGAAATTCCAATCTGATCAATCCGGCACATACTTATACTATCGCAGGAACTTATACAATAAGACTTTATAATACATACACAAATTGCATTGACTCGGCTTTTCAAAGCATAACAGTAAACCCTTTGCCTGTTCCAAACTTTACTGCGCCTGCTACGATCAGTTGCCAGCCTCCATTTACTGCAAATTTCCAGGATCTTTCAACAGGTGCAATAAGCTGGCAATGGGATTTTGGTGACGGGAACACATCTTCTCTGCAAAACCCTTCACACACTTATACAAATTACGGAAGTTACAATGTGACCCTTGTAGTCACCAATTCATTCGGATGCCAGGATACAATCAGAAGAAACAATTATATAAATATAAGAAGAGCAACTATCAGTATTCCTTCTTTGCCAACTCACGGTTGTATTCCCTTTACCATATCGCCTGTTGCTGTTATCAATGCTTTGGATGCCATCACTTCTTATCAATGGGATTTCGGTGACGGGACAATTTTAACCGGTGCAACGCCAACGCATACTTACAATGTCCAGGGTACTTACAATGTAATGCTCATCATCACCACCGGCACCGGCTGTACGGATACTCTGATCATAAATAATGCAGTACGAGTTGGCACTATTCCATCTGTTGATTTCACAGCTTCACCTCTAACGCAATGCGCCACACAAACCGTGTCCTTTACTGATCTATCTGCACCTGCAGACCAATGGCTCTGGAGTTTTGGTGATGGCACTACATCCACACAGCAAAATCCCGGTCATGCCTATGCCATGCCGGGCAATTATACGGTTATGCTCGTTGCTTCAAATAATGGATGCCCTGATACAATGACCAAGAACAGTTACATCGGCGTGCTTCCTCCGGTATCAAGATTTAATTTTGCTGCTAATTGTGCGGACCGGTTAGAATTCAGTTTTACGGATCAATCCACAGGCCCCGTATCAACCTGGCAATGGAATTTTGGCGACGGCAGCCCTATATCCAACTTACAGAATCCCGTTCATATTTTTCCTTCATTAGGTATCTATACAGTTACATTGACGGTCACGAATGGTTCCTGCTCCAACACCTCAACCAGAATATTACATGCATTGGATGAAAATCCTGATTTCAACAGCACACTAACTTCGTGGTGTAAACCGGTTACTCCATATTTTTCAGCCACGAACATAATTCCATCTAATATTTCTAATTATAACTGGAATTTTGGCGACGGAACAATAAACAATACTACAAGTACGAATATCGGCCACACCTATTTTAATTCCGGTACTTATACTGTCAGGCTTATAACCACAGATATTAACGGATGCAGGGACACCATAACCAAAATAAATTATTTCAGGGTGAATGGGCCGATAGCAAATTTTTCGGCAACCAATACTTCGGGTTGCGTGGGTTTTACCACCCTGTTTAATGATCTTTCTACGAATGATGGAATTAATAATATTACAAACTGGCAATGGGATTTCGGTGACGGCTCCGTTCAAACTTTCAGCAGCCCGCCATTTCAACATACGTATAGCACTGCCGGAACCTATTCAGTAAAACTGAAAATAACTGATGTTGCAGGATGCAGTGATAGCCTGACCCGTTCAAATCTGATCGTTGCCACTGCTCCTCATGCACTGTTTACCTCAAATGATACCCTGACTTGCCCCGGTGCTATTGCAACCTTTCAAAATGGCTCTTCTTCAGTTTTGCCATTTAACAGTTTTTGGGATTTTGGTGACGGAACAACTGCAAATACTATTGGCGCTTCACCTGTTACACACAGCTACACTGTTCCGGGGGATTATACTGTAAAATTGAGAATAGTGGACCAGGTAGGTTGTGCTGACTCGTTGATCAGAAATCTTTATGTACATGTGGAGAGACCTGTTGCCAGCTTCACGGTGAATGATACAGCCAGTTCATGTATCCCGCTGCAGGCACAGTTTACAAACACCTCAACTTATTTTTCTTCTTTATTATGGAACTTTAACCCCGGCAATTCAACTATTGCCAACCCTGTTCACTATTATTCTATTCCCGGAACGTATTCTGTAATGCTGATAGCAACAAGCTACGGCGGTTGTACAGACACTGCCTATAAAACAATTACATTGTATGATACTGCAGGTTCAAGAATTGATTACGTAACATTAAATGGCTGCAAACCTTTGTCTGTAAATTTTACAGCATACAGCCCGGGTCCTGTCACCTATCTCTGGGATTTTGGCGACGGCACCTCACAGGTTACCACTTCGCCTTCGGCAAATCATATTTATAATTCATTTGGAGATTTTCTTCCAAAAGTCATACTGCAAGACCCCACCGGCTGCCTGATCCCTGTCTCTGGCGTTGATACAATACACGTTACCGGAGCAAATGCAAAGTTTGATTACGATAAAAAACTTTTATGTGACAGTGGACCCGTCAGCTTTGCCGATTCTTCCACTTTTAACGACCCTATCATTAGTTATAACTGGAACTTTGGCGATGGTGGAACTTCACCTCTGCAAAATCCAGCCCACCAATATAATGCCCCGGGTAATTATTCAGTATCATTATCTGTACAGACCCAGGGCGGATGCAGTGATATATACACGATAACCAATGCTGTTAAAGTTGTTCAAAGTCCTTCTATCACTGTGGCAGGCGATACTGCAGCATGTCTTAATTCACCATTGTTATCTACAGGAGTTTTTAATTTCCCCGACACTTCTGTTGTCACCTGGTTCTGGAATTTCCCGAATGGAAGCAGTTCCACTTTGCAAAATCCTCCTGCTCAAACCTTTGGTACGGCAGGCAATTTCATCATAGCAGCAATAGCTACCAACAGCAGCGGTTGCAAAGACACTGCCCGGAAAAATATCGTCATTTATCCCTTGCCAACGGTATCAATGCCCGGTACAATGACTATTCAAAGCGGGTTTCCCGCATTGATACCTGCCACTTATTCTCCCAAAACAATCAATTGGGCATGGTCTCCTTCATCAGGATTAAGTTGTACGGATTGCGCTCAACCCATTGCAGGCCCCAAGTTCAACACTGATTATATGGTCACATTCACTGACCAAAATGGCTGTGTGAACACCGGGCTTATTCATATCATTGTTATTTGTAAAAATGCAAACCTGTTTATGCCGAATACATTTTCACCCAACGGTGACGGAAGCAATGATGTCTTCTACCCGAGAGGAAAAGGTCTTGACCGGGTAAAATCACTCCGTATTTTTGATCGCTGGGGCGAAATTGTTTTTGAACAAAACAATTTTCCGGTCAATGATGCAATGTATGGGTGGGATGGAACGTACAAAGGTAAGAAAGCACAACCCGGAGTATACGTTTACCAGGTTGAAGTGTATTGTGATAATGGTGAAATTATAAAACTTAATGGGAATGTGGCATTGATTCTATAAAAATCAAACATGGCTTTTTTAAAAAAAATAAAAAATATTTTCTTCATATTCCTCCTGCAGCTATTGTACTCATCAATACCTGCGCAGGATATACATTTTTCTCAATTTTTTGAAACTCCTTTATTAAGAAACCCGTCTCTTGCAGGAATTTATACAGGCGATGTAAGAGTGCAGGCAGTGTACCGGGATCAGTGGAACAGTGTAACCAATGCCTACCGTACGGGTTCAATAAGCGGAGAATATAAAATGCCCGTTGGAAAATCCAATGATTTCGTAACTACCGGAATGGAAATCCTATACGACCGTGCCGGTACAATCGGTTGGACCACTACACAACTTTTACCGGCTCTCAATTATCATAAATCTCTCAGCAATGTTCAGAACCGATATTTGTCTTTGGGTTTTATGGGAGGGTTGGTTCAGCAATATTTCGACCGCTCAAAAATGACTACCAACAGCACTTATGACGGGCTGGGTGATGGCGAATCTCTTGCCCAGGCCAATTTCACTTACGCAGATGGAAGCGTAGGTATGAGTTATAATTCTTCGATAAATGACAACCCGAATAATAATTACTTCATTGGCGTGGCTTATCATCATTTTAATCATCCAAAGAATTCTTTTTACCGGAGCGCTAATGTTCAGTTGCCGTCAAAATGGGTCTTTTCCGGAGGTGTTAAACTGGAAGTGACGGAGTACAGTTATCTCACGATCCAGGCTGATCAGTCTTTTCAAAACGGGTCTTCTGAAACAGTGGCAGGCGCATTGTATGGTTTGAAATTGGGCCCTGATTCCGAAAAACCGGACTATACAATTCATGGCGGTATCTTCAGCCGGTGGAATGACGCTTTGATCCCGGTTATAAAACTTGACTACTCATCATTTTCGGCAGTATTTAGTTATGATGTAAACGTTTCACCTTTAAAAACATCCAGCTATGGACGTGGAGGGTTTGAAATGTCGGTTTCTTATATCGGGTTTTTGAATAAATACAAATCAACTCAGAACTCAACTCTGTGTCCCAGGTTCTGAAGTCGTTGATTTAACTGCAAAGTAGATTGTATAAGCAGGTATTCTTTTTTCCTGATCGGATTTGCTTAATCTTTGTTTTCCGGTCACTGCATAAGAATCACACCGGAAATAAGCATTCGTTATTAAGATCACGACTATCAAATTCCTTAACCTGATGATCATTTTGTAACACTGTTGACTGAGAAGCAGCTAAGCTTAAGCCTTGTTAAATTGTTTTCGGCCAATGCCTGTGATAGGATAATTATGCCTCAAATACTTCGTAGAACTACGATTTTAGCTATCTGAAAACAAGGGTGGCCAAAAAAAACAAAATATTATAGTAATTTAAAAGTAAATTTGTTGACTTGAAGAAAATTTTACTCATACTGGCCATTATTCTTTTCGTATCATCTTACTCTCAGGCACAGGGTTCCCGAAGCGTACCCACTGCAGAGAGTCAGTTAGTAATTTTAAAAACTTACCCCAACCCGGCCACTACTTATATCACCTTTGATTTTCAGAAAGGCTTTGAAAAAGGATACCTGATCCAGGTTTACAATTTTCTTGGTAAGAAAATGTATGAATCGCAGGACCTTACTGAAAAAACCACCCTCAACCTTTCAGATTACAGTCGCGGAGTTTATATCTATCATTTGCTGGATCACAATGGGAAAGTCATTAATTCAGGAAAATTCCAGGTATCAAAATAAATTGGATTAGCTTTTTTTCAACTACACTGCATAGCATTTCAGCTTACTTCGGCAACAAGGAATTTCAAATACCGGGTACTTTCAATTCCCCGTATCACAGGGTGATCAGCCGATTGGGTTTGAAACGTAACCTGCCTGATTTTTTTGCGGGCATCTTTTGCAGCCATATCAATAATATTCAAAAACAATTCCGGGTCCACCAGGTTAGTGCAGGAGGATGTAACAAGAAAACCTCCCGGTCTCAGCAGTTTCATTCCACGAAGGTTGATCTCTTTGTAACCGGTAATTGCTTTTTGTATCGTATCCCTGCTTTTGGTAAATGCCGGCGGATCCAGCATCACCACATCGTATTGCCTTCCTTCTTTTGACCATTGCTTTAAAACATCAAATGCATTGGCAACTTCAAAATGACATTTATTCTGCACGCCATTTAACTCGGCATTTTTCTCAGCCTGCAGCACAGCGTTTTCTGAAATATCAATTCCCAAAACAGATTTTGCACCAAAATGCGCTGCATGAATCTCAAATGTACCTGTATAACAAAAGGCGCCCAGTACCTCTGCTCCTTGCACTATGTTTTTAATATGCCTTCGGTTATCCTGTTGATCCAGGAAGTAGCCGGTTTTTTGCCCGTTTTCCAAATCAACATTGAATTGCAGCCCGTTTTCCTGTATAATGATCTGCGTGTTAAACGGATGAGATAAGAATCCTTTTTTCTGGGATAGGCCTTCTAATTCCCTTACAGGCACATCATTTCTTTCATAAATTCCCTTAGGGTTAAAAACTGAGTCCAGCGCTTTAACAATAGAAGGTTTCCATACATCTATTCCCAGGGCAAGTGTCTGGATCACAAAATGGTCATTGAACTTATCTATGATCAATTGAGGAAGTGAATCAGCCTCGCCAAACACAAGCCTGCAATTCTCAACATAACCCAGTTTTTTCCTGTACTCCCAGCACCGGTTTATTCGCTTTAAAAAAAATACATCATTAATCTCCTCACTTTTATCCCTGGAAAGCAGCCTGACAGGAATCCTTGAAACTGGATTAAAATATCCCCTGCCAACAAATTTTTTATCATGAGTACAAACATCCACGATTCCGCCCCCGGGTATGTCATCATCTGTGTTCTCTATTTCATTATGAAAGATCCATGGATGGCCATTTAGTACCCGTGCCGATATCCGCTTTTTTAAATAAACTATTGCCATAATACACAGCAAAATAACCAAACAAAACTGAGAAAGGCTGCAATTGCCAATAATTCGTGACGCCCTGACACCTATACTTTTACAATTTGTATTCTATGTATTATGAAAGACAATTTGTCCCCCGGCTGGCTATTGGCAATAAAATTGACAATCTTACCTTTGCACTCAATTTGTAAATATTATGACGCAAAAGGATATGAAGCAACAAGAAGGTAACAACATGGATAACAACACAGGTAGGGACATTAATACTGATGAAAATATCAGCGGGGTGACTCATCTGAATGAACCAATAACTGATGATCCTGAACTTGAAAAGTTAAAAACTGAGCTGGAAGATCTAAAAGATAAGAACCTGCGCATCCTGGCTGAGTTTGATAATTTCAAGAAAAGAAATGCTAAAGAAAAGATCGAACTGATCCAGACTGCCGGAAGGGAAGTGATCATTGACCTCCTGGATATTCTTGACGATTGTGACCGTGCACAAAAACAGATTGAGAAGAGCAATGAAGTGAAAGAAATCCGTGAAGGCATCCTGCTTGTTTTTAACAAACTCAGAAATACACTGCAATCGAGAGGACTGAAAGTCATGAAAACGATCAACGAAGATTTTAACCCTGACCTGCATGATGCCATAACAAGCATCAATGCCCCCACGGAAGATCAAAAAAATAAAATCCTGGATGAAATTGCAAAAGGTTATTTTTTGAACGACAAAATCATTCGCCATGCAAAAGTGGTGGTAGGTAAATAATTTTTAATCAGCAAACACTACATGGCAAAAAGAGACTATTACGAAATATTAGGTGTGGGCAAAAACGCTACTGCAGATGAAATTAAAAAAGCATACCGTAAAGTAGCCATGCAATATCACCCCGACCGCAACCCGGGAGATAAGTCAGCAGAAGAAAAGTTTAAAGAAGCAGCGGAAGCTTACGAAGTGCTTAGTGATGCAGATAAAAAAGCGCAATACGACCGGTATGGCCATGCAGGCGTCAGCGGAAGCAATGGCCGCCAGGGAGCCGGTGGTATGAATATGGATGATATCTTCAGCCAGTTCGGTGATATTTTTGGCGACGATCTTTTTGGTGGTTTTTTTGGCGGGAGCAGAGGCAGAGGGAGAACGCAACAAAGGAACCATGGAGTAAGAGGAAGCAATCTTCGGATAAAACTTAAACTTAATTATGAAGAAATTGCGAAAGGCGCCACAAAAATTATCAAAGTAAAAAAATATACTGTTTGCACTACCTGCGGAGGCAGTGGTGCAAAAAATAAAGCCAGCATTCATACATGCAGTACCTGCGGGGGCAGCGGGCAAATAAGGAGAGTGCAAAACACTTTCCTGGGTCAGATGCAGACAGTAACCACCTGTCCCACCTGCAATGGCGAGGGAGTTACCATAGCAGCAAAGTGCCCTGTATGCCGTGGTGAAGGGAGAGTGTATGGTGAAGAATCCATCAGCATTGATATACCTGCAGGCGTGCAGGAAGGTATGCAATTAAGCATCAGCGGCAAAGGTAATGCCGGGGAAAGAGGAGGAATGGCAGGTGACCTGATCGTTGTTATTGAAGAAGAACAGCACAAAGAACTGCAACGGGAAGGATCAAATGTAGTATATGATCTTCATATCTCATTTACAGACGCTGTTTTCGGAGCTCAGATAGAAGTTCCTACTATTGATGGCAGGGCAAAAATAAAAATACCCGCAGGAACACAAAGCGGAAAAATCTTCAGATTAAAAGGAAAAGGTTTTCCTGTAGTGAATTCATACGAAAAAGGTGACCAGCTGATACATGTAAATATCTGGACACCCCAACATCTGAGCCCGGAGGAAAAAGCTGCTTTGGAAAAAATGAGCCTGTCACCCAATTTCAAGCCTCAGCCCGATAAAAATGAAAAGAGTTTCTTTGATAAAGTACGGGAAATGTTTTCTTAAAAATCGGGGATAACAGATTCTTTTGCTCTCCTCTTCTTTTTTTGTTTTGAATAAAGAGTCTTCGCTTTTTCCACCAGGGAAACAAACTCCTGCTGCAAGACATCATTTCTGCTTGCAGACTGAGTGGCAAGCAGCAAAACATCATTCCATCCGGCTGATTTTATAAAAGTTGATCTGCGAAGTAATGCGCCGAACATGATTACTGATGCAGATAACCGAAAAGAAGAATCAAGTTCATTAAAAGGTATAAAGTTAAATCCGCCCCTGAAAGAGGCATTATCTTCTTTTAAAACGCCGGGCAGCCTGTAGTGGACATTTATTGCAGCCAATTCATTCTCTTTTAAATTTTTTTGCAGGGCATCGCTCTTCATTTCAGCCGGCACAATTTCAAAGACTACCTGGGTGGAATTTCCTGAACCTATTTCTCCTCCTTCCACTTGCGTTAAAGAATCTTTCAGAGCACTCATTTTATTATCAAATCCTATAAGCCGGTACTCTTTTATATAACCGGGATTAAATTCTACATTCATATATACATTATCGGCCACTGCATACAATGTCTGGGTAAATTCCGTCAGTAAAACTTTTTCTGCTTCCCGGTAGTTGTCTAAATAAGCAAAATTGCCATTCCCCCTCTTTGACAATATTTGAATCTTTGAATCTTTATAATTCCCCATTCCTACACCCAGGCAGGTCAGATATACACCTGTTTCCCGCTGACGTGTTATGAGTTCATCCAATTCTTCTTCCGATTTTGAACCCACATTAAAATCCCCGTCGGTCGCAAGTATCACCCGGTTATTCCCGTTCCGGATAAAGTGATTCCTGGCAAGCTGGTATGCCATCCGGATACCCGATTCTCCCGGAGTTGACCCCCCCGGCTCTAATTCATCAATGGCTTTCCGGATCTTTTCTTTTTCCGCACCACTTGTCGGCTGCAGCATGACTCCAACAATTCCCCCGTAAACTACTATTGCAACCGTATCCTTTGCTCTGAGGTTATTCACCAATGTATTAAATGCTGACTTTAATAAGGGAAGCCGGTTAGGCATATCCATAGAACCGGAAACATCGATCAGAAAAACGAGGTTACTTGGCGGCAAAGAATCAAGATCAAGTTTTCGTGCAGAAAGATTAATATAAAACAACTGATTTCCCGGATTCCACGGGCAGGAAGTCAACGTGGTTTTAACACTGAAGATATCCTTTCCCTGAGGTTTGGTATAATCAAAATTGAAATAATTAAGCATCTCTTCTATACGCACGGCGTCCGGAGGCACAATTGAATTGAAATTTATGAACCGCCTTATATTACTGTAAGATGCCTTATCAATATCCAGTGACATACCGGTAACGGGAAATCTTCTGGCATTGATAAAATGATTTTCTACAATACTGGCGTAAGTCTCCTCGCCCGTAAACCATTTTTTTTGTTCATCCCGTTGCAAATCTCTTGTAAGTGAGGTGAGATGTTCTATGTGCATGCGAAATGAAGATGAGGGCAGTAATTTTAATTTTATTTCTGCATAAACAGCGGCAGCAACAACTAAATTCTGCTTTTCATAACCCTCCAATGAAAAGCTCAATGAATCTGTCGGGTTATTGCATACTATGCCGAAAGAGCCATACACTCCCGTGCGGTAAACTAATCCTGTGCTTAGCTCTATAATTTTTACATTTTGCAAGGGGATCCCCTTTTCATCCTGCACTACGCCGCGTAAATAGTACGGCTGACCATACAAGAAAGAAGCCACTATCAACAGAACAGATATAAAACTAACAGCCTTCAAGCGGATACATTAAGGAGATAAGATACAAAAATTAAGCTTTGCCCGGAATGATCCTACTTATTTCAATTGGTAAATTTCTTTCAGATTCCTTCCCAAGCCATCATAATCAAGCCCATAACCTATTACAAATTTGTTGGGGATAGCAAACCCTATATAATCCAACTGATGCGGGTATTCAGTTGCTTCAGGCTTATGCAGCAGCGTCACAATCTTCAGGCTATTTGGCTGCTGATGGAATAATTTTGGTAAAAATCCATGCAGCGTCTTCCCGGTGTCTACAATATCTTCCAGGATTATGATATCTTTCCCGAATATATCCTCTTCCAGCCCGATTGAAGTTGTGATTTTCCCGGTAGATTTCATTCCTTTATAAGATGCCAGCTTGATAAAACACAATTCTGCATCAATGGTAAGATGGCGAAAAAGATCGGCAGTGAACATGAACGCACCATTAAGAATGGAAATAAATAGTGGCTGCTTTCCGGAATATTCTTTATTAAGTGCAGCCGCTATTTCCTCAACCCTTTTTTCTATGGATTCACTTGAGAGATACGTTTCAAATTCTTTGTCATGAACTTTGATAACTGCCATTAATCCTTATTTAAAAATTTTTACTTGCTGCCCTGCTTTCAGATCATTGCCCTGCAATTTATTCCATTTTACAAGTTCACCAATGCTCACTTTATACTTTTGTGCAATTGCCCAGATGGTTTCTTTCGGTTGTACAGTATATACGATAGCCTCAGAGCCCTGCCTCTCATTGCTGATATTTCTCCCGTGTGAAGACTCCAAATCGGCCACATTACCCGGGTAAGATTCTGATGAATTAACTCCGGGAATGACACTCAATGAATAATTTTCTTTCAATGCAAGTTTAGGCCTTGACGGCGCTTTGGTCTTCAGATATAACTGTTCTCCTATTGCCGGCTGCATACCAGTAGCCAGCATATTATATTCGAGCAAGCTCTCCAGACGAATGGCTTCCTGTTGTGCTATGTCATACAGGCTTTCCCCAGGCTTCACAATGTGCATTTCATTCTGACCAACTTTGCGCTTACGCTGCAGATAAATCAACTGGTCTTTTTGCAGGGCTTCTTCCTGTGCCATATCATTGAAATCATATAACCAGGCAAGGGAAATATTGTATTGCCGGGCAATGGCTAATAAAGGCGTGCCCTTTTTTTCGTAGACTACCCTGGTTTCATTAATCTTAAATTCTCCCGAAGGGTAACTGGGTTTTGGCGCTTCCGCTATTACCTGAGATTTCACTTCAACGCTGTTTCTATCCTGAACCTTTGTTTCTGCTTTTACCACTTGTTTTTGGGGTTGATCCAAAAATACCGGTTCTTTGGTTTTGGAATTTGCAGTTATTGACTTGCCTTCCTGGCTGGGTATATCCGTTTCGGATTTGGCGACCACCTCATCTTTTGGTTTCATTTTTCCCATAGCGATCAGGGTGTAATCTTCCAGGTGATAGTCTTCAATCAGTTTAATTATTATCTGCGGATATTTCGGGTTGGTAGCATACCCGGCCTTTTTCAAACCATAGGCCCACCCCTTGTAATCTGTTGGGTTCAGGTCAAACAAAAATGCATACCATGGCCTGCTTTTTAAAAAATCAGAATGATCACGATAAGAATCTTCAGCCGAAACATATTTTCTAAAACATTCGTTCTTCAAATCATCATCATGTTTTACGGAAGGGCCGCTCCAAGTTTCCTTACATTTTATTCCGAAATGGTTGTTGGATTTCCTGACAAGATCGCTGGTGCCGGCCATTGTTTCATGAATTCCCTGGGCAAGCTTGATGGCAGCAGGCACACCGGTACGCTGCATCTCCTTTATTGCAATGTCTTTGTACGTATTGATATACTGCTCAATAACAGCAGGATCCTGTGCCAATACCACCCTGCTGAAAAGGATCACAATTATTGTAAATAAAAACTTCTTGTTTTGCATGGGACTTCTATTAAATCTTCCGGATCAGGTATAAACCATCCCGGATCGTTAGAATTACTTTTTCGATATCTTTTCTTTCTTTGATAAATTCATTGAACGCCCTGATTCCAATTGCATTCTTTCCTTTCGCCTGTTCATCAAGAGCTTCTCCATGAAAAAAAATATTGTCTGCTAAAATAAACCCGTTTTTCTTTACCTGTGGAAAAACAAGATTAAAATAATCAATATACTCCGGCTTATGCGCATCTATAAAAACAAGATCCCAATTTTCATTAATGGTTGGAATGATACTTAACGCATTCCCCGTATGCAAAATTATTTGATCTTTGTAAATTGATTGTTTAAAAAATTCTTTTGCCTTTACTGCCACATTTTCAATGCCTTCTATTGTATGGATCCTGCCGCTTTTTGTTAACCCTTTTGCCAGGCACAATGCACTGTAGCCCACAAAAGTTCCAATCTCAAGTATCCTGTCCGGCCTGATCATGCAACTGATCATCTCCAGCAACTTACCCTGCAAATGGCCACTGAGCATCCGGTAATCCAGATTTGCACCTGATGCAAATGCATCAATCTGTTGCAGCAGATCACCTGCTTCCGAGGTATGAAGCTCTGCATAAAGCTGCGCTACAGGGTCTATCAGCTCCATTAATTTTTTTGCAAAGATACCTTCTTAATTCCAGAGCTTAAGCGTGTAATTGATTCTTAGAAATTGAATACAGGCCGAGATAAGTGAGTAACCCGTTATATATAAGAAGCTCATAGCCTATCTTGAATTTACCGAAAATAGTATGAGAGAAATCTTTAATGCTATTCACCCAATTACCCTCCAGTTTGAACTGCAACTGATACCATTCAATATTATTGATAAAATCAATGCCCCAGATGATCAAAGGCGCAGCTATACATACATAGATAGCCTGTTTATCATTGATCACTCTTTTTGTCAGTCTTCCGAATGCAAATAAACCAAGGAGAGGCCCGTAGGTAAACCCGGCTACTTTCAAAATAACATCAATGATCGATTTATTATCAACCCATTTAAAGCCTAATACGATCAGGAAAAATACAATAGCAAATGAGAAATGTACCATTAACCGCACCCGGCGTTTTCTTTTTTCATCCCACCCGGATCTCCTGTTTATTCCTATCAAATCAATACAAAAAGACGAAGTAAGTGCTGTAAGTGCTCCATCAGCACTGGGAAAAAGTGCCGAAATAAGTGCAATTACAAAAATTATTGAAACAGCAGCAGGCATATAGTGTAGCGCAACAGTCGGGAACAAATCATCGGCAGGAACATTTATTCCATTGAAATTTCCATATAAATACAATAAGCCGCCCATAAGTAAAAACAGGAAATTCACAATAATAACCGTAATGCTGAAAGTGATTACGTTCTTTTGAGAGTCACGAAGGTTTTTAACGCTGATATTTTTTTGCATCATTTCCTGGTCAAGCCCTGTCATGGTAATAGTGATAAACATGCCCCCGATTATCTGTTTCAGAAAAAAACCGGAGCTGTTGACATCTGTTTCAAATATCCTGGTCAGGCCCCTCACATTCAATTCATGCAGGGTAGAGCTGAAGGAATGGCCCATATTATTCATTACATATATGATGCACACGATAAGCCCGAGCAGCATAAAAGTTGTTTGCAATGTGTCTGTAAAAACAATTGTCTTTACACCACCTTCGTACGTATACAAAAGGATCATCAGCAGGATGACAAATGTTGCCACCTCAAAACGAATATTCATTTCTTTGAGAATAAAAATCTGCAGCACATTTATCACGAGATAAAGTCTTGCTGTGGCGCCTAAAACTCTTGAAAAAATGAAGAACAAAGCCCCGGTCTTGTAAGATACCATTCCAAAACGCTGCTGGAGGTAATTATAGATGGAGGTCAGATTCAGGCGGTAATACAATGGAAGCAAAACATAGGCAATGACAAGGTATCCCAAAAAATACCCGATAACGACCTGGAAATAGGCAAACCCTGATCCACCAACCGTTCCCGGTACTGAAACAAAGGTAACACCTGATAGTGAGGTTCCTATCATTCCAAAAGCAACAAGCATCCAATTGGAATTGCGGTTGCCGATAAAAAAAGATTCATTATTGGAATTCCGGGAAGTGATCCAGGCCACCACCAGCAAAAACAAAAAATATCCAATGACAAAAGTAAAAAGTAGTCCGGACGTCATAATAATTCCCTATTCTTTTGTTTTGAAGTAAATGTGCATTATTGAATTTTGAAGATAAACAAATTTGCTTTCCTTTTGCGTGAATTTTTCAAAATGCAGATAAGATCACTTGCAGTTTTTTGCGGTTCAAAAAACGGGACCAACAGAATTCATACTGAACACGCAGCACAGTTAGGCCACCTGTTAGCCAGGCTGAAGATCAAACTTATTTATGGAGGAGGAGGTAACGGTATCATGAAAACGCTTGCCGATAATGTCATGGAAAATGGAGGAACGGTGATCGGCGTCATCCCAAAGATCCTGCTGGATTGGGAACACCAGCACAAAAATATCAGCCGGCTGATCATTACCGATGATATACACAGCAGAAAAAAAACCATGTACAGTATGTGTGATGCAGCACTTGCACTGGCAGGGGGCTTTGGTACACTGGACGAATTATTTGAAATGCTGACCTGGAACCAGCTTTCCATACATAATAAAAAAGTATTCCTGCTGAATTCAGGCGGGTTTTATGATAACCTGATACAGCATATCAAATCTTTGGAGACAAATGGTTTTTTATATGATCCCCCCGAAAAGAGAATAAAATTCTTAAACGACCCTTCTGAGCTTGAAAACTATTTTAATAACGAAGATCAAAAGCCAAAACTATAACCAAAATTAAAAAAAGGCTTGTTGGAATAAGGTGAGTTCGCCTGTTGTAATACATCATAAAATACCGATACTATAAATCCCCCTTTTCCTGCCGGGAATACAAGACCTCCGCCTAATAATAAACTCGGAACAATGGATGCATCAAGATTTGTCTTTGAAGGAGGATTGTAATATTTTATTTTTCCGAAGATATAATTCAGTTCAGGCTGTGCCTGAATCATGAGGAAAGATGCCGGGTAAACACGGCCAAATATGTTCAGTCCAGTGACACCCTGCGAGATCCGGGAATAAGGATCCCCGTTGTTGTATCGTTGCTTGAGGCTCACATATTGCAAATTGATACCCGCCCCTGCCGCCAGGTATTGATTAAACCGGTATCCCAATTGAGGAGAAACATTGATCAATGTATAATCACCGAAGGTCATTCCAAAGTTTCCGCCTACAAAAAGTTTACTTCTGTCAAACCCTCTTTCTTTCTGGTCTTTCTTTCCCTCTTGTGCCTGAGTAAATTCACCGGCTAAAGCCACTAACAATACGAGAAGCAACAGCTTTTTCATAAAATGGTTTTCTTAAAAAAAATATCAAACATCAAATATCTTACCGGCGTTCAGGATATTATTCGGATCAAATACTTTTTTGATATCTCTCATCAACCGCATCTGAGTTTCATTGAATACAATGCTCATGTATTCTTTCTGAACTAAACCGATACCATGTTCGCCACTAAGAGTGCCTCCGAGTTTTTTCACCAGCACAAATATCTCTTTTATCCCGTTTTTTAACGAACCATTCCACTGTTCGTCTGTTAAATTGCCCTTAATAATATTTACATGAAGATTGCCATCACCGGCATGTCCATAACATACAGAATTAAAACCATATTTTCTTCCTATGTCTTTCACGCCTTTAAGCAATAAGGGCAATTCTGCACGGGGCACAACGGTATCTTCTTCTTTATAAACAGAATTTGCTTTTACAGCTTCTGCTACCTTTCGGCGCAGTTTCCATAACTCTGCTTTTTGTTGTGCATTGTCTGCAAACAATATTTCACCGCAATCAAATTCCTGTACAGCATCCGCAATACCTTCCATTTCACGGGTCAATACATCCATGTCATTTCCATCCACCTCTATCAGCAAATGCGCCTGTACATCTTCTTCAATTTTTACCGTACTGTTATCTACAAATTTCGTTACCCAATCCAGCGCATCTCTTTCCATAAATTCCAAAACACTGGGCGTATATCCGGCCCGAAAAACCGCCCCGACCGCCTCACATGCTTTCTCTGCCGATCTGAAGGGAACCAGCATCAGCAGATTATGTTTTGGATGAGGAATGAGTCTTAAAACAATCTTTGTAACAACACCCAAAGTTCCTTCGCTGCCTACCACCAGCTGAGTAAGATTATACCCGGTAGCATTCTTCAAAACATTTGCTCCCGTCCAGATGATTTCTCCGCCCGGTAATACCATTTCGAGATTTAAGACATAATCTTTAACCACTCCGTACTTCACAGCTTTTGGCCCGCCGCTATTCTCAGAAATATTTCCGCCGATAAAACAGGATCCGCGGCTTGCCGGATCGGGAGGATAAAACAAATGCTTTTCTTTGACAGCATTCTGCAACACTTCTGTGATGACAGCAGGTTCAGTAGTTACCTGCAGATTTCTTTCATCAATTTCCAGGATGGTATTCATCCTTTCGGTAGAAAGCAGCACTCCTCCAAGATGAGGTAATGCACCCCCGCTCAGGCCGGTGCCTGCGCCGCGGGGCGTAACCGGAATTTTATTCTTATCACAGACCTTCAAAATAGCGCTGATTTCCGCTGCTGTCCGGGGCTTTATCACCACTTCAGGCAAATAATGCAAATCTTCTGTTTCGTCATGCGAGTAATGATTCAGCGATTCCTCATCAAAAAAAACATATTGTTCTCCAACAATTTGCCTGAAGGCTTCTATATGATGAGAGGCAAGGATTGCACCAGTAATCATTTTACTTCGAATTTTTATTTATCCGGGCTGTAAAAGTCGGAATAATCAGGAACTTCTGTGGCCAAAAAATAAAAAATTATCAGTAAAAATTCCGGAATGAAGGACACATGGACTGGCGCCTGTTCCCCGTATATTTATCAACAACACCCTGTTTCACCAATGAAAATTCAAATGCACCCCGTGTATTATTAAAGTTTTTCAATGTAGAAATAGTGGCATCATAGGTGAAGGTGAAAGTAATATCTTTATATCCTAAGCCAACCAAAGGAATAATTGCATCTCCGGAGCGATAATATAATCCTCCGATCAGCACGTTATCGCCATTACCGGAAAGATTATAATGAGCATTTAATCCCAATACCAACTCAGATGATTTAGCCTGATTGGTATAATATACATTGGGATTGACGATCCATTGATCGTTTATCATAAAACTACCGTTCAGAAATCCAACATACCTGACAGGAATACGGTTATCAATTCCCGGCTGAGGATTGAAGAATGATTCTCTCGGCCGATTGATGTGCATGGCAGAGAATCCTGCATTCATATAAATTTTTTCAGTGGGAAAATAAGCGTAGTTCATCCCGGTCTGTATATCCAGGTAGTTGATATTGTTGGTAGCAAGTACAACACCGGTAGGAAGATGACTGTCAAAAAAATGCCCGTCAAACTGATCAGGGAATTTCAGGTTACTGACATTGATCTGTTTGTTTGCCCACCCTGCATTAAAACCAAGACTCAGCAAACTTCCTAAGTTGATCATCTGGTGGTAGGCAACAGAACCATAAATTCTTGTTGTGGTTAATTGCCCGGAACCTGCCACATCATGCAGGATCACACCACCCAGTCCCATCCATCCTGTATTATCCCTGTTCTTAAATAACTGAACGTCTCCAAATGCGCTCATCGTCTTATAAGGAACCGACATGATCGAAGACCACTGGTTGCGGTAATTAATTCCAAGCCGGTAATCACCATCAGGAATAAAACCTGTATTGGCAGGATTAGTAAGTAATGGAGAATTGAAGAATTGGGAAAAATGCAGATCCTGTGCATAGGTACAAGGCCTGATGAACAATAGGCCTGTCAAAAATAATAATATGGTTGCGGTTGTTTTCATTTGCACACTATCTGATCAGGGTAATATCTCCCTTTTTTGTTGTTTTTGTTCCGTCAAAAAATACTACGTCCAAAGTGTACGCATAAGTATCCATTGGTTGCAACACCCCTTTAAACTTCCCATCCCACCCCTGGAGGCGATTTTCGGTTTCAAATACTTTTTGTCCCCAGCGATTCCAGATCGTGAATTTCATTTTCGATATTCCAAATCCACGTACCATCACTTTACTGTTAATATCACCGCTTTGCGGTGTAAACGCATTGGGTACATCCACCAACGTTACAATAACAGCCTGTACCGGCTGGCAAATAGTATCCGTACAGCCTGCATCATTTGTTGCTATCAGGCAGGCGTTGAAAGTACCTGAAGCATTGTATTGATGCTGCACCGGAGACCGCGAATTAGTCAGTAAAGTGTCGCCGTCGCCAAATAACCATTTGAATGTAACGGCATCGGGTGAAGAAAGGTTGTCGAATGTTGTGGGAGTATTTTCAACAGGTGGCACAGGTGAATTAGAAAAATTGGCAACAGGCTTATCAAATACAGAAATAGTATAACGGAATGTATCTGTAAGATTACAGGTGTTCGGGTCATTGGCAATGAGTGTTATTGTATAAGTACCCGGACTCGCATACAAATGAGTTGGATTTACAGCATTTGAGCCTGTTCCATCGCCGAAATCCCAAATAAAAGTTTGTCCTGCCAAAGAAGTATTATTAAATACCGCAGTATAAGGTGCACAACCTAAAGCCGGAGTATTAAACTGTGCTTTTACCAAAGCAGCTACCCGCAGTTGCAATATTACCGAATCGGGAGCATTGCAATAATTTGTATCAACAAGGATCAGCTTAACAGTATAGGTTCCGGGACCCGAATAATTATGTATTACACTGTTGGTGCCGGCAATAACAGGGGATGAACCATCACCAAAATCCCAAATAAATGACTGGGCAGTGAAAGGAACCACCGGTGGTGCCGTAGATAAATTATCAAACTGGTATTTGAAAGAATCACACGGATTCAGCTTCGTACTGTTGAAATTAAGATTTGCCTGGATATTTCCCACACGGATATGGACATAAGATGTATCCCGGACATTGCAGGTAGTGGGATCAATAGCAACCATCATTGCCAGGTAAGTACCGACCATATTATAAGTATGTGAAGTATTGGGAATTGTGGTCGTCACCATTGGAGATCCATCTCCAAAATACCACTCATACGATTTTGCAATACCGATGGTATCAGCAAAATTCACTGCAAGCGGTACACAGCCGGCAGAATCTTTTGGTACGCCATTGATAATTGATTCTACTCCACCCCTGACGCCCGAAAGATTAAAAGCAATTTTAAGCATGGTAAGATTACAACCCGGTGATGGATTAGTGGTAGCCCAGGCCCCCGGAGTAGTTGGATAAGGAGGAACAGGATTAAATTCTTTACAGTTACCACAGATTGCCTGGTAGATCACACCATTTTTATCAAACCGGCTGGTTCCTCCGTCCACATGATCAGTTCCTCCTGCTCCGATCGTAGAGCCATTGTCTTCTCCGTAAAAACTTCCAAACAAAACTCCTGCTGCATCCTTTTCTAATACAAAAAAATAAAAATCTTTTCCATCAGTGGTGCTCTTCAATGCATCCGGAGTTATCGGCATTGAGATACTTGTACCACCGGCAAGGAAGTTACTTGTAAACGAACTTTTACCACCCCAACCAGAAACATAAACATTTTCACAACGATCCACAAGGAAAGCAACCGGTGAAATATTGGGGACGGGAGATGCAGATCCAAAAACCGTTGAATAAACAAAATTTGAAAGATCGGGTTGAAGCTTTGCAATAAATTGTTTGGAGCCTGAATTGCTGTAAGGCGCATTTACCACAGGCCAATTACCGGTTGTCTGACCCATGATATAAGGAAATCCTTTATTATCAAACTTGATCCCATATACCTGGTCAATACCATTGGTACCGACATAAGTTGAACTGATCAAAGCACCCGAGTTGCTCAAAATTGTTACAAAACCATCTATACCCCCGTTGTTTACCGAACTGATAACGCCGCTTGCAGGAACCCCGGGGAAATCGGTGCTTTCAGTTCCACCAGCCACATATATGTTTCCATTGGGCGCCAGATCCACTACGTAAGCAGCATCATTTCCTGTTCCGCCTAAATAGGTGCTGAAAAGTAAAGTAGTCAGATTAGCATCAAATTTCAATACCACACCATCCTGGGAATTATTTCCGCCTTTATTTGCTGTTTGAAAAGCATTTACCAATGGGAAATTATCCGATTGAGAACTTGATGCAAGATAAATATTGCCAGCTCCGTCTAATTGCACTTCGCTCCTGCCGTCATCTCCATAATTCTGGCATAATGATACAGAACCGGATCTGCTTGTTGAAATATTCACGCCATCATCTCCGGATCCACCGATCTTTACCGAACCGATCAGTGCACTGCCGGCTGCATTCAATTTGGTAATTATAATATCATTGCCGCTGCCGCTGTGCGTGTTACCGTAAGGGCCAAAGGTTGGATAGTCTTGCGAATTTGATCGGCCGGCAACAATGAGATTTCCCTGGGCATCTACAATAAGACTGTGAGGTTGCTCATTTCCTGAACCGCCAAGATAGGTTGCATAGATCCTGTTCGTCCCGTTTGGATTAAGCTTGATAATGCCAATATCCACTGCATAGCCGCCGGCACCGCCTCCCTGGAATGTTGTCTGAAAAGCGCCGGGTGATACGGGGAATCCGTTTCCAAAAACGATGCCGCCTCCATACATACTTCCATCCGGGCCGTAGGTAGCAGTAAATCCCCAATTATCGACCTTGCTTCCGCTGAATGAACAGAAGATCAACGAAGGATCAATGACCAGTGTGGTGGTAGCATCATAATCTTCAACATTGAAGCGGACAATATTATTTTTCACTTCATACCTGCAGTTGACTTCCTTTCTTCCTTTTTGCATCGTTTGATAGCTATAAGGAGAAGACTCTGACAATTCACCTACAGAAGTAGTAATACGCAATTGTTTATTCTTCACGCTTAACTTTTCAATACCCTCGTATTTCAATGCAATCTTACTGATATCTGCCCCGGGCTTTACAATAATGTCATATTTCAGTGTGCCATTATCCGTAAAATACCTGATATCAACATTTGGATAAACATTTTTTGCGGTTATACCCTGGTATATCCTGCAATTGCTTGCCCATTTGGAAGGATCATTTCCAATAAAGTAATTATTATAAGTGGCCAATGGTTTATCGGGGATTATTTCCATCCCGGGAGAAGCCCCGATAAAATCAACATTATAAGAATGAGAGCGAAGGATAACATTTTCTTCATCCGATGCTGTTTCTTTGGTCAAAGGCATGTGCAGCAACGTATATATTTTGTAAAGATCTTCCCGGTTATTTTGCAGTATTGTAACACCGTCTTTCCTGATAAAAAAGGCACCGGCGCTTACATCCCCTTTGAATTTTACCCTGGGATCCCATTGGCCTTTATTTTCAACGAACTCAATAGTATTATAATTCTGAGTATGGCCCGCATAACTCAGAACAGACAGCACGGCAATGATCAAAAAGCGGTTCAGAATAAAAATAGTTTTCATTAAGATAGTCAAATTTACTGAGAATGGAATGGAAAATAAATGTTAAGAAATAATACTCCAGATGCGATCTCCTTTCTGTTGTTTAAGGAAGCTCTTTAACTGCAAATTTTCTGCCGAAACCAGGTCGGGATCACTTTCTAATAAGTCAAAACTCATTTGTCTCGCTGTTTCCAATAAAGACCTGTCATTGACAATACTGGCAAGTTTAAAGTTCAGCATACCGCTTTGTCTTGTACCCTCAATATCACCAGGGCCTCTTAATTCCAGGTCTTTTTCAGCAATTTCAAACCCGTTATTGGTAGATACCATTGTTCGAATACGCTCTCTTGCATCATTACTCAATTTGACACCTGATAAAAGAATACAATAGCTTTTTTCCGAGCCCCTGCCTACTCTTCCCCTCAACTGATGAAGTTGAGAAAGCCCAAACTTTTCAGCGCTTTCTATAACCATCACTGTCGCATTGGGAACATCTACACCCACCTCAATTACCGTAGTTGAAACCATAATCTGTGTATCACCTTTTACAAACCGCTGCATATTGGTTTCTTTTTGCTGCGAGGGTTGGCGCCCATGCACCATGCTGATCCAGTATTTAGGCTCAGGGAAATATGCTTTTACATTCTCATACCCTTTCATCAGGTTCTCATAATCCATTTTTTCGCTTTCCTCTATCAAAGGGAAAATAATATAAGCCTGCCTGCCTTTATCTATCTCAGTACGAATAAAATTCATAACATTATTCCGGTGCGTCTCATACCGGTGAACAGTGATGACCGGTTGTCTTCCCGGAGGCAGTTCATCAATCACGCTATAATCAAGATCCCCATAAGCTGTCATAGCAAGTGTACGAGGTATTGGTGTTGCTGTCATGACAAGTATATGCGGATAGGGTTCTCCCTTTTCCCATAGTTTCGCTCTTTGTTCCACCCCAAACCGATGTTGCTCATCAATAATCACCAATCCAAGATTTTTAAATTGAACAGATTCTTCTATGACTGCATGTGTACCGGTAAGAATATCCAAAGTTCCATCCGCCAGTTGTTGTACTATCTTTTTTCTTAGTGTTGCTTTTACTGATCCGGTGAGCAGTTGTACAGAAACAGGAACATGCCCCAGTAATTTTGAAATCGTATTGAAATGCTGTTGTGCCAGAATCTCCGTTGGCGCCATCAGGCAACACTGATAACCATTATCAACTGCGAGCAACATGATCATTACCGCAACGATTGTTTTTCCGCTGCCCACGTCTCCCTGCAGCAAGCGATTCATCTGTAACCCTTTTGCAGTATCGGAACGAATTTCTTTGATCACTTTTTTCTGGGCTCCGGTAAGTTCAAAAGGAAGGTATTTATTATAAAACGTATTAAATAGCTCACCCACTTTGTCAAACAACACTCCTTTTGAATAACGATGACGCTGTGATTTTAATAAATTCATTCGCAGCTGGGCAACAAATAATTCTTCAAACTTCAATCTTTTCACTGCCTGTTCATAGATTGTGATCCCGGGTGGAAAATGAATATTCCGATAAGCCTCGGAACGGTTCATCAATCGCATTTGGGATAAAATTTTTTCCGGGAGGTTTTCCGGAAGATCTTTTTCCCTTACTAATTGCAATAGTCTCTGAGTCAGTTTACCGATTTGCCTTCCTCCCAATCCTTTAGCCTTCAACTTTTCAGTTGTGGGATAAATCGGTTCCAGATGGCTTTTACCATCTTGTTTTTCTTCGGTCCATAATTCAATTTCCGGGTGAATGATCTGAGGCCTGCCCTGATAAAAAGTGACCTTTCCATACACAAGATAGGAAGAACCCGTTGTCAGGTTTTTTTGAACCCAGTTTATCCCCTGAAACCAGGCCAGTTCCAAAAATCCTGTTTTGTCTTTTAATTGTCCTACCGCTCTTCTGTTATTTTTAACCCCCAACACTTCGAAAGATACTAGTACACCGGCTACCTGGATATATTCGGTCCGGGAGGTTATCTCTGCTATCAGATTCACTTTGGTTTTATCAACATGCCGGTAGGGAAAATGCTCTAAAAGATCATTGAAAGTAAAAATATTCAATTCTTTCTTCAGCAGGTCTGCCCGTTGCGGACCAACACCTTTCAGATATTCTATCGGACTGGATAATATATTAGTTGACTGCGCCAGGTCAGGTTGATCATTTAATAAATGCTAAAAGTTACTTCTAAGAATCTGCAATTTATCATTTAATAACAAAACGGGAAGCATGGAAGTCCGGGTCATTAGCGACAGGGCCCCGTTTCATTCCGGAAATTTAAACGGAGATTTTTTGCATCAACCCGGGAGTAATCAGAATTTGTTTAAAAAAAGAATAAAACCACAGTATGCCTTTCCTGATAAAAACAGATTGAACTACCTTCGCAACACTCAAACAATTAAGAACAACCACTCATATTAAATCTCCCGGGATAAGTAATGCCAAGAACTCTTCTGCTTCTTTTTCTTTTGCCGGCAACTTCCTGTTTCAGCCAGAATATTTTTAAAACCGTAATAAAAGACAAATACAACAATCAATTATTACCGGGTGCAATAGTCAAGATCAATGAAAACGGCAAGGTAGCAGATGAGAAAGGAAGTGTTACTTTTTTCAGTCTGGCGGGTACAGATGTTAATGTTGAGGTCTCTTACCCGGGTTATGAAACACAGCGGCTTCGTTTTTTATTAAATGACACAAGTACGCATATTATATTTTTACCTCCTGAGCATAATGAGCTGGGATCATTCACCATTATTACTCCAAAAAGAATCAATCTGCAAAATGAAAGCTTGCTGCAAACGGTTGAATTTCCGGAAAAAGATGATCCAAGCGGAAAGAACATTTTCAGAAATGAAAAATTGCCGGCATGTGAAGCAATCAAGCAGTAAATCAATTGATCTCCCTTCCTTTTCACACTTAACATCCTGAAAAATCCCGGAAAAATTTCACTAATCTGTTGCGCCCGATGCTTCAGTTCTCATAGCTTTTTGCCACAATACTGTATGTTTCTCATTCAGGAAAATAAATAATCCTCTTACAAGGCAGGTATTCATGAATACAAAATAAAAAGGAGCTGTAACTATTTTTCCTTTCCGGCCGGAGCGTATCAACAGCCATCCTGCTGCAGCCATTAAATAAAACAGTAGCTGCCCATAAAGAAAAAGCCGATATAATTCATTATCCGAAGCCCAAACGATAATCATATTACTGACCAGCAGGATGGGAAGCAGAAAAGGGCACAAAACCCACCGCAACAGGCGATGTGAAAAATATTGGAATGAAAGTAAAGGATGCCGGATAAAATTGAATAACCCTTTTGAATACCCGATAGATTGGTACGCTCCCGCAGCTATTCTGACTTTTCTTTTCGTTTCTTCCCGGATTGAGGCAGACGGTGTTTCGGTAGAATATGCCCCGGGTTCATACGCAATGCGATACCCCTGAAGACATACCTGCATTGAAATCAGGAAGTCATCTGTTATAATATCCACTTCTGTCATCCGGAATAAAGAAGTACGGATAGAAAACAACTCGCCGGCGGCACCTACTGTTGTAAAAAAATCAGCTTCCTGCCTTTTCAGAAACGATTCATACTTCCAATAAAATCCTTCCATTTCTCCAACTGCAGAACCGGCAGCTTGCCCCAATACTTTTTTTTCTCCGGCCACGCCTCCGATCAACGGATGATTATAATGAGGTACAATTTTTTGAATACATTGATCATTGAGTATTGAATTAGCATCACAAAAAATGACTACGGGTGTCCGTACTTGTTTCATTGCAGACTGTAAAGCAGCAGCTTTGCCCTTCCGGGAGTTATGATAAATTAAACCGATTTCCGGGTAATTGGCTATAATAGCTGAAGAGTCATCCGTAGATCCGTCATCCACGAAGATCAGCTCGAGTTTATCCTTTGGATATTTTATTGCAAACGTGTTTTGAATCTTTTTTTCAAGGATTGCGGATTCATTGTATACCGCAACGATCAGCGTGACGGAAGGAGTTTCTTCATTGTTCTCAGAAAAACTTTTTTTATTGAAAATACGCCTGAACTTGTTGAACAGGAAAAGAAAGCCTGCATAGCCGGTATAACAGTAAGTCAAAAGAAATAAACTGATCCAGAAAATATTCGTCGCCATAGATCCAGATTCTCTGATTGCAAAAATTACGTTCTTAATATCGTAAATATCCGAGAGATAGTATCAAAATTAATTCTATCTTCTTCAAGATAAAAAAAAATCATACCAGACCACAATAAAGAAACTATTGACGCTAAGATATTTTCCTATTATTTTTACCCCGTCTCAAATATCCAATTGAAAGCCCAATACTGATGAAAAGCCTTTTCCACCTGTTGCAGATCGACTTATCGTTCCACGACTTCAAGTTTGCCTTACTTGGTTTTTTGACTGCATTTATCGTTACACTAATCACTATGCCTGCGGTTATTTCCCTGCTGAAGAAGCACCAGGTGTACGATATGCCGGGAAGCAGGAAGATTCATTCTACACCCATACCTACACTGGGAGGTATCACTATCATTGCCGGAATGACCATAGCATTGTTTTTCTGGTACTCCTTCGATAATAATCCCGAACAAATCTGTTTCTTTTTTTCCCTTATCATCCTCACAGCCTTAGGCATGATGGATGATCTCAGGAGCCTTGCTGCCCGTTACAAATTCATTATACAACTGGCCCTGGCTTCGCTGATCGCTGTTTCCGGATTGCGTGTGACGAGTTTTGAAGGCCTGTTTGGCCTGCAACATCTGCCGCTTTTTGTACAATATACATTTACCATTCTTGCAATAGTCGGTATCACAAACGCTTTCAATCTTATTGATGGTATTGATGGCCTGGCAGGAAGTTTAGGCTTCATGAGCCTGATCACCCTGGGAATATTCCTCGGATTGAACCATAATTTAAATTCATCCATAATTGCTTTTGCATTGGCCGGTGGCATCCTGGCTTTCCTGTTTTTCAATTATAATCCCGCCAAAATTTTTATGGGCGATACAGGTTCTTTAATACTTGGCTTTACGATCGCTATTCTCTGCATACGCCTGATGCAAAGCAATACCAATGCAGCAGAGCCGGTATTGATTCACGCCCCGATATTCACTCTGGGAATTGTATTGATCCCCGTGTTTGATACACTACGAGTATTCGTACTCCGCATCTGGAAAGGCCAGTCTCCGTTTACAGCTGACAATACACATATACATCACCTGTTGAGAAAAGCGGGATTCAGCCAGGCTTATACAACAGGGCTGATCTGCCTAATCCACGGATTCATTTTACTGGAAGTGTTCCGGATGCAGGGAATGAAACAAGAAATGACATTAGTGTTATTGATCGTATTCATGACAATAATAACACTGATCTTTAAAAATTTATCGGCATTATATCCGGGGAAAAAACGCCGGTTCCAAATCCTTCATAGATTTTTTTCCGGGTCGGCTACTGATAAAAAATAAATCTTTCAATAAGCTCAAAGAGTCAGCTCCATCCTGCATTTTAATAATCCGGCATGCCGGCAACCGCACAAAAAAATCATATTTCTGAATTTGTGAAACTGATTTTTACTCAAAATAATTCTGAAACACATCCAAGTGTTCAGAAATATCCTTAACCAATGAGTATCCATTAGCGGGTGAGTCATCTTTGAGTTCTTTCACTTTCTCCAGCAACGGCTCAAGCCATTTATGAAGAGCATCGTGATCGGGGCCTGTCATTTTACAATCGTCGATCAGGCTGTTCAAACTTTCCTGCAACCGGGTGGCAAGAGGTGCAAAGTCTTTTGACCCGCTTTTTTCATAACCATCAACTATGCTTTTTAATTCTGAAACATGTGCCCGGGTGCCGGAGTCAGCTTTCCATTTGGCCCCGCTATTTAACTGCAATTCTGAATTAACACTATTGTGCTCCTCATGTTGTTCAGAAGTTGTTTCAGTCTTTTCCTGATCATTACTCGTTTTTTGTTTACAGGAAACCATAACGGCAACCACTAAGATGAGCGGGAGAATTTTCTTCATTTTATTTTCATTTACTGATAGTATTGATCTTGATTTTCTGGCAAGTTAACCAATAAAAGTAATGTTAGTTTTCCTGTACCACAAATGTGATTGGTTGTTTCCGGTATGCCTTTACCTTCCTTCCATTCTGAATAGCCGGATCCCATTTCGGTCCGTTTTGTATCACTTTTACAGCTTCTTCTTCCATGCCATAGCCTAAATTGGTAAGTGGCTTCACATCACTGATATTTCCTTCCTTATCTACCACGAACTGTACAACCGTTGTATAGGTTCCGGCAGGTGCACCATGATCTGCAGGATCAAATCCTGATAAATTACGAACAAGATATTTCCTCCATGCAGCATCTCCTCCGGGGAATTTTGCTTCGATCTCCACGATTTCAATAATCAATTCTCCTTCATCTTTCTTTTTTTCCCGGACGATTTTTCTGGTATCATCTATCTCAGCAGGTGTAGCAATATTCTCGTATCGGGGACCGTTCTTATCAATCAGACCAATCTTTGCATCTTTCAGATCATCCTGGTCAGGCGGAGGCTTATGAATGTCTTCCATTTTCAAAGTTATCAGGGAAGAAAATCGCTTCATTTCAATCGCAGGAAGAGCCATCTGGCTTTTCGGCTTCGGCGATTCGATCTTTTTTTCATCACCTTGTTTAACATCCTGTACAGTTACAACGGGCCTTTCCATTTTTATTGTATTCCTCTTTTTAGATACCATTAGTAATGAACCCGGATAAGCAAGGATGACAATTGAAAAACTAAAGATCAATGCCGAGGTAATACGGCTTTTATAAGTTCTTCTCAGGTAGTAAGCGCCATATTCCTTATTCCTGTTCTCAAAAACAAGATCAAGAAATGAAGATGAAAGAATTTTTGTTGCATCCATTGTAGTCCGGTTTCTGTTAAGATGCTAATGAAAATCCTTTCCATAAATATTTCCTGGATCAGGTAGTGCGATTGTATAGAATGAGATAAAATTTTCAGTACAATAACTGTATCAAGAATTACAAAATCATTTCAACAAAAATTAATAATTACTTTCCGATACAGAACTTTGAAAAAATATAATCCAGCTGTTCTTCATTGGTGACCTGGCCGGTTATTTCGCCAAGATAGTATAAACATCGCCGGATATCGGAAGCCAGAAGATCGCCGGGTACTTTTTCATCCAATCCTTTACGAATGTCCGATAAAGATTGCTGCACTTGTTTCAACGCATGATAGTGACGTGCATTGGTGATGACGGTGTCTTCCACCTGAAGTTTTCCCTCTACCACTGCATCCACCATACGTTCCCGTAAAATATCGGTATGCAGTTGTGCTTTTGCAGATACAAAAATCACTTTTTCTATATCAGAAAAATTTTTTCGGGCAGATAATTCTCCAACCTGGTCAATTTTATTGGCAACCGGAAGAAAATTCAATTGTTCTTTCTGCAATTCTGATATTAACCTGGCTATTTCATCTTTTGCATCACTTACGTCAAAAAGGAAAAGAACCAGGTCAGCCTTTTTCATTTTTTCCAGGCTGCGTTCTACTCCTGCCGCTTCGATCACATCACTGGTATGCTTCCTGATTCCGGCAGTATCAATCAGCCTGAATAAAATGCCATCAATATTGATTACTTCTTCAATCGTATCACGTGTGGTGCCCGGAATATCGCTTACAATGGCACGATCCTCATTCAGCAAAGTGTTCAATAAAGTTGATTTTCCTGCATTCGGTTTTCCAATGATCGCAACACTCACTCCATTTCGGATGGCATTCCCGATTTTAAAAGAGGAAAGCAATTGGTCAACAGTTTGCCGGAGTTCGCTGATCAATGAATAAAACTGTTTGCGATCGGCAAACTCAATATCTTCCTGCGAAAAATCAAGTTCTAATTCATTCAGCGCCGAGAAACGGATCATGTCTTCCCGGAGTTCTTTTAATTTTTTTGAGAAGCCTCCGCGAATGGCATTCAGTGCGGTCTTGTGTGAAGCGGCAGAATTACTTGCAATCAGATCAGCTACCGCTTCTGCCTGCGTGAGATCCAATTTGCCGTTTAGAAATGCCCGCTGGGTAAATTCTCCTGGTTTTGCGATACGGGCGCCATGATTAATGCAGGCATCTAATATCTGTTGTACAATATACGGCGAGCCATGGCAACTGATCTCTGCCATATCTTCTCCTGTGTAGGAACGTGGTGATCTGAAGACAGAAACAACAACTTCATCAATGACCCTGTCTCCATCTTTTAAAAATCCTACATGCAACGTATGGGTATTCTGTCCGGAAATTTTTTTTGCCGGAAAAAGGCGATCCATAATCAAAAATGCGAGGGAGCCGCTCAGCCGGATAACACTGATAGCGCTGACTCCCTGAGCAGTGGCAGGAGCCACAATAGTATCATTCCATCCGTTTTGCTGATACATATTTTCAAAATTAGCCTGATCTTTTAAACCCGAAAAAAAATCCCTGCCTCAAACTGAAACAGGGATCTGATATTTTATAATTATACTATTTTACTCTTCCTGTACCACAAATGTGATCGGCTGTTTACGATAAGCTTTTACTTTACGTCCGTTTTGAATGGCCGGTGTCCATTTAGGCCCTTTTTTGATAACTTTTACAGCTTCATCTTCCATACCATAACCAAAATTGGTAAGCGGCTTCACATCACTGATATTCCCGTCTTTATCCACTACAAACTGAACATAAGTTGTATAAGTTCCGGCGGGTGCTCCGTTGTCAGCCGGGTTAAAGCCTGACAAGTTACGTTCGAGGTATTTCCTCCAGGCTGCATCTCCCCCCGGAAACTGAGCTTCAATCTCCACTTTTTCAAATATCTTGTTTTCATCATCATCTTTCTTTTCTTCGATCACTTTTTTCCCTTCATCAATCTGGGTAGGGGTGGCAATATTCAGATCTTTGATACCTTCCTGGTTGATCACATCAATCTTAGCTTCTTTCAATTCTTCCTGTTCAGGAGGTGGCTTTTGTACTTCTTCGTCTTTTACGATCTTGGGAGGAGTGAATTGCTTCATCTCCACTTTAGGGGGTTCCTGTTTGGGCGGAGGAAGCGGAGGAGGTTCAACTTTTTTCTCCTCTTGCTGTTTAAGGTCCTGCAATGTCACTTCACTGATCTTTACTTTACCGCTATTCTTGTTTACTGAACTGGCTAACACAGAACCTAAAAAAGCCAGCACAGCAACAGAAGCGGTAATGATCAATGCCCGGACAATGCGCCTGTTATAGGTCTTTCTCAGGTAGTAAGCCCCGTAATCTTTATTCCTGTTTTCAAACAGCAGGTCCAGGAAATCAGTATTTAATATTTTTTTCGGATCCATAATACAACTCAGTTTAGGTTAAGATGCAAATACTATTTCATTCCATAAAATGTCATTCACTTAATTTACTTGCCACTTGCCTCGGTAGCTTTGATTAATTGAAGTTCCGAATCTGTTATTGGAATCATGGCAAAGCGCTTCACATTATTAATGGTCATCTCGTCCAGGATGTCAACTGTATTTTTATATGTGGCATCTGCATCAGGTTTGATGATAACAGTAAAATTCTTGTCTTTAGCAGCATTCTGCCAGTTTGGATCACCCTTTGCTTTTGCCTTCTGTATAATGGCTTCATCATCAGGAGACGGCACATAACTGTTTATAACACTTTGCTTTTTATTAATAATAACATCTCTTATCCCTTTAAAAGTAGTCTGCTTAAAATTAGACCCATCAGATTTTAATTCTCCTTCATAATAATACACCTGGTTGTCTTTTCCAAGCATGATTGTCAAAGCCCCTGATTGGGCCACCTGGGTCTGTTCATCCTGTTTCTGGGTGTCTTTAGGCATGTTCAGATCCATAGTGGTAGGCGTGGACATCGTTGTTGTAAAAATGAAAAACGTGATCAGTAAAAAGCCCAGGTCCACCATCGGCGTCATATCAATCCGGGTGGTAAGTTTTTTTGCTTTTTTTACGCCCCTGCCTTTTTTCTTACCGCTATCTGAACCTCCGGTATCTATACTTGCCATATCTGAAATTTTTTAAAGTCTTAGAGTATTATTTTTTATTCCCGGAAAGAGCTGCCTGCCGTTGCTTGTAAAGTTCTGTTCCGGCAGGAACTGCTTCTGGAGATGTGATCAGGTTATATTTAAGTTGGTCATTACGCTTTAAAGCCTGAATTACATTTTCAAACGTCGGGAATTTTGCATTATCATCGCCTTTAATCAAATAAGCGATCTGGCGCCCTGCAAAAGCACTAATTGATGCCTGGATCCAATAAGTCAATTCCCCGCCTGTTGTATCCATTGGAATTCCTGGCTGTTTCAAATCCTTCTGCTGATCACTAGGCGTATTTAACAACGCTTTTAACTGGCTGAAAGGAACCCCTATGAAACTTGTCTTTCTGAAATTAGCCATTTCTGCATTATTAAGATTAAGGTTTTTATCCTTATTTATCTTCTGGATAATTTCATCATAAATGCCCTGGTCTTCGGTTGACTGCAAAGTGATGGTAAAGAATACCCTGTTGTCTTTATCCATCGAGATCAAAAGGGCATCTTTTTCATCAAGCATATCTGCAGAAACCGAGCTGGGAGTTGTTATATCTACAGGCTCCGGTGGTTTGAATTTTGTAGCCAGCATGAAAAAAGTCAGGATGAGAAAAGCAACGTCCACGAACGGTGTCATGTCAAAATCAGTGCTTTTCCTCGGTATTTTAACACTTGGCATGTTTAAAAGAGTTTAGTATTGAGATGCTTTAGTTTCAATTTTCCACAACAAAATATTCTCCGAAAGCTTCTTATTTATAAAGAGAAGCGAAGCTTTGGGTAAGTGTGAAACCTGATTCATCAATACCGTATGTGATCGAATCAATTTTTGTAGTGAAAATGTTATACATGATCAGTGCACATGCAGAGGTAGCGATACCCAAGGCCGTATTATACAAAGCTTCGGAAATACCTACTGCCAGCTGAGCTGCAGAACCGGCGCCACCTTCTTCGCCAAGAGCGGTGAAGGCCCGGATCATACCGATAACCGTCCCCAACAGGGCGATCAGGGTACCAACTGATGTAATAGTAGAAAGGAACACCAGGTTCTTTTGAAGCATCGGTAATTCCAATGCAGTGGCTTCTTCCACTTCTTTTTGAATTGCCATCACTTTTTGATCCGTGTTCATTTCGCCTTCACTGATCATTTCTTTGTAGCGGCGCAATCCCGCTTTCATTACATTGGCAACAGAACCTCTTTGTTTATCGCACTCAGAAAGAGCAGCATCAACATTCTTGTTGGCAAGGTGATACTGAACTTTGCGGATAAAATCGTCAATAGAGCCATTACCTAAAGCCTTACGGATAGTAAGGTAGCGTTCGATGGAAAAAGTCACCACCATCAGGAACATTCCAATCAACAGCGGTACAATAATGCCACCATCGTAAATTCTGTGAAAGGCATCTTTGGGTTGCATGTGGTCAGGCCAGAACCAGCCTTGCCCGGGAGCTTTAAATCCTGAAGGATCTCCAATGAGGAATCTCCAGATGGAATAACCTGCAATAATGCAAAGAACAGGGGCAAGCCATGAAATTGCATTACCACTTTTCTTCGTATGCACTGACGTAGCCTTAACTGATGCTGTTGCAGTTGGTTTTGTCTCAGCCATAATCTTGTGTTTTTAAAGTTTTGAAATTTTAAATGTTAAATGTGATTTCAGGGTTACAATGCTAAGGAAAAAGTTTGTATCAAAGCATCATTTCGCCATTTTTTTTATGAAAGCGATTCAAGTTAGTGATTTTTTTATAGTGACCAAGAATTTTAGGGCTATTCCGGTGCTGCTCCATCCGGATCATTTTTACATTTTTGACCCCTTTTATTCATAGCGTAATGCTTCTATGGGGTTGAGTTTTCCGGCTTTCAAAGCGGGGTACAATCCTGCCAGCAAGCCGACTGCACTGCAAATGATTATGCCGTATAAAACCCAGTTCCAGGGAACTATAAAGCCTGTATTGAGTACAATTGAAAATAAATTGCCGACCAACACACCAAGAATAATTCCGAATAATGCCCCAAGGATACTGATGATGACTGCCTCCAGTAAGAATTGCCTTCGTACCACTTTGCTTTTTCCCCCGATCGCTTTTATCAGCCCCACTTCACGGGTACGCTCCGAAACAGAAACAAGCATGATATTCATCAAACCGATGGCAGCACCTATTAAAGTAATAAAACCAATAATCGTAGCTGAAATGGTCAGGAATCCCAACGTATTCATCGCCCGCTCTGCTACACTGTCACTACGATCCAAAACAAAATTATTGTCTTCTGTTACATTCAGCTTCCGGATAGCTCTGAAATCGCTCTCTGCTTCACCCATAGCAGCTTCTACCTGCCTGATATCATTGGTCATCACGGCAATGGAATAAGAGGAACCGCCCGGAAAATTGCGATCTACATTTTCATAGCTTGTTACTACCAGGTTGTCCCTGCTAAATCCGAAAGAAGATCCCCTGCTGTCCAAAACACCCAGCACCCGGAAGGGGATATTATTGATCTGGATCACCATATTCACCGCTCTGTCCACATTTTCCCTGAAAAGATTTTTAGCCACATCATAACCTAACAAACATACGTTTCTGCCTGTCTGAACATCTGTGCTGCTCAGATTTCGCCCTGCACGCAACATAAAGCCATTCAGTTGTAAAAAATTCTCATCACTTCCAAAAAGTATAACATTGGGGCTTGTCTTCCTTTCCCTGTATGATATGATGCTGGACCGGTTTGCAAAAACTGAAATGCTTTTTATGGACGGGAAATTGAAACGCTTTATAAATAATTCAGCTTCCCTTTTTGTAATGATCCTGCCAAGGTTTGATTTTTTTTCTTTTCGGGCTGTTTTCTTTGATAATTGGAGATCGGAATTATTACCGCCCCCGAAATTTATATTTCGTTGTTTATACCGTATGACAAATCCATTGGCGCCCATCATTGAAAAGCTTTCCACAAATTTTTGGTTCATGGCTTTAATGGCCGTAATGATACCTACTAATGCCATGATGCCGAAAGCTATGATGGCAACAGTAATACCTGTCCTCAATTTATTGCTGCGTACAGTACGATAGGCCAATGACAAAATATCCCGGAACCTCATAAATTATTACCGAAGTTACTGAAACCACCGCCAACAGGAATACAAATTGATGAGCGGAAAAAAATCTAAAAATAAAACCAGTACAGGAGTAAATTGGGGAATATGCCTAACAGTATGACAAGAGCTGCCACAACAACCATTGTCCATTTAAACACAGGTGTGACCTCTATTTCATGTGCATTGCCTTCCCGGAAATACATTGCCTGGATAAGCCGGAAATAATAATACACACTTACGGCAGCCATCACTACAGCGAATATCACCAGCCATAAATTCTTATGTGTATCAATTGCTGCTCTCAGCATGTAAAACTTTGACAGAAAACCGGCAGTGAGCGGAATCCCGGCGAGAGATAACAAACATATTGTGGTTGACGCAGCAAGTACCGGCTGACTCTTTGCAAAACCATTAAACCCGTCAAAGGTATAATCGCTCATTTTATTGAGAACGGCAAAAATGCCAATGGTCGCCAGGCTGTACGCCGCAACATACAGTAAAAGTCCTTCCACTGCATCCGTATTCATGGCATAAAGGGAGAACATCATGAATCCCGCCTGGGCAACACTGGAGTATGCCAGCATCCTTTTGACACTTTGCTGAAATACAGCCGTTATATTTCCAACAAATAAAGTTGCCGCTGTCAACACTGCCATCCATAATTGCCATTCCGGCTTCATATCACCGAATAAATCATTGAATAACCGGATGAAAGCAATGAAGCTGGCAGCCTTGACAATAGTTGCCATAAAAGAAGCAAACACAGTTGGCGCTCCGTCATATACATCCGGTGCCCAAAAATGGAATGGCACTACTGAAGCTTTAAATGCCATGGAAAATAATAACAGTGTCATCCCTGCAATCAGCAGAGCAGAAACAGTTCCCGGGGAAGCAATTATTTCCGCAGACATAAAACTTCCGGTTGCTCCATAAACAAAAGCGATCCCCATCAGCATAATCGCAGTAGAAAAAGAACCAAGCAATAAATATTTAAGAGAAGCTTCATTACTCTTTAAATTCTTTTTTTCACTGCCGGTAAGAATATAAAGCGGTATGGAAACTATCTCAATGCCAAGAAACAAGATCAATAATGATTTAAATGAGGCTACAAGGGTAATACCGCAAAGAATGAAAAATATCAATGCGAAATATTCAGCATAATTAACCCCAACTTTTTCCATATCTCTTGCAGACAGGAAAAGATAAATCAAGGCGGAAGCAAAAATGATCGAATCAAAAAAAAGGGCAAACCTGTCGAAAACGATCATCCCTTTCAACTCTACTTTAAAAAATACCGTACCAGACATTTCAAGAATGTTTGAAACCAGCAGCAAAACAAGCCCCGCTACAGCAAGGTTGCGAATGCCGGATCTCTGTTTCAGCAGTATTCCGCTGAACATCATGACTACTCCCCAAACTGCAGATATAATTAAAGCATTCATAATTTCAATTCATTATTTTCCCGAAAACAAATGCATTACATCAGATTGTTTTAAGATCGTTTCGGACAGTCCCTGTGTCAGGTTCAATATACTATCCGGATATACCCCGAGCCAAATGATAAGAATCACAATCACACTCAGTACCAATTTATGATTCCATTTAATGTCATTTGCCGCCATAGTCACTTCATTGTTGTTTCCATAAAATACTTTCCGGATCATATTTAAAATGTAGATTGACACCAGAATAATACTGGCTGCAGCCAATACGGTGAAGATCACGTTATAACGGGTAGCGCCTGAGCTGAAGATCCCATTGAACATCATAAATTCACCGACAAATGCGTTGGTCAGCGGCAACGCTAAATTGGCCAGGCCTATAATCAATGCAAAGATTGCCAGTGAAGGAGCTTTCTGAGCCAAACCACCCAGTTCAGATATTTTTCTTGTACCGGTCTGTTTCCCGATCATTTCTACAACGATCCACAATCCGATGATATTGATCCCATGATTGAACATCTGGATCATTACCCCCTGGAACCCGATTGTCGTTTCTGAAAAAATGGTAGCGCACATCAAACCCACATGTGCTATGGAAGAATACGCAACCAGGCGCTTCAGATCATCCTGCTGAATGGCGATCAGCGATGCATATAAAATGCCTGTAACAGCTAAAGATGTTACCACATCGCCCCATTGGAATGATGCTACGGATACAACCGGGAGCAGCCAGCGGATGCATGCAAAGACGCCCATCTTCACTATCACCCCGCTTAATACAATTGTCGTGGGTGTATTGGACTGTTCATACAGATCCGGCTGCCAGGTATGAAACGGAAAAACAGGCATCTTGATCGCAAAAGCTGCGAAGAACAACCAAAAGACCCACCCCTGCGTTTTAGCAGGAAGAATTTTGCTTAACCTGTAAAAAGATTCAATGCTGAATGAATGGTCTGATGTTTGAGAAAACAGGTAAATAATTGCTACCAGCATCAAAACAGAACCCAGGAAAGTATAAATAAAAAATTTAAATGTAGCCTGAACTCTCTTTTCTCCGCCCCACCGGGAACAGAGAAAATACACAGGAATCAATACCATTTCCCAGAAAAAATAAAACAGCAATGCGTCCATCGCCACAAATACTCCCATTAGCCCGGCCTGCTCCAGCATCATCAGTCCAAAGAAACTGCTTGCTTTGCTATACTGATTCTTCCAGGTGGCAAGAAAGATCACCGGGTATGAAATTGCGGTAAGCAGGCATAACACCTGTCCCATTCCATCCACCTTTACCGAAAAACTGCTTCCAAGAAAACTGAGCCATTCAGCGGAAAATTTCAGGTGGTTACTATCATTAAAAAAGGTTAAACCCGATACGGAAACAAACAAGGTAACCACTGAAGAAAATAAAGCCCATGATCTTGCACTTTTTTCATTTTTAAAAAAGAACAAGGTCAATCCGCTGACCAATGGAATCAATATAAATAAAACCGGGATCATGTTATCTGCATCTCCTTTTCCTCCGGACATGGAGTGAAAGGAGTATCAGGTTTTAATGTTAAAAAATATTTTTTATTTTTTGAAGCACTGATTTTCTGTTGTACGGGCATCACAGACCGGTTTATTTTCTTAAAAAAAACTGAACTGCCATGATCAATAACATACTCAGTACCATCAATAAAACATAGCTGGTCACCTGCCCGCTTTGTAATAAACGAACCTGCCTGCTGCCGTAATTTACCAGCCTGCCTACTATGTTTACCAATCCATCCACCACAGAACGGTCAAATACATTGCTAAGAAATGCGCCAAATCTGTCCAATGGATTTATAATGATCTTCTCATACAGCTCATCCACATACCATTTGTTCTTCAGGAATTTTCCCAAACCTTTTTCTTCTTCAGGTTTATATTTACGGAACCTGAACCATGCCAGCACAATAACCGCCAGAACCAATACCGTTGTGAGGAGCATCAGTATTAATTCGGTAGAATGAGAAACCGTTTTTCCGCCTTCCGGAGGAAGTACCGGAGACAAAAATTCCGCAATGGCATCTCCGCCTTTCAAAAATATGTCCGGTATGCCGGCAAAGCCGCCTGCAAATGAAAGAACAGCAAGAATGATCAGTGGTATCGTCATGGCTGCAGGGCTTTCGTGTAAATGATGTTGTTGTTCTTCTGTTCCCCTGAATGATCCATTAAATGTGAGAAACAGCAAGCGGAACATATAATAAGCGGTCAGCAATGCACCAAACAATGCGACAACATATAAAATCTTATTATGCTCATACGCACTCAACAGAATGGCATCTTTTGAAAAGAAGCCGGAAAACGGAGGAATACCGGAAATAGCAAGGCATCCGACGAGGAAAGTGATGTAAGTTATCTTCAGCTTCCCTTTCATTCCGCCCATCCTTCGTATATCCTGTTCACCGCCCATGGCATGGATCACACTGCCTGCAGCAAGGAATAGTAATGCTTTAAAGAAAGCATGCGTCATGACATGAAAAATCCCTGCCGTGTAAGCACCAACTCCCAATGCTAAAAAAATGTACCCCAACTGACTTACTGTAGAATAAGCTAAAACTTTTTTGATATCATTTTGCTTCATGGCAATAGTAGCAGCAAGAATTGCCGTAGCCAGTCCTGTTATTGCAATTACGTCCTGAGAAAGGGGCGCTAAAGAATAAAGCGCCTTACTCCGGGTAACCATGTAAATACCTGCATTCACCATCGTTGCCGCATGGATCAGTGCAGAGACCGGAGTAGGCCCGGCCATCGCATCAGGCAACCAGGTATATAATGGTATCTGTGCACTTTTTGCGGTAGCGCCGATAAATAACAAAAGAGTAATGATGGTAACATCACTTGTACCTAAGGCAGAAGCTTTAGAAAAAACCACATCAAATGAAACGCTGCCTGTTTTGGAAACGATCCAGAACAATGCAAGCAGAAAAGCAAAATCACCGACACGGTTCATAATAAATGCTTTGTTTGCTGCCTTGCTGTATTCCGTATTCTTAAACCAATAACCGATCAGTAAATAAGAACAAAGCGCCACTCCTTCCCATCCCAGGTACATGATGACATAGTTTGCGCCCATCACCAGCAACAACATGGAGAAAACAAAAAGATTCAGGTAAGAAAAATATCTTCCGTAATGTTCACCGGTTTCATCTTTCATGTAAGAAGTGGAATAAACATGAATAATGAATCCTATGCCGGTAATGATGAGCAGAAACAATGATGACAGCGCATCAACCTGGAAAGCAAAAGGGACTTTAAATGAACCGGCAGAAATAAAATTGAAATATTCCGCCACATCACTGTTCCCATTTTTTACCTGTAAAAAAACCCAGACGCTAAGAATAAAAGATACCAGGATCGTACCACAGCCGGTTAAAGCGATCAGTGACTTTGACAGTTGCTTACGGAATAATCCATTAATTAGGAATCCTATTAAAGGGAAAAAAGGAATCAGCCAAACCAATTGTAATGCATTTTGCATACGCTGCTTTCTAATGCTTTAACCTGTTTAAAAAATTCACATTCACCGAATGAACATTCCGGAATAACATGACTATGATCGCCAACCCCACACTCACTTCTGCTGCTGCTACCACCATGATAAAAAATACGAATATCTGACCGTCAATGCCTGCCGTTGCCAGCGTGGCTGCCTGTTTTGCATGGTGCATTTTTGAAAAAGCAACCAGTAAAAGATTCACGGCATTCAGCATGATCTCAATACACATGAAAAATGTAATGGCATTCCGCCGTATCAACACACCCACGATACCAATGGCAAACAAAGCCAATGACAGAAATATGTAATAATTAACCGGCATAAGACTTCTTTAATTTTTCCATAATTCCGTTAAGGGACCGTTTTGTTTTTTTAATTTAAAGCTATCCCCCGGGAACATATTCCATTCATTTTTCAGATGACTTACCTGATTGCCCGGCAGTGTCCGGGGATGATTCTTTTTTCCCCAATACTACTGCACCTACCATAGCACTTAAAAACAATACACTGCTGATTTCAAACGGCACTACATAATCAGTGAACAACGCTTTGCCCAGGTTTTCAATCAACCCGATATTTCCGGTACCTGTTTCAGCAAGGGTTGCTTTTGTTTCTGCATTCTTCAATGCCGCTACCAATACAAGCAGCAGACATCCCCCGGCCAATACACCCGCAAGATTCAGCCATTTATTTCTCTTGGGTTCATTACTCTTGTTCAGGTTCATCAGCATGATCACAAAAAGAAACAATACCATTATGGCACCTGCATAAACGATAATATTTACAATAGCAAGAAACTGGGCATTTAATAAAAGATAATGGCCGGAAATAGCAAAGAATACCAGTATCAGCCATAATACACTGTACACGGGATTTTTGCTGGCAACTACCATTGCTGCACTGAATAGCGCCAGTACAGAAAGAAACCAAAACAAAATCAGCGTTATACTCATTTTCTTATAAGCGGTCTTTATCCTTACTGATTGCCGATCATTTTCGCCGGTCTTTCCCCTAAGGCTTTTTTATAAGTTTCAGGCTCGGTCAGCGGATTCGGTATCAGCATATCATCTTTTTTATAAATAAACCCCTTCCTCGAATAATTGGAAGGAGCAAAAGTCTGTGATAAATAGATCGCATCTTTCGGGCAGGCCTCTTCACATAAACCGCAAAATATGCAACGAAGCATATTAATCTCATATTTCGCAGCATATTTTTCTTCACGGTACAACTGTTCTTCACCGGGTAAACGCTCTGCTGCTTCCATAGTGATGGCTTCTGCGGGGCAGGCCACAGCACAAAGGCCGCAGGCAGTGCAGCGCTCCCTGCCTTCTTCATCACGGTTCAATACATGCAGACCGCGGAATACCGAAGAAAAAGATCTTTTCTGTTCCGGGAAATTGATCGTTGCCTTTCTTTTGAACAAATGCCGCAAAGTGATCAACATCCCTTTCAGAATATTCCAGAAATATAACCGCTCGATCCAGGTCATTGGATGCCGGTCCACGTGTTTTGCTCTCTGAGTTAACTGCATACTTACACTATTTCTTTCACTGATCACTGTCTCAAAACGGCTGCAAAGAAATTGAATTTTTTATAATAAACAACCTCTGTCAGCGATCTTCAATTTTATTTCTTCAATATCAGCATGACTACTGCTGTCAGCACCATATTAGCCAACGACAGCGGTATCAACCCTTTCCATCCGAGGTTCATCAACTGATCATAACGGAAACGCGGGATCGTCCAGCGGATCCAGATGAACACGAACAGAAAGAAAAATATTTTAGCCATCAAAACGGCGAATCCGATCAATGCCAGTAAATTCGGCGAGATACCCCAGCTTGCTTCATTGACAAAAGGGATATCATACCCCCCGAAAAACAGAGTGGCCATCACCGCACTGCTGATGAACATATTGATATATTCGGCAAATAAATAAAAGCCCAGCTTCATTGAAGAATATTCCTGGTGATAACCGAAATTCAATTCATTCTCTGCTTCTGCCAGGTCGAAAGGTGTGCGGTTGCATTCAGCCAGGGCACAAATAAAGAAAATGACAAAGCCTAAGGGCTGATAGATCACATGCCATCCGTGGTCTATCTGATTCTGAACGATCACGCTCATCTGCAAGGAACCTGCCAGCATCAGTACTGCAATTAGCGCCAAGCCCATTGCCAATTCATAAGAGATCATCTGTGATGCAGCACGGATGGCAGCCAATAAAGAAAATTTATTGTTGGAAGCCCAGCCTCCAATCATGATGCCATATACACCCAGGCTCACCACGCCGAAGATGTAGAGAATACCAATATTAACATCGGCGATCTGAAGCGGCATTTCTCTTCCGAACAGATGTAATGATGTTCCCCAGGGTATCACGGCACTGGTCAGCAAAGCAGTGATCATGGCAAGTGAAGGACCAAGGATGAACAAAAATTTTGAAGATACCAGGGGAATGATCTCTTCCTTAAAGAATAATTTTCCTCCATCGGCCAAAGGCTGAAGGATGCCCCAGGGTCCTGCCCTGTTGGGGCCGCGGCGGTCCTGAAGCCAGGCAGCCACTTTTCTTTCCGCATAGGTAGTGTACATGGCAATGACAAGTGACAATGAAATGATCACCATGATCAACACCAGTTTTTCGAGAAGGAACCACCAATCAATAGATAATAAATGCATTTTCGCTTTTATTAAGAATCTTTCTTTTCAAATGTTTTTGATGTCGCCGGGCCATTAACAGCGCTCAGATCAATATCCGGGTCATTCACACCACTCACATCATGAATATCCATCAGCATCTTCGGATCCCGTCCGCCCATCACTTCCGGTAAAAAGTCTTTAGGCTTTTTCAAGCCATAATATTTGTTTACCGAAATCACCGAATGACGGCTCATCTTAGCCGGGCCCTCAATTACCCAGTCACTTACTTTCTTTTTATCATAGCGGCATTCGTTGCAGATCCAATCATGCACTTCGCCCCATTGGTCTTTTCTTCCTGTCACCCGGAACACTTCATCGCCTCTCATCCACAGATGAACTTTTCCGGCGCATTTGGAACATTCCCTGTGTGCATCCATAGGCCTGGTGAACCATACACGGTTTTTGAAACGGAATGTTTTATCCGTCAAAGCACCCACCGGGCAAACATCTATCATATTTCCTGAAAAATCATTGTCTATGGCTTTGGAAATATAGGTGGAGATTCTGGAACGGTCGCCACGATCCAACACACCATGCAGCCTTTCCTCAGTCAATTGATCGGCAACATAAGTACAGCGGTAACACATGATGCAGCGGTTCATGTGCAACTGAATATGCGGCCCGATGTTTTCAGGTTCAAATGTTCTTTTAACAAACTCAAATCTTGATTTATCATCACCATGGCCATAACTCAGATCCTGAAGATTACATTCTCCGGCCTGGTCGCATACAGGGCAATCCAATGGATGATTGATAAGTAAGAACTCCACTACACCGTCCCTTGCTTCCAGCACCTGCTGATTGGTAATATTTTCAACAACCATTCCATCCATTACGGCCGTTCTGCAACTGGCAACCAGTTTGGGTACAGGTCTCGGATCTGCCGCAGATCCCTGTGCCACTTTCACCAGGCAGGTGCGGCATTTACCGCCGCTGTCTTTTAATGTAGAATAATAACACATGGCAGGAGGCACAATGTCCCCGCCGATCTTCCGTGCAGCCTGCAGGATCGTTGTGCCCGGCTCCACTTCAGTCGTGATGTTATCAATGGTTACTTTAAAAAGTTTCTGTTCTGACATAAGTTATTTTAACTCCTCAAAAAGGAGGTTTAACAATCAAGTCAAAAGTAAAAAGTCAAAAATCTAAACATCCTTTCCTGAATTAATAATAATACTTGCTATGATGTTAGAGATCTGTTCAGCTTCATTCAACAGATTTGCTATTCTTTCTTTGTTCAAATCCAATATATCCCTTATCAGGCAAAGTCAATACATTGTTTCGTTTGCAGATTTTAAGGATATCACCAGAAATTTTTTCCAATCTTTTCGTGAACTTCCCGCTCTGCCTTCCACCATATTTGCACCGATCGACGTCGCACTTCTGATCAGCTGATCAAATAAAGAACTATAAACTTTATCGTACTTACTCTCTTTTACGAAAAACACTACCTCTTTAGCGAAATAATAACACCTATGCCTGATATTATAAGGTTTGTCGCCTTCCTGAAATTCAAAAGCCTCCAATTCATTTTTCTTCATTTTGACTTTTTACTTTCAATCAAACTCCGGCCTTTAGTGGCTCGGCATACCCCGCCAATCCGTAATTCCTTCTTTGTGCTTCCTCGGGATGAGTGACATGCCATTCAAATTCATCCCTGAAATGCCTGATGGCCGCTGCCACCGGCCAGGCTGCTGCATCACCCAAAGGACAGATCGTGTTGCCTTCTATATTTCCCTGAACACTCCACAAGAGGTCAATGTCTTTCATCTTCCCTTTTCCATGTTCCAGATTCCATAATATCTTTTCCATCCAGAATGTCCCTTCGCGGCAAGGCGAACATTGCCCACAACTTTCATGACGGTAAAACCGGGAAAATGAATAGGTGTTCCTAACAATGCACTGGTCCTCGTCATACACAATGAATCCTCCGCTGCCTAACATACTTCCTGTCAGAAATCCTCCGTCAGACAAACTTTCGTAAGTCATCATTCTTGTTTCGCCTTTTGCTGTTTTTAATAAGAGATTAGCCGGCAAAACAGGAACTGAGGATCCTCCCGGTACACAAGCTTTCAACCTTTTTCCGTTAGCGATCCCTCCGCAATATTCATCATTGTAAATAAACTCTTCTACAGAAATATTCATCTCAATCTCATACACACCCGGCTTATTGATATTGCCGCAGGCTGAGATCAGTTTAGTTCCGGTTGATTTTCCCGTTCCGTATTTTGCATATTCATCGCCGCCCATATTGATGATCGGGACAACCGTAGAAAGTGTTTCCACATTATTCACTACAGTTGGACAACCATACAACCCTTTTACTGCAGGGAATGGCGGTTTGATCCTCGGATTTCCTCTTTTGCCTTCCAGAGATTCCAGCAGTGCTGTTTCTTCTCCGCATATATAAGCGCCGGCGCCGGGATGAACATAGATCTCGCAATCGAACCCGCTTCCTAAAATATTTTTTCCAAGCCAGCCATTATTCTTTGCTTCAGCGATGGCCTGTTCCAGAATGTCCACGATCCATCCAAATTCGCCACGTATATAAATGTAGGTCCGGTTGCTGCCTACTGCATAAGAAGAAACGATCAATCCCTCGATAAGCAAATGCGGAATATGCTCCATCAGGTAGCGGTCTTTGAAAGTTCCGGGTTCACTTTCGTCTGCATTGCATACCAGGTAACGGGGGACACCTTCCGGTTTTGCCAGAAAGCCCCATTTCATTCCTGTAGGAAATCCGGCACCGCCTCTTCCTCTCAGGCCGCTTTTCTTCACTTCATTGGTCACATCATCAGGACTCATTGTTTTCAATACTTTCTCCACTGATGAATAACCGCCGTTCTCCCGGTACACATCATAACTGCGGATCCCTACGATCCCGACCTTATCCAATAAAAGTTTTCTGCCCATGTTCCTTTCCCCGTTCGTTATTCTTCTTTTTTAATTATTGATGGCGGCACTTCTTCTGCACTCCTCAATGATCTCATCTACTTTTTCTTTGGTCAGATGCTCTTTAAAACCTTTTCCCATCTGCATCATGGGCGCATAGCCGCAGGCGCCCAGGCACTCTGCCGTTTTTAAAGTAAATAAACCATCGGGAGTGGTCTCTCCCGGCTTTATTCCCAATCTTTCCCCGATATATTTTATGATGTCATCACTTCCTCTTGTAATGCAGGGGCCGGTCTGGCACACTTCAAAAACATATTTACCCACCGGTTTCAGGTTGTACATGCTGTAAAAAGTGGCCACTTCATACACTTCGATCGTCAGAAGTCCAAGCAATGACGCCACATAATCCATCGTTTCGGGGCTGAGCCATCCACCGAATTCCTGCTGTGCCAGATGTAAAACAGGAAGCAAAGCGCTTTTCTGCTTCCCTTCGGGATAGCGTGCAATGATCTTCTCAACCTGTTTTAATTTCTCTTCAGAAAATTTTATCATATCAATTTTAAAAGTCAAAAATCAAAATGCAAAAATCAAAAGCATTATTGATTTTCTGTTTTTAATATTTAAGCATCCATTTCTCCCGCTATCAGGTTCAGGCTACTCATGGTAATGATCGCATCACTCAGCATACTTCCTTTGATCAGTTCTTCATAAGCCTGGTAATAAATAAAACAAGGCCTCCGGAAATGCAACCGGTAAGGCGTTCTGCCTCCGTCACTGATCAGATAGAATCCCAATTCCCCGTTTCCAGCTTCCACTGAATGATATACTTCACCCACCGGCATATTGATCTCTCCCATGATGATTTTGAAATGCCAGATCATAGGTTCCATCCGGGTATATACCAGTTCTTTCGGCGGCAGATAGTATTCAGGAGCATCCGCGTGATACACTTCTGCCTCTGCTCCTTTAAATTCCTGAACTTTTTGATATGCCTGCTCAATGATGCGGAGGCTTTGCCACATTTCCTGGTTGCGCACCAGCCAGCGGTCGTAATTATCTCCTGTTGTTCCCACCGGGATAGAAAAATCAAAATCCTCATAACTGCTGTAAGGAGCATGCACCCTCACATCATAATCCACTCCCGCAGCACGAAGGTTAGGCCCGGTGAATCCGTAATTCAATGCTCTTTCTGCACTAATGGCTCCGGTTCCCATGGTGCGCTCCATGAAAATGCGGTTGCGCTGAAAAAGGTTTTCAAATTCTTTCAATACTCCCGGATATTCTTTGAGAAATTTTTCCAGTTTCTGAAAGGCAATGTCATTGAAGTTTCGTTCAAACCCTCCTATTCTTCCGATGTTGGTGGTCAACCGTGCCCCGCAAACCTCTTCATAAATTTCATAGATCAGTTCCCGGTATTGCATCACATACAAAAAACCGGTGTAAGCTCCCGCATCCACACCAACGATAGAATTGCAAATAAGATGATCGGAAATTCTGGCCAGCTCCATAATGATCACACGCAGATAGTCCACACGTTTGGGAATTTTTAATCCCAAAAGTTTTTCGCAGGTCATGTGCCAGCCCATATTGTTGAGCGGAGGAGAACAGTAATTCAAACGGTCAGTCAGCGGAGTGATCTGGTATAACGTTCTCCGCTCTGCTATCTTTTCAAAGGCCCGGTGAATATAACCCACTGTCTGCTCGGCGGAAACAACTCGCTCACCGTCCAGCTCCAGGATATTCTGAAATACACCATGTGTAGCCGGATGCGTAGGCCCCAGGTTCAACGTAGTCGTTGTTTTTTCAATGCTTCCTTCCGGTAATTTTATATGTTGTTCCGTCATGATTTCTTCAAACTACTCCGCAATCAGCGGAGGCTTTAGAATATTTCGGTTAATAAAAATTTATTCTCTCCCGAACATCTCATCATCTTTATCAATTCTTGCCTGATCTTCCAACGGGTATTCTTTTCTCAACGGGAAATAATTCATTTCTTCCACATTCAATATCCTCTTCATATTCGGATGTCCGGTAAATTTCACACCATAAAAATCATAGGTTTCCCTTTCCATCCAGTTGGCAGCAGAAAACAATCCTGTTGCCGTATAAACATCAGGCTTCTCTATATCCGTAAACACTTTGAAACGCACCCGGATATTATCCTGCATGTTGTGCAAATGATATACTACCGCTAATTCCCTCCCCTTCTGATCAGGGTAATGTACGGCACAGATATCGGTCAGAAAGCGGAACTTCAACCGCTCATCATCATATAAAAAATTAAGCACCTTTAGATTCATTTCTTTGGGCGCTTCAAAAGTGAGCATTCCATAAGGCTCTCCGAAATTTGTAACCTGCTCCGCAAACTTTTCGACCAGTTTCTGTTTTACTATTTCGTTTGTCAACATTTTTTAAATTGTTTGGTTGTTCGACGGTTTAACGGTCACCAAACTAACAATTAAACCATCATACCATCCTGACTATTGTATTCCATAACTTTCCAACAGCTCTTTATATCTTTCACTGTTTCTTCTTCTTAAACTTTCTTTTCCTACCAGGTCCTGTATTCTCATGAAGCCATCCAAAATAGCTTCGGGCCTTGGTGCACAACCGGGGACATATACATCCACGGGAATGATCTGGTCTATGCCCTGCAATACACTGTAGGTATCAAATATTCCTCCGCTGCTGGCACAGGCGCCTACAGCAATAACCCATCTCGGTTCCGCCATCTGCAAATAAACCTGTTTTACCACGGGCCCCATTTTTTTGGCAATGGTCCCCATGATCATCAACAGGTCGCATTGGCGTGGAGAAAAGCCAACCCGCTCTGCGCCGAATCTTCCAAGATCGTAGTGAGCACCCATTGTTGCCATGAACTCGATACCGCAACAAGAAGTGGCAAACGGTAAAGGCCAGATAGAATTTTTTCTTGCCAGACCGATCACTTTATCAAAAGAGGTGGCGAAGAAGCCTTCGCCCATATGGCCTTCAGGCATTTCCGCCATACTGATATCGGATTCCAGCGGTTTTACTTTTACATTGTATGATACAGGACGCGGCATAAAAAAAAGTTTAAAGTCAAAATTCAAAAGCCATTACCATTTTTCATTTTCACTTTTGAATTTTTAATTTTTAATTTGTCACTCTTCCCACTTTAAGGCTCCTTTTTTAATGATGTAGATAAATCCGCAAAGGAAAAAACCTACAAAAAGAAGCACGGCCCAAAAACCACTCCATCCCAGGCCTTTAAAATTCACGGCATAGGGATAAAAGAATATCACTTCCACATCAAACAATACAAATAATATGGCTACCAGGAAATATTTTATAGCTACAGGCTGACGGGCATCGCCATGGCTTTCAATTCCGCTGGTAAAACTCTGGAGTTTATCTGCCGTTTTTCTTTTCGGTCCTAAAAGATGTGTGACCAGCATCAGGAAAGCCACTAAACCTGCTGCACATACGATCTGAATTCCTATGGGCAGATAACTGGCTATATCATTAACATCCATAACCTTTTTTGATAATTCTTCCTGAAGAAGGTAAATCATAAGCCCTTTTAAATGAGTTGCGAAATTAAGGCGACCTCTTCAAATTACCGAAGAAATTATATCCTGAATCTTCTGATAATAATCATAAAAAAATTCTTCAGGATAAGCCCTGAAGAATTCCGGTAATGATCTATTTATAAAATCAATAATTAACGTTGTTCTTTCCCTGTCGCCGGCCGGTTGGAAACATTACCTCCGCTTGGATTTTTTTGATTAGGCGGTTGTTTTTTCAATGAATTTTCCAACTGGGTCTTTATATCGTTCAGGTTAGCATTGGAAGGATCTACCAACAGCATCTTGTTAATATAATCCAATGCTTTGGCAGCATCTTTTGCATCATTGGCGTAATAAGTAGCCAGGAATCCTGCGCTGTTCAGGTATTGACTTTTATACTTAGCCGTATCTTTCTGGGCAAACTCAAAAAGTTTTATGGCATCAGGTACAGCGATACTGTCCTTTTTAGTAGAATCGATTACCCGGCTGTTATTCCAGGCCATTTCATACCCATAAACTTCATCAGGGAATTTATTCTGCACTTTTAAAAATACATTTCTCGATGTATCATACATACCGGCCAAATAATAAGAAAGTCCCACGCTGAACATATCAAAAAGTGATGGATTGGGTTTTAAATCCACTATCATTTGTTCCATCCTGGCTTCCTGTACATATAACTTTTTACTTTTAAACAGGGCAGCTCCTTTTTTCAGCAGATCAATTTTACTCTGCAACAAGGTATCTGCATTAACGGCATCCTGAAATGTTTTGACAACTTCGTTCGGATTTACTCCCGGTGTTCCTGAATAGATATCAGCTTTTAAAAGATAATCAGGGGGCACGAGCTTTTCTTTATCTTCTTTTGAAAAATACTGATCAATGTACGTTTTAGCCTGTGCTGTATCACCTTCCCCGACATACGAATAAGCCAATAATTTATAAGTGCGGGGTTTGGTCTGATCACCTGCTTTACTAATAATGCCTTTGGCAACATTGATGGCTTCAGCAAAATTTTTCTGCGCCCATAATGTCTGCGCTCTCAGGTATTCGTTCTGCACATCAGGATCGGTATTGGCTATAAATTTTTTTGCGTAATCATCCGCTTTGGTAAAATCAATTTTACCGGTAGCCGGGTCAACCCTTAAGAGGTAATAATAATACAAGTCATAATATGCAGGACCAAAGCCGGGATCTTTTGCTACGGCCAGATCCAGGTTTTCTGTAAATAATTCCCAGTTTTGCTGGGTTTCAAATAATTTGGCGATACGATAATATGCAATGGCAAAATTAGGATCTACGGCAAGGGCTTGTTTATAGTTTTGATATGCTTTTCCTCCATTTTCACCAGGTCTGGCTTTCCGGTATGCATTTCCAAGATTCAGAAATATATCAGGATTTTTTGGATCTCTCTTTGATGCTGTTTCCAGTTTATCAATAGCATAAGCAAGATCTCCGGCTTTTGCATCTATGTTTGCACGGCCAATTGCATTCAGTATATCCGGGTCATCACCTTTTTTTGTACGGGTCATAGTAATCGCAGCTTCAAACCGCTGGCGGGCATCTGTTGGCTTATTCTCCAATAACTCTACATGTCCCATTCCAACGATCAATAAAGGAGCATTGGCACTGGCAGCCAAAGCCTTTTCATATAATTGCCGGGCTGCAGGTACATTGTTCATGGCAATGAAAGTCTGCCCAAGCCAGTAAGTAGCCTCAATATTATTAGGGTTTACATCCAGTAATTTTTCAAAAACACTCTTGGCACTTTGATACCTTTCTTCATAAATGAAATTGATACCGTTCTGTATTGTCTGAGCCTTTAAAGTACCGGCAAAAAACACTACTACACTTAAACAGGTAATTAGAATTTTCTTCATTTTTCTATTCGGGGTTTTAAAAGGTGTAAATATAGTTGTTTTGTTTACTCATTCAAACGAATCGGGCGAATCCTGAAATCTTGCTGCGCCGGAACAAGATAAGCCCGTTTGAATATCAATTGACCTTTCTCTCCACTTAAAAAATTCGCAAAACCATGCCCAAGCCCTTTATAATTTTCTTTTAAGATATATGTAACATCCCGGATCATCGGGTAACGATGCAGGAATATATTTGCCTGTACCGGCAAAACGTAATTCCCCGGGATATCCATGCTCTCGAGCTGAGCCATTTTTACTCTTTTTAAAAAACTGACCTGCATTGTATCATCACGATCTCCTACCCAACTGACGCCGATAAAGCCAATTGCGTTGGCATTCTTAGAAATATATTCTATAACACCGGGGCTTGATTTTGCTGCCATCGCTTTGGTTGTCAGGGGCTGGCCACGCAAAACCGAATCAATAATAAATCTAATAGTGCTGGTTTCTTTTGTATTGTCAAATACGGGTACAATGTCTTTTTTATAGGTACCGGTCAAAATTTGCCTGATTTCATTCATCGTAAAAAGAGAATCAGGTGACCTCGGATTGACAACGACAGCTATTGCATCATAGGCTACCACCATTTTTTCCGGTGCTACTTTCATAGAGTCAACCATGAAATTTTCTTCCTGCTTGGAGTAGCCCCGGGTGGCAATGATCATGCGAACACTGTCCACAGCCATATCTTTTAAACACTCTGCTTCCGGCTTATATGTGACAATAATCCGGGTACCGGGGTGTTGTGATTCATAAACCTGTACTTCGGAATCAATAATCGGCTTGAACGATTCATCTGCGCTGACATAAATTGTACCTCTGTCGGGGGTGTCTTTCAGCTTTGCCTCTTGTTCATCATACGATTCGCATCCTGCCAGCATTATTTGCAGCAGGAATACCAGTGAGAAAAAAAATGCTGTATGTGTACGCACCACTAACTTTTTCATCTGAAATAATTTTTTTTGTACCCACGATAAATGCGCCATGCTGCATATGCCACACACATCCCGCCGAAAACTTTTTCAAATCCTGTATTGAGCTTATCCCCGATAGGAATGTTCAGTTTATCCCCAAAAAGAAAAAATATACCTGCAAGTAAAAAAATAATACCCATACCATAATCCAGCAGGCTTTTCATCAGTATGATCTGCTTTCTTTTTTTCTTTTCGTAATCTTCAAACATTTCTATTTTTTTCAAGCGTGGCAATTTATAACATTTTACTGATTATTGCCGGGCTGAAATATAATTGCCTGCTCTTATTTTGTAATTGGCAAAAAACAATTTTACTCAGACGGGCAGATGCTGTCTCGTTATCATTAATAATTAAACCATTTGACAATAAGATGCAGGCCGTTCCTGTTTCCACAGGGACAGATCTGATAACAATTAATTTCTTTTAATAACCATTAATTCTCTAATTTATATGACCTTTACCGGCATGAAATTTCTGATGGTCTGTCTCGGTAATATTTGCAGAAGCCCTTTAGCTGAGGGCATATTACAATTTAAAGCCCGGCAGGCCGGGCTCAACTGGCAGGTGGAAAGTGCGGCTACGGGTTCCTGGGAGATCGGGAAACCGCCGCATCCGCTCAGCCGGAAAGTGGCAGCCCAGAACGGTATCGATATCAGTATGCAGCGATGCCGCCAGTTTCAGAAAGAGGATATGCTGTATTTTGATTTCATCTACGTCATGGACGATACCAACTATGAGGATGTGAAAGCTATGAGCCGGGAATTGTGGGACGAATCGAAGGTTGACCTGCTGCTGAATGAATTATATCCAGGAGAAAACAGAAGCGTACCTGATCCTTATTTTGGTGCTGAAAGGGATTATTACAGGGTTTTCGATCTGTTAGATCAGGCTTGTAATAAAGTGATCGAAAGATATTTAATAAATAAAAACGATAACAGTGAAGATCATTTTTAAAATCAGGTGTTCTTTTCAGATTTCTGAATGATCTGACCATTTAACTATCATGACCAAACCTTCATTACCACAAGGCACAAGGGATTTCGAACCGGAAACCGTTCGTAAACGGAATTATATTTTCAATTCAATCAAAACCATATTTGAACGTTATGGCTTTCAGCCTTTGGAAACTCCTGCAATGGAGAACCTGGAAACCCTGATGGGAAAGTATGGCGAAGAAGGCGATAAGCTGATCTTTAAGATACTGAATAACGGGCTGGACAATCCCGAAAAGCAGGATCAGGCCAGGAAAGATTTTGAGAATATTCTGATGGGAAAAAATTCAAAAGGCATTGCCGGGAAAGCTTTGAAATATGATCTCACAATTCCTTTTGCCCGGTATGTGGCGACAAATCATAAGCAGCTTACTTTCCCGTTCAAACGCTACCAGGTTCAACCGGTATGGAGAGCGGATCGTCCGCAAAAAGGAAGGTACCGGGAATTTTACCAATGCGATGCTGACGTGGTGGGAAGTGAATCTTTATTGAATGAAAAGGAACTGGCGAATATTTATCATGATGTGTTTCACCGGTTAGGAATCAGGAATTATGAACTGAAGATCAACCACAGGAAAATTCTGACTGCACTGGCAGAACTCTGCGGCGGAGCAGAAAAAATGACTGATATCGCCATTGCCATTGATAAACTGGACAAGATCGGGTTGGAAAAAGTAAAAGAAGAATTAAGTAAAAAAGAATTTACCCGGCAACAAATAACAGTCATTGAAAATTATCTTTCCATATCCGGAACAAACGCAGAAAAACTTTCTAAAATAAAATCTCTTTTAAACAATGCCGGCACCGGTGAAAAAGGAATTAAAGAACTCGAATACCTGGTTGCTGATGCACGTCTTGCAATTGATTTCACTCTAGCACGTGGATTGAATTATTATACCGGAATTATTTTTGAAGCCAAAGCCAAAGATGTACTTATCGGCAGCATTGGAGGCGGCGGACGTTATGATGATCTTACCGGTCTTTTTGGCGTTCCCAATATTCCGGGGGTTGGCATTTCTTTCGGCGTGGACCGCATTTATGATGTCATGGAAGAACTCAATCTGTTTCCTGCCAGCCTGCAGGTGAGTACACAGGTATTGTTTTTCAACCTTGGTGAAGAAGAAAGCAACGTATCATTTAGTATAATGCAGCAGTTGCGCCACAGGGATATACGCTGCGAACTGTATCATGAAAACGCAAAGTTTGATAAGCAATTCAAATATGCTGAAAGAAAGAAAATCCCGTACATCATCATCATCGGAAGTAAGGAAATTGAAGAAAAGACCTGCACTATTAAAAACATTTCAACCGGTGAGCAGAAAACAATTTATCAAAATGAATTAATCAGCAGTTATCAGTTCTGAAAGAGATTTTTTCACACATTCTCGAAGATCACAGAAACTCCCTGCCCCACACCCACACACATGGTGGCCAATCCATAACGGCTTCCTCTTCGTTTCATTTCATGAAGCAATGTTGTGGAAATGCGTGTGCCGCTGCAACCAAGCGGATGCCCGATTGCAATAGCTCCGCCATTTACATTGACCTTATTCTGATCCAGCTCTAATTCCCTGATGCAGGCGATAGATTGAGAAGCGAACGCCTCGTTCAGTTCAATCAGGTCAAGATCAGCCTTTTTTATTTTTGCCCTTTTCAACGCTTTCTGTGTTGCCGGTACAGGCCCGATTCCCATTATAGCAGGCCCCACTCCTGCTGCTGCCATTGAAACCACTTTTGCCATAGGCTTTAACTGAAACTTTTTTATGGCGTCTTCATTTGCCAGCAGCATTGCTGCTGCCCCGTCGTTTATGCCGGAAGAATTACCTGCCGTTACAGTGCCCTCTTTTGTAAAAGCCGGCTTCAGTGATGCCAGTTTTTCTTTTGAAGTTTTCCTGGGATGCTCATCGGTATCAAAAATCACTTTTTCACTTTCCCCAGCATTTATCTCTACAGGAACGATCTCGTCTTTCCATTTTCCTGCAGCAAGTGCATTAAAATATTTTTGTTGTGAAAACAATGCAAACGTATCCTGCTCCTGGCGTGATATCTTCCATTTCTTTGCCACATTCTCAGCAGTTTCTCCCATGCTGTAGGGATGATGCATTTCAGCGAATTTTTCATTTACAAACCGCCAGCCCAATGTAGTATCATAAATTTCTGCATGCCGCTGAAAAGCTGATGATGATTTCGGAATTACATAAGGTGCTCTTGTCATGCTCTCGACTCCCGACGCAATGACCAGTTCAGCATCGCCACAAATGATTTGCCGTGCAGCATTCATGATCGCTTCCATCCCTGATGCGCAAAGCCTGTTCACCGTGACACCCGGAACAGAAACCGGCAACCCTGCAAGCAAAGCCGCCATTCTTGCTACATTACGATTATCCTCTCCCGCCTGGTTTGCTGCACCTGCTATCACATCTTCAATCGCATTCACATCAATGGATGTATTTCTTTTCAGTATTTCCCTGATCACCAATGCCAGCAGATCGTCCGGCCGCACCGAAGACAACGCTCCCCCGTATTTTCCTACCGGAGTCCGGATACAATCAATTATATATGCTGCCTTCATTATTTATTGTTATTCATCGCAAGTTACAAGTAAGTTAAGGTAAAACAATTTCAACCTAACCGTCATCTTCCCGGGTCATCTAATTGTATCTTTGCAGAATGATCAGGGCAGAACAGAAAAACATCAGGCATTTGAGCTTGCAGGAACTGGAGCAGTATTTTGAAACGCTGGGTGAAAAAAAATTCCGAGCAAAACAGGTTTATGAATGGCTGTGGCTAAAAAGTGCACCCGGTATAGATGCCATGACCAACCTGAGCAAAGAACTCCGAAATAAACTGAAAGAAAATTTTATCTTACCGGCTTTATCAATAGAAGTTACACAGTATTCTGCTGATGGTACCATCAAAAACCGTTTTAAAACATGGGACGGACATGCTGTTGAGGGCGTACTGATCCCATCAGAAAACAGGTACACCGCATGCGTTTCTTCCCAGATCGGATGCGCAGTCGGATGTAAATTCTGTGCTACCGGCTATCTCGGTCGTATCCGTAACCTGGCATTTGATGAAATTTTCGATCAGGTGACACTGATCAATCAGCAATGTGAAAAGAAATACGAAAAAAAATTGAGCAATATCGTCTTCATGGGCATGGGAGAACCTTTGCTGAATTATAAAAACCTATTGAAAGCCATTGAACGCATAACTTCACCCGACGGATTTGGAATGAGCCCGAGAAGAATAACGGTTTCTACAGCTGGTTTGGTAAAACAGATCCGGCAATTAGGCGATGACAAAGTGAAATTCAAACTGGCCGTATCGCTCCATGCAGCAAATGACAAAAAGCGAAGTGAGATCATGCCGATCAATGACACCAATAATCTTCATTCATTGGCAGAAGCGTTGAACTATTTTTACAAGCAAACAAAGAATGAGATCACTTTTGAATATATCCTTTTCAAAGATTTTAATGACTCTTTGAAAGATGCTGATGAACTGATTAAAATTTACAGGCAGGTTCCTGCTGACCTGGTGAACATTATAGAATACAATCCTATTGACTATGCCCGGTTTGAAAAACCAGAAGAAAGTAAAGTGCTTGCATTTATCAACTACCTGGAGAAACATAAAATCAATGCACGACTGCGCCGCAGCAGGGGAAAAGATATTGATGCTGCCTGCGGTCAATTGGCGAATAAATAAAACTTCCGTACCGTATTATTTAATTACTGTTGAAAAACAGCAAATCATTCGAAATGAAAAAAAGAACTTCAGTATCTAAACAGGGTAAATCAAACTACTTCGCCAAATTTGCAGGAAAAAAAAGCAATGCCGCCAGAAAGGAAGAATTCCGGAAAGAAAAACGGGAATGGAAAAAAGAGCGGGAGGCTTATTTTGAGAAAAAGAAAAAGTCAGTACATGAGTTTGGAATCGGTAACCGGCAGACTACAGGCAACTTAAAACCATCCTCCGGCATCCAACTAATGCCCCTCAACAAATTTATTGCACATTGCGGTGTATGTTCCCGTAGGGATGCAGCTGAAATGATTAAACTCGGAAAGGTAAAAGTAAATGGTGAGATGATCACTGAACCCGGGCACAGAGTTTCTTCTAAAGATGAAATTAAGGTTAACGGGAAAAAGATATTTCCGGCAAGGAACCTTGTGTACATCCTGTTAAACAAACCCAAAGACTACATCACCACTACAGATGACCCCCAGGGCAGAAAGACCGTGTTAGATTTAATACATCATGCAACAAATGAAAGAATTTATCCGGTCGGCAGGCTGGACAGGAACACTTCCGGGGTACTGTTATTAACCAATGATGGCGAACTCTCCCAGAAGTTGACTCATCCCAGTTATGAGGTCAGAAAAGTGTATCACATCACTTTGAACCGGCCTTTGGATAAGAAAGATTTTGATCTCATTCTAAAAGGCGTTACTCTTGAAGACGGTGCAGTTTCCGTTGACTCACTGGCCTATGCAGACAGTAAAGACAAAACACAGATAGGAATAGAAATTCACAGCGGGCGGAACCGTATTGTACGCCGTATTTTTGAACACCTCGGGTATGATGTAAAAAGCCTGGACCGTGTTACATTTGCCGGCTTTACCAAAAAAAATTTAGAGCGTGGCAAATGGCGCTTCCTTACGGAAAAAGAGATCAGGGACCTGAAATACTTTGGAAAAGGAAAATGAAACTGCAGGATATAATTATAGCTGAAACAGACAATTGGGTAGTGCTGAATAAACCTTCCGGGCTTTTATCCATTCCCGACCGTGAAGGAAAAGAAATTTCACTGAAAAATTTACTGGAAAACAAGTACAAGAATATTTATACAGTTCACCGCCTGGACCGTGATACCAGTGGAATCATCATTTTTGCAAAAAACGAAAATACTCATCAATATCTTTCATCTGCTTTTGAAGAAAGGAGAATTCAAAAAATATATCTCGGGTTGGTGACCGGCGCTCCCGCCGAAAAAAAAGGAACTATTGATGCACCGATTGCAGAACATCCGGCAAAAAACGGTACCATGATCATTCATAGGAAAGGTAAGGAATCACGCACTGATTATGAAGTGATCGAAGATTTCAGGCTTTACTCGCTGATCCGTTTCCATCTCCTCAGCGGCCGCACTCATCAGATAAGGCTGCACGCAAAAAGTATTGGTCACCAGATTGCCTGCGATCCATTATATGGCGATGGCAAACCTGTTTTCCTTTCTTCCATCAAACACAAATTCAAGCTTTCAAAAAGCGAGGAGGAAGAAAAACCGATCTTAAACCGGTTAGCCTTACATGCATTTCAACTTGGCTTTACCGGTGCTGACCACAAAAATATTTTTTTAGAAGCCCCTCTTCCGAAAGATCTGAAAGCAACCATCAACCAACTTCAGAAATGGAAAAGAAGATGAAAGAATAAACTATGCGGCTGCTTACAGGAAGAGCGTTTTATAGATAGAGATCAATCCCATAATAATCACCAGCGATCCTACGATAAAGTACATTTTTCTGACCGGCAACTTTGAAGCAAGCATGGCAGAAAAAGGCGCAGCTACTATTCCTCCCATCAGCAAGCCTGCCACTATATTCCAATGATGGATACCGATAGTGAAGATAAATGTAACTGCACTTGCAAAGGTCAGAATGAACTTTGAGACAATTGAACTACCGACCACATACCGGGGGGTTCTTCCATTTTTAATAAAAGTGCCGGTAACCAAAGGGCCCCATCCGCCGCCTCCAAAAGAATCAATGAACCCGCCGGCAAATCCCAATAAAGGAATATTGATCTTCTTTTTAAACGATAAGGTCTTTTTCCGGGCAAATGCATTTCTTAAAATCTGTATGCCCAGATACATAGTATAAGCCGCAATAACCGGTTTGACCATGATGGCATAGTCCCGGCCTACATAAGTAAGCAATAATGCCCCTGTCACTGCGCCAAAAACAGCAGGCAGCGCCAGCATTCGTATAAGCTTTTTATTTACATTTCCAAGTTTATAATGACTGATACTGCTTGCAGCACTTGTGAAAGATTCGGCTGAGTGGATGCTGGCGCTGATCACGGGCAACGGTATATTCAGGAGAAGTAAAACTGTTGTACAGATCACACCATAACCCATGCCCATTGAGCCCGCTACCAATTCTGCAACAAATCCTACAAAGAGCATCCAGTAAAAAACCCGGTTTCCTTCTTTGAAAGGACCGGCAATCGAAGATGAATTTCCTAATACAAAAACAAAATAAACGATCAAAACCACCAGGGCTATTACCCCAAACAATAAAATATTCCTGTACTTCCGCCTCTTAGCTGCAGCATCTTTCTGATAACCTATTGCAGAAGTGCCGGCTGCAAATTTTTTTGTTATGCCTTTCTGTTCGATCATGACAAGTTCATTACAGTCGTACAGGCTTTTTCATGTTCAGTGATCAGATCTGTTTAAAGTTTCTTACATCAGGCAACATCATCGCCGCTCATTGTATCATAACCGCTGCTACGGTGTTATTACTTGTTTCATCAACAAGAATAGCGCTTCCATTTTCTCTCAGATCAGAATAACGGTCAAATACAAGCGGTGAAACGGACTTTATAGTTGCTGATACGATTTCATTTAATCCCACTTCACCGCTCACCTCCCGTTGTTGCAGCGTATTTACATCCAGCTTATAGTTCAGTTTCCGTATCATTACTCTTACGAGCCGGCTGTTATGCTGCAGCAAATACTTGTTTCCTGAAATGAGCGGTTTATCGTCCAGCCAGCATAACAACACATCAAATTCATTTGAAACGCAGGGCAATGAATTTAATTTTACTATAGAATCTCCCCGGCTGATATCAATATCCTCAGCAAGCTGTATCACGGCTGCCTGGTTTGGAAACACTTCATCTGTTTCTTTTCCCCGGGCTTCAAGGAAAGAAATCGTCGTTTCGATATCCTGCGGTAAAACTTTTACTTTATCTCCTTTTTTATAAATACCGCTGATCACCCTCCCGGCATAACCGCGGTAATCATGCAATTCTTCTGTCTGTGGGCGGATTACAAACTGTACCTGAAACCTAGCATCAGTAAGATTAATATCATTTTTTGTTTCGACTATTTCAAGGTGTTGCAGTAATGATTTGCCGTTATACCATTCAATAACAGGAGATCGGTCCACAACATTATCACCATTCAAAGCACTGATAGGTATATAACTCACATCCTGAAGATTTAATTGCTTTGTCACTTCTGCATATTCTATCAAAATATTATTAAATATATTCTGTGAATAATTCACCAGGTCCATTTTATTAACCGCAACAATTACATGAGGAATCTTCAATAATGATGCAATGATGGAATGGCGGCGTGTTTGTTCCACTACCCCATGTCTTGCGTCAATCAAAATGATGATCAGGTTGGCATTACTTGCTCCTGTGATCATGTTACGGGTGTATTGCACATGCCCCGGGGCATCTGCAATAATAAATTTTCTTTTGGGTGTCGTGAAATAACGGTATGCTACATCTATCGTGATACCTTGTTCTCTCTCCGCACGGAGCCCATCCGTAAGCAAAGCAAGATCCACAGAACCATCAGTTCTGTTTTTAGTGGATTTTTCCAATGCCTCCAACTGATCGGCTAAAATATTTTTACTGTCATATAACAAGCGGCCTATCAGCGTACTCTTTCCATCATCTACACTTCCGGCGGTTATAAATCTTAACAGTTCCATTTTTTATTTTAAGTATGATCTTGTTGTTTCATTTTTAAAAATATCCGTTCTTTTTCCGGTCTTCCATCGCTGCTTCCGTAACTTTATCATCTATGCGGGTTTCGCCTCTTTCGCTGATCCGGGTCGTCATGATCTCCCTGATCACCTCTTCAGTTGTCGTTGCTTCAGACTCAACTGCAGCGGTACAGGTCATGTCGCCAACGGTACGATAACGAACGCTTTTTTTCAAAACGACATCACCATTGGAAGGCCTGACATATTCACTGATCGCCACCAACTGGCCTTCGTGAATTATTACTTCACGCTCATGTGCATAATAAATCGAAGGGATCTCTATTTTCTCTTTCATGATATAATTCCAGATATCCAGTTCTGTCCAGTTGCTGATCGGGAATACTCTTACATTTTCACCTTTATGAATTTTTCCATTATAAATATTCCAAAGCTCCGGCCTTTGAAGCTTGGGGTTCCATTGACCGAACTCATCTCTTACAGAAAAAATTCTTTCCTTGGCTCTTGCTTTTTCTTCATCACGGCGGGCGCCGCCAATGCAGCAATCGAACCGGAACTCTTCAATAGTATCTAATAAGGTGTAAGCCTGTAACCAGTTGCGGCTGGGAAATTTTCCCTTCGGCTCTGTAAGCTTTCTTTGCCGGATGGTATCTTCTACTTTCCGTACGATCAGGGTTGCGCTAACATTCGTTACCAACTTATCACGGAAATCAAGCGCTTCCGGAAAGTTATGGCCGGTATCAATATGAACTAATGGAAAAGGAATTTTAGCGGGGGTAAATGCTTTTCTTGCCAAATGAACCATCGTTATAGAATCCTTTCCGCCGCTGAAAAGCAATGCAGGTTTTTCAAACTGTGCAGCAGCTTCACGGAAAATATGAATACTCTCCGCTTCTAATTGTTCTAAATAATTCAACCGATAATCATTCATACTCTGAGTCATCTATATTTTTCTGCAGTTGCATGATCACTATGCAGGCCACATTCTTTTTGAGATTTCTCCCACCACCATCTGCCTGCCCTCGGATCTTCGCCCGGTTCAACAGCACGGGTGCACGGGGCACATCCGATACTGATAAATCCTTTATCATGCAAAGGATTATAAGGAACATTATTTTCTCTGATATAACCGATCACCTCATCATAGGTCCAGTTGATAAGAGGATTGAATTTATATAATTGCCTTGGGTCATCCCATTCTATCACCGGTGTGTTTTTCCTGTTCTCGCTTTGATCTGATCTCAGGCCTGTTATCCATACTTCTGCTCCTTCCAATGCCCGGTTCAAAGGTTTTACTTTTCGAATGAAACAGCATTGTTTCCTGTTTTCCACCGATTCATAAAAACTGTTTATTCCTTTTTCATTTACAAATGATTCAACATCTGCAGCTTCCGGGAAATAAATCCTGATCCTGGTTTTATAACGTGCATTTGTTCTTTCTATCAGATCATAAGTCTCATAGAAAAGCCTGCCCGTGTCCAGGGTGAATATCTCTACATCAATTCCCCTTTTACAGATGGCATCGGTGATTACCTGGTCTTCCTGCCCGAGTGAAGATGAAAACTTTATTTTGCCGGGAAACAGTTGTGCTATTTCGTGTATTGCATCAGACAAAGGCTTTTCTTCAATCCATTTTATTTGCTCCTGCGTCAGCATTATGTATGATGTTAAACTAAAAAGTACAGACAAGGTTTAACGATTCCGATTAAGTACAGCCAGCTTTTCATTTCCGGATATTTTCTCCTCTAAATAAAAATCCGGGACTATAGTTGGCTTGAAAATATTTATATGTGCTCTTTATTTATAACCGGACATTTACAAGGATCGGCTTCCTGGTCAATAATTTATCGGGTAAAATCGTGATTTCCGCTTCAATAATCATTCCAGTCTGCTACAGGATTCCGTATCCGGAAGTTTCAAAGATAATAGAAACAGAAAACCCTACCAAACAAGTAGGGTTTTTATTTTCAGAAAGTAACTGGCATATTACACAAGGTCCTGGAGCGTACGGCGTTCCAATATATTTAAGGTTGCATCTCTCACATTTTCCATGACGTCATGCAATCCGCAACGTTTTTCATTGCAGTTATTGCATCGTTTATAGAAATAGAGACTCACACAGGGCAGCAAAGCAATAGGGCCATCCACGATACGCATAACTGTAGCGATATAAGTTTTGGAAGGATGTGCCTTTAAATAGTAGCCGCCGCCGCGGCCTTTCTTGCTTTCCAGTATATCATGTTGTTTCAGCCCCAGCAAAATATTTTCCAGAAACTTCAAGGGTATCTTTTTTTTTCTTGATATTTCAGAAATAAGTACCGGCCCTTTATTGTAATGCTCCACGAGGTGAGTGAGCGCCCTGAATGCATATTGTGCTTTTTTGGAAAGCATATCAGTACATTGTTTTGTTAGGGTTCAATGATCAGTTTGTAGTGGATAAGAGAATTTTTTTTCAGCATGGCCGCTACACCGCAATACTTTTCTAAAGACAGATCAATGGCTTTCCTGATCTTCATTTCATTATGCTGTTCCGTTTTAACTTTATAGATAACAAAAATATCTTTGAATACTTTTGGAGTATCTTCTGTCTGCGAAGACTCCACTTCAATTTCCAGGGAAGAAAACGGAACCCGCATTTTGTTCAGGATATCCACTACATCAATGCCGGAGCAGCCTGCCAGCGCAGACAACAGTAATGCTTTGGGGCCATGCCCGTTTTTGGCAGCCCCATCCATCTTTATCCTGTTGCCCTGGTGCTCTGCTTCAAACTCATGCTCTTTTTTCCAATGGGTAGTTATTTTAACCATAACTCAATCTAATTGATGTTTTTTATTTTGAGAAATATTTTCCAATGTCCATGTGATCTTCTTTTCAAAAGGATACTGCCGCTCTTTACAGTTAGCTTTATAACAAATTCGGCAGGAAAAAGGCATACAAGCATCTGAATGTACAAATAATTCAAGTGACTCACCAAATTCTTTCCGGATCAGTTGTGCCAGCTCATCAATTTCTTTATGCGCCTCACGGACGGTGAAATACCATGGCACGGTAAGGTGACAGTCAACATGCAAAACACTACCGTATTTTATTACACGAAGATTGTGCAGGTCTATCCAGTTCTCCCTCCGGTTGGAATTCAATACCTGTACCATTCGCTCCAGTAATTCCACATCTGCTTCATCCATAATCCCGGCTATTGAACGGCGCAATATCCGGTAACTGGTGAAAACAATGTAACATCCGAATAGAATAGCAACCACGCTATCTATCCACCTGTATCCTGAAATATATATTAATAACAAACCGGTAATGATTCCGGCTGTGGACCAGGTATCCGTTTGTAAATGTTTACCACTGGCAATTAAAGCCAGGGAATTATTCTTTCTTCCGATGGTAAGGCAAAAATACCCGGCAATGAAATTCACTATAGCAGTAATGGCAATCAGGATGATCCCTAAGTCCACCTGGTGCAATTCAACCGGGTGAACCAGGTTTTGAATGGCTTTATAAAAAATAATAGTGCCAGCGCTACCAATCAATGTTCCTTCTACTGCTGCTGAAATGAACTCTGCTTTTCCATGCCCGTAAGGATGATCCTTATCCCTGGGCTTTGCTGCGATATGCAGGCTGTACAGCCCGATAAATCCTGATACTACATTTACAATGCTTTCCAGTGCATCGGTAAGGATTGTAACGGAATGAGTGGAATAATATGCAATGAATTTTATAACCAGCAATACAACGGATATGCCGGCAACCCATTTCTGAACGTTTACATTTTGCTTTTTAGGCTCCAAGAATTAAAAAATTGAGAATGAAGGTAGTTAATAATTGCAGCCTGAACTATCCCGCAGACCGGTCGTTTTTCCGGAATAGGGAAACAAAATATTTTGCTATCCGGTAATAAAATTCTTTATTAAATAATTGCGAATCCTGCATGGCCTTATAAGTAAGAAAAATCCCGATTGGTACCAGTACAAAAGTGGCCATCCACATTCCGGTAAATGCACTGACACTTCCTTCTCTTGCAAATTTTTCTCCTGTATTGCTCGAAAAATAAAATACCATGAAAAAAACTATTGCAAAGACCAGCGGAGTGCCCAATCCGCCTTTGCGGATGATAGAACCCAACGGGGCTCCTATAAGAAACAGCACCAGGCAAGCCAATGAAAGTGATATCTTTCGGTGCCATTCAATCTCATGCAGCTCAAGTATTTTTTCTTTTTCCTTCAGATCATTGGAGGCAACATCAAATGAAACCCGCAATGAATTGATGTTAGAAGCTGCACTTTCATCAACAAAACGCCGTGCAGAGTCCGGTAGAATTTCATCAAAATTATTTGCCGGTTTGAAAGTTTTTAAAAGGGTACCCCCCCAGCTGCTGTCCAGAAACTGAACAAACAAGCTTGATCTGAAAACTTCGTTCTTCAGCCGGTTTCGTAATACTGCTACCTGCTTTTTAATTGAATCTATTACGACGTCCAGTTGCCGCATACTATACATCCTTTCATTATTTTTATTTAAACTGTCTGCGGTCCGGGTAAATTGAAAGGAACTAAGGTCAAATTGCTTTTGATATTCTTTAAACTTAACCCTGATATATTCCGTATTGTCTTTTGCTGAAATATCTCCACGTTCCTGGTAACGCCACCCATCTTTAAGATTAAATTCCATGTATCGTTTGTTTTCGGTTACCCGCATTATCCCGCTTCGGGCAATGATAAAATTATCCTGCAGCGGGTTCCCCTGTTCATAAATGATCACTTCCCTGATGACGCTGTCATTCGGTTCCTTCTTACCAATTTTTATGGCAAAACCACTGATCTTGTCATAAAACACACCTTCTTTCAGGTCGAATGCAGGTTTTGCATAAACAATATCACTCAGTAAAGTCCTTGATTTCAGATTAGCAACAGGAATAATATAGTTGGAAAAAAGGAAAGCAACACAGCAAATTAAAAAAGCGAGTACGAAAAGAGGGCGCATGAAACGCAATAAAGAAATCCCTGAAGTGCGGATTGCTACCAGTTCAAAACTTTCTCCGAGATTGCCGAAGGTCATCAATGAAGAAAGCAGGATCGCCAGGGGCAGAGCCAAGGGTATCAGGACTGCACTTTGGTACCAGATAAACTCCAATACGACACCGATCCCCAGGCCCTTACCCACAAAATCATCAATATAAAGCCAGAAAAACTGCATCACCAGTACCAGCAATGTGATGAAGAAGGTAGCAATAAAAGGACCCACAAAAGCCTTGATGATGAGTTTATCTAATTTTTTAAACACCGGTCTTTATAATAATTAAGAGGTAAGGCAAAAATAAGGCTTTCAAAAGTGGAGTTGCGGTCAGGAAGCAAAAGTCTGATCCGGTTTTAACAAAGGGTCAGGATACTGGAAATTGAAATATGACGGAATAAAATTGATTTCGGTAATTCTCATCATTTCCATAACATCCTTTCACCACAAAAAATCCGGCACTCAACTGACCGGCTTCTTTCCATCTATCACAGGCTTTCTGAAAAGGAGTTTTAATTGTTTCCAGATCCCGAATTTATAGGTGCCAAGAAAATTTAAATCCTGTAACGGCTGGCACAATTCATCATAGTTTGAAACCCAAAAACTGTCAATGTACCGTATCACCCTCCCATCTTTAACAAGCCCGACAGTTTCGTAGGCAGAATGCTTATGGTTTAGATATGTCTTAATATATCCGTCAAAATCTACGAAGTCATAAGTCCTGCTTCGCCCGGTAATCATATTCTTAAATGTGATGGTCTTCATTGGTTCATCTATCGTGATCTTTTTGATACAGGTTACCATAACAGAAATCAATATAACCAATGACCCGCCCAGAATTGCAAAAGTTAATAAGATATCCTGCCTGGCTGAATTCTTAAACCAAAGGAAATCTGCGCCGGAATACCATGAAATTGCCGACCCGATAAGAATAAAGACATATATGAGAGATAACCCGAAAATTGACCGGGATCCGTAAGTATTATGTTTTGAAACTATCAAACTTGGGACTGCCTTTATATAAAGGTAGGAGTCAATATGAGAAGTATTCTCTTATTCAGTTACCCAATCTGCGGAAGAGGTCTTTGACCTGGTGATCCCAAAGGAGGCTCTGATCTTTGATATCTTTTTTGTCCGCAAAATCTTTAATAACCAGAATCGTCTGATTGGTGATCTCGGATTTTTCGATCCGGAATTCGAAATATTCCTCTTTAGGAGAAGACTGCCAGTGAAACCGCACAAATTTATCTATCTCTTTTTCAACCAGGTCAGCTTTATCATAGGTACCGTTCCATCCGAAATAAAAGATATTATCTCGTTCATCTACTTTATCAGCAAACCACTCACTCAGGCCTGCCGGTGTTGAGAGAAATTCATATAAAATAGCAGGTGAACAACGAACCGGAAACTCTAACGTATATAATTGCTTACTCATTCCTTATATTATCACATATTGAATAGATCAACGGTTGCAATAATAAAGAATAAATGATAGCAGCAAAATATTTCTGCACTTATTTTTCCTTTTTTATTCTGTCAGACCTGTTATAGAAAATAAATATGAAAAAACTGCGTTAAATACCTACTAAAGTTTTTTTGGCTCATATTCTAATGTTTCCTAAATTGCTTTGAAGTTCAATACTTTCTGAAGAATAACGGATACTGTGATGGGTATTTTTAGAGTATAGAAACAACCAAACTTAATATTCCTTAACCCTTAAAATAACCCGTTTAAAGCCAATACCTATGAGCATGAGGCAATTGAAGATCACGAAGTCGATTACAAACCGTGAATCTCAAAGTTTAGAAAAGTATCTCCAGGAGATCGGCAAAGTCGAACTCATTTCCCCCGAAGAAGAGGTCAAGTTAGCCAGCCTGATCAAACAGGGTGATCAAAGAGCTTTGGATCGTTTGACCAAAGCCAATTTACGCTTTGTTGTATCCGTGGCCAAGCAGTACCAAAACCAGGGCCTGTCATTACCCGACCTGATCAATGAAGGAAATCTTGGCCTGATCAAAGCAGCACAGCGTTTTGACGAGACCCGGGGATTCAAATTCATCTCTTACGCAGTTTGGTGGATCCGTCAAAGTATCCTGCAGGCTTTGGCCGAGCAATCACGGATCGTCCGTTTGCCCCTGAATAAAGTTGGGCTTACCAACCGGATCCAAAAAGCCTTTTCCCAGTTGGAGCAGGAATATGAAAGAGAACCCTCGGCAGAAGAATTGGCGGATGTGCTGCACATAGACCTGGAGGAGGTTTCTGCCACGCTTGGCATTTCTGCCCGCCACGTAAGTGTGGATACTCCGCTGGCAGAAGGTGAAGAAAACACCCTGCTCGATGTATTAGAAAATCCTAATGCCGAAAAAACCGATGCAGAGCTTGATCACAACGAGTCGCTCAAAATGGAAATTGACAGGTCATTAAAAGCATTGACTGAAAGGCAGAAAGAAGTAATTTGTTATTTCTTCGGCATAGGGGTTGATCATCCAATGAGCCTGGAAGATATCGGCGAAAAATTCAACCTGACAAGAGAAAGAGTACGCCAGATAAAAGATAAAGCAATTACCAAATTAAGAACAGCAACCCGTTGTCAACTTTTAAGAACTTACCTGGGCATGTAACTAAATTTACTCTCCTAAATTGATTATATTTGCGATCCGAAAAGTGAACATCAAGATGTTCACTTTTTTATTCATGCGACAGAAACAGGAATGACCCATGTTTAACTCATTACAGGAAAAATTAGAGAGCGCCTTTAAGAATCTGAAAGGGCAGGCACGCATCACTGAGCTGAATATTGCTTCTACGTTAAAAGATATTCGCAGAGCATTGGTGGATGCCGATGTGAACTATAAAATTGCTAAAGAATTTACAGACAAAGTAAAAGACAAGGCTATTGGAGAAAAAGTGATCAATGCCATCAGCCCGGGGCAGTTAATGACCAAGATTGTACAGGATGAACTGACTGAACTGATGGGGGGCGAAGAAAGCCGTTTCAATGCAAAAGGAAATCCTGCAGTTATACTTATCTCCGGTTTGCAAGGTAGCGGTAAAACTACCTTCAGCGCCAAGCTGGCAAATTATCTTAAAAATAAAAAAGGATTATCACCATTACTGGTAGCAGCCGACATTTATCGTCCTGCAGCCATGGAACAGCTAAAAGTTCTGGCCGATCAGATCGGGGTAGAGGTACATATTGAACCGGACAACAGGAATGCAGTAAGTATTGCCGACAACTCCGTAAAGGAAGCTAAGAGTAAAAATAAAAATGTAGTCATCATTGATACGGCGGGAAGGCTGGCAATTGACGAGGCAATGATGACCGAAGTAGCCGATATCAAAAAAGCCGTGCAACCACAGGAAATTTTATTTGTGGTGGACAGTATGACCGGTCAGGATGCGGTAAACACTGCAAAGTCATTTAATGACCGGTTAGATTTTACAGGAGTTGTTTTGACCAAATTAGATGGCGATACACGGGGTGGCGCTGCCCTTTCTATCAAATACACGGTACAAAAGCCGATCAAATTCATCAGCAGCGGGGAAAAAATGGATACACTTGATGTGTTTTATCCGGAAAGGATGGCACAACGAATCCTGGGTATGGGTGACATCACCACGCTGGTTGAAAGGGCCCAGGAACAATTTGATGCGGAACAGGCAAAAAAACTGGAAAGCAAGATCCGGAAGAATAAATTCGATTTTGCTGACTTTAAGGCTCAATTAGAGCAGATAAAGAAGATGGGGAATATGAAAGACCTTATGGGTATGATTCCCGGGGTTGGTAAACAAATCAAAAATCTTGATATCAATGAAGATTCTTTTAAAGGCCTTGAAGCAATGATCAATTCAATGACTCCGTTTGAAAGAGCCAATCCTGATTCGATAGACCTAAGCCGTAAAAAAAGGATAGCCCTGGGTGCCGGTAAAGATATTGCCGAAGTAAATGCCTTTATGAAGCAATTCGAACAGATGAGAAGTATGATGAAGAATATGAATAAGATGCCAATGGGGAGAATGATGCCCGGTCTTGGGAAGCGATGAAAAACATTCCTGCTCATATTAAAAAAATATTCAAAAAACAGGATTTGCAGTTTAATCTTCAATCCTTACATTTGTCTTGCCGATATTTACCGGCTGAACATTAAACCCTATTATTTAACGCCTTTAAATTTCTATTTAAAATGGCTGTCAAGATCAGACTCCAACGCCATGGGTCAAAAAAGAGACCCTTCTATTTCATCGTAGTTGCCGATGCCCGTAGCCCCCGCGATGGGAAATTCATTCAAAAGTTAGGAACCTACAACCCGCTGACTATTCCGGCTACCATTCAGTTGGACCGCCAGAGAGCATTGGATTGGCTGCACAAAGGTGCACAACCGACCGATACAGTCCGCAGGATTCTTAGCTTTAAAGGTGTATTGTACCTTAAGCATCTGTTACGTGGTGTGAAACTGGGCCTCTTTGATGAAGCTACTGCCATGGAAAAATTTACCAAATGGAGCGCCGAACATGACGCCCAGGTAAAAAAACGCCAGGAAGAAGCTTACCGGAATAAAAGAACCAGAAGGCCAATGGCAGGTCGCAGACCTGAAAGAAAGCCCGAAGGTGGAGCCGGTGCTGAAGGATAAATTATCTTTCTGAGATCTATGTTCCCGTCCCGCCACAGGTGTGGGACGGGATTTTTTTTATCGTTGCTTCAAAAAAAGGTATTCCGAAGATTTCATATTTACACTAAATTGTCTTCATCCGTGGCTGAATATTTTAAAATAGGGAAATTAGTGGGGGCTTTTGGCCTGAAAGGAGAACTGGTATTGAAGCATGTACTCGGGAAGAAAACTTCACTGAACGGACTCCAGGCAATTTTTATCGAAGAAACTAAAAAATCTTTTCTGCCCTGGTTTATACAATCAACACGCAATAAAAATGATGCGGAAGTATATATAAAACTGGAAAATATTGATACCAGGGAGAATGCGATCAAATTCGTTCAAAAGAACGTATGGTTACCGGATCAGGATTTTAAAAAAATTATAGACAAATCTGCTCCTGCAGCTCTCCTGGATTATAATATCATTCATGAAAAAAATGCCCTGGGCCTGGTTCTTGAAGTGATGGAACAACCTCACCAGGTAATCTGCCGTATTGATATCAGAGGTAAAGAAGTGCTGATACCACTGAATGACGAAACACTTCAAAAAATTGATCATAAGAAAAAAGAGATCCACGTTCAATTGCCGGAAGGTCTGCTGGAAGTGTATTTGTAAAATAAAAGTACATGAATGAACTCATTCATCATATTGCACATTTTGATCTTGATTCATTTTTTGTTTCTGTAGAAATACTCAGTGACCCTTCCCTGAAAGGGAAACCGGTACTAGTTGGCGGATACGAAAGAGGTGTGGTGGCCGCCTGCAGTTATGAAGCAAGGAAATATGGCATTCATTCAGCCATGCCAATGAAGAAGGCATTGCAACTTTGCCCCCATGCCATTGTCACCGGCAACAGCCGTGGAGAATACAGTAAGTATTCCCGCTGGGTCACCGATATTATTGCTTCAAAAGTTCCGTCATTTGAAAAAGCCAGTATTGATGAGTTTTATATTGATCTTACCGGAATGGATAAATTTTTTGGTGTTAGCAAGTATGCCAGAGAATTAAGGGAACTGATTATAAAAGAGACGGGGTTACCCATTTCCTGCGGTTTGTCTTCAGTAAAGTTCATCAGTAAAATGGCAGCGAACGAGGCAAAGCCCAATGGTTTCCTGGAAATACCGTATGGAAAAGAAAAAGAATTTCTCTGGCCTTTGCCAGTCGAAAAAATCAATGGCGTAGGTAAACAAACAGAAACTCAACTTAAATACTATGGCCTTTACAAAATTCAGGATATAGCAAATACAAAACCTGAATTCTTAGAAAGACAATTCGGAAAATGGGGAATATCGCTTTGGGAAAAATCCCGGGGTATCGGCAGTACAGAGATCGATACGGAGTGGGAACAAAAAAGCATCAGCCACGAGAACACATTTGACACTGATCATACGGATATTGAATTTTTGCATAGTGAACTGGTGCGCCTTACAGAAAAAACCGCTTACTCACTGCGTGAGGATGAAAAGCTCACAGGATGTGTAACCGTGAAGATCCGCTATTCTGACTTTGAAACTACTTCCCGTCAGGAAACGATCGATTATACCTCGCTGGATGACCGGCTGATTGCAAAAGCAAAAGATCTTTTCAATAAATCATGGCAGAAAGCCCGCCTGCCGGACGGGCAAGGAAGACCGGTACGGTTGCTGGGTGTGCGTTTCAGCCAGATGATCCCCTTCACCATGCAGATGAGTTTGTTTGAAAACAACGTTGAAAAATTAAATCTTTACAAGGCTGTTGATAATATCAAAGAACGTTTCGGCAGTGAAATACTTACTAAGGGCACAGTGATTAAAAACAGAGGTGAAGAATAGAATCTCCCTGAAATGGCAGCATAAATCTTATCTTCGCTGACTTAAATTCATAATTAAAATATTAATTTTTTTCATGCAAGCCTGGAAAGAGTATCAACAAAAGAATAAGGATCGTTTTTTAAATGAAATGTTAGATCTGTTACGTATCCCGTCCATAAGTGCAAAAACAGAACACAAAGCAGATATGCTTCGCTGTGCCGATGCAGTGAAAAAAAACTTATTGAATTCCGGATGTGATAAAGCTGAAGTGCATGCCACTAATGGACATCCGGTTGTATATGGAGAAAAAATTGTTGATCCCTCAAAGCCGACCGTATTGGTTTACGGGCATTATGACGTTCAACCTGTGGAACCTATAGAACTATGGCACAGCAATCCATTTGATCCAGTGATCAAAGAAGGAAAAGTATTTGCAAGAGGCTCTGCAGATGATAAAGGACAGTTTTTTATGCACGTGAAAGCGCTGGAGACTTTGGTGAAGACCAACACCATGAGCACCAACATCAAATTCATCATCGAAGGAGAAGAAGAAGTAGGATCTCCCAACCTGGCCAAATTCATTTCTGAAAATAAAGAACTTTTAAAAACGGATGTAGTGCTTATCAGCGATAGCGCCATGCTCAGTATGGAATATCCTTCTTTGGACGTTGGCGTTCGCGGGCTTTCTTACATTGAAGTGGAAGTGACAGGCCCCAACCGTGATCTGCATAGCGGAACTTATGGCGGCGCAGTGGCCAATCCCATCACGATACTCGCAAAGATGATCGCCGGTTGCCATGATGAAAACAATCACATAACGATCCCCGGATTTTACAATGATGTGCTGGAAGCAACCAAAGAAGAGAGAGAACTGATGGCACAGGCACCTTACAATGAAGCAGCATATAAAAAAGACCTGGGAGTAAAAGAGCTTTGGGGCGAAAAAGGTTACGCTACCAATGAAAGAACCGGCATCCGCCCCACTCTCGAATTAAACGGTATCTGGGGCGGCTATGAAGGTGAGGGCTCTAAAACAGTATTACCATCAAAAGCAACAGCAAAAATTTCGGCACGTCTGGTTCCTAATCAGTCATCGGAAAAGATAACCGAATTACTGCTGAATCATTTTAAATCAATAGCACCGGATTGTGTTACAGTGAAAGCATTTGAGCATCACGGAGGGGAGCCTTATCTCACTCCTATCGGAAGCAAGGGATATAAAGCAGCATCCAGGGCCATTGAAACCACTTTTGGTAAAAAACCAATTCCTGTCCGGGGTGGCGGCAGCATTCCAATCTGTCACGTTCTGGAAAAAGAGTTGGGAGTAAAGATCATCTTCATGGGTTTTGGACTGGATAATGACAACCTCCACTCACCAAATGAGAAATACAACATTGAAAATTACTATAAGGGAATTGAAACCATCCCGTATTTCCATAAATTTTTTGCAGAGGATTGAGTGAAAGAAATAAGAAAAGCTGGACGCTGAAATAATAAAAAGTATCACCCGTTCCTACGGCATCTTCACCACAGTTATTACCTTTTGCAACGCTTTATTCTGAAGCCTGAGAAAGTAAACTCCGGAAGCAAGGCCGTCATTGTATATATCTACATTGTAAGTACCTGCTGCATATTCCGCACTGGCAAGCACTTTCACCACCCGGCCCAGTGCGTCTATCTGCTGTATCATGGTATGGCCACCATTGGTAGAAAACTGAATAGTAGCGCTGACGGTATAAGGACTGGGCCACATTTTCAGCATCAGCTTATCTGCTGCATTATTATTATCATCCGGTGTGTCTGGCAATCCGCATGGGCCACCTTTTATGAGAGGTAATGATTGATAATTCTGCAACAATATCTGGTCAAGGGCAGGTTGCTTAACACAAAACCATTGCTCCAGCACAGATGCATAGACACTCCTGTAATCGTACTGGAAAGGAATATTATTTACTACCTGTATATCAGCGGGTATATCGGGACTGTTGCCTAATATTCCTTTTTTAACATGATCACCAAACATCAGCAAAGGTGCTGCAGCTCCGTGGTCCGTACCAAGGCTTGCATTGGATTTAATGCGGCGTCCGAATTCAGAAAAAGTCATTCCCAATACACGATCTTCAAGGCCCATCAGTTCAAGATCCTTTTGAAATGCCGTTATCCCCTCGGAAAGATTTTTCATCAGGTTGGCATGCATTCCGGTCGTGGTATCGCTGGGGTTAACCTGTTTTTTATGAGTATCAAATCCTCCTACGGAAACAGTATATACTCTTGTTTTTAATCCGCCTTTGATCAACCGGGCAACAATTTTTAACTGATCTGCCAGTGAGTTATTACCGGGATATGTCGCCATAGTAGAGGCACGCTGATAAGCCGCCCTGATCAAATCAGAATAGATCTTAGTCTTTTCCGATACCACACGCAGAAATTTTAATTCCTTATTGGCAGGAGGAAGATCAAGAGGATAATCAGAAAACGGATTGACGAACTTATAAATATCTTCCGGATTAGTTACTGACAAGCCCATCGAATAGACCTTGCCCTGTACAGTCAAAGTGGGGATGCTGCTGATCTGAATTGACAAGGGATCCGGCATGTTTGTACTGGGATATGCATCAGGATAACCCGGAAACTCATTTTCAAGATACCGGCCCACCCATCCCGTCTTTGCTCTTACTCTACGGTCTTCTCTCGTATCACCGCTGCTCCAAATATCGGTAGCCCTGAAATGCGAAAAGTTGGGATTAGCATAACCTACCGATTGCACCACTGCCACTTTTCCATCATTATACATATTCTGCAATGCTGTCATCGCCGGATGAAAACCCGTTTTATCTGTGCCATTCAAACGAAGCACCTGGCTTTGAGGAATTGCGACGTTCGTTCGTGCATTGTAATAATTAGCATACATATCCAAAGGGACAATCATGTTAAGGCCATCATTACCTCCGCTTAACTGTATCAGCACAAGTACATGATCCGTATCGGTTGTCTGCCCCATCAACCACGCCAATGCATTATTTTCCTGGCCCGACGCCATAAATGAAAATCCATTTAGCAATGCCGGCATAGCCACAGTAGCAGGTACAGATTTTTTTAAAAATTTTCTCCTGTTCATAGGTTTTGTTTTAGCATAAATGAAACTCAGGAAGGTTCATCAAAAATTTGAACATTTCCTTCAGCGAATTATTGATTACGGAATTATTATTACTATTCCAGGCATTGGTCCAGATGGTATCATCCGGCACATTATTCAGCAAGAAACGGTTTTTCACATAAGTCTTTGAACCGGCAGACAACGGATAACGAAGCATCAATGCCGTTATATCATTGATCAATTGATTGGGGTCGGCAGGATTGGAAGAATAATTGGCGAATGCCCGCACATCTATAATACTTCCATTTACCAATGCATCGGTATAATCAGCTCTTTTGGGAAGTGAGTTGCTGTTTACCCATATCTCATAAAACATGGGCTCCTGGTAATAGGAGGGCCATCCGGATACATCGGGTGGTTGAAACAGTTCCTGCTGCATTTCTGCTGCATTCCTGTACAAAGAATAAAATAACGGGTAACCGGCAGTGTAATTGGTATAAGCAGGGAAGCTGACATTAAATTCACGCAAAGTTCCAACTACAAAATCAAGCGGGCTCTTGATATAACAAGCCTGGTTCAGTATATCAAAAAAATGTTCGCTTTTCAGGAGAACTGATAATGTGGGTTTGATTTCAAAATTATTACTCTGCAGTATTGTGGCCATAGGAATGATCACCTCTGCCTCTACCGCATCATCAATTTGGTAATACACAAACCATCTGTACAGTTTGCGGCAGATGAAACGGGCTGCTTCAGTAGTGGAACATATCATATTCACCAGGGCTTCTATTTCCTGTTCACCATCACCCCCGGGAATAGTAGTATTATTATAAAAATCAGAAAAGGTTTTGGATCCTGTATCATGTGCGCCGGCATCAAAATAGGAGCTGGGAGGGTCAGCTTTAACCCGCCACCCGGTCAATACTCTTGCCGCTGCTATAACATCGTTTTCCGTATAATGTGAATCATTGCCCCTGCCTATTGAAAATAATTCCTGCATCTCACGGGCATAGTTTTCATCAGGCGCCTGTTTACTGTTTACATATCCATTCAGATGAACAAGCATAGCCGGATCAATTGTCACTTCTTTCAGAAGGGTTTTAAAACTTCCTAATGCATTACTGCGTAAAAGAGCATGATGCCTGTACAGGAACTGAGCATTTTGTACTTCCGTTTCCTGAACAGAAAAATGATGATGCCAGAATAAAACCATTTTCTCCTGGATGCTTCTTCCCTGGTTTACAATAAGGCCGGCCCACCATTTTCTTAAACTGCTCACCCGGAGATTGTTGATAGCACTGATAATACCGGGATTACCCATAGTGTTGGGATCATTCACCCATGTTTGTCCCTGTGGCACACCAACATCATCCCACATCACACCAAACTCGTCTTCTATCAATCCATAATCCCTGACCGGCGGGCCCGGAACCGTAACGCTATTCAGCAATTCATCAATAGCAGCATCCGGTGAAAGAGTAAGGAAATAATCCACATCTTCTTTTTTAGCGCCAAACATAGTTCGCTTCAGCAAATGTGTTACTTCATTTGCTGTCCAGTTCCCGGCATAAGGAGCCAACCCGGAAAACATACTTTTGTGCTTTCCATTGGTTTTTATATTCCGCCGGATACTTTTAATAAAATCCCTTCTGTCCATAGCGTTTGTTTTTTACCTGTTGTTGATTTTAACGGATCAGTGTAAATGTTCCTTTTTGCTGATGCGGCCTGTTTTGCAGGTCCATATAATCAATGATGTAAATAAAAACACTGGTGGGTTGCAACTGACCTTTATATACTCCGTTCCACCTGTCATTTATAGAAGTGCTTTTAAAAACAAGTTCGCCATTGCGGTTATATAATTGTAACCTGTATCCATCCGGCACTTTTCCTATCGGCCCATAAAAATCATTCAATCCGTCCCTGTTAGGGGTGAATGCATTGGGCATCATCACTACCGCATCTTTCAGCACCACCACAGTAAACTGATCAGAAACCTGGCAATTACCGGCTAAATAATTTGTAGCCGTATAAACTGTTGTGACAAGAGGCGATGCTACCGGATCAGGGCAATTCAGGCAGCTCAATGATGAATGAGTGGTCCACAAAATATTGCCATTACCGTTTGTATGAAGGGTTACACTTTGCCCGGAAAAAATAGTGTCGGTTTTGCGGATATTATTAAAAGGGCCATTGGCCGGTACCGGTTTGTACATAACAAGGACCGAATCGTATCCGCAAACATCTCTTATGGTATCCTGCAATGGAACAAAGCTGCTTATATTGCAAACTGCCGAATCTTTAGTTTGAATTTCAGGCGCCAGCAGTTTAATGATACCAAAATCCGTTTCACCTTTTGAACTGGTAAAATCTCCGTCAGAAGATTCCGAATCACCTGCCAGGTAATATTCATTCGTTACCGGGTTATATATCATGTAACGCATATTATCATTCTCCCTGCCGCCCCAGTTTTGTTTCCAAATCAAATCGCCATTGGAGCTGAGTTTCACTGTCCAGTAATCAGCTTTACCATGAGGGGCTGAAATGTCGCCATCAACAGAATAAGTGATTCCTCCTATAATATAACCACCGTCTTTATCAGTAACAATAGTATGTGCAAATTCAGCATCTGAGCCTCCCAGCACTTTTTGCCAGTTTATTTTCCCTTTGGTATCAACGTTAAGCACCCAATAATCCTGGCTGCCTTTGGCACCGCTGACATCACCGTCATTGGAAGTAGTATATCCTGCCAGTGTTAAAGTACCGTCAGCTCCTTTTGTCATACAATAAGCAACATCATTTTGGGAGCCACCATAAATTTTACTGAAAATTTTATTGCCCTCTTTGTCTAATGCCAGCAGCCAAACATCATAGTTCTTTTGATCGGGGGGAATATCCCCATCTACAGAATTGGTAAACCCGGCCAGGTAAATATTGCCATTGATGATCCTGAAGTCGAACAGTTCTTCGTTTTTACTTCCCCCGTAACATTTGCTCCACAGCAATGTACCTGACGCACTTATTTTCATCAACACACCATCCGTATATCCGCCGGTGCCATGGTTGCCTTTAATATCACCATCATTGGAAGAAGAAGAAGCGGCAATGAGATAACTGCCGTCATTCATTACTTCAATGTGATTTCCTATATCCATGCCGCTGCCGCCATATCGCTTTTGCCATTGCAGTGACCCGTTAGCATTAAGTTTTAACAACCAAATGTCTTTTGTTCCTCCATAACCGGCGATGACGCCTCCATCTGTAGAATTGGTTTCACCTAAAACAATATAACCACCGTCTGAAGTCTGGGCTACATCTCTTGCACTTTCATAGCCGGTTCCGCCAAAAGATTTTTCCCATTGAATGATCCCGCATTTATCCAGTTTCAGAATCCACAGATCCCAGTAGTCACGATTTGGCTGAGCGCTTACATCACCGTTTTTTGAATCGGTATACCCGGCAACGATCGTTCCTCCATCTGAAGTAAATTTTATTGTATAAGGAATATCTACTTTACTGCCGCCATAATGAAAAGCCCACTGGCGTGGGGGTAATTGAGCCTGCAATTTATAGCAAACCAAAAGGGTTATCAGCAGGACTATGTTGCGTAAAAAATAGTTTTTGATTCTCACAAGATTAGCCTAATTTTTCTCTGTTTTCCGGAAACACAGATCAAAGGCAACTTTTATGCTAATCTTATACTTTTCTAAAATAAGTTTTCCTCAATGTCTATGTATTTTTCCCTCGTGTTTTTTCGTTAGCATTTTTATTGATATTTCACCTGGTTACATTTCAGAGCCAAAGAGAAAATGAAGGTCATTCTGCTATCCCGGTAAATTGTATTTTTCCCTTTTATTGCCCTGTGTTTACAATTTTTCTTAAGGAATGGCTGGCTATAAATCCGTGATGGAATAACCAGCATTAATCCTTATTCTTACCAATTTTGATTTCTATTACATCTTTCGGAAATAGCAGGAACCCGGCATGACTGGAGAAAGCTTAAGCCCGCTGGAATCATTATTGGCAAGACAAATTGTTTGATGAAAGATTTTTAACGGATGAAGGCGGAAAAAAACAATAACCCGGGTGTAAATTGAATCTCCTTATTATTTTTGTATTCAACTCTGATATGAAGTGGCCGAAAAACTCCGTCTCGATAAATACCTCTGGGCCATCCGGCTTTTCAAAACAAGAACACTGGCTGCAGCAGCCTGTGATACCGGAAAAGTAAAATTCAACGGATCCCCGGCAAAGGCATCAAAGAATGTAAACATCGGTGATGAATATGAAGTGAAAACACAAGCCAGGCGCTGGCGTATCAAAGTGAATGGCTTGCCCTATAACAGGATGAAGTATGAAGAGGCGATAAAATTCTATATCGATATCACTCCTGCCGGAGAAATTGAGCGGTTACAATTCCAGGCTGCCGCTTTTTATACCGGTAAAAGGAAAAGTAAGATTGGCCGCCCGACCAAAAAACAGCGTAGAGATCTTAAAGGCTTTTTAGGAGATTAATAAAGAAGATTCTTCAGTTTATCCAGGTTGGAAATAATGATCTTTCCTTCCCGGATCTCAATTAATTTTTCAGCTTTGAAATCGCTTAATGTGCGTATCAGCGATTCGGTAGCAGTACCGACATAGTGTGCAATATCTTCCCGTGATATTTCTATCGGCTTACTTTCTCCCTGCGGGCTGAATTTATTCTGAATATCCACTAATGCTTTTGCTACTCTTTTGCGGAGAGAGCTATAAGCAAGATTAAGCAGGCGCTCTTCTTTTTCTTTTACATTCTGAGTAATAATCCTGATGAATTTTGTCGCAATATTGATGTCGCCATATATCATTTGAAGAAAATCTTCCCTCGGCACCTGCATGATTTCGGCATCTTCCAGCACCACTGTTGAGTCGTCATAATTTTTATCTTCGATCAGGGAATGATATCCCATGAAATCGCCCTCACTGAACAGATCCGTAATATATTCTTTGCCATCCTCGTGTGTTTTAATACCCTTTACTTTCCCTTTTACGAGGTAATACAAAAAGCGGGGCCGTTTCCCTTCCTGGTAAAGTATCTGTTTTTTATTGTAGGATTCAATATTATACTGATCGGCCAGCTGCATTACCAGGCCGGAATCTTTCACATCCCTGATAAACTGGTTCAGCCCCTGCGGGGAAGCCGAATACTTATGATCAAGTATTTCCGCTTTTTTTAAACGGACTTCAACTGCATTCAGTAATTCAATATCCTCAAAAGGTTTGGTGATATAATCATCCGCCCCCATCTCCATGCCTTTTCTGAAATCACTCCGCTCTGTTTTAGCAGTTAAAAAGATGAATGGGATATTTATTGTTTCCGGGTTTTTCTGAAGAAGATGCAGTACACCATAGCCATCTAATTCCGGCATCATGATATCACATATTATCAGGTCGGGTTTTTTCTTTATGGCAATATCCACACCCTTTTTCCCGTTTTCTGCCGTCAGGGTTTTATATCCTGCCAGGTCCAGAATCTCTGCTGTATTTTCCCGGATATCGGGATTATCATCAATAACTAAAACTGATTTCATTCTTATCGTTGGTTTATCGGAATAGTAAAAATAATAGTTGTTCCCTTATTCAACTGGCTTTGCAAAGTTACGTTTCCGCTCAATAAATCGATATACCGTCTTACGATATGAAGCCCCATGCCTGTACCCTGGATATTTGTTACATTTTTTCCCCGGAAAAAAGTAGTGAACAAGTGCTCCTGATCTTCTTTGGAAATACCAAGGCCTTCATCAGCAACAACAATTGTTGCCATACCATCTTTCACATTGCTTTTTACTTCTATGGATGTGCCTTCATGTGAAAACTTAATCGCATTAGTTACCAGGTTTATAATAATATTTTTCAGCAGCTTCTTGTCTGTATGCACACTCTTATTACCGGTGTGCTCCACCAGTATATGCTGATTATCTTTCAAAAAGCCTCTCATCTCATCTACCGTTTCGTCAATAAAGTCTTTCAGGTCAAAATCAACGGGGTTAGCTTCCACTTTGCCTTCATCCAGTTTTCCTAATGACAGAAAATCTTCAAGTATATCATTCAGGTGCTTAACCGAACTCCGGATCTTTTCTATATGACGGTTTCTTTTTTCCTGGTCCTCAGTTGTTGTATATTTAGAAAGTAAAGATGCCGAAGACAACACTGTGCTGAGTGGCGTTCTGAATTCATGAGAGGCCATAGATACAAAACGGCTTTTAATCTCATTCAGTTCTCTTTCCTTATTCAAGGAAGCGCTCAGTTCTTTTTGAGATTTTTCCAGTTTTTGCAGGGCTTCCTGCAGGATCTCAGTCCGTTCTTCTACTTTGATTTCCAGCTCAGCATTCATCTTACGTATCTGTTCAGTCACTCTTTCCAGTTCTTTTTTCTGTTGAATAAGTCTTTCTTCCGCTTCTTTTCTATTTGTAATATCCACAATAAAGGCAATTACATACATTTCATTCCCCTCCTTGTAATGGCTCAGGCTAATCTCAACCGGAAATTCTGAATTGTCCTTTCTTTTTGCAAATAACTCACGCCCGTTTCCCATGGGTCTGTTAGACGGGGAATAGTAAAAATTTCTTCTCAAATCACCATGATCATGTTTAAAATTTCCCGGCAGCAACACTTCTACTGTATTTCCAACAAGTTCAGGAGCTTTAAAGCCAAACATAATCTCAGCAGCAGGGTTTACCAGGATAATTCTCCCATCTTTATCAGTAAGAATAATACCCTCGGTAGCATTTTCAAACAACGAGGTCATGTGAGCTTTGTCGGAACGGATATTTGCATACAAATTCTTCAAATGCATTACCACGATATGAGTGAAGAAGATCACCAGCAGCCGCAGGCTATTCTGTTTAAACGATGACTCGGAAGTAAAATCCTGTTCATAAATCAATGCTATAATGATTATCAGGATAACACTGATTACGGAAGCAATGACCGTGGAATTTTTGCCCGGAATAAAAGCGGTCAAAAAAATACCGATTAACAAACCACCAACCATGATGAATTGCCCCTTAAAAAAATAGGCAACCAGAGTGGTAATGATGAATGTCAAAACAGTATAAAGCAAAGCCTGGCGCTCGCTGATCCGGGGCATTTCAGATGTTTAAAGAGAAACTAAATTACTACTTCATTGGCTAATTCATAACAAGCAGGTCTAAACCCCGAATTTTAAGACTACCAGTAAACCTGCATCAAAATTTTATTCACTTCGTGTCAGTTCTTTTTCCATTGCAATAGCCCTGGGAAATAGGATGTCATTTTCCAGGAATACATGTTGTACCAGGTCATGATCCAGCTCTTTCAGCATAGAATAAGCAACATGGTAATTCATATTGGTGTGTTCAGGGGGTGTATAATTATTAGTGTGTGCCCGTAATGCCTCCAGGACTGTTGAAATGGATTCATGCTCATGTTGCATCACTTCAGCCACAGGTTTACGCAGCGTACGCACCAAAAGGCTGGCATAGGATTCCTTACTGTCATACGCATGAGCAATCTGGCGTATATACGGAAAAAGAATTTCTTCCTCCTGCTGCAAATGCGGATAAATATCTTTAAGCAATGAATTAAATATTTGCTGCACTTCTTCCAGTTCCCTGTATTCATTTTGATGGCCTGTAAGAAAACGCTTAAATTGATCCCGTATCTGCGGTAAGATGTCTTTCAGGTACTGATGGTGCACATTCACAATATATTCAGTAAGAAAATCAATATTCCAGTCTGCAAAGCGGGTGGAGCCGGGAACCTGTATTATCCGGATGGATTTTTCCAGTTCATTCTTAACAGCAGTATAATCCAGCCCCTGCATCTCGCAAACAAAGCCTAATCTCCATTTTCCGTTGCAACAAAAATCAATATCATATTTATTGAATACGGATGCAGTTCGGTAATCCTTTTTTACAATTTCAGACACAAGAGAATCTTTGTCAATAATAATCGGCATTAAAAAACATTTTACTGGCTTTCACATTCATGCCGGAAAACCTTTACGGTGCCGGCACTATACATTCAGGTTGCTGAGATATTCCGGATCAACTCCGGTTTGTTCCCTATCATGAGGTCATTAATGGTGTCTTCCGCCAGTGCTTTCCTGAGATCTGAGCGGAGCCCCTCCATTTTATAATGTACCGGGCAGGGATGTTCCGGATCGCATTTTTTTAAACCAAGTGCACACATCGAAAACTGCTCCAGTCCCTCTGTGACTTCCATTACTTTTAGCAGAGGAACCGACAGGGTACTATTATTTACGGAAAAACCACCGTATGGACCTTTGGTGGAATCAAGAATCTTTTGCTTCACTACCTTGTTCATGATCTTACCCAAAAAATGCTTGGGCACTGATAACCGTTCTGCTATCTCCTCAATCTGCACTTTTCTCTTCTCATCACTCATCAAAGCGACATACAAAATGCCCCGAACGGCATAACCGAACGATTTTGTAAAAAACATACCCGCCAAAATAATCGTTTCCCGTACCTTGCCCCCCTGATAAATATCATTTTAAGGCATGATACTTATCAAAACCGGCGGGCAGGCGTAGAAATATTTTCACCCCCGGATTTAAAAAAGACATTGAAGTCATTTATAATATCTGCTATATAAAAAGGCTCTGCATAACGGAATGAAACTTGCGATATTCATAGTGCTGTTCACTGCCTACATCGGTTATAGTGTTGTTGTTTATACCAAAGGCACAAAAAGTGATATCAATTTTTCAAAAACAGAACAGGCACAGATCAACCGGGGAAAACTGTTGTTTCAGCAATATAATTGTACTTCCTGTCATCAATTGTACGGGCTTGGAGGATATCTTGGGCCGGAACTGACAACGGCGTACAGCGATAAAAACCGTGGAGAGACCTATATGAGGGCTTTCCTGAAAAACGGGGGAAACCGTATGCCTGATTTTCATTTGCAAGATAAAGACATAGATGCGCTTATCAGCTTTCTGAAATATGTAGATGAAACTGCTGTAACTTACAAGAAGAAATAGGTCATGAACATTGCAGGAAACTATAACGGATCACTTTCATTAAACAAAGCAACCAGGGCCTTTTTATTACTCGCACTGAGCTATTTGCTGTTAGGCCTGGTATTTGGTTTAATGGGCGCATTTCAATACATATTTCCTGAATTTTTAAAAGATCAATTATCTTTTCAAAAAACAAGGCCGCTGCATGTGTATATGGTGATCACCTGGATCTTTACTGCAGCCCAGGCAGGCATTTACTATTATCTTCCGAACGTTTCCGGAAGGCCGGTCTACTGGCAGAAAGGAATATGGTTGCATTTTATTATGCAATGCATTATTTCACTCGTCATCATAGCAGGTTTTTTTGCCGGGTATTTCGGGGGCAGGGAATACCTTGAATTTCCGCCCTTGTTAGGTTTGTTCATTTTTTTATCCTGGGTCCCTTTTGTCATTAATTTCTTTGCCACATTAAGGCCAAAGTATAAAACGGCACCTGTTTATGTATGGATGTGGTCCACCGGTATTTTATTTTTTTTAATAACCTTATCAGAATCATACTTATGGTTATTCGGCTTTTTCCGTGACAATATGGTCCGGGATATCACTGTGCAATGGAAAGCACTGGGTTCTATGGTCGGAAGCTGGAATATGCTGGTGTATGGAACAGGAATTTACGTGATGGAGCAATTGAGCGGTGATAAGAAAGTGGCACGATCAAACATCAGTTTCTTTTTTTATTTCCTGAGTCTGACCAACCTAATGTTCAACTGGGGGCATCATACCTATATCGTTCCTGCTGCACCCTGGATAAAAATGGTAGCCTATATTATCAGTATGACCGAGTTACTGATCTTTGGCTCTATTATCCTGCAATGGAAAAAAACCGTCAGCGCCGCAAGAAAAAATTATAATATTCTCCCTTACCGGCTTCTATCATTTGCGGATATATGGGTTTTCATCACCCTGGCTTTGGCCCTCATCATGTCTGTGCCGGCCTGGAATTATTTTACTCATGGCACACATATCACTGTTGCTCACTCTATGGGAGCTACCATTGGCATCAACACCATGCTGTTGATGGCTTCTGTATTTTTTATTCTTAAAAAGGAGAATACCGCTACTTTTCAGCAAAACAGGAAATGGATCAGCAGCGGAATCTATATTTCCAACAGCGCTCTTCTGTTTTTTTGGATATCATTGCTGGCCAGTGGTATTGTCAAGATCAGCGGTACGCAGCACAATGACACTTTCTTCAATATAATGCTGAAGAGCCAGCCTTATTTCAGGATATTCACCTACAGCGGAATCTTTGTTTTTATCGGCCTCGGTATATTGATCTTTTCTTCATTCAGGATAACCGCAGTAAAAAATCAAACAGAACAAATGACCTCCAAAAAACCCGTTTCCTTTTCCACCCAGCAAATTGCTGAACTAAAAGACTGAATATTTACCTGACCTCATTTTTCATGGCGTGTATTATTCACGACAACATCACATTTTTCCCTAATTTCCCTTTTTTATAATTCTGCTTATGAACAAGAGATATTTGTTTTTCAAAATTTCATTCCTGTGTTTAGTGCAATTTCTTTGGGGTAATAAAGTACAAGCTCAAACTAAAGAAACCCTGAAAAGCCTGTATGAACAGGCAACGGAAACTTCGGGGCTGGTGCTGCAATACACACAGGATACACGTGCCGTTGATTATTTCTACGGACCTATGGGCACTGGTCTCAGGTGGGGAAACCCGGCGGTCAGAAGCCCGGAACAACTGAAAAGAATAATCAGGCTTGATCAGAGTTACCTGGATAAACTCAATAAAATTGACTTTGACAATATCAGTATTTACGGGCAGGTGGATTATATTGTTCTTAAACAAAAAATCGAAAACGATCTTATCGCTCTGCGCAACGAAGAGAATCTTCAAAATGCAATTTCAAATTATATTCCTTTTGCGGATTCTATTTATTTTTTTGAACAAACCAGAAGAAGGGGAAACACTGTTAACGGCCAATTGATAGCTGCTGCTTTGAATAACACACTTCAGCTGGCGAAAAAAGCAAAAATAACCGTGGAGGCTGGGCCGATGATAGAAGAGCGGCAGGCAAAATATCTTTTGAGTACTTTGGACGACATCAATGACCGGTTAAAGAGTTCCTACAATTTTTATAATACTTATGATCCTCTCTTCACCTGGTGGGTACCTAAATCTTATGAAGCTTTAGAAAAAGCACTCGATGACTTTAAAAATACTGTAAAGAAGAAATCGGATATAAGAATATTCAACGATGGAAGCAATATTGGCGGTAACCCGATCGGTAAAGAAGAACTAAATCGTCTGCTGAAAAGCGAAATGATAGACTACAGCTATGAAGAACTGCTACACCTGGCTGACCAGGAAATGAAATGGTGCAGGGAACAGGTGATGAGAGCAACCAAAGCTATGGGGTACGGCACCGATTGGAAAGCAGCAATGGAAAAAGTAAAGAACTCTTTTGTCGCACCGGGAAAGCAACCAGAACTGATCGTCAGTCTTTACAATGATGCCTTAAATTTTATCAAGAAAAGAAATCTGATCAATTTTCCATCTTTAGCTGATGAGACATGGGGCATGATCATGATGACGCCACAGCGCCAGCTGGTAAACCCTTTCTTCACAGGCGGACGTGAGATCAGTATCTCCTACCCTACCAATACTATGGAATACGAAGATAAGCTGATGAGTATGCGGGGAAATAATCCTTACTTTTCCAGGCCAACTGTTCAGCATGAGCTGATCCCCGGTCACCATCTTCAGTTTTATATGAACAGCCGTTATAAAAGTTACCGGCAGGCTGCATTCAATACAGCTTTCACCACAGAAGGATGGTCGCTATACTGGGAAATGCTATTATTTAATGAAGGATTTTTCAAAACTCCTGAAGAGATCATGGGCGCCATGTTCTGGAGAATGCACCGCTGCGCAAGGATTACTTTCTCCATAAAATTCCAGATCGGTGAATGGACCCCGCAGCAATGCGTGGATTACCTGGTTAATGAAGTTGGGCATGAATATGCCAATGCTCATGCAGAAGTTAAAAGATCATTCGAAGAGAATTATGGTCCTTTATACCAGTTGGCTTACCTGATAGGAGGCCTGCAACTGATGAGCATTCATCATGAGTTGGTGGACAGCGGCAAGATGACCAATGCTGAATTTCATGACAAGGTCATCAAAGAAAATCATTTGCCTATGGAAATGGTCCGTGCCACTCTTACCAATCAGAAGCTGAACAGAGATTTTAAAACAAGCTGGAAGTTTTACGGGTTTATGAAATAAAAAAAATTGTAAGTACCCGAAGGAAAATAGATATGCAGTGTTTTTATTAAAAAAGTATTAAAGCTGACCACGACCCCCGAATCCGTCTAATCGCTTTACGGTCATTATTTTGAAAATGTCTCTGTATCTTAAATGGTCATCATTGAAAAACCGGAAAATACCGGCAACCCGTTATATCAATGCTTCCCGGAGCATGAAAATTTATTACGTGGATGACGCAGGAGATTGAAATCATACCACTATAAACAATGGCCCCGGTTCTTTATTTAAAACATTTATTTTATGAACTGCATTCTGATAGAAAATTATCTTTTACTATATGTATAGAATTCAATGAGGTAGTGCTTTAATCCCGTACGGATCACACCTTTCAATTGTCATTTATTTTTAAAATATTCTTTTTGACCTCCCTCAGACAATATATTGACTAAAATCATCTTATTGAATCAGAAGTACACTTAAGTTTGCTGATCTTATTTAGCGTCTTTGACCAATAAGATAAATTTCGTTCTCGTCGCCTGACGAGAGATCGTTGGTTTTCGTTTCAATCGAAGCCCCCCGACTCATCGGGGGGCTTATCATTTCCGGAACTAAGATTATACTATTTTTTAATACTGATCAAAGTGGATTTAAAGAGTTTAGTCCATCGTCTATCTTTGCCGGATGCATATCGACATTCTGACTGTATTGCCTGAGCTGCTGGAAAGTCCTTTTCAGCACAGTATAATGAAAAGAGCGCAGGAAAAAGGGCTGCTCAGCATCAAAGTGCACCATTTAAGAAAATGGGCGGTGAATGATTACGGGCAGGTAGATGACTATCAGTATGGCGGTGGTGCCGGAATGGTGATGATGTGCGAACCGCTGGCCAATGCAATTGAGGAGCTGTCAAAAGAACGGAATCGGGATGATCCCGGTGCAGCGTATGATGAGATCATTTACCTGACTCCCGATGGAGAAAAACTTAACCAGAAAATTGTCAATGCGCTTTCGCTCAAAGAAAACTTATTACTCATCTGCGGCCATTATAAAGGAATTGATGAAAGAATAAGGGAGCACTTTATAACCAGAGAAATCTCTGTCGGTGATTACGTTTTAAGTGGCGGAGAGATAGCTGCTGTAGTATTGGCAGATGCGATCGGTAGAATTATTCCAGGAGTACTGAATGATGAAACATCTGCTTTATTCGATTCATTCCAGGATAACCTGCTTGCTCCCCCGGTTTACACAAGGCCCGAAGATTTCCGTGGATGGAAAGTTCCTGATGTCCTGCTCAGCGGAGATCACAAAAAAATTGAAGAATGGAGGAATGAACTTTCTTTTAAGAGAACAAGAGAACGGAGGCCTGATCTCCAAAACGATTGATAGCAATAAAAAAATTGCCCCGCTAAGAATAGCGGGGCGTCACCCTTAACCATACGAAACCAAGAAATTTATCTTAATAAAGAATAGTTTACTTTGCTAATGCTGTTTCTTTCACCCCCTTTTCATTAATAAAAACTACATTTCCTGTCCGGTTCAGAGAACCCCATTTCTGCCCTTCGCCTTTCATTGCTCTCGAAATAGATCTGAACAAAATCACATACATCAGCTGGCGGTACACAAACCGCTGAGGAATAAGCCATACCAACCGGTGCATTTTTTCTTTTTCAAATGCAAACGCCAATACAGAGACTGATACATCTACAAGCAGGAAAATGCTGTAATAAATCAATATTTTATTCAGGCTGTCAGGACTGTGCCTGTTCCAGAAAAGGCTTATAAAAAACAACAGGTCTGCCAATGGCGCTACAATCGGTAATATGGTCTGAAAAACCAGGATATTCGGCAATGCCATCATACCTAATGATTTGTAGCGTGGATTGAAACAGGCATCCCTGTTTTTCCAGAAACTCTGCATTACGCCGAAGATCCAGCGGAAACGCTGTTTCATGAATTGTTTCAAAGTCTCGGGAACTTCTGTCATTGCAATGGCATCTGTGCAATTACGGATCACACCGCCGCTGCGAAGTAACCTCAAAGTAAGATCACAATCTTCAGCCAGTGTATCGGTCATAAAGCCACCCACTTCTTCTACGGCAGATTTTTTGAAAACGCCGACAGCTCCGGGTATCACTGAAATGCAATTAAGATAGTCAAATGCCCTGCGGTCAAAATTTTGTGCAGTAATGTATTCAATGGATTGCCATTTTGTAAGAATGTTCTTTTCATTTCCGACTTTCACATTTCCTGCTACCGCCACTACTTCCGAATTATTAAAATAACGCATCATCAACCGTACTGCATCCGGCATCAGTTGAGTATCGGCATCAATGCACACTACATAATCACCGGAACTCTGAGCGATACCAAAATTCAAAGCAGAGGCCTTCCCTCCATTGGGTTTAGTATATATCTTAACCCCCGGATTGTTTGCAAAAGCATTTGAAATAACTTCGAAAGTATTATCCCTTGAACCGTCATCTACAAAGATCACTTCAAAGTCAGGATAATTCTGTTGCAATAAATTTTTTATTGTTTTTACCGCATTCACGCTTTCGTTATATGCCGGAACAATAATGCTGACTTTTGAAGCCAGGTTGTCAGAAAGAATTAATTTTTCTTTTTTAGACCGGAAATATTCTAAAGAGGCCATCACGGCAAGAGAAACTGTTCTTAATAAGCCTAAAATTATTGCCACCCAGAATGCAGCATAAAGAAAACGCATTAACCAATAAACAAACATAGTGATCACACCATTCATTCTCACCAGGTCGTCATGTACCGGCGGCATTACAGCATCTCTCGGAAGTTTGAGGAGATCTGCAATAGATGTAAACTGTATTCCTTTGTCTTTAAAATATTTTATAATGCGGGGCAATGCCTCAACAGTTGCTTCCCTGTTTCCCCCGGCATCATGCAATAAAATAATACCCTTATCCGGATGAGCTGCATATTGATTTATGACACTGTTATAAATGCTATCAGCTGTTATCCCGGGCTTCCAGTCGTTGGGATCAATACTTTCACCAACCGTATAATAACCTTTTTGTTTGCTGATCATTATCGGCTTCAACTCTTCCAGTTTGGTCGGTTGTGCATCTGCATTATAAGGTGCCCTGAATAAAATGGTACTCCTTCCCGTTGCCGCTTCAATTAATAAGCGGGTAGCTTCTATTTCCGTTTCTGCCCTGCTTTCACTGATCTCAGCAATATTAGGATGGGTGAACGTATGATTGCCAATTTCAAAACCATCCCGGTACATTCTTTTTATCAAGGGCAGGTTCGTTTCTGCATTAATGCCCAACACAAAAAAGGCAGCGGGAACTTTTTCTTTTTCCAGGATGCTAAGGATGCGTGGTGTGTATTCGGGATCAGGACCGTCATCAAAAGTCAGGAGCACCTGGTTGTGTACCTGGCCAAAAAGCTTAATGAAAAATCTGGTAGGAAGCTGGCGATAAGTTTCTTCACTCACCAGAGTTTCTATACTATCTTTTTCAACATCAATGATTCCTTTCTGAGGATCATTCTTTACATCAAGAATTTCACCATTCCCTTTAAAATCGGGTTTATCTGTTTGCAGGTCAATGCTGCCAAGAACAGAAAAATCAAAAGGATTTTTTTTCAATGCAGCATTGCTGAGATCACGGCCGTAAAAATCCCAGATCCGTTCATCTTCTGAACCCAGTCTCCACAAGGCGACACCTGCAGTACTGTATTCATCTGCAAAACGCATGGTATTAAAATTACCGCCGGCATCTATAAAAGAAACGGTGTGATGAACTTTATTATAATCGGTATATTCAAAATCACAATTATAAGAATCATTGTCAAAATCAATAGTAGCATTAAATTCTTTGGCAAGAGACAATGCCTGTTGGTAGGTTATTGTTTCAGCATCGCCTCCATCCGGCCAGTCATATCCGTAAGCTGCCATGCACAATACAATCTTATCCGAAGGGACATTTTTAGCAAACTTATCCAGTTCTTTTTCAATCCAGCGTTGTTCACTAACCGGCCCCGGAACACTGGTTGCGTAATGCTGGTCATAAGCCATAAAGAAAAGATAGTCATTATACCGTGCCAGCTCGCCTGATTGAAAATCATTATCATTCGGCATGATATCCTGTGTCAGTAAAAGTCCATTCTTATGTAGTGAATCGCTGAGTTCTTTTAAGAATGAATTCATGGCACCAACAGTCTTTTCGTTTTTTATCTCTTCAAAATCTATATTGATACCCTGAAATTTATTAGCCTTCAATGTGGCAAGGAGTTGTTCTATCAGCTTTTCTCTTTTTTGATAATTCAGTAAAAACCGAGATAAAAGATCAGGATCAAAATCCCCGTCCTGTTTATTCAAATTTACATTACTCAGCATGGGGATGATGGAGACATTATTTTGCTTCATCAATGCAAGGCCATCAGGATCTATACTTCTGATCAGGGTGTCGGCGACCGGATCTATAAAAAACCATTCCGGCAAAACTGTATTCAGTTCGGAAATATGATCCTGCAGTGAGAATAAAGCCTGTGGGTCCCAGTCAACATAAAATGCAGCTCGTATACGTGAAGTTTTTTTTGTATTCAGTTTAGCTGAATCTTCTTTTTCAGCAGCTGCCAGCATGCTTTTTGCCCTTTTTATTTTCAAAAATGCATTAAAGCCGCCCTTATATTTTATTGCTTCCTTTTTTGTAAATCCTTTTGGCTGGGTCGGGTCAATCTTATTAAAATCTGATTTCGATAAACCGGGTAATAATGGCCTTGGATCTATTGCCAGAGTGATCCACACTACCGGTACCATTAATAAAATAAAAAAAAGTGATACTCTTCCGATCCATCTGAAAGTATTCCAACGAAGCCTGGAAGAGGTTTGAAAAATTTGTTTTTGGGAGTTCATGATTTCGTTTGGTTTGGTAAAAGTAAACAAGCATTATTCCCATTGATGTTATCCGGTGGTTAACAGCGGTTAAATACGGGTTAATGAAAAAAGGCCGACATTAATAGAGAAAATAAATGAATATATAACTGACAAACGGTTGTTCCATTTTACCTGTGGTTACGAAGAAATGAATTAATTTCAGGATATTGCAATACAACTAAACTAACCGCTATGAGTACGAACCGCAGAAAATTTCTCCGCAACCTGACCATAGGTGCAGGCGCTTTTTCCATCAGCCTTCCATCACTGGCCGGCTTCCGGCAGGCTAAGGTCAAAAAAAATGAAGAATACCGGTTTGAATCTATTGATCATGGTGAGCAGCAATTTAATATGTGTGGCTATGCTGCGCCAAAAATTGAAACGGTCCGGATTGGCATTGTCGGGCTGGGTATGCGTGGATCAGGCGCAGTGGAACGGCTGAGCTATATTGACGGCGTAGAAATCGTAGCCCTATGCGACAAATATCCTGACCGGGTTGCCAGAGCACAAAAGACCCTGGAAAAAATGCAAAGACCCAAAGCAAAAGAATTCAGCGGTGAAGAAGGATATAAAGCTTTGTGTGAAAGCAATGATATTGATCTTGTTTATACCCCCACTCCCTGGGCATTGCATACTCCTGTTGCTCTTTGTGCCATGAACAACGGGAAACATGCAGCTACCGAAGTGAATGCAGGAAAGACCGTTGATCAATGCTGGGAACTGGTGGAAACATCGGAGAGAACAAAGAAGCACATGATGATGCTGGAGAATTGTTGCTACGATTTTTTTGAGTTGCTTACTTTGAATATGGTGCGTAATGGACTGTTCGGAGAACTGATCCATGCCGAAGGCGCCTACCTGCATGACCTATCCAGGGAATACCTGTTCAACAAAAATGCTTATGCGGACATGTGGCGGCTAAAAGAAAATATAGGGAAGAACGGAAACCTTTATCCCACGCATGGCCTGGGGCCCATTGCACAATGCATGAACATCAACCGGGGCGACAAACTCGATTACCTGGTCAGCATGAGCAGTGATGATTTTACGCTGGGCGACCTGGCAAAAGAAATGGCCGGCAAAGATGATTTTTTCAAACCTTATACGGATATGCCCTACCGCGGCAATACCAATACAACCAGTATCCGCACCCACAAAGGAAAGACGATCATGCTGCAACATGATGTTTCCACCACAAGGCCTTATTCAAGGATTCACCTGGTCAGCGGTACCAAGGCCATTTGCCAGAAATATCCCGGGCCGGAGCGGATCGCTTTCGGACATGAGTGGATCAAAGACGAAGAATTGAAAGGACTTTATGATAAATATTCCCCACCGATTGTAAGACACATTGGTGACATTGCTAAAAACATCGGCGGCCATGGTGGAATGGATTTCATTATGGACTGGAGATTGATTGATTGTTTAAGAAACGGATTACCGCTGGATCAAAATGTTTATGATGCCGCCACCTGGAGCAGCATCTTTCATCTTAGCCAACAGTCTGTAACCGGAAAATCAAAACCGGTGGAAGTTCCTGATTTTACTAGAGGATCCTGGACAACAAACAAACCGCATGACATGACACTGAATGGCGGTGCAACTACGGGAGTGAGGAAGGTAAAGAAAAGCTAATGATGCAGGACTGACTGTCCTATCTATTATCAGAAGTGGACTCACAGAAAAAGCGAAGAAAGGAAGAAACCAATCTTCCAGTAAGTTTTTTATTTTCTCCATCTTACCTGATAATATCTTTTAATTTATGAAGTAAAAAACATCATAATGAAATAATACACCAGGATAAGGAGCAGGTTGAGTATAAAGGTCTTTTTCATAAGCATGGGATTAAAATAAAAAAAGCTGAATGGTGTGCCCATTCAGCTGAAAATAATATGCCGCAAATCAATTTTCTTTACAGGAAAAACACTTATTATGAATCTTTTTTTACCCCGATTACCGGTAGTGTTTTTTCATGAATCAATTGATTGAGCTTACCTACATCATCGCTCATAATCTTCTTCAATTTATTTAACTGCACATCGATAAGGGGCTCTAATTCTGCATAGGCATCCTTTGCCTGTTGCGGAAGTTCCGATGGACCTGATGACGCCACATTATAAATACTGGATAATTTATCATCCAGCTTGATCGGAAAATTCAACACATCCTGCCCGCTCTTTGCTTTTGTCTGATGCAATGCTTCTTCCACAGCAGTCAGCTGCTTGCTGATCGTATCTATTTCCTGTTTCACTTCTTTCGGCATTCCTTTTCCTATTCTTGCGCTGAACTCATTCATTTGCTGTCGTACTTCCCGTATATTTTTAATGGATCTCATTATCTCAGAAGATTTATCACGTAGAGCGATGAGAAAATTAAATTGTTTTTCATAATCAGCCTGCGTACCGCTATAATTCGGATTCGGAATAATCGTGAACGGAACTTCTGCCGAATCAGCACCTGATTTGAATTTTGCAAAATAATTTCCCGGAGCTGCCTTGGGCCCGCCGATAAAGCCATTCCATAAAATCAAACCTTCTACTCTTTCAGCCTCGGGATAATTCATATCCCATTCAAACCGGTTCATCCCGTTTGCCACTTCCACTTTTCCTGAAGCGCCACCGCCGGCCATACCCGGGAAACGTCCTCCAGATCCGCCTACCTCGTTGTTAGGAAATGTCTTTATAACTTTCCTATCCTTATCCATCACAGTAATGGTGAGTTTTGCAGAATCTCCTGCATCTTTCATATAATAATTGAACACTACTCCATTCGGCGGGTTCTTTGCTACATTTTCCATATTTCCCCCAAAACCGGCAAAGGAAAACCGGCCACCACCGGGCATGCGGTAAGCAGGATTTACACTGAAAATATGCAGCTTTTTATTCAGGATGTCATCATTTTTTTCCTGTAATACTGTGAGATCATCCAATATATAAAGGCTTCTTCCCTGTGTACCGACGATCAGATCATTATTCTTAATGGCCAGATCAACAATCGGCGTTACCGGAAGATTCAACTGAAAAGGTTTCCAATTGGCTCCATCATCATAAGAAATATACATTCCATACTCCGTGCCCGCATACAGCAATCCCGGCCTTTTCCTGTCTGCCCGCAGACACCGTGCAAAATGCATCGGGTCAATTCCATTGACAAGCAGCTTCCATGTTTTGCCATAGTCTTCTGTTTTGTAGATATAAGATTTGAAATCATCCAGCTTGTACCTCGTTCCCACTACATAAGCCGCACCTTTTTTGAAAGGATCTACTTCAATGCAATTCCACATCATCCATTTCGGGCAGTCTTTAGGTGTTACATTCTCCCAATTCTTTCCTCCGTCTTTACTGATAGATAAAATACCGTCATCACTCCCTGCCCATAAGAGATCTTTTTCCATCCAGCTTTCTGTTGCATAAAAAATAGTACAGTAATATTCCACACTTGTATTGTCCTGCGTGATCGGCCCCCCGCTTGAAGCTTGCCTTGTCTTATCATTAGTGGTGAGATCAGGCGAAATCATCTGCCAGGATTTTCCTTCATCCGTTGTTACGAACAAATGATTGCCTGCTGCATATAATTTTTTCGGATCGTTGGGTGAAAAGAAGATCGGGTAGTTCCATTGAAAACGATACTTTGCCGAATCGGCACCTGCACCCATATTGTCAATAGGCCAAATATTGATCATGCGGCTTTCGCCCGTACGCAGATCTAATCTTTGCAGCAGGCCCTGGTAGTTTCCTCCATAGGTAATATCAGGGTTGAGCGGGTCGGCAACAATATAACCGCTTTCACTTCCCGCTACATCTTCCAGATCCGATTCAGTGATTCCCATTCCGTAAGTCCTGCTTTTTAATCTGAAAGCGCCATTATCCTGCTGTGCAAACAAAACATGATAAGGAAATGCATTGTCGGTACTTAAACGATAAGTTTCTACTGTAGGTTGATTCAAATAAGTACTCCAGCTGGTGCCGCCATTGAACGTGACCTGTGCACCTCCATCATCAGCCACAACCATTCTTTTACCATTCTCAGGATCTATCCACAGATCATGATGATCACCATGAGGAGTGCGAACACTCTGAAAAGTACGCCCCCCATCAATACTGCGCATAAAATTCACATTAGGACAATAAACAAGATTCTCATTCTGAGGATCTACATATACTTTGGTATAATACCATGCCCTCTGGCGAATATTATTATCACCGGAGGTCAGCGACCAGGTTTCCCCGCCGTCACTACTCATAAACAAACCGCCATTTTTGTTTTCAATGATGGAATAAATTTTATCTGTATTTGACGGGGCTACTGCCACACCCACAATGCCCCAGGTTCCCTTTGGTAATCCTTTATTTGCAGAAATATTTTTCCAGGTCTCACCCCCGTCTGTGCTCTTCCACAAGCTGCTGCCTTCGCCGCCGCTTTCCAATGAATATGGCGTTCTGATCACCCGCCACATTCCTGCATAAAAAACTTTAGGATTGCCGGGCTCCATTACCAGGTCGCTGCAGGCAGTCTGATCATTGACAAATAAAACTCTTTTCCAGTTTTTACCGCCATCAGTTGTTTTATAAACACCTCTTTCTTGATTGGGGCCAAATATATGTCCCATTACTGCTACCCACACTATATCCGGGTTCCGGGGATGAATCACTATGCGGATAATATGGCGGCCATCTTTCAACCCGATATTTTTCCAACTCTTTCCTCCGTCATCACTGCGCCACATTCCTCCCAGGCCCTCACTTACATTTCCACGCACCGTGTTTTGTCCTTCACCAACATAGATGATCTCTTCATCGCTGGGAGCTACAGCAACAGAACCGATGCTGCCACCAAAATATTTATCTGAAATATTTTTCCAAACGTTTCCCCCATCGGTAGTCTTCCATACTCCACCGCCCACTCCTCCAAAGTAAAAAGTGTTTTTGTCTTTATAGCTGCCCGCTACCGCAGCACTCCGCCCGCCGCGGAACGGACCGATCAACCGGTAATTAAGTTTAGAAAATAAAATGGAATCCGTAGTAGCCGCAGGAATATTTTTTTCCCGGGCAGGAGACTGTTTTTTCTTTTGTGCCGATACACCAAGAAAGGATATTGCCAAAAGAATGCATAACATTTTTCTCATAAGAAATTTTGTTTGAAGTTAGTTTGGAAAAAATGAGGATTTGAAGTTAGCGATTTAACTTTAACTTCATCAAATATTACAATTGGAATGAATGCATTTTATATAAACGGCAATCTCGTTGATGTTCATCAAAAAAAGATCTATCCGGCAGAAATAAAAGTGGAGGGTACTAAAATCAGTACGATCAGAGAGATCCCGGATTCAGAACTTACATCCCGAAGCTATATTCTTCCGGGGTTTATTGATGCCCATGTTCACATTGAAAGCTCCATGCTCATCCCTTCCGAGTTTGCAAGACTGGCGGTTGTGCATGGCACCGTGGCCACCGTCAGCGATCCGCATGAGATTGTCAATGTATGCGGCATGGAAGGTGTGGAATTCATGATCCGAAACGGGAAAACAGTCCCGTTCAAATTCAACTTCGGTGCGCCGAGCTGTGTGCCGGCAACCCCTTTTGAAACAGCAGGCGCCGTACTGGATTCATCCGATGTGGAAACACTATTGAAAAGAGAGGATATAAAATACCTCAGCGAGATGATGAATTTTCCGGGAGTGCTGACAAGTGACAAAGAAGTGATGAAAAAAATTGCGGCAGCACACAGGCTGAATAAACCGGTGGATGGACATGCTCCCGGGTTGAGAGGTGATCAGGCGAAACAGTACATCGCAGCTGGCATCACAACGGACCATGAGTGCTTCACCCGGGAAGAAGCGCTGGATAAACTGAAATGCGGAATGAAGATCATAATCAGGGAAGGGAGCGCCGCAAAAAATTTTGAAGTGCTTATTGACCTGCTGCATGATTACCCTGATGATATGATGTTTTGCAGTGATGATAAACATCCGGACAGTTTAGTATTGGGGCACATCAATCAACTCTGTGCAAGGTCAGTAACAAAAGGGATAGGCCTGTTCAAAGTTTTGCAGGCAGCCTGTGTAAATCCTGTACTGCATTATAAATTGGATACCGGTCTCCTGAGGGAAGGCGATCCCGCAGATTTTATTTTAGTAAAAGATCTGAAAGATTTTATTGTTGAAAAAACTTTTATTAATGGAGAGCTGGTAGCGGAAGATCAAAAGTCAAAAATCAAAAGTCAAAAATCTGCGATCATTAATAATTTCTCTTGCAGCAAAAAGAAACCGGAAGATTTTACCTGCTCACTTCTCACCTCCTGTCTGCCGGACAGGCAGGCTCACCTCTCACCCCTCACTTCTCACCTCCTGTCTGCCGGACAGGCAGGCTCACTTCTCACTATTCCCGTAATAGAAGCCTTCGATGGACAGCTCATAACAGACAAACTGACTTTATCTCCTGCAATAATCAATGATCAAATGATCAGCAATCCTGATGAGGATATCTTGAAGATCGTAGTGGTTAACCGCTATCATGATGCCCCGGTCGCCAAAGCCTTCATTAAAAACTTCGGGTTGAAAAAAGGAGCTATCGCTTCTTCTGTTGCACACGATTCTCACAATATTGCAGCAGTGGGAGTGGATGATGAGAGCATCTGCTGTGCTGTAAATCTTGTGATAAAAATGCAGGGAGGTATCAGTGCGGTGAGTGATGAAAAAGAATTGATCCTGGCATTGCCCGTTGCAGGATTGATGAGCAATGAAGACGGTTACAAAATTGCGGAAGCATACACCGCTATTGATAAAATGGCCAAGGAGCTTGGTTCCGGCCTCTCCGCTCCTTTCATGACACTCTCCTTTATGGCGTTGCTGGTGATCCCCCATCTGAAAATAAGCGACAAAGGGCTCTTTGATAGCGACCGGTTTTGTTTTATGAACACTGATGATGTAAATTAAAATTTCATTACTTTTACTAAAGAAGACGAATTTCTCTTTCCCTTTTTACCAACGATTAAATAAATAATTATTATCCGGCTCACTGGGAATGTGTCAATCATTTATCTGTTGTTCTATGTGTAAAAAACAACAAACTTTTTCGTATGCCGGTGCCTTTTTTTTATTAAGGCTGACAGGAATCATCCTGATGTCCTGTATTATATCTTTTGCATCGGCGCAGACCGAATCTGAAACCGGTCTTCCGTTTATCACTAATTATTCTGCTAAGACGTTCAAGTTATCTCCACAGATATGGAGCGTACAGGAAGACGACCAGGGCGTGATGTATTTCGGAGCACAAAACTATATTCTGAAATATGACGGGGTAACATGGAGAAAGATCGGGTTTAAAGTGAATCCGGCTTCAATGGTTATCCGTTCGATGGCAAAAAACAATAATGGAACTATCTATTATGGCGGCTATGGCGATTTCGGGTACCTGACTAAAGACAGCCTGGGGCAAACGATTACAAAATCATTGCTTGACCTGTTACCCGCAGCAAACAGAAATTTTTTGGACGTATGGTCTGCTAACGCAACCGGCAACAGTATTTATTTTCAATCCAGAGAATATCTTTTCAGAATAGGAGAAAAAAAACCGGGCGGTTCCGATAAAGACCGGGAAGTGAAAGTGTGGAAACCGCAAACCCGTTTTATGTTTTCCTTTTATGTGGAAGGTGATTTATATGTGCATCAGCAGGGGTTAGGTTTATATAAAATGGTGAACGATTCATTAATGTTGATCCCGGGCAGTGAATTTTTAGGAAAAGAACGGATGCAGGTCATGCTGCCCTACGCTGCCGGGCCCAATGGGGAAAAGCAATACCTGGTGGGATTGTTTTACAGTGGCCTTTATCTCTATAATGGAAAAACATTTCGCCCATTTACTACCGATGTGGATCCAATCTTAAAATCAGGCGCTATTTTATATAAAGGCTTTCAATTACCCAATGGAAACTATGTGTTATCATCAACAGGTATCGGTTTACTGATCATAGATGCAAAAGGAAAATTAGTACAACGGATCAACCGTTCAGTTGGATTGCAGGATGAATCTGTTTATGCCACGTTTCTCGACAAAAGAGGCATTCTCTGGTTAGCACTCGACAACGGAATATCAAGGGTAAATATTTCTTCACCACTCACTCAATTCAATTTACAATCTGGAATCAGTACCGGTGTTCTTTCCATGGCACGGTTTGAAGGCGATTTGTATGTGGGAACTACCAATGGCCTGTTACATTTCAATAAGGATATCAAACGTTTTGAACCGGTATCCGGTATTCCGCAAAACCAGATTTTCACATTGATTCCCGACGGAAACAAGTTGTTGGTCAGTGGCGATGGCCTTTTCGCCATCAAAAATAAAAAAGCGATTACCATCCGCCCGTCTGTAAGTGCAGACTTAACATTATCTAACATTTTTATTCCGCCAGGTAACTCTAACCTGTTACTTGGGGGTGGGCAATTTGGCATAGCAGTGTTTCAAAGAGAAAACCAAAATGCTAACTGGGAGTTTAAAGGATACGTTCCGGGAATTGCTGACCAGATCTGGAGTTTTGCAAAAAATAAGGATGGTTCATTCTGGGCAGGAACACAGAATGGCTGGGACTATCGCTTTAATATTGCATTCGATGAAAAAGGAGACCTTGATAAGAAAAAAACCTCTTTTGTAAAATATGGGGTTCAGGATGGTTATACAAATGGCATTGGAACCGTCTATACTATTCATGGCATAAATTATTTCTTAGCCGATTCTTCGCTTTTTACATTTGATGATTCCAAAAAAAGTTTTGTGGCAGACACAACTTTCGGAAAATTTTTGAAAGGCGGTGGGAATACAGAATTTACAATAGCAGAAGATCAGAAGGGTATTGTATGGATTAATATAGGTAAAGAATTCAGAAAAGCCATCCCGAAACCCGGGGGAGGTTACCGGATCGAGAGCGCTGATTTGAATACCATCAATGATCTTACTGTTTCAAATTTTTACCCGGATAAAGACAATATTTTATGGATCTGCACCACCGATGGACTGATCCGCTACGATGAAAACCTGCAAAAAAATTATGACGAATCTTTCAAAGCGGTCTTAACCCGTGTGGCTGCAGGAAAAGAAGCATTGAGCATTGACAAAACAACAAATATAAATGCATCGTCTATTTCCTATGAAAATAATACGCTCCGCTTTGAATATGCTGCCCCGTTTTTTGATCAGGAATCCAAAACGCAATATCAAACATGGCTGGAAGGTTTTGAAAACAACTGGTCCGACCTTGGCAATAATTATTATAAGGAATACACTAATCTCTCTCCCGGCAAATACACATTTCATGTAAGAGCGTTAAACATCTATAACAAACTTAGTGATGAAGCCTCTTATCCTTTTGAAATTTTACCCCCCTGGTACCGTACCTGGTGGGCCTACTTATTATATGTATTGGTTGCCGCCGGAGCTATATCAGCACTGATTCGGTGGCGCACCCGCCAGCTCAAGGAAAAACATAAAGAGCTGGAAAAAACAGTAACAGAACGCACCAAAGAATTAAGCCATCGTGTAAAAGAATTAGCAGTGATCAACAGTGTACAGGAAGGATTGGTAAGAGAAATGGACATGAAATCCATTTATGAAATGGTGGGGGAAAAGCTAAGGCAAATTTTCAACGCACAGGTTATAGACATAGCTACATATGATAAAGAAGCTAATCTTTTGACTGATCATTATGCTTATGAGAAAGGAGACCGGACTCTCGTCGGAACCTGGGAGCCTAAGGGATTCAGAAAAAAGCTGATTGATACAGGCCAGGTCTTTCTGATTAATGAAGATTTAGAAAGAAAAAGCAAAGAACTTAATTCAAATGTATTAATGGGCGAACAGCCAAAATCAGTTGTATTTGTCCCATTGCTTTCAGGCAACCAGGTAAAAGGAATGATCAGCCTGCAAAACCTCGATAAAGAACATGCTTTCTCCGAATCAGATGTGAACCTGCTGAAAACTTTAGCCAATAGTATGAGTGTAGGATTGGAAAGTGCCCGACGTTTTGATGAAACAGTGAGGCTGTTGAAAGAAACCGAACAACGCAATGCAGAATTAGGTATTATCAACAGTGTGCAGGAAGGACTTGCTTCCAAATTGGATATGCAATCCATCTATGACATGGTGGGAGAAAAGATCCGGGAAATTTTTGATGCGCAGGTGATTGATATTGTAACCTACGATAAAAATGCCAACCTGATCGAAGACCGTTATGCTTATGAAAAAGGAGACAGGACATTGATTGGGGCAAGGACTCCGAATGGTTTCAGAAAGCATGTTATTGAAACCAAACAATTGCTTTGGCATAATGAAAATGTAGAACAGGCCACGAAGGATTATAATAATGAAATCCTTTTGGGGGATATGCCGAAATCCCAACTCTATGTTCCCATGATCGCCGGTGGCGAAGTGAAGGGTGTGATCAGTTTGCAAAATTTAGACCATGAACAGGCATTTTCCAATTCTGATGTCAGCCTGCTCACCACATTGTCCAACAGCATGAGTGTGGCATTGGAAAGTGCAAGACTCTTTGATGAAACTACAAGACTGCTGAAAGTAACAGAACAACGGACAACAGAACTTGCGGTGATCAACAGTGTCCAGGATGGTTTGGCAAAAGAGTTGGATATTCAATCAATATATGATCTCGTAGGAAATCGCATACGTGATGTATTCAATGCACAGGTGGTGATCATAGCATCGTTAGACAAGGAAAAAAGAATGGAATATTTCAATTATGCAATTGAAAAAGGAGAACGTCTCTATCTGAATCCAAGAAAATATGATAAAGTAAGAGAATACCTTATTGACAGCAAAGAGAAAATCCTCATCAATAATAATTTTGAAGAAGCTGCGCTGAAATTTGGAATGAATGTAGTGCCGGGTACTGAACATCCGAAATCATTGCTATTCGTTCCGATGGTGGTAGGTGATAAGGTTAAAAGTTATATAAGCCTTCAAAATATTGATAATGAAAACGCCTTCAGCGATTCGGATGTCAGGTTACTGGAAACGCTTGCCAACAGCATGAGCGTGGCATTGGAAAATGCAAGGCTCTTTGATGAAACAACCCGTTTGCTGAAAGAAACTGAACAACGAAATGCAGAACTGGCAGTGATCAACAGCGTCCAGGAAAATTTAGTGGCACAAATGGATTTGCAGGGTATCTATGAGCTGGTAGGAGAAAAAATGAGAGAGGTATTCCAGGCGCAGGTAATTGATATCGTGACTTACGATAAAAGGACCAACCTGATTGAAGACCGCTATTCGTACGAAAAAGGCGATCGTACCTTAGTGGGACCCCGTGAACCGTCAGGTTTCAGAAAACACGTCATTCAATCCAAACAACTCCTATTAAACAATGAAAACGTAGAACAGGCAATAAAGGATTTCGACAATAAGATCATTATTGGAGAACCCCCCAAATCCCAGATCTATGTTCCCATGATGGCTGCAGGAGAAGTAACAGGTATCATCAGTTTGCAAAACCTCGATCATGAACAGGCTTTTTCCGATTCAGATGTAAACCTGCTGACTACATTGGTGAATAGTATGAGTGTGGCGTTGGAAGGCGCCAGGTTATTTGATGAAACCACCCGCCTGCTCAAAGAGACCGAACAACGCACTGCAGAGTTAGGAATCATCAACAGTGTGCAGCAGGGGTTGGCTTCCAAACTGGAAATGCAATCTATCTACGACCTCGTTGGTGAAAAAATGCGGGAGTTATTCAATGCCCAGGTCATTGATATCGTTTCCTATGAAAAACTTTCCAACACTATTGAAGATCGTTATACATACGAAAAAGGTGATCGCACACTTTTGGGAGCAAGGCCCTTGAAAGGTTTCAGAAGATATGTTGTAACTACCGCAAAACCTTTAGTGATCAATAAAGACGTTGAAGCTGAACGCCCCAAATATGACAACACCGTATTAATGGGCCAGGCAGCTAAATCGCTGGTAATGGTACCTATGATTGCCGGAAACGAAGTGACCGGAGTGGTGAGTTTGCAAAACCTCGATAAAGAAAATGCTTTTTCCGAAGCTGATGTGAACCTGCTTATCACACTTTCCAGCAGTATGAGTGTGGCTTTGGAAAGCGCCAAACGATTTGATGAAACAAAACGGCTCTTAAAAGAAACAGAACAAAGAACTGCTGAACTTGCCGTGATCAACAGTGTGCAGGAGGGCCTGGCAAAAGAGCTGGACATGAAAGGCATATATGAAATGGTGGGCGACAGGCTTTCCAGTTTATTCCCCGATTCACAAACATTGGTGATCCGGACCTTTGATCATGAATTGGGACTGGAACACTGGCAATATTCAAAAGAAAAAGGAGTGCGTCAGTATGTGGCTGCACGTCCTTTAAACTGGAACAGCAAACAACTGATCACAACAAAAAGACCGCTGAATATTGAAAAGAACTATGTAGAAATTGCAAAAAAATACGGGGGTACCGGTGTTACTCATGGTCAGCCGCCTAAATCTGCCGTGTTTGTTCCGATGATGGTAGGCGATACAGTGAAAGGTTCCGTAAGCCTGCAAAATGTGGATGAGGAAAATGCCTTTACTGAATCTGATATGAAGTTACTGACCACCATCACCAACAGCATGAGTGTAGCGTTGGAGAATGCAAGACTTTTTGAAGAAACCAATCGCCTGCTGAATGAAACAGAACAAAGAACAGAAGAGTTGTCTGTGATCAATAGTGTACAGGAAGAATTGGTAGGTGAAATCAATATTCAAAAAATTTATGACCTGGTAGGAAACCGCATTTGCGAACTATTCGACTCGCAAACACTGATCATCCGCACATTTGACCATCAAACTGGCCTGGAACATTTTCATTTCGCTCTTGAAAAGGGAGAGCATCTTGAAAAGATAACACAACCGTTTATTTGGGCCAATAAATTACTCATCAAAAACAAACAGGCGCTACTCATCAACGAAAACTATGCAGAGACGGCACACAGGTACGGAGGAAAAGGCGTAGGCAAAGGCCTTCCGCCAAAATCTGCCATCTTCGTACCTATGATAGTTGGCGATGTGGTGAAAGGTTCCGTAAGCCTGCAAAACGTAGAAAAAGAACACGCATTCAAAGACTCTGACCAGCGGCTGCTGACCACACTCACCAACAGTATGAGTGTGGCGCTGGAGAATGCACGGCTATTCGATGAAACGAATCGCTTATTAGCAGATACCAAACAACGAGCATCCGAATTAAGTACCGTGAACAGCATCAGCAAGGCGCTCACTTCACAGTTGGATCCCAGGGACCTGATCAATCTCGTGGGAAACAAGATGAAGGACCTGTTCCATGCTAACATTGTTTACCTCGCCCTGCTGAATAAGAAAACAAACATTATTCATTTCCCTTACTGCTTTGGAGATGACATGCAACCTATAAAACTGGGTGAAGGACTCACTTCAAAGATCATCTTATCGGGAGAAACTTTACTTTTAAACAAAGATGTAGAAGCACAAAGAGTGCAGATGGGCACACAGACAGTTGGAATTCCGGCAGCATCCTATCTTGGCGTTCCGATTCCTGTCGGCGATGAAATCATCGGGGTGCTGAGTGTACAAAGCACCGAGCAGGAAAACCGTTTCGATGAAAACGACCTGAGGCTTTTATCCACCATTGCTTCTTCTGTAGGTGTAGCTATGAAAAATGCACAACTGTTTGAAGAGGTGCAGCAGGCAAAAATGATCGCAGAACAAGCCGGTAAGGCAGCAGAACAAGCCAACCAGGCGAAAAGCGCATTTTTATCAACGGTCAGCCATGAATTAAGAACACCGTTAACCTCCGTACTTGGTTTTGCAAAGATCATCGGTAAAAGATTAGATGAAAAAATATTCCCCCTCATTAATAAAAGTGATACGAAGGCCAATAAAACAGTCACCCAGATCTCCGACAATCTGAAAGTCGTGATCTCGGAAGGTGAGCGGCTCACCAACCTGATCAATGATGTACTGGACCTGGCAAAGATTGAAGCAGGTAAGATGGAATGGAACATGGAAAAAGTAAATCTGGCTGAAGTAGCTGAAAGGGCTCTTGCCGCCACGACCAGCCTGTTTGCAAATAAAAACCTGAAACTGATCAAACAGATTGACCCGGATTTACCAGAGATATCAGGAGACAGGGACAAGTTGATCCAGGTGATCATCAATCTTATTTCAAATTCAGTAAAATTCACGGAAAAGGGATCTATCACCTGCAGTGTATCAAAAAAGGAAAATGAACTGGTCGTAAGTATTGCCGACACAGGAATAGGTATTGCAAAAGAAGATTTTGCCGCTGTATTTGAACAGTTCAAACAAGTAGGTGGCGATACACTGACTGACAAACCCAAAGGCACCGGCCTGGGTCTTCCTATTTGTAAAGAAATAGTTGAGCACCACGGTGGCCATATCTGGCTGGAAAGTGAAGTGGGCAAAGGGAGTGAATTCTCATTTTCCTTACCGGTCACATCTCCAAAATCTGTTTCCATAAAGCCATTACACCTGAACGAACTGGTGAGACAACTGAAAGAGCAGATGTCCTTTTCGCAACTTAAAGTAGATGGAACTAATTCCATGATCCTTGTTGTGGATGATGACGACTCAATAAGATCTTTACTGCACCAGGAGTTCAGTGATGCCGGATACCTCGTGGAAGAAGCCTCAAACGGAAAAGATGCATTGGAATCTATCCGGAAAAACCGTCCTGACCTGATCATCCTTGATGTAATGATGCCGGAAATAAATGGCTTTGATGTAGCTGCTATATTGAAGAATGACCCCCAGACAATGGACATTCCAATAATTGTCTTATCTATTGTACAGGATAAAGCAAGAGGATTCCGTATCGGCGTAGATCGCTACTTAACCAAGCCGATTGATACGGCACAATTATTTGCTGAAGTGGGATCGTTGCTGGAGCAGGGCAAATCAAGAAAAAAAGTAATGGTAGTGGACGAAGACAGCGCTGCGGTAAAATCTTTGACAGACGTGCTGCAGACAAAAGGGTATTCTGTAGTGGAATCGGACGGAAACGAATTAGTAAAAAAAGCGATCGCCACAAAACCGGATATCATTATTTTAAATTCGGTGCTGTCTTCAAAGCAGGAGGTTGTTCAGACTTTACGTTTTGAAAAAGGGCTGGAAAACGTTTTATTCTTCATTTATCAATAATAACAATAATTGATCAATCATTAAAATCATGGAACAAAAACTTTTGATCGTTGACGATGAAACTCATATTCGTATGTTATTGCAGCAAACACTGGAAGAACTGGAAGATGATGAGGTAAATTTCCTGACTGCAGAAAACGGAGAAGAAGCTTTAGCCATCATTCAGGAAGAAAAACCACAACTCGTTTTCCTGGATGTGATGATGCCAAAAATGAATGGCATGGAGGTTTGCCGTCGTGTAAAAAAAGAATTAGGGCTGAACGATGTTTTTATAGTTCTGCTTACCGCAAAAGGACAGGAACTGGACAGGCAAAAAGGACAGGAAGTAGGTGCGGATGTTTATATGACCAAGCCATTTGATCCTGAAATGATATTAAAGAAAGCAAAAGAAGTTTTGCGTCTCGGCAATTAATATTACTGCCAGACATCAATCGTCAAACCCAATCCGCTTTATCTGCACATGCCAAAGCTGAGTTTAAAAAATATTTTTGATAACAGAACTGGATCCGCCGCCACAATCCTTTCTTTAATTGAACAATTACAGGCACCGGTAAGAATTGAAGACGAGTCGGGAAAAGTGTTACTTTCTTTTGGCTCTGTCACTGAAAAATACCGGCATCCTCTTCACCTGGGCGGGGAAATAATAGGCTGGGTAACCGGTGATGAAAAAAGTTCTTTTATTTCAGAATTACTTCATTTATTACTTCAAAAAGAGTCTGAACGGAAAAAATTAGGCAGCGAAGTGCTGAATCTTTACCGGGAAGTAAACATGATCTTTGATTTTTCAGAGAAACTTGCTCAAACTATTGATGCTAATTCTATCTCCCAGGTTACGCTGGATGAGGCCAGCCGGGTGATCCGCTCCAACAACGGCGTCATTATATTGTGGAACGAAAAAACAGGCAGATTACAGGTAGTTGCTTCTATTGGTGAACTGTTTTTTGACGAGGAGATGATCAACAGTAATCTAAACCTTTTGCAAAGCATCATATTCAGCGGCCACTCGGAGATTATCAGCGATGCTTCAGACTTAAAAAAGGCCGGGGTTGTTGTACCCCAGGTACAATCGGTGATCTACTCTGCACTCAAAGTGAAACACCGGATCATGGGTGCCATTATTCTGGCAAGTAATGAACCGGAACAATACAAGGCAGCAGATCTGAAATTACTCACTACCCTTGCTTTACAATCTTCTGCAGCCATTGAAAGTGCCTTTCTTTATGAAAAAAATATAAGGGAAGAAAAGGAAAAGCAGGAAGCTCTGCGGCAGATCTATGAAGCCACAAATAAGTTTGTACCCCATGAATTCATTAAGTCACTGGGCCATGATGTGATCACTGATGTGAAACTGGGCGACCAGGTAGAAAAAATTGTTACGGTTTTATTTTCTGATATCCGGGAATATACCACCCTATCCGAAAAAATGACACCGGAAGAGAATTTCAGTTTTGTCTGCTCCTTCAATGAACAGATCGGCCCTGTTATCCGGAAACATAACGGGTTTATAAATCAATATCTCGGCGATGCGATCATGGCAATCTTCCCCGGCAATGCAACGGATGCCCTAATGGCTGCAATTGAGATGCAACAAGAAGTTCAGTTATTCAATTCCACCCGTCATCTGCTGAAAGAACCGTCTATCCAAATTGGTATAGGTATGCACACCGGGCCCCTGATCATGGGTATCACCGGCGATAAAAACCGCATGGATGCATGTACCATTTCCGATACGGTGAATACCGCCTCCCGTCTTGAAAGCCTTACCAAACATTATAAAGCCGGCATTCTTCTGAGCGAAGCAAGTTTACGCCAGATTTCACAAGTTGAAAATTTTTTGATCCGTAACCTTGGTTTGGTCCAGTTAAAAGGGAAACAGGAGTCCATTAATATTCACGAATGTTTCAGCGGCAATTCCAAACAGGAATTACAGAAAAAATCTGAATCACTTTCCGATTTTAATGCCGGTGTGACTTATTATTTAAACAAGTCTTTTGGCCAGGCCAATCATGCATTCCAGAAAGTCGTGGATTTTAATCCTGAAGACCGGACAGCAAAATTCTTTTTGAACCTTACCCGGCAAATTATTGAAAACGGGATGGCCGGCGCTAAAGCCGGCGTAGTGGAGATGAGGGAAAAATAATCAGAAAATATTCCAATTCTCATCATTTTTTTGTTGGAATGATAAAAAGATTTATTTAGTTTAAATTTTTAAAATAACTCAACGCTTCTTGGATAAGATATTTTCAGAAATATACAATGATGCCCTAATCCGTATTTTCCCCCGGCTCTCTAAAGAATTAACTTATCATAATGCCGATCATGCCCGGGATGTATTAGACCAGGCAATACGAATAGCTCACGAAGAAGGTATCAGTAACAAAGAAGACCTTTTACTGCTGAAGATTGCAGCCCTGTATCATGATACAGGCTTTATCAAATCTTATTCAGGGCACGAAGAAGTCAGTTGTGACCTTGCAAGAGAAGAACTGCCGGTTTTCGGCATCAATGACCGGCAACTGGACCATATCTGCAAATTGATCATGGTCACCAAAATGCCCCGGTACCCTGAAAACAAACTGGAAGAAATCATCTGTGACGCTGATCTTGATTACCTGGGAAGAACAGATTTTTTCAAAATATCCAACCTGCTTTTCCTGGAATTGAAGCACAGGGGACTGGTCCATAATGAATACAACTGGAACAAGAAACAGGTACACTTTCTGAAAGTTCACCAATACTTTACACCCGCAAACCGGGCTGCACGCCAGCAGCTTAAGCTCAAACATCTTTCTATGATCGAACAGATGCTTCAATCATCTTCTTCTTGACATCTCATCCCTGATTTTGAGCCATAATTAAGAAACCTCGCTTCGTTAACTGATTTTAACCGACGCACCGTTCATCATTTCCTGCTACAGTTGCTCACTGATCTTTTAGTTTTCACATTTTTTTTATAACCTCAGCGCCAGCTTCAGCATCTAAAAGGTAAAGGGCAATAAAAACCCGGAGCAGAGATCAATGAAGAGGAATGAATTTAAACAACTACCTAAAGCAATTAATTATGAAAAAAGTTTTACAAATTTCAGCTGCCCTGGATCAACCCAGGCTTTTAGAAGCCATCATAGAAAAATTAGCTCATCGCCGTTATGACATCGGCTATAGCAAAGAGAAAATGCCCAAAGGATATGAAGCCGATGAAACATCCAGTACGGAAGCTTATGTAAGCGGCACCGTTGAATTCAATTATAATGGAAATGAAAAGATCAGAATGCCTTTCATCACCTGCTTTCTTTTCACTTGTGCGCATGGCAAACAAGAACCTTACAAATTGAACTGGAGCATGTCCCTGTCCTGAAAATAATATTTGATACGGCCTTCCTTAGCCTCCGAAACAGAACGATCCAAACCCCTTACTGCGGCTTTTCACCCTGAAGCCGCAGTTTATTTTTTACCTGTTTTCACCGATGCTAACCTGCCATTCACCGATTTTTCCCATACGGTAGCCTATAGTGTATTCCTCTTGTACGCCCACTCGTTTACCTTTGCCCTATAAATTCAAAACAATGGCAGACTTTAATGAATTTCATGAAGAAAACAGGAAATGGAGAGAAGAGGGCAGAAAGATGAGAGAGGATTGGAGGAATAAGTTCAGGGAAAACCGGAGATATAATTCTGCCGGTATTAATTCCGGGAGCCGGGTATTAACCGGAATAATTTTTCTACTTATAGGAGCTGTCTTTTTTCTGAAGGCAGCACGATTTCCTCTTCCCGATTGGCTTATATCCTGGCAGATGCTCCTGATCGTTATTGGTTTTTTTGTTGGCGTCCGCCACCGTTTTTCGGGAATAAGCTGGCTGATACTGATCGTTATCGGCCTGGTGTTTATGGCACAGTATGCTTTTCCGGACGTTCAAATGCAACGCTATACCTGGCCTGCCATTATGATCATACTGGGACTTGTATTCATTATCAGGGGCGGGCTCCACATCTCCAGTTCCCGCAACTTCAATAATTCCCAGGGGGGGTCATCCGGCATCACAGGTGATCCGAGCACTCAATCAGGCGCATACTCCACTGAAGACGACTATATAAAAACCACAGCTATATTCGGCGGGACAAAAAAAAACATTCTTTCTAAAAAATTCCGGGGCGGCGATATTGTCAACGTTTTTGGTGGCACGGAGTTAAACCTGAGCCAGGCTGACATAGAAGGAGAAGCAGTGATGGAAATCACCGCCATCTTCGGCGGATGTAAACTCGTCATCCCATCCAACTGGACCGTGAAGTCAGATGCAGCAGCAATCTTTGGCGGAATTGAAGATAAAAGACCGGTAGTTTCCGTGGCTGAAGGGGAACAAAAGATATTGAGATTAAGGGGCACCGTGATCTTTGGGGGCATTGACATTAAAAGCTATTAAGAACAACAGATATCAAAAAACCATTTTAAAACCAACTGATCATTATGAACTGGTATCTTGCAAAAATCATTTTCCGGATCCTTTGCGGTGATGGAAACCATACCGGGCAATTTGATGTACAGCTACGCCTGATCAGGGCTGCAGATAAAGACGAAGCATTCCATAAAGCAACGCAAACCGGGCTGAAGGAAGAAGAAACTTTTTTCAATCAAAACCAGAAACTGGTTCAATGGAAGTTTATCAACATTGCAGAGCTTTATAAACTGAGTGAATTAATTGACGGCGCCACACTGTATTCCCGCATAGAAGAATCGGACCACCCTGATTATTATACCAGCACCGTTCATAAAAAAGCTGAACAAATTCATTCCGGCAATTCGCTGGAGCTATTAGACTTAGTATAAGCCTATGTCCAGATCACCCCTTTCTGTCAGTCGTTTCAGAACCATCTTTTTTGGTTTCTGGCTGTCCGTGATTATTGACGGAGTTTTTGTACTGCATTGGTATGAACCGGGATGGGATTTGTCTGTTGCTGTCATTGACAGCATTATCAGTTGTGTTGTACTTTTTATTTTTTGCCTGCCTTTAATGACTACATTAAGGTACTACACTCCCAAACAAAAAAATTATGTCAACGTATTTATCTGGTGTGTATTTATTATAGCTGCCTGGTTGATCACCATCCGCTGGCTACTTCAACTTGTTCTTGGCAATAACGAAGGTTATCCCGAATTTTTGCACCGGTCGCTGGTAGTGCGTGCCAGTATCGGATTTTTCCTGACAGGATGCATAGCCCTGGCTTTCATGATCTGGTACAACTGGGAGGAGCAGCGTGAAAATGAAACAAGAAAACAGGATGCAGAAAAATTTGCAAAAGAAGCAGAACTCTTCAAGCTGCGCCAGCAGATGCAGCCGCACTTTTTATTCAACAGCCTTAATTCCATCAATGCACTGATCGGCAGCCGTCCCGAGGAAGCAAGGAAAATGGTGCAACAATTATCCGATTTCCTGAGAGGAACAATAAAAAAAGAAGAAACACAATGGGTCAGTTTGAAAGAAGAACTGCAATACCTGCAACTGTACCTTGATATTGAAAGAGTCCGTTTCGGAAACCGATTGTCCACACTGATCGAAAGTGAAATAACAACGGATCAAATGAAACTTCCGGCATTACTCCTTCAGCCTTTAGTGGAAAACGCCATTAAATTCGGGCTGTACGATACTACAGGGGAAATCCAGATCCGGGTAAAGGCCTCGGCAGAAGGAAATACCCTGGCATTGAAAGTGGAAAATCCTTTTGATCCTGAAACATCTTCTTCTAACCAGGGAACAGGCTTCGGGTTGAAATCGGTGCAGAGAAGATTGTATTTGCTCTTTGGAAGAAATGATCTGCTGGCGACCGAAGCAAAAGAAAATATCTTTACCACTGTTGTGAAAATACCCCAATCCGTAGTACAGAAGCAATGAAGCAAATTATAAACTAAATCAAAGACTGAAACACCACTCTGAATATGAAAGTTATTATCATTGACGATGAACCGCTGGCAAGAAGTATTGTAAAAGAGTACCTGCAAAAACATCCTGAGCTGGAACTGGTGCAGGAATGTAATGACGGGCTTGAAGGATTGAAAGCCATCCAGCAGCAGCAGCCCGATCTTATCTTCCTGGATATTCAGATGCCGAAAATCAACGGTTTTGAAATGCTGGAACTGCTGGATCATCCGCCTGCTGTCATCTTCACCACCGCTTTTGATGAATATGCCATCAAAGCATTTGACACACATGCCATAGATTATTTACTCAAACCTTTCAGCCAGGAACGTTTTGACAAAGCCGTTGAAAAATTATTGGTGCAAAAAAATATTCCTGCAGAAAAATCAACCCAGGAATTGCTGGAAACTGCATCTCATTCCCCTGCACAAAGCCAGCGTATCGTAGTGAAAAACGGAAGTAAGATCAAGATCATACCGGTACAGGAAATTTTTTACCTGGAAGCAGCAGATGACTATGTAAAAATTCACACCAAAGAAGGATATTTTCTGAAAAACAAGACCATGAATCATTTTGAACAGATCCTGGATATGCAGCATTTCGTCAGGTCGCACCGTTCATATATGATCAATATCCAACAGGTCACCCGTATTGACCCTTATGAGAAGGATAATCACATTGCCATCCTCCGGTCCGGCGCAAAAGTACCGGTGAGCCGCAACGGGTACATCAGGTTAAGACAGGTGTTAGGTTTATAAATTAATCTTCCGCAAATGTTTTTATTGCTTTGCCGAAATCTCTGAATAATTCTTACTTTCAGCATCCCAAAATATAGCATTGAATGAAGGCATATAAGCTGAACATAAAAACCATCGTCGTCATCGTCGGAATATTAAGCCTGGTAATCTATTCCCTGGTATTGGTTATTTTCCATATTGCAAAAACGGAAGACCTTGGTGAAACGTTACTGCATTACGGTTATATCATTGCACCTGTTTCAATTCTCTGGGTGATGCTTGACCGTTACCTCTGGCATACCCGACTCTTCCAGGTATTGCGAAAATCCTTGAATATTCCACCGGACCTGCGGGGAAGGTGGGAAGGAAAACTGGAAAATTCAGATGGCAGCCCGGCACAAAAATTCGTTATTGAGGTCAGGCAGACGCTGACCTCATTAAAAGTTCATTCATATTCTGCTATAAGCCCCTCTCTTAGCATCCTTTGCGAAATTGCGACTGATACACATGAAGAGAATTTCACTTTATGTTTCTTATGGGAAGGACAAACCCATACGGATATAAAAGACATGCACCAGGGAATACGGTTCCAGGGATACACCATGCTCAATCTTTTGGAACACGAAAAGCCAAGAATGCTGAAAGGTTCTTACTTCACTAATTTCAAACCCAACCAAACAAAAGGAGGAATTGAGCTGGCCTGGGTTTCTAAAGAGATCAAAGGGAAATTTGAATAACGTTTAGTTCAGCACTTCATAGATTACCACCCGTTGCGACTTATTTTTTAATGATACTTCTCCTACTTTGCGGCAATTAAAAGACTCTTTGATTTTTTCATAAGAAGATTCGGAAATAATGACCTGACCTTCCTTAGCTGCAGCCTGCAGCCGCTGTGCGGTGTTCACCGTATCTCCGATCACTGTATAATCCAAACGCCGTAAACTGGTTGAGCCGATATTTCCTGATACCATTTCACCACTGTTGATGCCGATGGCCACATGAGGGGTGAAAGTGATATTTTCAGAAAACGGGGGGCACTTTTCAATTTCACTCACCACTGCCAGGCAGGCATCTACGGCCCTGTCCAGATGATATTCTCCTGTAAAGACCGCCATGACTGCATCCCCGATAAATTTGTCTATATGGCCTTTTTGATTGATAATCTGCTTTACAATAATTTCAAAATAACTGTTCAGGAGTTTTACCACATTGTCAGGCTTTTCATTTTCACTGATGGAAGTGAATCCGCAAATATCAATGAATGCCACTGTACCTTCTATCGTTTCATTGGAAGAAAGAGATTGTTCAAACTCTTTACTGCTCATAAAATTCAATACATTCTGATCCACGTACATTTTCAGAATATTATTTTGACGAACCGCTTCCAGTGTCTCCTTCATCTGGTTTACATCTTTGAGTGTCTTTTCTACAGTCACTTCAAGATCTCCGAAGTCAATCGGTTTGGTGACAAAGTCAAAGGCACCGAGGTTCATGGCTGCCCGGATGTTGGGCATATCGCCGTAAGCAGAAATGATTACGGTACGCATCAATGCATTCTGTTCATTGATTTTTGAAAGCAGGGTCAGGCCATCCATTTCCGGCATATTGATATCACTCAGTATCAAATCCACATTGGGGTTTTCGGAAAGTTTTTCCAGGGCAATGCGGCCGTTTTCGGCAAAAAGAAATTCATATTCCCTTTCCCGTATCTTCTGCCTGAATCTTTGTTTGATAAGCATTTCAAGATCAGCTTCATCATCCACGACCATAATCCTTGCCATCAGTTTATTGCTTTTAATTTTTCCTTTAATGATATAAAATCAACGGGTTTTGTAAGAAAGTCATCTGCGCCAAGCTTCATGGCTGTATTATAATTATCTGAATCACCATATGCTGTAATCATCATTACCACAGGGGGTGGTTCATGATGTTTCTCTTTGATATGCCGGAGTAATTCCAGGCCACTCATGCCGGGCATGTTAATATCCGACAGGATCAACACTGCTTCATGCTCACAGTTCCCGAGATATTTCAATGCCTCTTCCCCCGAAAAGGCAAATACAAACTTCATCTCCCCACTGCGCATCTCTTTCCGGAAACGCTGCTCAAAGAGGGTCTGTACATCTTTTTCATCATCAACTACCAGAACTTTCATATTTTTAATTTAATTTTTATAATGGCAAAAGAATTGAAAATTCTGTAAACTGCCCTTCTCTTGTATCCACAAAAATCTCACCGCCATGAGCTTTTACAATATCATAGCTCAAAGATAAGCCTAACCCGGTACCCTCCCCGGCAGGTTTGGTCGTAAAGAAAGGTTGGAAAATCTTGTCCCTGGCTTTTTGCGGAATGCCGTTTCCGTTATCCCTGACTGTTATTTTAACCTGCTTTTCCATTTTCTTCGTTTTGATGGTTACTGAAGGGTGATAACCCTCCCCGGCACTTTTCCTTTTTTCATTAACTGAATAAAAGGCATTGGTTATAAGATTCAGGATCACCCGCCCTATATCCTGCGCCACCACATTAATCTTTCCTATAGACTCATCAAAATCTGTTTCAAATTTTGCATTAAAGCTCTTATCTTTTGCACGAAGACCATGATAGCCCAACCGGAGGTATTCATCGCATAAAGCATTGATGTCTGCAGGCTCTTTTTGCCCGGAACTGCTGCGGCTGTGTTGTAACATACTTTTGACTATCCCGTCGGCACGTTTGCCATGATGATTTATTTTTTCCTCATTAGCAATTATATCATTGACAATCTCTTTTACATCAGCAAAATTTCCTTTATCCATTTCACCTTTCATCTCTGTAAGCAATTCCTTATTTACCTCAGAAAAATTATTGACAAAATTCAGCGGATTTTGAATCTCATGGGCGATGCCGGCAGTGAGTTCTCCGAGGGATGCCATTTTTTCGGAATGAATGAGTTGGGCCTGTGTGGCTTGTAAGTTTACATGTGCTTCTTCCAAGGCCTGATAAGCGGCTTTTAATTCCGAAGCTTTTTTCAATTCTGTTTCTTTACGGGCATTTTCCAACCGGAGTTCAAGCGTCTTTTTTATTTCTGATTCCAGGCTTTTGTAAGCAAAAGCAATTCTTTGCGAAAGAAAGACCGACATGGATAGCAATATGGGCAATACGCCTGTAAGATAAATGAGTATATACCAGAGGGTAAGTGAAAAATTATTGGTAACGATTAAAATTAGAATCAATATCAAACTAATACTAAATGCAGCAAAACCAACACCAATAATCCATGCTCCGGAAGTCCTTTTACGCATCGCAACAATTACAATCCTGATCATTTCTGCCAGCGATAGTATAAAAAGAATTAGCGACAAAATAGGTACCAGTGCAAACCATGACCATATTGCAATACCCACCGAAGCAAAAAGGAAAAACCAGAATGAATTCGGGATTTTTTTATAAAAGAGTGAATAAAGGAATCTAAGGCCAACTACAGGCATTATTGCCAGGTAAGGCAACCATAGTCTTTTTAAAAACAGGGAAAAAACCGCATTGGGGTTACCAACAGATTCATGTTCCAGAATTCCCCATAGAGCCAAAATCAGAGCAAATAAGGCAAAATAAAGATTGCTTTTTTCACGACGGTAGAAAAGAAACAATATGAAATGTATCAGTGCAAAAGTTAAGGGAATGGCTATCACCAAGGCTTCCAAAGACTTAAAAAATATTCCATGCTCCAGCATGGCTTTATTCACTTCATCCGGTTTGCCGATGGCCAGCTTAAAACCCAATGCACTTACAGTAGGAGGCCTGTTTTGCATAACATTAAACCCTGAGTAGCGGATAGCTAAAATATTTTCTTGTTGAGTAAAAACGATAAGCGGTGGAATAAGAGTGAGCGTATTTAAAGTAACTTCATTATTTTTTGAGGCTCCCACTTCTCCAAATCTTGCAAATAATTTTCCATTGAGATAAACCTCTGAAGCACCCGGTTGGCTGACATACAGTGACAATGGTTTATTTAGCAGAGAGGAATCAATAAGCAAATGAAGCCTGAACCATCCTATACCATTCCATCCACGCCCAGGTAAACTGTCAACATTCAAAGTGGTTTGTGTTTTCTCCCAGGCATTATCATCAAAATCAGGTTTTGTCCAAATGTCAGATGCAAAAACAGAATCACCCGCATGGTACTTCCAGTTGCCATTAATATCCAACGACATATTATTCAACCATGACAGATTTTTCAACATACTGTCCGTTAGAAAAAAATAATCCTTCTTCTCCTGAGCTATAAGTAATGGAGAAGTAAAAATGAAAACAAAAAGAATCAGCAATAATTTCTTTTTCATTTTCAAATTTTTTGTGTAATCTAACCTATTGCCGGTAATATAACAAAAAATACAGCTCCCCATCCTGCCGCCTGCCCGACCGAGTCATTCAGGCCGGGACCGGAAGGGCGGGCCTTATCTTCTTTACCATTAACTTTTATCTCTACCCCATGTGCATTTACAATACCATAGCTCAAACTCAACCCTAATCCTGTTCCCTGTCCGGTTGGTTTGGTAGTAAAGAATGGCTGAAATATTTGGTTCATGATATTTTTTATAAATGCCGGTACCATTGTCTTTTGCAGGAATTTCAGCTACCTGCCTCCCAAAAGGGTTTTGTATTTCATGAGCAATGCCGGTAATGTGCTCCCAGGGAAAGGCTATTTGTTTTTCGCAGTACTGCTACATCTTTCGCTGAAGGATGAGATATTCCTTTAGTAAAAAATTCCCGGGGCGCCGGAAAAGTTCATTTTACTCTCCAATCTTCAAAAATGATCCTGTGATCCCATGATATCTCTTGTTTTTCTGCGGTGTCGCTTTTTTATTTCATACGCCGGGAAAGCGCCCTGGCAACACCACTGGCAGTGACTGATAAAAGAAAAGATAAAATACCCGGGCCCTATGGCAGAACCAGCATTGATCTCGTGATTTCAATCTGCGCCCTGCACTTTCCAAATATTCACCCGACCCCATTAGTTCCCGGCTGAAATTCCTGAATAAGATCAAATACTAATATATGCCGTTCTATCCTATGCCCTGAATAAACGATAAACAACAAGGAAAACAATCTCTCGATTTTTACTCCTAACTTCAATTCAGGATTTATTATTTTGCCAATACATTACAAGAAATTACAGGATATATACAGGTAGTATATGGAATCATCTCCTCAACATTCTTCTGTGGAAAAGATCAGCCCGAAGCAGCGTTCATTATTCGGCCTGGTCATCTGGGCTATAGGGCTTTCCCGCCCATACCGTAAGATGGTTTATATAATTCTTGCTGCCATGGTTGTGGAAGCGCTGATAGGGCTGGCAAGTCCCTGGCCATTGAAAATTGTAATTGATAATGTGGTCGGTCATCATCCGCTGCCCGGGATGCTCCAATGGATGGATGTAATTTTTCCGGAAGAGAAAAAGATACAGCTGGCCGCAGTTGCCGCAATCAGCTTTGTCGCCATTACAGCCATTGGCGCAATTGCAGGCTACCTCGACAACTATTATAATGAAAAAGTAGCCCAGTATATTGCAGATGACCTTCGCAAAAAAATGTATCATCACCTGCAACACCTGTCCCTGTCTTATTATGATTCGCACCAAACAGGAAAGTTGTTAAGCACTATCACTACCGATGTATCTACCGTGCAGGATTTTGCATCATCCACTCTTTTAAACATACTGGTGGATGCGCTCACCATAGCAGGTATGATAGGAATTATGTTTTATCTTGACTCCGACTTTACATTAGTGGCTCTTGCAGTGGCTCCCTTCCTGCTTCTTTTTGTAGCCCGTTTCAAGAAAACAATGAAGAAAGCCACTCATGAAGTACGCAAAGACCAGAGCAATATGTTCGTTGTGTTGCAAAAAGGCCTTGAATCCATCCGGGCAGTTAATGCTTTTGGCCGGCAGGACTATGAAGAAGACAGGTTAAAAAAAGTAAGTGATGAGACTGTGCATGCTGCATTAAAAGCAAAAAAGGTAAAATCGGTCATTTCTCCTGTAGTGGCAATAACGGTAGCCACCTGTACCGCTTTTGTACTCTGGCGGGGAGCCCACCTCGTATTGAATGGCGTAATGACAGTAGGCGCTCTTACCGTTTTTCTCTGGTACATGAGTAAATTTTTCAGCCCGGTGCAGGACCTTGCAAAAATGACAAGTACTATTGCCCAAACCAGCGTGGCATTGGAGCGAATCCAGTCTATCCTTGAAACAAATGCTATAACACCGGAAAAAGCCAATGCAATCTGCCCGCAGAAGATAGAAGGCGAGATATTTTTTGAAAATGTTTCCTTTGCTTATAACACGGATAGCCCTTTAATTAAAAATTTTAACCTTAAAATAGAGTATGGCCAGCGTATCGGTATTTGCGGACATACCGGCAGTGGAAAGTCAACTATTGTGGGACTTATTGCACGGTTTTACGATCCTGTGTCGGGCAGAATACTGATAGACGGAACAGACATTTCCGATTTCACTATTGTAGGGCTCCGCAATCAGCTCGGATTTGTAATGCAGGATACCGTGTTGTTCTATGGATCTATCATGGAAAATATTGCATACGGAAAACCTGACGCCACGGAGGAAGAAATTATTGAAGCCGCAAAACTTGCCCATGCAGATGAATTTATCAGCAAGATGCCGCATGGCTACCAGACACTTGTTGGCGAAAGAGGCGTAACTCTTTCCGGTGGCCAAAGACAACGTATCGGTATCGCAAGAGCGCTGATCCGAAACTCCCCGATACTGATCCTGGATGAACCCACTTCATCGCTCGACTCCGAATCTGAAAAAGTGGTCATGAAAGCACTGGAGAATTTAATGTCAGGGCGTACCGTTATTATCATTGCACACCGCCTTACCACTATACGGGATGCCGATAAAATTGTGGTTCTTGACAATGGCGTCATTGCGGAATCAGGTACCCATGAAGAACTGTTGCAGAAAGGCAATATTTATGCAGACCTGTACCATACGCAGGCATTGGCCGGTTCATAATATTTTTGAACTGGGTAAGAATCATTAAATTTATACACGAAACAAAACTACACACCATTTAAATGTCTCACCGCTCCATAATTATTTTGCCGGATGATACAGGAAAAGAGATCATTGATGCCATTAATAATGCTAATGACAGTTTACTGATAAAAATGTTTTTATTTTCCGATGCAGAGCTTATTCAGGCTGTAATTGCTGCAAAACAAAGAGGCGTGTCAGTGAAAGTAATGCTTAACCCGGCACGCAGAACCGGCGAAGAAGAAAATGAGGATACAAGGAAACTACTGGAAACTGCAGGAATAGAAGTGAGAGATTCCAACCCTGATTTTACCATTACCCATGAAAAATCAATGGTAGTTGATGATAAGGTCGCATTCATAAAATCATTGAACTGGGAACATAAGAATTTTGTTGAAACACGTGATTATGCCATTATCACCCATCATCCCGATGAAGTAAAAGAAGTGATTTTATGTTTTGATGCTGACTGGCACAGAAAAGTTTTTGAACCGGGAGATGATCTCAAACTTATCTGGTGCAGCAATAACGGAAGAACAAGAATAGCCCGCTTTATTGATGAAGCAAAGCATACCCTTTTTGTACAAAACGAACGGTTCCAGGACCTGGTGATCATAGAACGCATTGTACATGCTGCATCCAGAGGGGTAAAAGTGCATGTAATGGCAAGACCTCCCCACACTCTGAAAATGGACAAATTAGTAGAAGGTGTAGGCGGGTTGCGCATCATGGATGATGTAGGTATTAAAATTCATAAACTGAAACACCTGAAACTTCACGGCAAAATGCTGCTCGCTGATGATTGCAGGGCTATTGTCGGATCTATCAACCTTTCCCCGGGAAGTTTTGACCATCGCAGGGAGCTTGCTATAGAAGTACACGATGCCCCGGTAGTGGAAAGATTAAAAAAAATTGCCCGCCATGATTGGGAAAATTCCCACCCGCTTGACCTGTCAGAAAGAGGATTGGTGGAAGACCTGCAGGATTCCGGGCAGACGGCAATTGAAAAGCTCGTACTCGATGATGAACCCAAAGAGAAACACCACAATAAACATCACAAGCATCATAAACATAAAAAGTAAAAAGAAGGCAACATCATCCCGGTAAACGCAGGTGTGCCTATCCGGCATGGAAATTTTTTTTACAATTCTTTCTTTTTAAGACTGTTTAAAAATGCTTAACTTTTTTTCCTGATCAATAAACTACATATCATGCAAAAATATATCCTGCTTTTGTTCCTGCTGGGTTTTGCAAAATCACAGGCGGTATTTTGCCAAACCTATCAATTTGACAAAATATCATTTTTTGAAGACACCTCTTTAATAAATGCTACGCTGACCACCGACCTGGTGCACCTGGAGCGGCAACGCAACAAGGAAGGAAAACAGTACCCGGGGCATTTTCTGATCTCCCTTCCGGGCGATAACATCCTGGATGCCCCTGTCATACTGGAACTGAGAGGGCATATTAGAAAAGTGATATGCGATATTCCACCCATAAAAATCAACTTTAAAAGTCAGAAGAATTCTGAACTTCATAAGTTGGGCTCACTCAAAATGGTCAATCAGTGTAAAGTCTCAAAAACCTATGAAGACTATTTAATAAGAGAGTACCTGATATATAAAATGTACAACCTCATCACCGATGCAAGTTTCCGGGTGCGCCTGATGAAACTGACACTTACTGACAGCAGCAATAATAAAAAGCCGCAGCCGGAATATGCTTTCCTTGTGGAAGATGTTAAAGATCTTGCCAAGAGGAATAAGTGCCGGGAACTAATTAATGCAAAAGTGGACCCAAGAGAAACAGACCGGAGGCAAATGACTATCGTTGCTATTTTTGAATACATGATTGGAAATACCGACTGGGGCATTTCTGTAAATCATAACACCAGGCTGATAATTCCGGCTACTGATTCAGTTTCCCGTCCTTTCGTTATACCCTACGACTTTGATTATTCAGGACTGGTGAATGCCGATTATGCCGTTCCGGATGAAAACCTGGGCATTGCAAATGTCCGGGAACGTTTATATCGTGGATTTCCCCGCACGATGGAAGAACTGAATGAGGTACTCGGCATTTTCAAAAAGCAAAAAGATGCTATTTATGACCTGATCAAAAACTGCGGCATGCTCTCCTCGTCAAGTAAAAAAGACATGACCCGCTATCTTGACCCATTTTTTGAAACAATCAATGATCCATACAGTGTAAAAGATATTTTCATTAACAGCGCAAGGAACAATTAGTTTTTGCGGCAACAGCTTAAATAAATCCTCTGCAAGATGGCTGCAAGCCCGATATTCTCAACCTGACTATAACCGGTTTAATTGTAAAATACGCTGCACACTGAAAGGAAAGTGCAATTTATGCAACAGGCAATTGAATAATAAACTCAGTTCCTGTCTTTCCCCCGGAGAGGCTTTTTACTTTTATTTCTCCTCCATGCACTTTCACTATATCATAACTCAAACTCAGCCCTAATCCCGTTCCCTGCCCGGCAGGCTTTGTTGTAAAGAAAGGCTGAAAAATTTTGTCTTTAATCGCATCAGGAATTCCCGGGCCATTATCTCTTATAGTTATCAAAATTTTATCTCCTTCTCTTTTTGTACTCACCCATACTGTGGGATCCCGTTTTCTTTCAGCATCCCTGAACTTCTCTTCGGCAGGCAGCAGAGCTGCATAAAAAGCATTGTTGATCAGATTTAAAATCACTCTTCCGATATCCTGGGGTACAAGGCTTATTTTTCCGATCGCAGGGTCAAATTCCGTTTCATATTTCACATTAAAGGATTTGTCTTTGGCCCTTAAACCATGATAGGACAATCGCAAATATTCATCGCACAAAGCATTGATGTCTGTGAGTACTTTTTGCCCTGTGCTTTTTCGTGAATGCTGCAACATGCCTTTTATTATTGACGAAGCTCTTTGGCCGTGGTAGTTGATTTTTTCAGAATTGTCCATAACATTACGGATCAGGTCATTTTGCAGATGATCATCCCTTTCTTCTTCCGGTTTTGAGCGTTCTGTTTTCAGTTCTTCCAGCAGTTCCTTGTTGACCTCCGAAAAATTATTGACAAAATTCAGTGGATTCTGAATCTCATGAGCAATACCTGCGGTCAATTCTCCGAGAGAAGCCATTTTTTCGGATTGGATGAGTTGTTGTTGCGCTGATTTTAATTCCGAATAAGCTTTTTCCACATTCCTTTTTTCTTTTTGCAGTAACTCATTTGATTTTCTTTTCCGCTGGTTATTTCTTAAAAGAATAAATACTAACAGAAGAAAAACTCCCAGCCCGGAAATAAGCGCTGCATATCTTATCCTGTTTCTGTATTGTTCCTGTTTCTGTTCCAGTTTTGTCTGGTTTTGCTGTTCCTGCAACACCAGCAATTGCATTCGGTTTAATTTATCCGGGCCATATAAGCTATCCTTCATTTCATTGGCAATTTCCAAGTAAAACAGAACACTGTCAATTTTTTGTTTTTTCCTGAACAATCCTGCCAAAGAGTTGCCGGCTTCCATCATTTCTCTTTTCCCCTGCAGCGCCTGTGCATTTTCCATTGCTTGCCGGGAATAAAAAAAAGCGCTGTCATACTGCTGCTTATTTTCAAATATGTCAGCAATCTTAACCTGGGTTGTACTTGTATTCAGCTTATCGCCGATGCGGTTTGAAAACAATATGGATTCATTATAATATTTTAAAGCAGAATCATACTCCTTTTTTTGTGCATATCCACCTCCTAAATGTTGTAAAATAAATCCCGGAGAATGTATGCCTTCTTTGTGATATCTATTCATCTTTTCATAAGCCATTTTGTAGAAATAAAAAGCTGAGTCAGGCTTGTTCAGATAATTATATGCATCGCCGAAAATAGAAAGAGCAAAACCGCTTGTGTACGTGCCATTTATATCCTTATCAATTTCAAGAGCAGACTTAAGATATTGCCATGCTTGCGTATATTGGCCCAGGTTTAAATAAACAAGCCCCACTGAGCTGAGATTCGTTATTTCACTAAAAGGATCTTTCATCTCCTTGTTAATGGCGATGGCATCTAAAGCAGACCTGATAGACTGCGGATAGTCGCCTAAGAATTGAAATGACATGGAGAGTACTATTAAAGCTTCGGCTTGTCCCCGTTTATAATTTAATTCCTGTGCAAGGTCAAGCGCTTTTTCAGCAATGATCCTTCCGGAATTTGCGTTATTAAAAGTGACTTTTACAGCTGTTACTACCAAATAATTTACCCCGCTGGTATCATGTGTTGCCTGATTGATAACAGAATCGGGGTTTTGAGCTTCGCTATATTGACCGTATGCATTGAACGCCGCAGGAACTAATAAAACAATAATTAAAAGGCAAAATTTCATAAAACAAATTTACAATGAGATAATAAATTCTGTCTCCTTACCTTCCTTTGTATTCACTTTTATTTCTCCACCATGTGCTTTTATTATATCATAGCTCAAACTCAATCCCAAACCCGTTCCGCTCCCGGTGGGTTTGGTAGTAAAGAATGGTTGAAATATTTTGTTCACAATACTTTCCGGGATACCGGGCCCATTGTCTTTAACAGAAATAAGTACTTTGCCACTTTCCCTTTTTGTTGAAACAGTCACAGTTGGTTCGTAGGCCGGTTCATTGATTTTCTTTCTTTCATTAACGGTGCCGATGCTGCGATCGGCACCTCCGGCTTTACTTCGTTCGCCTACGGCATAAAAAGCATTGTTGATCAAGTTCAAAATCACTCTTCCTATTTCCTGCGGCACTACGCTAATTTTTGGAAGTGATTCGTCAAAATAAGTCTCATATTTTGCATTGAAGCTTTTATCTTTTGCCCTGAGACCATGATATGCCAGTCTCAAATATTCATTACATAATGCATTGATGTCTGTCATTTCTTTTTGCCCTGAGCTGCTGCGGCTGTGTTGCAACATCCCTTTTACGATTGCATCGGCCCGTTTGCCATGATGATATATTTTTTCCAGGTTATTTATTACATCCTGCATAATCTCTTTTGCTTCTTCCGGGTCTCCTTTGTCCATCACTTCTTTCATTTCATCCAGCAATTCCTTACTTACTTCACTAAAGTTGTTCACGAAGTTCAATGGGTTTTGTATTTCATGTGCAATACCTGCTGTGAGTTCACCAAGAGAAGCCATTTTTTCGGATTGAATAAGTTGCTTTTGCGTTGCCTGCAATTCAACCAACGTGCTGTCCACCTGTTTCTTTGCTGCTTCCAATTTATTGAAGTCTTCATACCGTGCATAGGCAGTAGAAAATGCATCAGCTACGGATTGAATCAAATTTATTTCATAGCCGTTTAACTCTGTTGGATTCCCAACATACAGCATTCCCTGCAGGAATGGAATGAAGTGCAAATAAAACCCGCCATGCGGAACTCCGGAAAGGTATTGATCTGCCGATTCAATAGCGTGTTGCTGTAATAATGCATTGGCAAAATCAATAAAGTCCGGATCATTCCAATGATCTGTATAAGTTAATTTTTGTCTCCAGTTTTCCGGTATCCGTTTTATTTTTCCCGGCGTATCATAAGGAATATGTACGGCAGCAATAGCTTTGCCGTCGGGCGTTGAAAGAAAAGTATGGATCAGTTCCTGCTTTTCATCCATAATAAAAACACCACAGCGAATAAAGGGAATACCGATAATCGTGAGTTCGTTCCAGATCAATGGCGTAATTCTGTCCAGGTCATCTACCGTTCGCATGGAAGCAATGTCTGCCCGGATACGATCGAGCGCCGATTGTTTGATGGCATCTTTTGCATTGGCTTCGGCTTGTTGAATATCCTTGTACCGCTTGTATGTAAGGCTTAACACGGATGAAAACCTGCGGTAAATCTGTAATTCATCTTCTTTCATTTCATTTTCCGTCCATGCATATACGCCACCTTCATTAAAGAAAAAGAAATAGCCATATTGCACGGTGTCGTTATGATAATCCGGGAAAGCCATCATCGGCCGGATTGTCTTATAATATTCCTTAATCTCATTGCCCCGCAGTACCGGGTGATATTCTGTTTGTGTGAGCCAGTTGCTGTACACTTTTTTCAAAACCGGGTGTCCATCCATTTTGATTTTGCCCACCAGCTCCAGGCTTTCGCCCTGTTTTGTAGTATTCCAGGTAAATATTTCTCCTTCTTTGTTTTCTTTATTCAGCAATCCCACTCCGCATCTTAGCGGTGTGAAACTAAATAATTGCAACTCTTTATAAAAAACACCAATAGTATCCGCAAGATCCTGTGAGCTGTGCATCGCCATCGCTTTGCTCCTGACTCTTTCCAAAGCTGCTTCAATTTTAGCCTCTTTTGCCTGTGCTTCTGCTTTTAGTAAATCGTGGTAGCGGCGAAAGGTTAAAGAAAAAACAGATGCAAATCTTTTCATAATTTGTTTGTCCTCCTCAGAAGGCGGCTGCAAAGTCATTGCCCATACAGTGCCTTCGCCAAAAAAATAGACGGAGAAATGAACATCAGGAAAATCCATAATTGGACGGGAAAGATAATTGGGTGTGGCGTTCAATATCCTGACATATTTTTCTTTTTCATTGCCGGTGAGTAAATCATAAAGAAATTCTTTTTTCTCCATCCATGCTTCATACATCTTTTTCCAGAAAGGATGGTCGTCTATATCAAATGAACCCACCGACTGTATGGTTTTCCCTTCTGCAGAATTTGTAACCGACCACACTTCCTGCGTTCTGTCTGTTTTAATATGATTGATACCGCAGCGAAAGTTTTTAATGCCGAGCTTTTCAAGTTCTGCAAACATAATTACAGTGGCAGAAGTTACGTCTTCACTGCTGTGCATGGCCATAGCTTTGGCACGCACCCTTTCCAATGCCGATTCTATCTGAGCTTCTCTTGCCTGTGCTTCGGCTTTTTGTAAATCAAGAAAGCGCCGATAAGTAAGTTCAAACACATGTGTAAATCTAAGAAGAAGATCACATTCTTCAGTCGTTAAAAGATCATAAGAGATCACATTCAATGACCCTTCTGAAAAAAAGAAAGCACTGAATGATTCCCTGGGATTTGGTTTTACTAAAGGTAAATTGATATAAGGGCTCAGCGAATCGTAATACTCTTTTACTTCATCGGCTACAAATTCATGACACAAAAAAGATTGTTTATTTTTCCAGGCTTCATAATTTTCTGAAATGGCATCATTAACTGTAATAGGAATACTTCCAAGTACTTTTTGTTCAACCAGTTCGTTCGATATTGTAGTTAACCATGTAATAATAGCATTATTCGGTTCATCATAAATGCCAAAGCCACTACGAATTGTTTTAATGCCAAGAGTAGTTAATTCATGAAATAAGATTGCAGAAGCATCAGATAATTCTTCGCTTTTGTGCATCGCCATTGTTCTGGCACGGACTCTTTCCAATGCTAACTGAATTTGAGATTCTCTTGCCTGTGCTTCGGCTTTTTGCAGATCAAGGAATCTTGTATAGGTCTGGTCAAATACAGCTGCAAACCTTTTAAAAATATCATGTGCCTCGGGATATGGTTTATATGTAACTAAGAGTAAATATCCATATGTAAAATAAGCGGCATGATTTACCTGGAAAGCGGGTGGCGAGTACCCGGGTGTTCTAACAGCATCCAATATACCTTCCGAAGCATGAATCGTTCCTAAATACCTGTATAATTCTGTCAATGTTTCTCCGCTAACTTCTTCTACAAATAATGACTCACCTCTTTGAGCTGCTTCATAAAAATGTTTAAGTGTCGGGTTTTCGGTAAGAGGGTACTTATATTCAGGTAGCATAGCGCCTCTGCTCATCCATGCCGTTACGGCTTTTTTATCTTCACACCATATATTATATCCGCAAGTCCAGGCATCAATGCCCAATTCCTTTACCTGGTCGAAAAGTAAAACTGCCACTTCGCTCAGTTCATTGCTCTTATGCATCGCCATTGTTCTTGCCCTCACTCTTTCCAGTGCCAATTGGATTTGAGATTCTCTTGCCTGCGCTTCGGCTTTTTGCAGATCAAGAAAACGGGTATAAGTCTGTTCAAACACTTTTCCAAATCGTTTAAAAATATCATGAGCTTCCGGTACCGGCTCATACGTTATAAAAAGCAGGCTGGCTTTGGATCCGAAAACAACATGTTCATACTGTTTTTCGGGAAATTGAAATCCCAACTCCTGAATGGCTTTAAATTGTTTTTCTCCAAACTTGCTTAAATGCCGGTAAGTTTCTGCAAGCAATTCTCTCTCTCCATAATGAATATAAAAATCATCTCCTCTTTTTTTGGCATCACTCATTTTCGCAAACACATGAAAGCTGGATGCATCTACGGTGTAGGGTTCTACAAACCCACCCTGAGGATTTGTAATATAATCGGTGTAAAAATTATTATTGTCACTCCATACATTAAAACCCGTAGTCCATGTTTTAATACCCAGGTCACTTACCTGCTTAAAAAGCAGCGTTGCCACATCAGTAAGTTCATCACTACGCTGCATCGCCATTGTTCTCGCTCTTACTCTTTCTAATGCTAATTGTATTTGTGATTCTCTCGCCTGTGCTTCAGCTTGCTTTAAGTCATTAAAACGGGTATAGCTCAGGTCAAAGACTTTTGCAAAACGAAGTAATATATCAAAATGTTCTTCAGACAATGGCTCAAGGCTTGCAACATTGATACCTCCGAAATTGTTAAATGATGCAGATAATAATACTCTTTCCGGTTTCTTCATTCCGTCTTTTACAACAGCAGGTAGATTTGTAAGTTCGGTTTCATTAAACAGGATTTCATCCCATTTCCTTTTAGCTTCCCCTTTGAGATCATATACAAATTTTACATTTTGATTTTTCCATTCCTGTACAAATTTTAAATAAGCAGGATGCTTGTGATATTTTATATAAAAACTCATAGGGTTGGACGGTTCTTCACTATTCGCCATCCACCATCGTGCTGCATTCGTGGTGGGTTCAAAGACCCAGATGATGCAACGGGTGAGTGCCAAATCAAGTTTAGTCAATTCAGTAAATACCGTTCCGATGAGTGCTTTCAATTCTTCAGAACTTTGCATAGCCATCGCATTGGCTCTTACTCTTTCCAATCCCGCTTCTATCTGCGCTTCTCTTGCCTGCGCTTCAGCTTTTTGCAGATCAAGAAAGCGGATATATGCCTGATCAAACACATTGGCAAACCTGCCCAAAAGTTTTCCTTCTTCACTGGATAATATTTCTCCCTTTGAGCTGCTGATAAAAATGCCCGATTTTTTTGCCAGTGCAGCAGAATAGGAATAAGTATCACTTTTTAAAATTCTCCTCTTTGCTTCCTCTGGCAGAATATTGTTGCTTGTTTGTGTAAATGCCCAATTCCAGTAATCGTTTTTTACCTTTTTTGAGAAAACGTGAGTTATAAATTTTTTTCCTTTTCCTTTAGCTTCCCATAACTTACTAATGACTGCGTTTTTTGTAAACGGAACAATGGTTGAAGCTGCGTAAGCTGCGTTTGGCCCAAGCAACCAAAAATGCAGTTCCATTTTCTCCTCAATGAATATGACAAGGGATGTGGCCTTACCCTCAAGGTTTATATCAAGGCTTTTCAGTTTATCCAAAACTACTTTTACTACTTCATTTAATTCTTCACTTTTATGCATTGCTAAAGAACAGGAACGAACTTTTTCCAGTCCCGCTTCTATCTGCGCTTCTCTTGCCTGCGCTTCGGCTTTTTGCAGATCAAGAAATCTTGTATAAGTCTGTTCAAAAACTTTTGCAAAGCGTTTTAAAATATTATTTTCCTCCTCTGTAAACTTTCTCCCTTGATGGTTAATAATAAAAATGGAAGTGTGTTTGAAGACAGCAACAGAACGGGTATAACCGCCCGGGCTGGAAAGCGTTTCTTTTTTTTCTGAAGCACTTATATCCGACCAGGGTTTATGCTTAAATAATTTAGTGAAGTATTGCTTTTTTTCCTTTTGAGAAAATTCTTCTGTAAAAAATCCCGGGCCTTTTTTGATTCCATTGATCAGGTTGGTACAAAAAGGCATATTAAAATCCGGGACCAGGATTTCAGTAGATGTATTAGCTGTGCCTCCCGAACCCCAGCAACATAAGAATGATTTCACATCCTTATTGATGACTACAAACGAACCTCCGTCAATTGAAATATTCAGATGGATCAGTTCATTATGCACTGTATGAATCACTTCCTGCAATTCGGAAGCCTGGTGCATGGCCATAGTGCGGCTTCTCACTCGTTCTAACGATGCCTCAATCTGAGCTTCCCTTGCCTGCGCTTCGGCTTTTTGAAGATCGAGGAACCGGGTATAGGATTGTTCAAAAACTTTTCCAAATCGTTTTAATATTTCATTTTCCTTATCAGTAAATGCTTTACCATTATGATTGGTGATGGAAATACTTGTATTGCGGGAGATCGCTACCGAACGGGCAAAACCACCCTCCCTGGACAGTAATTCTTTTTTTCTTTTCTGCGGCAGGATTCGCCACGGTTCGTATTGAAATAAATGCGTAAATAATTCCTGTTTTTCTTTTTTACTATACCATTCAATTAAAAAATTATTACCTTTTTTAATGGCATTCCTTAACCTGGTGTAAATGGGTTTGTTTAAAAACGGAACATTGGCTTTTTGAATATAATCCGCCATGCCCCCCGATGCCCAGATGGTCAGTTCATTCCCCGCTTCCTTGTTGAGGCAAATAAAAACACCACCATTAATATCCATACCAATACCATGCAATTGTTGTGCGGTAATGTTTGCCACTTCCTGCAGTTCGGAACTGTGGTGCATGGCAAGGCTCTTTGCCCGAACTCTTTCTAATGCCAACTGAATCTGTGCTTCCCTTGTTTGCATTTCAGCTTTTTGCAGATCAAGGAAGCGGGTATATGCCTGGTTAAAAACTTTTGCGAAGCGTTTTACAATTTCAATTTCATCGGAAGTAAAAGCTTTTCTTGAATAACTGATTATTTGTATGGCAATGTCATTTTCAATACCAGATACAATGGTAGCCCCCGGGCTTTTCAGAATAAATTTTTTTCTTTCGGGGTTGAGGTGTCTGAAATCGGTTTGGGTAAACAGGTAATGATACATTTTATTTTTTTCCTCAAAAGAATAATTTCCTGCAAAGATTTCCTGTTTGCTTTCACGGGCCTGTCGTATTTGTTTATAATAAAGAAAATCTGCGTAGGGAACTTTCCAGCTTGTGTATAACTGAGTTCCCGTACTGTTGGATCCTGTCCAGAATTCAATTCTTTTTTCTTTATCATTAAAAATTAAAATATTGGTAGTGTCCAAAATGATATTTAATTCTTTCAGGCGTTCAATCACTGTATTCACTACTCCCTGCAATTCATCACTCCGGTGCATAGCTAAAGAACTGGAACGGACTTTTTCTAATGCTGCTTCAATGTGTGCTTCCCTGGATTGTGCGGCTGCAGTGGCGATGTCAACATATCGTTTATATGCCAGTTCAAATACATTCCGGAAGCGTTGGAATAAATTCATCTCATCTTCACTTAACGGTTCATACGTGGAGATGCCCAGCGCCACAGACCCCAGTGAATACCAGTAATAATCGAGGGAAGCTGCAGTATCCAGGTATTTATCAATAAAAACATTTGTGGTCTTTTGATATGCAATCCATTTTTTTAATTCCTGTTTTTCCAAATGAATATTGACCAGTTTCTCCATACCTCCAAGCATTTGCAATGCCCATTTGTTATGCGCTTTATATTCGGTGTAGTTGGTGGGTGTAATAAAGGTTTTGCCATACCTGGTATAAAATTCATAATTAATGTAAGTGCCTTTTTCTTTATAAATAATGGCTGTTTGCACATTGCGGATTTCTTTTACACCAAGTATTGTCATTTGCTGCGAAATGGTTTTGCAGATATTCAGCATATCATCCCGTTGTTTCATGCCCATGGCTACCGCTCTCACTTTTTCAAGAGCAGTTTCTATTTGCAGTTCCCGGTTTTTTGTGGACAAATCAACTGTTTTTTCTTCCACCAATTTTTCCAGTTCTGCATTTTTTTGTTTCAGGCTGTCAATACCATAAGTATCTTCTTCGCTTTGTACCTGTTCCGGTTTGGAGCCATGCCAGTGAACCACTTTCCATTGATCGTTTATATAATTCAGCACGACAGAAAACCTCAAATACATTTTTATTATTTCACTACCTGCATGTAGGGTTAAAAAAATATCATCGGCATATACGGCGGAGTTGTTATCGGCAGTAATTTGTCTTGAAACCGGTTTAATCTTCCACTGAAGACGCACACCTTTTGATTGTTTTTTTTGATTTTGGAGGAGTTTTTTCAATGCTTTTACTCCACTGATTTTTTCATCTATGGCAGAGCCAAAACCGGTAACGTTTTTTTCAACAATTTTATCTAATGAAATCAAGCCGGTAGAGTTCAAACCGGTTTCCATAAATTGTTTGTAGGTCCGGTTCAATAACGATTTCTTTTTGTAGTTCATTCTGCAGGATTTATTTCTTTATACCTAAACACGATCAAACAAATTTTATTTTACAACTTTAAGCTAAATTTTTCCGGGGGCGAAATAAGCAAGACGGTAACCACTACTTCATCACTATACTTTTTGGCCGCCCGATTAGGTTCATTTATGAATTCATTTGCCCAACTCAAATCCAGCCCTATTCCGGTTAGCCGGTTAAAAAAGATGTACTGAAAGATTATTTTATACATTTCTTTATATTAAGACATCAAAAAGATACTGTTCATCACAAGCTACTTCAAACTCTTTTAACAGTTCAAGATACTCATCTTTGAAAGAGTGTTTTTGATGATGAGCTTCCTGATTTTTCACATAATTATATATCTGGTCAATATCCTGCTGGCGGTATGAAAATATGCCATAACCCGGCTGCCACTCAAATCGTTCTTTGGTTAAACTATGATCGTTGATGTATTTGGAAGATTTTGCTTTTATCACTTTCATCAGGTCTGATACAGCCACCACAGGCTTTAATCCCAGAAAGCAATGCATGTGGTCTTCCACACCATTTACTATAATGGTTTTGCAGCCTGTTTCATTGATGAGGTTGCCGATTACGGCTTGTACCTGGCTTCGCCAGCTTTTATCAAGTACAGCAGCTCTGTACTTTACGGCAAATACAGCCTGCAGGTAGATTTGAGAGTATGAGTTGGCCATTGGTTTTAGTTTTGTATGTGTCGTCCCTATGGGACTTGGTTTTGTTTTGTTACTCACATCGGGCTGAAGCCTGATGTTATAAAATAGCACCGTGGCTATGCCACTTGATCACTAAAACACTACTCTTCTTTTTATACTCCAGAGCCGTAGGCTCGGTATTATCTTATTAGGCTGAACTTCAGTCCGGCCTAATAAAGGCTACGCCACTCGTTTATTTTCTCTTGCTACGGA
>MWTC01000022.1 GCA_002066995.1 Sphingobacteriales bacterium UTBCD1
TAGGAAAAAGGGGGGACTTACATAAAGTATCCATGCCAACATAAATGAAATGAAGGGTGTATTTTCATCTTTACCTACATAAAATTGAGTTTTTGTATTGAATCTTGAGATGATTGCTTTAATAGGGCGGAACACCCCCTGTTTATAATTATTGTAATAAAAATTTTCATTGTCTCTTAGTGCAGAAAAACCATATTTGCCACTTAAATATTTATCCATAAATGGTAAATAGTCTGTTTCAATACCTACTCCTGTATTAACAGACCTTATTTTAGTGTTATATATCTCATCTTTTACAGATGTCCAACAAAATATCGAAATACCACCTAAGAATAAACCAACAACAATTGGGATAAAGAATAAGGATTTAAAATCGTTTTATATGTTTATAAACTCTTTTTCAAATGGTGATTTTGGTGGTTTGGGACTTAAATACCCAGCTACCTCTTCCAATTGAGATACTTTAACCCAGTCGGGTAATCCTTCTCTCCAGATTAAATCATGTTCTGATAATTTAAAACTTTTTAACTGTTCAATTGAATATGGGCCGTATTTTATACCATTTTTAATCAGAAAATATTTCTGTAACATCTTTAGTATTTTATCCTGAAAAATTATTTTAATTTCTTTTTTACATCGTGTAAGCTTTGTAAAAATGATACAGATACAAAAGCTACGAATAAATATTGCATAAAGAAGTTTTCAATTTTATTCCCTGATAGATTTAATTAAATCCTGTGTGGAAAAAGTGATAAATTTTTCCATTGTATTTATTGCAACTGTTTCCTTTAGTTCTATATTTTTAAGTCCTCTTTTACCGGTAAATTTAAAAGTACCCACTTCACATCCATCTGGGCACGGCTGATAATTATATTTATATGTACCAGCTATTTCATTATTCCTAACCATTATAACCCTGAACTCGACAGATGCACCATATTTTTTATAATTTAAGTTACCAATTTGCTCCGTTGTCTTTTTTTTGCTGATAACAGTGACTTTATTCGTAGTATAAACGACTGCAGGGTTTATATTTACAACTTCTAAAATTATATCAGTGTTTGTAAGTTCTTTAATGTTAGAATAATCACTTGTTTGTGATTTACTCAACAGTTCATTAAAAAGGCCTCTGTCTCTAACACTAAAGCCCTCTTTTAATAACTCCTTTTCTATTGCGTTATATAAGATGTTGTTATCAGCACTAATACTTGTATTGCTTGTTGCTTTATCATTATTATTTGGAACTCTTAAAACTATATTGGGCGATTTATTTGATTTAAAAAATTCTTTCAAATTGTTATTAACAAAAACCTCATCAGGCAATTTTGGGAATCTAATAATTTTTTCTGACGGAGAACAATTTGCAAAAAGCACAAGAATGAAGATTGTAAAAGGATAAATCTGTTTCATGGTTTATAATTAAAGGCTTAAATATATAGGTCCTTCTATGCCCATAAAGTAAGGCATTCAAAGTATGCCTTATTGCAATATATAAAATTTGGAGTATAGATAAAAATATTTTCATGATACGTTTACGAGGTGTCCCTTCGGAGAAGAGCTCTAGCAGAATATTCCCGTCATGGTTCATGCCGGCATGAACCATTGCCGGAGAGAGAGTCGCCTAGCTGCAACTGTAAGCCAGCGATTCCATTTCCACTTTCCTTCTTTCAAATTGATAGCCGCTGTATGTTTTGATGATCTCGTTCAATGTGTCATCAATTTCTTCCAGCGATTTTTGGGTCACCAGTTTCAGTCTGTATTCTTTGATATTGGGAAGCCCTTTCAGGTAATTGGTGTAATGCCTTCTCATTTCATTGATGCCTGTGATCAGCCCTTTCCATTCAATGGAGCGGTGTAAATGCCGGCGGATCACTTCCACTCTTTGTTCTATAGTGGGAGGTGCAAGATGTTCTCCTGTTTTCAGAAAATGTTTTATTTCATTAAAGATCCACGGATAGCCGATGGCAGCACGCCCGATCATGATGCCGTCCACACCATACCGGTTTTTATATTCCAGCGCTTTTTCCGGCGAGTCAATATCTCCGTTGCCAAAGACGGGAATCGTGATACGCGGATTCTCTTTCACTTTTGCGATCAATGTCCAGTCCGCTTCGCCTTTATACATCTGCTTTCTTGTTCTTCCGTGTATGGATAATGCTTTGATGCCAACATCCTGGAGCCGCTCCGCCACTTCTGTGATGTTTAAAGAATCATGATCCCATCCGAGCCTGGTTTTCACCGTCACCGGTAATGAGGTGGATCTTACCACTGCCTTCGTCAGCCGCACCATCAGTTCCACATCTTTTAAGACGGCAGCGCCTGCTCCACGGGTCACCACTTTTTTTACCGGGCATCCGAAATTGATGTCGAGCAGATCGGGATGAACCGTATCAACAATGGCAGCGCTCATCGCCATGGCCTCTTCATCACCGCCGAAGATCTGGATTCCCACAGGACGTTCATTATCGAAGATGTCCAGTTTTTTTTTGCTCTTGATGGCATCACGGATCAATCCTTCCGAAGAAATAAATTCGGTGAACATCAGGTCGGCACCATTGGCTTTGCACACGGCACGGAACGGCGGATCGCTTACATCTTCCATGGGAGCAAGAACTAAGGGGAAGTCCGTAAATTGTATGTTTCCGATTTTAAACAAAGAAATTGTTTTATGGTTAAAATGGGTTGATTGTTTTTTATAAATGATCCTGATTAGCAATTAAACAATCAAACAATGTAACAATAACATATTTTTGTTTATCCGCCATTCGGCAGGAACCTGCAAATTTACCATTTAATAGCAGAAATTATGTACGACAGTAATTCAAAAGGTATTTCATACACAGCGGGATTTTTTATGCTGATCGGTTTTGCTGTTGCAGCGCTTCTGGTAGCAGGAATGCTGAGCATACCTGTCTGGACCGCCATGACGGGCACCGGGATGGATAAGATGACGGCTGAAATGAATAACCCGGCCTATGCACATGCATACCAGGTGATACAGGTCATTACCGCGGTGGTAGGGTTTTTTCTGCCGGCGATACTTGTAGCTTTTTTACTGAACAGGAAACCAATGAAGCTGATCGGTTTTAGCGGAACTCCCAGCCGGCTCCAGTTTTTTGTTGCACTACTGATCGTTTTTTTTGGATTGTTTGCATCTGCCGGCTTTTCTTATTTCAACAGTCACCTGCCTGTTCCTGCCGATTGGAAAATTCATTTCGATAAGCTGGAAGATGAATATAACAGCGGTGTGGAATCCATTATCAGTTTAAACAGTTTTTCCCAATTCCTTTTTGCCTTATTCATGCTGGCTGTTTTGCCTGCGATATGCGAAGAAACTTTATTCAGGGGAGGGCTGCAAAATTTTCTGACGAGATCAACTAAGAAGCCATGGCTGTCCATCATCATTGTCAGTATTATTTTCAGTCTTGCACATTTTTCCTACTACGGATTTTTATCCCGTTTGTTTCTTGGTATCATGCTGGGTCTGTTGTATCAGTATTCGGGAAAGATATGGATAAACATATTCGGGCATTTTCTGAATAACGGGATCGCTATCACAGTTCTTTATGTTTCTATTTTGAACGGGCAATCTCTTCAGGATGCCATGAAAGATAATTCGGATAACTTCTGGGGTATCCTTGCATTACCTGTAGTGATCATCTTGTTTGTGTGGTTTTATAAGGTTTCCATAAAGGGCAGGGAAACGGTTAAACCTCCGCTCCCTCCGGACAATTCCGCTAATCTTTTTTCTTAGTTTATTTTTTCTCTGATGGCATTGAACGTACAAACATTCAAAACAAGGACTCTGACAGCTGCGGTGTTTGTGGTGGTCATGCTTACAGGTTTGTTCTGGAATCACTGGAGCTTTCTGATACTGTTTTCCATCATTCATTTCGGATGCTGGCGTGAATACCTGAAACTGATCGAAAAGATCCGCAATGTTTCTTTTCATATTTATTTCAAACTTGGCCTGATGGTTTTGGGCTTTGGGTTGTTGCTTTGGTTTTGCGGCCCGGAATATATGATCGGGAAACGTGTGCTGAAAAATGATATTTCTCTTCCTGTAGCCGAGGCGGGGTTTGTATTAATGTGTATCGGTATTTTTTTAAAAAGAAATATCCGTCTTGCATCGTTTGGCGCCGCACTCCCGGGACTCTTGTATATCTCTCTAAGCTGGGGTTTGATGATAGATCTTCAGCATAAATATTTTATTTCAGAAAACACTTCCGGCGACCAGGCTTTCCCAGGATGGTACCGCATCGTTATTCCCTGCGCCATTATTTTTTCTATCTGGATCAATGATACCATGGCTTATATCGTGGGATCAATGATCGGCAAAACGCCTTTATCTAAGATTTCACCTAAAAAAACCGTTGAGGGTACATCAGGCGGAATTATCCTTGCAGTGGCAGTGGCAGCGCTTATAGCATGGCTTTCTCACTTTGATGTGAAAATTTTTATGATCATTGCTGCCATAGCATCCGTTGCCGGAACGCTTGGCGACCTGCTGGAATCCAAACTCAAAAGAATGGCAGGTGTGAAAGACAGTGGACAAATCATGCCCGGCCACGGCGGTTTCCTGGATCGTTTCGATTCATTGCTGCTCGCTGTCCCTGCTGTATGGCTCTATGTTTATTTTTTCTTAGATAAGATCTGATTAACCTATAGGTTGTGGTTCATTTACTACCTTTACACTCCAATTTTTTTAATGACTATTCACAGAGAAGGATATAAAACGATTGCCTGGAGTGTGATCCTGTTCGGGATCATCAATATCCTTTCTTTTTACATTTTCAGCCTGAACCATCCGGCAGTCTGCATCATTATATTGATCATCACGCTTGCTTTACTGGTTTTCATGGTTTCTTTTTTCCGTGTGCCAAAAAGAAAACTTACCGTTCGTGAAGATGCGGTCATAGCTCCTGCCGACGGAAAGGTGGTGGTGATAGAAGAGACTCAGGAAGAAGAATATTTTAAGGATAAAAGGATACAGGTTTCCATTTTTATGAGTCCGCTGAATGTGCATCTTAACCGCAACCCGGTCAGCGGTGAGATCCGGTACAGTCAGTATCACGAAGGCAAATACCTGGTGGCCTGGCATCCGAAATCTTCAACAGAAAATGAACGTCATTCTGTAGTGTATGATAAAAACGGGAAAAAGATTTTGGTAAAACAGATTGCCGGCGCCATGGCAAGAAGGATCGTCAATTACCTGCAGACAGGACAGAAGGTGAAACAAACAGAAGAGATGGGCTTTATAAAATTTGGATCCCGTGTGGACCTTTTGTTACCCACCGATGCGAAAGTGCAGGTGAAGATCGGCGATAAAGTTCAGGGAGGCATATCCGTTATCGCAACCTGGTAAGGGAATTTTTTTCTTTTATTTCAACTCAGAAAATAGTTTCCATTTCTATTAAAGAGTGGACCGTGTAAGTGGGTTTTACCTCGGGTTTGATGTTTGTATGATTTACAAACACCTGGTCTATTCCTGCATTCATGGCTCCGATAATGTCCATTTCAATGCTGTCGCCGATCATGATGCTTTCTTCTTTGGATGCATGTGTTTTTTCCAGGGCAAAGTCAAAGATCTCCTTATGGGGTTTCAGGCTGTTGGAAATTTCAGATGTGATGATCTCTTTAAAGTAAATGTTCAGCCCGGAGTATTTTAGTTTACTGTGCTGGGTTTTTTCAAACCCGTTGGTGATCAGGTGAAGCTCATAGTTCTTGTTTTGCAGATATTCCAGCAGTTCAATGGTGTTGGGAAAAAGAGCTTTGCGTGTAGGCAATAAATCCAGGAATTGAGTACTCATGGTGTTGGCAAGCTCTTCATCGGCAATTTTAAAATCCAATAGCGCCAACCTCATTCTTTTCACTCTCAGTTCTTCCTGTTTGATGAAACCGTTCCTGTACCGTTCCCACAGCTTCACATTGTATTGTTCATAATTCCTGTAGAACACTTCAAAATCCGTAACCCCTTTTTCTTTCAGGCGCAGCTCTTCATACAGTTCCCGGAGTGTGGCACGGGCATTGGTCTCAAAATCCCAAAGAGTATGGTCAAGGTCGAAAAAAAGATGGCGATATTTGCCATAGTTATCTGCCGGAGTGTTGCCAGTCCCGTTCTCCGTGCCGGCATTTATTTTATTATTCATAATTAAGTTTGCAAATTACATAACAATGACCGATAAAATGAGTTTGCAGGATACTTCAAACACAGGAAGGGAAAAAAAGAATGTGATTATTACCGGCGCATCTCGTGGGTTAGGAAAAGCCACTGCTTCTTTATTTGCAGCCAACGGATATAATTTGTACCTGACTTCCCGCAACGAAGTGGCTTTGTATAAAGCGATGGAAGAACTGATGCTGGCCTATCCTGATGTTACAGTCAAAGCAAAACCATTTGATCTCAGCATCAAAGAGAATGCAATTGCTTTTGGGAACTGGGTACTTGGCCTGGGAATTTCAATTGATATTTTGTTCAATAATGCCGGTTCTTTTATTCCCGGATCGGTACATGATGAACCTGATGGCGCCCTGGAAAATATGGTCAATACAAATTTATACAGCGCTTATCACCTGACGAGAACGGTTTTGCCGAAGATGATGCAGCAGAAGAGCGGCCATATCTTCAACATGTGCTCTGTTGCATCCATCAAATCCTACAGCAACGGCGGAGCCTACAGCATCAGCAAAACAGCCTTGCTTGGTTTATCAAGAAACCTTCGTGAAGAAATGAAGCCGTACGGGATCAAAGTGACTGCTGTTATTGCGGGGGCTGCCTATACAGATTCCTGGGCATCGAGCGGAATAGAGAAAAGCAGGTTCATGGAAGCGGATGATGTGGCCAAAATAATCTTTGCGGCTTCTCAACTTTCAGCAGGCGCCTGTGTGGAAGAAATTCTGATGCGTCCGCAGTTAGGGGATATTTGAAATTCAAAATTCAAAAGTCCAAAAAAAGGAGTTTCTTTAAGGCCGCATTTTATTGTAAAGGCCTCTTTTGACTTTTTACTTTTGAATTTTTAATTCTTCTACTCACTGTACTTATACCCCACACCTCTTACCGAATGAAAGTATTTAGGATTGCGGCTGTCTTCTTCGAAATATTTTCTGAAGTTGAGAATAAAATTATCAATGGTCCTGGTGGTGGGATAAACATTATAACCCCATACAGCCTGTAATATTTTTTCCCTCGGCACCACTTCATTTTTATTTTCGATCAGCAGTTTCAGCAGCATGGTCTCTTTTTTGCTAAGCTGCAATCTCTTGCCTCCTTTGGTAGTGGCTTCCTGTGCTTTAAAGTCTATACTGTTGTCACCAAAAGAATAAGTGTTACCTGTTGATGATTTGTCCTGAAGTTTTTTATTCTTTTCAATAAGCTTTTGCACTCTTAGCAGTAGCTCGGCAAGATTAAATGGTTTGGTGAGATAATCATCAGCACCCTTTTTCAACCCCAGCACACGGTCGGCGCTGCTGTTTTTAGCGCTTAAGATGAGTATGGGCACTTCATTATTACTGAGTCGAACGGTTTCAGTTACATTGATGCCGTCAATTTCGGGAAGCATTACATCAAGGATGATCAGGTCAAAATATTCCGCCTGTATGGCTTTAATAGCTGCTGCACCATCATAGGCGGAGGTTACTTCATATCCTTCCAGCTCCAGGTTCAGCTTCAGGGCTTCGTGCAGGTTCTCTTCATCCTCTACCAGCAGAATAGATGTCTTTTTATTTTCATTGTTCATAATCAGTCATGAAATGTAACTGTAAAATTAGCTCCATGAGGAATATTGTTTGTCACCCGAATGTCGGCATTGTGTTCTCCGGCAATTTTATGGCAAAGATACAGGCCCAGGCCTGTGCCCTGGGTTTTCCGTGTTGATTCATTGCCGATACGGTAAAATTTTTTAAAGATCTTTTTCTTTTCTTCTTCGGCAATACCCGGACCTTCATCAATGACCTGCAATTGAACGTTGTCATTCTCTGTCTTTAAAATTGCTTTCACCTGGCTTTCTTTCGGAGAATACTTCAATGCATTTTCCACCAGGTTATTGATGAGGATCTGTAATAAAAGGGGATCTCCTTTTACTTCCATATCCGGTTCTATCTGGCCGGTGATGCCTCTTTCAGAATGACGGTTACGAAAATCCCTGATGCAATCTTTCAGCAGGTCGGAGAAGTTCAGGTCTTCGTGTGATGATTTGAAACGGCCGCCTTCTAATTGTGAGGAAATAAGAATATTATTAGTTAGAAAATTCAACCGGGCAGTTTCTTCCAGGGTCATGCGGATCAGTTTTTCCTGCTTGTCCGGATCCAGTGAATACTTCTGCATCGTTTCCAGGTTGAGCTTTGCTACCGAGATAGGCGTTTTTAATTCATGGGTGACCGCCATCATAAAGTTCTGCTGCTGCTGCTGCATGTTGAACTGCCGCCTGATGGAGCGATAGACAAAAGCAGCTCCGATAATGATGAAAAGAAAGAATATGCTTCCTTCACCTATGAATTTGGTCCGGTTATTCCTGTGATCTTTATTGATCGCCTCAAGCTTTGAGTGGTAAAGAAGCGGCGCCTGCAGGCTATCCGTGGTGTTGTTGAGATGCTGTATATTGAATTGTTTCATTGTGGTGTTCTGCTTTTCCAGCGAGATGAACCACCACACCAGCGCCGCTATGATATATAAAAGAAGAGTCCAGTAAATGACAGTGATCCTTATTAATCTTTTGCGGCCGGAATCAGGCATAAGATACACTTGTGTTATTGTTTCTTTTCGATACGAAGGCCAACATTCAAAACGTGTTCCAGCGGATCCTCCCTCATGATCTGCTCTACGGTAAACTGATACGAACCCGCTTTCAATGGCTGGGGCGCCCCCAACGGGATGCGGTGTTCATAGATGTCGTCCATTCCGCTGCCCATCCACCCGTTGTTATCAGCAAGCATGAGTGACCGCTGGATCTTAGTAATGCTGTCTGACCCCGGAGCTTTTATATACAGGTTGACATAAATATTGGTGTAATTGTATTTTTCTGTGTGCCGCAACACCAAAAAGAACTGATAAGGAACAGTGGTGTCTTTTATTATAAAATCAAAAACAGGTTTATAACTGCTTTTCCATTCGTGGCCGGGAATGGCCACGTCTTTTTCATAAAGGTCAATCGTAGTGCAGGAAGTGAGACATAAAATGAAAGGTATAAAAGCAGGTAATAATTTCTTAATTGTTTTCATTGATAAAAAATATTAAGTCTGTACCTTAATAATTACACTTTGCCCCTTTACAGTACGTTCAGCACCTGCTCTTTTGCTTTTTCCAGCTCATCTTTCATCTGCACTACATTTTTTTGTATGACCGCATCATAAGCTTTGGAGCCGGAAGTGTTGATCTCCCGGCCAATTTCCTGAAGTATGAAAGAAAGTTTCTTGCCTTTGGCTTCATCCGGTTTTTGGAGTACCGACCGGAAATACTCACAATGATTTTTCAGGCGTACCTGTTCTTCACTGATATCAATCTTTTCTATGTAGTAAATGAGTTCCTGCTCCAGGCGGTTGTTGTCATAATTTTCTTTGCCAACGTTTTCTTCGAGTAGCTTAGTAAGGCCTTCCCGTATCTTTTGTTTGCGCAATGGTTCCAGCTTCGCCACTTCTTCCTGATGTTTTTCGATATTGCTGATGCGTAACAGCAGGTCACGTTCCATCACTTTTCCTTCTTCCCGGCGATGCAGGTTCAGGTCTTCCAGTGCATCAGATAAGATTTTCTGAAAATCACCCCATTCCTTTTCTGTGAGTGTTTCACTGGTGGGAGTGATCACTTCGGGAAGTTTTACCAAAGTACTGAGGATGTGCGAAGGATCGAGGCTCAACGCTTCGGACAATTCTGCCAATGGCCTGTAGTATGCTTTGGCAAGGTCCGTATTAATCGTTACGGGCTTGGCAGCGCCTGTTTCTTTCAGACTGATGTTGCAATCTATACTCCCTCTTCCCAGGTTTCCTGAAAGGATTTTCCGGATGTCAAATTCAAAAGGTTTTAAGATTGCCGGTAGTTTCAGAAGTAATTCAAATTGTTTTCCGTTCAGCGACTTGATATCAATCAAAAATGTTTTATCGCCTGCTTTTCCCTCCGATCTTCCGAATCCGGTCATTGATTTCAACATGAGTGAATGCTTTGATGAAGTATTCCGGTAAAGGTATTTTAAATACTTCATTCGTGATCAAAAGCTTTTATACATCCGTTTTCATTGGAGAAAATGAAAAAATAAAAAATAAAAATCCCCCCGGTTGTGCGGAGGGATCATTTATATGGATGGGTTAGTAAGTACCGGGAAACAAAATTCCCAACGCAATATTAAAAATAAATTTTGCTACTAAAAAAAATTTTTTCATATTTTTTATGCACATCCCGTTTCCTGTTGTGGATAATGGCAGAATAGTTAACGTAACGTAAACAGTTGATAAAGGGTGTTTAAAACAAAACACATCTTTGATCCTCTTTACTAATAACAACTTTCTCAGGCAAAATAGTATTACGATCAGACTGATTTCATTCTGATGCTTCAGTGATAAAGTGAAAAATTTACTGGCGTAAAATATTTGTCTTTGTTTCACAACAAGAGACGGATGAAGCAATTCAGGACTTATTACCTTTACGAAAATAACATGGTATGCGTTTTGAAAAACCGGTTTCTCTTGATACGATAGCAAAACTGATCGGCGCTGAAATAGCAGGTGATGGCCATGCCCTGGCAACAGGCATCAATGAGATTCACAAAGTGGAAGAGGGAGACCTTGTATTCGTGGATCATCCCAAGTATTATGATCAGTGCATTCATTCGGCAGCCAGTTATATCATCATCAATAAAAGAACGGAGTTCCCGGAAGGAAAAGCTTTGCTGATCGTGGAAGAACCATTTGAAGCCTACCAGACCATCGTGGATCATTTCCGGCCTTTTTCTCCTTCCATGAAAATGCTGAGTGACTCGGCAAGCATCGGGAAAGGCACCGTCATTCTTCCCAATGCCTATATCGGGAATCATGTTCAGATCGGCGACCGGTGCATCATCCATCCCAATGTGACCATTATGGATCATTGCATCATCGGCAATGACGTGATCATCCAGGCAGGAACGGTGATCGGCAGCGATGCATTTTATTACAATAAGAAAACCAACCGCGATATTCATTATAAAAAGATGAAGAGTTGCGGTAGGGTAGTGATTGAAAATGCGGTAGAGATAGGCGCAGGATGCACCATTGACCGCGGCGTAAGCGGAGACACTTTGATCGGCGCCGGCACCAAGATGGATAACATGGTGCATATCGGTCATGATACGGTGATCGGAAAAAATTGTTTGTTTGCTGCCCAGGTGGGAATTGCGGGAGCAACAACTATTGAAGATAATGTCATTCTCTGGGGACAGGTGGGGGTTAGTAAAACGCTAACCATCGGAAAAGACGCCATAGTGCTGGCGCAAAGCGGTGTGCCTTCTTCACTGGTCGGGGGTAAAACCTATTTCGGTTATCCAGCAGAAGATGCTTCCATGAAAAGAAGAGAACTGGTATGGATAAAAAGAATCCCGGAATTGTGGAAGAAAGTAATGGAGAAGAAAGAGTGAAAATGATTTTTATAAATTCCTCCGCTCTTCGAAACTTGCAGTTTAGAAGACTTATTTCATCGCTTCAAGCGATATAATATTGCTGCGAGAAAGAATGTCTCGCAAAGCTGGGAATCCAAAGCGATGGAAAAGGATCATTAATACAAGAAGATTTCAACAAGAGTATAAATAGAAAAGGAAGGTTGAAAATGATTTTGTCATTCCGGCGGATCATAATCATACGGCAACTGATCCGCTAAATTTTTCCAGCTCCAGTATCCCTGGTTGGTCCAGTCGCCCTGGTTATAATAGTAACCGTTTTCTTTAATGGCGATTGCTTCATTCAGGTCTATATAGGAAATCTGTGAACCTACATTTTTAGGTAGCCCGAATTTTTTTATATACTCCGGTTCTGGTCTTTTTTTCAGGTAGGAGACGCTGATTTTTCTTGGGTACCATATCTCTATTTCCATTGTACTGTCTAACCCGCTGTAATACGCCGTATCATAGGGATCTTTTACGGGAGTAAATTTCGTATTGCTGTTCTCATTGAGCATATCAATGGAGAATCCGTCTTCGCTTAAAGTACTGTCGTAATACGAACGCATGAAATGCAGTTTGGAACCATAATATGCTTTGGCACGGTTTGCAGCCCAGGTTTTCTTTTCCTGTTCGGTTCCTTCCATCTCGCCATAAAAACAAAATCCCCGGTACGTATTGATCTCTGTTTTATAATAGTAAACAAACGAATCCAGCTCATAACGGAGCCGGTATCCCAATGCTTTATTTTCTATTTGAAGGGCTGAGTCTGCGAGCACTTTTAACTTATTGCTTTTTTTATAAAAATAAAACTTCAGCGCTTCAGGATTTTGAATACTGCAGAGCGCAGCATTGGGAGTGGTGCCGATAAAATGTGCAAGAAAAAAAGATCCATATTTTTCCCAGCCATCTGTCACTTCATTGCTGCTTCGTATCACTACCTCTTCTAAATTTTTTTCCTGTTTGATCATTGGAATGGTTAACCGGCCGCTGTCACTGCTGACACGAACTGTTCTGGTCTGGTAACCGGTATAGGTGATGATAAGATCATAACCTCCTGACTTCATTTGCAGGCTGAATTCTCCCTGCCTGTTACTTGTGGTGCCAATCGTTGTATTGTGGCAATAAACCGAGGCGCCGGGTAAAGGATCACCTGAAGCGGAGTCAATTATTTTTCCCGAAACGGAAACCTGTGAATAAGCAACTGCTGAAACGAAAAGAAAAGATATAAGGCAACTGTAATAAATTATTTTCATAGACATTGATTACCTGTAAAGATATCGCTTAGTAACTATGATTGCAGGGCATTTATTGTGCCAGTGTATTTTTTGCAAGCCTCCCGGATGGTTTGTTCCAAAGGGGTAAAGGAAAATCCCTTCAATGCTCCGAGTATTTTATCGTTTTCAAAACAGGTTTTGCTTTGAGCTACCCTTACAGTTTCTTTGGTGAGCAATGGCCTTTTTTTTGAAAGATATGAACGCAGTTGTTCCCCGTATAAGGCCAGTGACATCAAAAGCGTGGTAGCTTGTTTCGATGGATGCTTTTTTCCAAAACCATCTGCAATAGCATCCTGTAATTTCCTGAATGGCCAGTTGAAACCGGAAACAATGAACCGTTCTTCGGTGATGGTGCTTTCCATCATCAGCGCTGCTGCTCTTGCTACATCCTCTACATCCACAAAGCCATTTAGTCCATTGCTATACCAGCGGAATCCGGTATAAACTTTTTTAAATATGGCGCAGCTTGAATTGTTCCAATCCCCGAATCCCAACACAGTAGAAGGATTCAGGATGACGGCATTCAAACCTTCTCCCATACCACGCCATACCTCCAGTTCCCCTTTGTATTTGCTTTTGGCATAATGGGTGTTTGATCTGTGCTCTTCCCATTTTTTCTCTTCGTTTACATGAGCGCCGTTTTCTTTTCGTCCCAGTGCTGCCACAGAGCTGATGTGAATGAACCGGCGGATATTTTTTTCCAATGCTGCATTGACCACATTTGCCGTTCCCTCCACATTCACCATATACATATTCTTTCTCTCTTTTTTGATAAACGAAACCACGCCGGCTGCATGGATTACCGAATCTACACCTGCCATCGCATTTTCAAGCGCAACAGGATCCAATATATCGGCATCTGCCCATTCAACTTTGTTCCGGATTTCCTTTGAAAGATAAAACGGAAATTTGTTGCTGCGGCGGATCGCTCTTACAGGATAATTTTTCCCAACCAGCTCTTTGATGATGTAAGAGCCCACAAAACCTGTTCCGCCTGTAACTAAAACCATTTAAAGATTACTATTGGGGATTTAATATTTATAATATCCTTCACCTGTTTTCTTTCCCAGTTTTTTCTCTTTTACTTTTTGTTCCTGGATGACGGATGGTCTTAATCGTTCCGGCCTTCCCATTTGCTCATAAACAGAACAACTTACTTCATAGTTCACATCATTTCCGATAAGGTCCATCAGCCGGAACGGGCCCATTTTAAAACCTGCTGCTTCCATCAGCAGATCAATTTGTGACAGGCCAGCACCTTCTTCTGCCATACGCAAAGATTCGATATAATATGGTCTTGCCACCCTGTTCACAATAAAACCGGGAGAGTCTTTACAAACCACAGGCGTCTTGTTCATTTTTTTTGCCAGGCCGATAACAATTTGCGTTGTCTGTTCATTCGTGTAATTCGTGTTGACCACTTCCACCAGTTTCATTATATGTGCGGGATTGAAAAAATGCATGCCGATCATTCTCTCCGGATTAGAAATTTGTTCAGCAATTCTGGTAACGGATAAAGAGGAAGTGTTGCTGGCAAAAACGCATTCAGCCCTGTTTATTTTGGAGAGCCGGTTGAATAGTTCCGTTTTAGCTTCGGCCTTTTCAATGATCGCTTCTATGAAAATATCAGCGATGCAGTTGCGTATATCGTTTGTAAAACTGATCCTGCCGGTTATTTTGCTTTTTTCTTCTTCAGAAATCCTTCCTTTTGATATTAAAAAAGATAAACTGCTCCCGATATTGTTACGGGCTTTTGCCAGTATTGTTTCGTTCAGGTCGTAAAGAATTGTATGAAATCCTGATTGAGCTGCGAGTTGCGCAATACCACTGCCCATGGTTCCGGCACCACAAACACAAACAATATCTGATAAGGATCCCATCAATTAGTGCCGTAAAGATATTGCATGTTGATTGTTGGCAGTTTATTTATCAAAAGAATCTCTTATCTTGATCGAAATTTATATATGGAACCAATTCAACAACCAACGCCACCGCCACCCACGCCCTCTTATAGCCAGCGGGCTCCATCGCAGGGAATATTCGGGTCCAGGATTCCTTCTGCAATTGCTTTTGCAGTTGGAATTCTTTTGTTTCTTCTTCCTTTTTCGGAAATAAGATGTAATAATACCGTGTTCATGGATAAAACCGGGATTGGCTTTGTATTGGGACAAGATTGGAAAGTGGCAAATAACACATTCGGAAACGAATCGAAGGATGCAACCCAAAAAACAAACTCTGAAAAAGAAGGCAATGCTCAGTATTTTGCTATTGCTGCATTGGCCCTGGCAGTTCTGGGCTTACTTTTTTCCTTCGGGAATGCCCGCAGTGGCGGATCGGCAGGTATGGTAACAGGTATTTTATCTGCAGGTTCATTAGTGGGACTGATGATCGAAGTAAAAAGATGGTTTAATGCAAGCCTTGCCAAAGAAGCCGCTGAAAAAGCTAACACCAATACGGGTGATGATACATTAGGGTTAAATAAAATAGGGGATACATTGGGGAACAGTATGCATCTGGGGCTTACCCTTTGGTTCTATATTGCATTGATTGCATTTTTAGCTGCGGCATTTTTCAGCTATATGCGAAGGAAAGCGAAATAAGAAATTATATGTATTGTAAAAAGAGGAATCTTTTTCAGAAACGGTCCCGTTTTTATTTTTACTGTAATTGCTTCAGGCCATACTTGTAAACTGCTTCAGAAACCGCACATCGTTCTCACTGAACAGCCGGATATCATTCACGCCATAGAGAAGCATAGCGGGGCGTTCCACTCCCATTCCGAATGCAAAGCCTGTGTATTTGTTGGAATCAATACCACAATTTTCCAAAACTTTAGGATGCACCATGCCGCATCCCAAAATCTCCACCCAACCGGTTTGTTTGCAGATGCGGCAACCTTTGCCTCCGCAAATAAAACAAGTGATGTCCATTTCTGCGCTGGGTTCGGTAAAGGGGAAATAGGAAGGCCGAAATCTTGGTTTAATTTCCTTGCCATACATTTCCTGGGCAAAGAAATAAAGTGTTTGTTTCAGGTCGGCAAAGCTAACATGCTCATCAACATATAACCCTTCCACCTGGTGAAAAAAGCAGTGTGATCTTGCACTGATCGTTTCGTTTCTGTACACACGCCCGGGGCAAATAATGCGAATTGGTAATTTCCCCTTTTCCATTTCCCGTATCTGCACATTACTGGTATGTGTCCGCAACAACCAGTCGGTGTGACCTTCCATCTGGTGCTGTATATAAAAGGTATCCTGCATGTCACGGGCAGGATGATTTTCAGAAATATTCAGTGCTGTAAAATTATGCCAGTCATCTTCTATCTCAGGACCGTCTGCTACAGAAAAGCCAAGCCGTTGGAAAATAGAAACGATCCTGTTGCGCATTAAAGTTATCGGGTGGCGGCTGCCGGGAGTCGCCGGATCACCGGGAAGAGAAAAATCCATTTGATCGCCGGCAAACTGATGCTGGCTGCTTATCGTTTCTCTGAATGATTCATATTTTGTTTCTGCAAAAATCTTCAGATCATTCATCAGCCTGCCGAATTCTTTTCTATTATCTGCCGGAATGTTTTTCATTTCGCCCATCAGGCTCTTCACGATACCTTTTGTTCCGAGGTATTTGATACGGAATTCTTCTGCTGACCGGGCATCTCCTGCAATAAAACTTTCTATTTCTTTTTTGTACGTTTCAATATTCTGTAATAAGGGATCCATCGGCCAAAGATAGGAAACAAGCCGTTCTCTTTTTATATGGAATCGGACTTACACTTAAGGCCTGTTCCTGTATAAAACTCTCAGTACAGACGGCAGAACGATCAGCAGTAAAGGCAATGCGATGATAAATCCACCAATCACTGAGATCGCCAGCGGCTGGTGTAGCTGAGCTCCGGCTCCGATACCAAGAGCTAAAGGCATCAATGCAATGATCGCTCCCAGCGCTGTCATTAATTTCGGACGCAGCCGGACAGAAATTGCATAAATGATTGACTCATCTACATTGTGAGTGACCTGCATCGTTTCCCTGAATTGCAGAAAAGTGAATATGGCATTTTCCCCGATAATTCCAACGATCATGATCAGCCCGGTATAACTTCCTACATTTAAAGGCGTATTAGTCAGGTACAGGGCTAAGTAACTTCCGGAAATACCCAGCACGGCAATAGCAATAATCAGGATGGCGATCCTGAATTGCCGGTACAAAAAGAGGATAACTCCGAAAACAAGGAACCCTGCTGTGAACAGTATCATCAGCAATTCTGCAAAGGATTGTTGTTGTTCTTTAAAATCTCCGCCGTATTCAATGTGGTATCCCTGCGGCAGGTTGACTTCTGCATTTACACTTTTTTGAATGTCTTTCATCACACTTCCCAGGTCCCGGTTTTCCAGCCTTGATGTAACTACACCCATGGATTGTAAATTTTCTCTTTGTACTTCGGCATCGCCGGAAATGATCTGCACAGTGGCCAGTTCGGTAATGGGTTTTAGTTTTCCGTTTGGTAAAAAGATTTGCAACTTGCCGATGTCGTCCACACTGAGTTTCCTGCTGCCGGGGTACACGATACGGATATTGGTCAGTTGCTCTTTTTCCAGGATGGCGCCAACAACATTTCCCTCCAATGAAGTTTGCAGCTGGTATTGCAGATTTGCCGGAGTAATCCCGAATTGTGCAAGACGCACAAAATCCGGATCAACACTTACCGATGGCCCGGCTATTACGATGCCGTCAAAGACATCAGCAGTCCCTTTTACATTGGATACAAGAGCGGCTACCTGTTTGGATAACTCCTGCAATTTTTTCTGGTCATCACCGAAGATCTTTACTTCGATTGGCTGTACCGATGTCATCAGGTCTCCAAGCATATCACCGATCACCTGTCCGAAATCAATACGTAAAGCCGGCTGGGTGGATTCGATCTTTTGCCTTATATCCGAGATCACTTCATCAGTAGTCCTGCTTCTGTGTTTTTTTAACTGGATAAGGTAATCTCCACGGTTTGGTTCTGTAATGAAGAATCCCATTTCTGTTCCTGTTCTCCTGGAGTATGCTTCCACTTCGGGTATGCTGACAATTATTTTTTCCGCTTCACGGAGCATCCTGTCCGTCTCTTCCAGCGAAGTGCCCGGCGGCGACCAGTAATCCAGTACAATGCTTCCTTCATTCATTTCAGGAAGGAAACCCGTTTTCAGCCGGGGTAATATAAAATAGATGGACCATCCCAAAACAGCGATGATGATAAAACTCAGGTAAGGCCTCCGGATAAAGAATGACACCCATCGCTGGTTCTTTGTCTTATGAATTATAAGTTTTCTTTTCTTTCCTGCATTGGCTGTTTGCTTTTTGGTAAGAAGCAGGTAAATGACCGGGAGGCAGATCCAGGTCACAATAAAGGAACAAACCAGTGTGATGATCATTGCATTCGTCATCACTTTGAAATAAGCGCCTGCAACTCCACTCATCAGAATAAAAGGAAAGAAAATAACAATGGTACTCAGGGAAGAGCCGACCATTGCGGGCAGCAGGTAGTGAATGGCTCTATGAACTAATGTAGTGGAAGGTTCTTCAGGGCTTTCTTCATGGGTGCGATGTATCTGTTCCATTACTACGATGGCGTCGTCAATGATCAACCCGATAGCAGCTGCAATAGCGCCCAGCGTCATGATATTAAAACTATACCCAAGTGCATAGAAAACGATCAGCGTAAGACCCAGGGTTACGGGAATGGTAATCAAAATGACTGTACTTGCCTTTAATGAACGTAAAAAAAGTATAGCCACAAAAATGGCCAGCAGCAAACCGATCCATAAACTGTCTTTGACGCTTTTGATAGAGTCATTTACAAAGTCAGCCTGTACATAGTAGGGTTTTACTGATACATCGTTTGGAAGAATGTTTTTCAGATCTTTTATTTTTTGCTCCATGGCTTTGGAGAGCGTCACCAGGTTGGCGTTCGGCTGTTTGATGATGGCTATCAGCAATCCATCCTGCCCGTTTGCATTGATCTTAATGTACTCTACCGCTTCTTTTATTTCCACGTCTGCGATATCTTTTAAACGGACAACTCTCTTACCGTCGTTGCGGATGACGATATTTTGCAATTCTTCTTTTGAGTGAACGGTCGCATCAGTTATGGTGAGATATAAAAAACGGTAGTCAGTTAAAAACCCGTTTGACCGGATAAAATTGGTCTGGCTAAGGGCGGTTGTGATAAGGTCAGGAGTGATGGAAAGCGTACTCATCTTCTGACGGTCCAGTTGTAGCCAGTATTCTTTTTGCTTGCCGCCAATGATACGCACTTCAGAAATACCTTCAACCTGTGATAAAAATGGTTTGATTGTATATAAAGCAAGTTGTTTTAATTCGATTGGTGTCTTTGTGTGACTTTCCAATGTATAACCCATCACCGGAAGAATAGAAGGGTTCATTTTTTCAACCGTTATCTGCAGGTCGGCAGGCAGGTTATTCCTGATCTCTGCGATTTTGGATTCAATCCGCTGTTTACTCAGATCTACATCAGCTCCCCAGTTGATAAAGGCAGATATTTCACAACTGCCGCGGCTGGTGATACTACGGATATCCTGCAGGTCGGGAATTTCTTTGATGGCGTTCTCCAATGGCTTGGTGACATACACCATCATTTTATTTACCGGTTGAAGGCTGCCTTCGGCGATGATCTTTATTTTGGGGAAAGTGATTTCCGGGAACAAAGATGTTTGCAGTTTGCTGTAGGCAAAGAGGCCGCCGGCTATTATGAGCACCAGCAATACGGCAACGGGGTTTTTATATGACTGAAAAAAGTGTTTCATGAAATCAGTGTTGAACGATTTTGACTTTTGCCGTATCGGGCAGGCCAAAATTTCCCGTTATTATTATTTTATCATTGGGAGAAAATGATGGAGAAAGTATCTCTACTTTATCACCAGTTTCAATTCCTTTGGTGACCGGCAGTTTTACGGCAGTGCTGCTGTCTATCATTTTCATAACCCAGAATTCGGATTGGGTTTCATCAGTAAGCAAAGCTGATTTGGGGAGGGAGGCTGTATTGTTTTTTTCAGACTTTACCACTTTCACTTTTGCTATAAGATTTTCAGGGAGAAAATGAGGAGCATTCACTTTCAGTATGACCTTTTGTGTTTGTGATGCAGAATCCATACCCGGCATAGTACCGCTTATAAGACCATTTAATTTTTCACCGTCCGGTAAAATCATTTCCAGCGATCTTTTATTCATTACAAAGGGCCGCAGTTCGTAAGGCATGTCTAAAAGAAAAACAAAACTCCTGGAGTCGGTGATCACAGCTAATGGCTCTCCTTCCTGTACATAATCACCGGCCTGGTGGTTAACCTGCGAGATAAAACCGCCGGCAGTGGCAGGGATTTTATTGATACCGGAAAATTTAAAAGCAGAATCCAGTATTGAAATGGTGTTACCGATACTTTCAGCTTCTTTTGTTTTTATGGTATATAGAATTTCTCCTTTGGAAACATGCTGGTTCAACTGGACGTTTGCGGTCTGCAGGTAGCCGGTGATATTTGCTTTCACATCCCATTTCTGGAGAAAAGCAGATGTGGCATTCAGTTCTGCATAGTCTTCCATAGAACCAAGGCTGATGCTGGTCACGGTTACGGGTGTCTGAACTTCCGTATTTGTTTCTTCCTGCTGAATGTCTTTATTATGGCAACTGAGCAGGAGAATAAGCGGTATAAAAAAGATGTTTCTTTTCATGTCGTTCTTTTATCTGTTCCAGTAATTGATCTGGTTGATGAGGTGTAGTCTGTTGATATTATTTTGTGTCACCAGGTTTTTTATGACCAGGTAATTGTTTAACGCAAGAATATAGTCCGCAATTTTTACTTCACCGGTTTCCAGCAGTTTTTCATTCACTTTGATCAGGCTTTCCGAATATTTTAATTCATTATTGATGTCATTGATCAAACTTTCTGTTGCTTTCAGTTGCTGCGTCAGCTGTGCGATCTGCTGGTTATACTGGCTGGTAAAGAAAGACTGGTAATTCTGCCGCGTTTTTTCCGCAATAGCAATTTTGGTATGTTGAATTTTTCTTTGTTTACCGTCGTATATTGGCACCGTTGCGCTGATTCCGAAGCTGGTACCAAAATTCTGATAAGCCCTGTAAGCCAGCGAGGAATTGAATCCTGCATCAGCAAATACATTGAATTTGGGTTTATAGGCCAGGTCAACCTGTGTATTGCTGTTCACCAGTTTCAGGCTGTCAATTTTAAATTGCCTGAAAAAAATTGAATTTTCTATTGCCGGAAGTGTACTGAGTTGCAATGCAGGATCATTCAGGGTTACAGTTGCCGTATCAGGAATGCCACACAGGTAATTCAGCGAAGCAAAGTCATTCTGGAACTGGATGGTTTGTTGCCTGATCAGTAATCGCTGTTGCTGGAGCGTGACAAGAAATGCAAGATAATCTACCTGCCGGTAAACATTTTGCTCTGTCAGTTTTTTCAGGATGACCTCTTCTTTTCCTAAAAAGCTGTCAATGCCCCTTGCAAAATCCAATTGCAAAAGGTCTCCATACGTTGTGATGTACTGGGTAGTGATTGTTCTTTTCAGGTCCTGCTCAGAAATGCCTGATGCATTGGTGACAGATTGATGTTGCAGCCGCAGGTTTTCAAATTGTGCTTCCAGGCTTTTTTTATTGGGAATTGCTTTATTCAATCCCACCAGTGTACTGAATGTACCTCCGTTGGTGACAGCATTGTCATACCCAACACCTTTTATTACCGGGGCATACGAATTAAAACTGATTCCTGTTATCTGCGGTTTGTACGAAGCCCTGACCAGGAGGCTATCTGCACGAATAGCCTCCGACTGGTTTGCATAATCTTTTATTAAAGGGCTGTTGGCTACCGCCTGGCCAATAAAATACTCCAGTGTGCCTTTTTGTGAAAAAGAAGCCGTGGCTGCAGAAATAAAACAAAATATGCAGACAATTTTTTTCATTTTCAAATTTCATTTTTATTTCTAAAAATACTTTGTTTATTGTCCGACAACCAGGACCTGGAAAGTACCGGGAATCATCTTCGGTCTTTGCTTCGGTTGATTTGGATCAGCCGCTTCAAAATCTGCCGTAGACAGGTAAACGAGATGTGTCAATGGATCTACCGTTACTGTTCGTGCACCTCTTTTTGTAACAACAGTTGCTACCGGTTTATATTTATCAGGAGCCGCCGCGTGATAAATGGACAGGGTGCCTTCCCCGTTGGAAGCAAAAATGTTTTTTGTTGCAGGGTCGAAGCCTACTCCATCACAGCCATCGCCTATTGGTAATGTCTGAATGAGTTTTCCTGAAGATGCATCCACAACTGCCAGCAATTTATTTCCACATCCTGCAAAAAGGCGGTTGGCTTTTTTATCTATGACCAGGCCTGTTGGTTCTTCCGCCGGTTTGATGGACCATGTGTTTACCACTTTCAGGGTTTTCATATCAATTTCCTGTATTTCACTTTTATCTTCAATGTTTACATAAATCTTTCCCATGTCATTGGAAACAGCAGTTTCCGGCTTGCCGCTCACTGCTATACTGTCGATTACTTTATATTTAACCGGATCAATAACCGTCAGGTTCTTACTGCGGCCATTGCAGGTAATGATCGTTTTGGAGAATGGTTCATACATGATCGCATCCGGATTCTGGCCTGCCGGAATTTGTGTAATGACCTTATTTGTAATCAGGTCAAATACGGTTACGTTGTTGGTCCGGCCATTGCTGGTGAAACCTTTTCCATGCTCTTTGTCAAAAGCGATACCATGCACTCCGGTAGTATTTTCAATTACCCCAATTGAGTCTCCTGTTGTAGCATTCAGGATATTCACCTGGTTGCCATGAGAAACATAGAGCCGGTTATTTCCCGGGCCAGCTGCCAGGTAATCCCAGCCGCCGGTGCTGGCTATGTGAAAGGTTTTAATAACAGAAAATTCTTTCTGAGAATAGGATTGAGAAGCAAGTGTGACTGTAAGCGCCATTAAAAGAAATAACTTTTTCATGTAAATATTTTTAAAGTGTAAAAATTTTTCTTTTGAAAATTGCAGGCACCTGCATCAGGGCTGATGCCTGCAATAGAAATTTATTTGACAAATGTACCGTCAGGATTTAATTCTATTTCCTTCTTCTTTCCATGAATTTTGATTACGGCTTCATAGATTATTTTCCCGCCGGGTTTTTCTGTCTTTTCCGCTTTTAATATCGGAAGCCCGGGGTATTTTGTCTTTAGGGCGTTGCTGACAGCAACCGGAAGATCTGATACCGGGATGCTGCTTTCGGTTTCCACCCAGCTTCCATCCAATTTAAAATTGGCGGATACGGGCTGGCCGTTAAGTTTAAATTCAGCTTCGTATTCTTTTGCATTTTCTTTTCCCCATTTTACATCAGTAGCATTGGGAAATTTTTCAGCAAATGCTTTTTTTGCGGCTTCGGTAACTTTTACCTGGCCACGTATTGAGCCGCCTGCAACAATAACAGCAGCCAATACAATAATTATCTTTTTCATTGTATTTGAAATTAATAAATGAATAAATGAAATTATCCACGGAATAGATTCCCGTGTGAAGAACCTGTGCTATGTTCAGGCATTGGAAGCAGGCGGATGAAAAACAGAACTGTAGTAATCAGTTGGAAGTTTGTTTTCAATAAAAGCGCAGGTTGGCTTTTCTGTAGCAGGAACTGTTTCCTGTATTTTTATTACCAGGCGGTTGCAGTCAAAAAAACCTGATTGCAATTGCAGGGTTTGAAGAGGCTGTTGATTTTTAACCGGCAGGTTCTGCGGCATCGCGGCAAGTTCATCATCATCATCCGAATCAAATAACTGGCCGATACGAAGGAGTTTGGAAAAAATAAATTCACCAAGATTAAGGTCCGGGTCTTTTTGCAGTTGCTGATCGTAAACTTCTTTGGCGGCATCATTGTCTTCAAAGTTTGCATAAGGCATGGTGATGGTGCTGAAAAAAAACATCAGGGATAATATGAAGGCAAAGCCTCTTTTCACTGCAGCTAAGGTAGGAAGAATCCCCGATATGCGCCACAGTAACGGCTTTTACGTAAGTTTGCTTTCAAAGAAACCGGAATGCCTGATCATCTTAATATTTCAGATTTTCTGATTCCCGTTAATATCCATGCGATCTCTCATGATGAACCTTATAAAGACGGGCAGGTTGGTTATAGCATCTCCGTTTACCATGAAGAGTTTCCTGATCTGGATGAGGTGCAGCTGGTGCTGGTAGGATGCGGGGAGCAACGGGGCAGCGGCCTGATCCATGGCCAGAGCAGCGCCCCGGATATGATCCGGCGGCAATTTTATTCCTTGTATCACTGGCACCAGGATGTTAAGGTGGCTGATATTGGAAATATAAAAGCAGGATCACTTTATACCGATTCGTATGCAGCATTGAAGACAGTGGTGCATGAACTTGTTAATGACGGTAAAACAGTAGTCATTCTTGGCGGATCACATGACCTGACACTGGCACAATACAATGCGTATGCAGAAAACAAAAAGACAATCGAAGCATCCTGTGTGGATGCATTGATCGATCTTGATCTTGGCTCGCCATTCAGGCACGAAAGTTTTCTGATGGAAATGCTGACCGGTGAGCCCAACTATATCCGCCACTATAATCATATTGCCTTTCAGAGTTATTATGTGCATCCCCGCATGCTGGAAACAATGGATAAGCTTCGGTTTGATTGTTACAGGGTCGGAAGTGTGAAAGAGAATATTGATGAAATGGAGCCTGTGATCCGTAACAGCACTTTGTTAAGTTTTGATGTTTCCGCTATAGCTCATGCGTATGCGCCTGCCAGCTCGGTATCGCCCAACGGCCTTAACGGTGAAGAAGCATGTGTGCTGATGCGTTATGCAGGTTTAAGCCCGAATATAAGCAGTGTTGGAATTTATGGCTATGATGCACAGCATGATAAAGATGACCTGACTGCCAGGCAAATTGCGCACATGCTCTGGTATTTGCTCGATGGCAGGAGCCGGGGCCGCAGAGAAGCTTCCTTGGATGAAAAAGAATCATTCAATGAATATCACACCGCTTTTGCTGAGGTAGAGACTACTTTTTTGCAAAGCCGCAAAACAGGGCGTTGGTGGATGCAGTTGCCCGATAAAAAATTTATTGCCTGCAGTTATAAAGATTATTTGTTAGCCAGCAGCAATGAAATTCCCGAACGATGGCTGAGAGCCCAGGAGAGAAGTTGAAGCCCATGTTTCCCGAAGGGAGAACTTAAGCCGAAGATCCTTTTTTTGTTGATGTCTTTTCTAAGCAGACCAATAATTATTTTTTGATTTGTTGTACAAAATAATTATAAGATTAATTTCAGATAAAATGAAGTGACACGGATCATTCAGAATTCTATCAATAAATCTCTAAAAAGCCTGATTATAGAATAAGTAAATATTCGGATCTTCACTTTGATGGAGTGCTGAATGCACAAATTTAATTTTTGATTATGGGAGCTGTAATAAAGACCGGTATCTGTTCCTATGGATTAAGTGGCAGCGTATTTCATGCCCCGTTTATTCATGTTCACCCGGGATTTGAGTTGACGGCGATCGTAGAAAGGCATAAGAGTGATTCGCTGAAAAAATATCCTGCTGTCAAATTGTATCGTTCGGTAGAAGAGTTGTGTGCTGACGATAGCATTGAACTGGTCATCGTGAACACTCCGGGGTATTTACATTTCGAACATTCCCGGGCAGCTTTAACGGCGGGGAAAAATATTCTGGTGGAAAAACCATTTACGATTTCTGTACATGAAGCCGGAGAGTTGATGGAATTAGCCGGTAAGAAAGGCCTGCAGATAACTGTTTATCAGAACAGGCGGTATGATGGTGATTACAAAGCAGTAAAAAAAGTGATTGATGAAAAACTGCTTGGCGATCTGCGCTATGTTGAAATAAGGCATGACCGTTTTCGCCTGAAGCCCAGCGGCAAGTTGCACAAAGAAGGGAATTTGCCCGGAGCAGGAAATTTGTTTGATATAGGCCCGCACCTTATTGACCAGGCATTGCAATTATTCGGATGGCCACAGTCCGTTTTTGCAGACATCTGGAAAATGCGTGATGAAGTGCAGGCGCCGGATTATTTCCGGCTGATCTTGTTTTATGAAAAACTAAGAGTTCACCTTAGCGCTTCTCTAGTGGTCCGGGAACAGACCTGGGGATATGTACTGCATGGTATGAAAGGAAGTTTTTTGCAAAAGCGATCAGATCTGCAGGAAACATTATTGATGGCAGGCGCAGTGCCTTCAGTACAGAACTGGTGCCATGCATCCGGCGAACCTGACGGAATATTACACACGGAGATCAATGGCGAAGTGGTCAGGAAAGAGACGACAACGATCCCGGGAAATTATATGGACCTGTTTGATGATCTGTACAGATCTTTGACGGCGGGAGGAAAGAACCCTGTTCCGCCGGGGGATGGTTCAGATACTGTTCGCATCATTGAAGCGGGAGTTAAAAGTGCGAACGAAAAAAAGATCGTTTCATTAAATTAAAACATCAATATTCAAAATGAGAAAATATTTATTCCCCTCCGGGGCGCAATTATTTTTGATCTTTTGCATTTCACTTTTCACTTCCTGTTCTGTTTCCAAACAGATCTCACGGTCGGCAAAGAAGGCTATTGAAGATCCTTCTTTGGCCAATGCACACGTGGGGATCAGTATTTTCGAACCGGCTACAGGTAAGTATTGGTTCAATTACCAGGGTGATAAATATTTCACTCCGGCCAGCAATACAAAACTGGCCACCTGCTATGTGGCGCTCAAATACCTTGGCGATAGTTTGACTGGTGTTTTAAAAGCGGAGAATGACACAGCGATCTATCTCATTCCTACGGGAGATCCCACTTTTCTGCATCCGGATTTCAGGAACCAGCCGGTCTATGATCTCTTAAAAAATACAAACAAGAAAATTTATATTTCTGACGGCAACTGGCAAAGCGAAGCATGGGGAATGGGATGGTCATGGGATGATTACAACGAAGATTACCAGCCGGAGCGGAGCCCCCTGCCCATGTATGGAAATGTATTAAAATGGGTACAGGATAATAATAATACAAAAGAACCTGCGGTTATCTATTCTCTGCCAGAAGTGAACTGGAATGTGAATTTTAATCCTGTGAACGCAAAGAATTTTTCTGTGTATAGAAATATCAGCTCAAATGTGTACCGGATCACGCAGGGAAAAGAAAAGTTTAAAGAGATAGAAGTGCCCTTTGTCACAAATGGTATCAAAACTGCTTTGGAGCTTTTGCCGGATACTATTCACAAAACCGTAGAATTGATCAGCCCGGAAAAATTTCAGCAACTGACCAGGCAGCTGAATTTAAATTTCAATCCGGTAAAAAGCCAGGCCGTTGATTCTTTCCTGAAGATCACCATGCATCGCAGTGATAATCTTTATGCGGAACAATCTTTATTAATGGTGAGTGAACGCCTGCTTGGAGTGATGAATGAAGAGCGGATCCTTGACACATTACTGAATACAGATTACAAAGACCTGCCGCAAAAACCCAAATGGGTGGGTGGCTCCGGCTTAAGCCATTACAATTTATTTTCTCCTCAGGATCTTGTGACTGTTCTCAATAAGATGAAGAATGATTTCGGTCTTGATAGGATGAAAACCATTTTAGCCACAGGAAATACCGGAACCCTGACCCATTATTACAAAGCAGACAGCGGTTATATTTATGCCAAGACCGGGACCTTGTCGGGTGTGGTTTCCCTGAGCGGGTATCTGCTTACCCGTAAGAACAAACAACTGATATTTTCAGTATTGATAAACAATCATAACACTTCAGCGGCAACAGTAAGAAGGACAGTGGAAAAATTTATTGATAATCTCAGGAATAAATTTTAACGGTTCATCCTGCCCCGGAATTCAGGAGGGGCGGAATAATTTCTCCAGGTAGTCTTTTTTAAACTCCATAAAAGTGGGATTGCCTTCAGGTGTGCTGTTTGGCGTGCTGCAGTGAAACAGGTCTTCTGCAATAGTTTTCATTTCTCTTGCTGTTAAGGATGTGCCGGCTTTTACAGACTGCTGCCGGGCAAGGGAGCGAACCAGTTTTTCCCTTTTGGAAAATTTCAAATCGCTGCTGAAATGTTTGTACTGTTCCAGCAGTGATTCAATGATTTTTTTTTCATTACCCTGAATTACATCTGCAGGTGTTCCCTGTATCACAAATGTATTTTTTCCAAAAGGCTCGATCATATAACCAAGTTGTTGCAGATCGGGCATTAATTCTTCTAATAATACGGTATCAGCCGGAGATAATTCTACTGAAACAGGGAACATGCTTCTTTGTGTGGCCACTGTTTTTCCTTTAGTGGCATCAAGCAACCGCTCATACAGGATGCGCTCATGTGCCGCCTGCTGGTGAATAAGAAGGAAACCATTGGCAGAAGAAAGTATGATGTACGTATGGAGCAGTTGAACCGGCTCTGAAATTTCCCCTGATATCAGCTGAGAAGTGCGGGAGGCAAATGCTGTATCATCCATCGGAGGCCGGGTTTTTTGTTCCTGTTTCTGCTGTTCTGTAGTACGGTTCTTTGCCCCTTTATTTTCTTCAAAAAAATCTTTCCAGTGTTTTAATTCTCCTTTCTCAATAAAATGTGCCTGGTTTTTTTGAGTAAACCCTTTGAAGATCGAAGTGGAAGCTGCAGCTTCTTCTTTTTGTTTGGTGAAGGGTTGTTGTATGGATGGCAATTGCTGGATGGAAGCGTCCAGGTCAAAATCCAAAGTGGGTGTGATACTGAATTGTGCTAATGCATGTTTCACTGCCGCCTGTAAAAAAGCATAAATGATTTTTTCGTCTTCAAATTTTATTTCCTGTTTGGTCGGATGAACGTTCACGTCTATCTGTGTAGGGTCCAGGTCTATAAACAGCACATACATCGGGAAACTGTCTCTGGGTATCATTTCCTGGTAAGCGTTCATCACTGCGTGGTTCAGGTACGGGCTTTTGATAAACCGGTTGTTTACAAAAAAATACTGGTCTCCTCTTGTTTTCTTTGCCGTCTCCGGTTTGCCGGCAAAACCGTAAATATTCATGTAGTCCGTTTCTTCTTTAACAGGTACCAGTTTTGCATTGTAATTGTTGCCCAGCAGTTGAAGGATACGCTGCTTCAGGTTTCCTTTGTCCAGGTAAAAAAGCTGTTGGCCGTTTGCAGTGAGTGAAAAGGAGATCTGCGGAAAGGACAGCGCTATTCTTGTAAACTCATCCACGATATGCCGCATTTCTGCAGCATTGCTTTTTAAAAAACTTCTTCTTGCCGGTACATTGAAGAAAAGATTTTTCATAGAAATATTCGTTCCGCCAGGCATGGCTACGGGTTCCTGCTTTATTACAACACTGTTTTCTATTTCTATGTAAGTGCCCGCTTCATCTTCTTCTCTTTTTGTTTTTAATTCTACCTGTGCCACTGCGGCAATAGATGCCAGCGCTTCTCCCCGAAATCCCATGGTGCGTATATGAAATAAATCTTCAATAGTTTGAATTTTTGAAGTAGCATGCCGTTCAAAACTCATTCTTGCATCTGTCTCACTCATGCCGGCGCCGTTGTCAATCACCTGGATCAGGCTTTTACCCGCATCCGCTACAATGAGTTGAATATAGGTGGGGCCTGCATCCACTGCATTTTCCATCAGTTCTTTTACCGCACTGGCCGGACGTTGAATTACCTCACCTGCTGCGATCTGGTTGGCAATATGATCCGGAAGTAATAAAATTTTATCAGACACGATTCATTTCTCCTGAGCCAAAAATACGTGATTTACAGAAGCTGTGTGGATGACGGACATGCAGGAAAATGTATTTTTTGATTGTGTCATAATTTTTGTGAACCAGCCGGGATACCGGTTTAATACATGCGTTTATTGATCAACCGGATTCAGAAAGAAAATGCAATAAAAATTTTAAGTTTTCTGTTACAAATTCTAACAGAAACCTAATAAACTGCCTTGCCGGATGCGTTTTTATTAGACTACCTTTACCAAAGGCAACTTTACTGTTCAGGCAAAGAAAGCTAACCGGAAAACATAGTCTTATGAAATTAAACTTTGCTCTTATATTATCCATTATTGTTGCGGTAGGCCTGGTGGCATTTGGATTTACGATCTTTCAAAGCTCAAATGAAAAAGAAAATCTAAGTAATGAACTGAGGGCAAGAACTGCGCAGATCGCTAAAGAATTCTTTTTAAACAACCTGGCTTATATTGAATCCAGGGAACCGGAAAAAGTGCGCCGTTTTGCCGACAGCATCAGCAACCATTATAATTTACTGGGTATTGCCATTTATTACAATAGCGACAGCGTCATCGCTTCTGTTCCTGTCGTCCGTTCTTACCTGGCTTATTCTTCTGATTACATTACCCGTTCTATTAATGCAGACACAACTGCAGAAAGTTTTTTTAATTATAAAGGCAGGAGGATTTATCAATTTATCAAACCGGTAAACAGAAATAGTTTAACCGGCAGTGTAATTGTTTTTTATTCCGATGCCCAATACATAAAAAATATGATCAGCGATATCTGGATGCGCAATTTCGTCCGCTGGTTCATCCAGGCACTGGTCATCTCTTTTGTCATTATCCTGATCATTCGCTGGGGTATTTTCAGACCTATAAATAACATTGTGAACTGGGCAAAAGCTGCCCGTGCCGGTAATGTTGAGTTCCTGAAAAGAAAACCCCCGGCCCGTTTTCTTGCTCCATTACATAAAGAGATCATCAGCATCACCAAGGCAATGCATGAAGCAAAAGCTGTGGCGGAAGAAGAAGCACGGCTGAGAACCCAGGCGGAATCTGTATGGACTCCTGAAAGACTTAAGATAGAAATGGAGAGCCTGCTGAATGGAAAAAAAATGGTGGTAGTATCCAACAGGGAACCATATATGCATATCCATTCCGGCAGGGAAATTAAATGTATCATTCCGGCAAGCGGAATGATCACGGCAATGGAGCCGGTACTGAAAGCCTGCGGAGGATTATGGATCGCATCCGGCACAGGCGATGCAGACAAAGAAACGGTAGATGACAAGAACAGGTTGAAAGTTCCGCCGGAAGAACCTTCTTATACATTGCGGAGAATGTGGCTCACCAAAGAAGAGGAAGACCATTTCTATTATGGATTTTCCAATGAAGGACTCTGGCCGCTGTGCCATATTGCACATACAAGGCCAACGTTCAGAAAAATTGACTGGGACTATTATAAAAAAGTAAATGAAGATTTTGCCCAGGCAGTCCTTGAAGAAACTGCAGGCGATGACCAGCCTTTTGTTTTGATACAGGATTATCATTTTGCTTTGCTTCCTGCGCTGATCAAAAAAGAAAAGCCCAATGCAAAAGTGGCGCTCTTCTGGCACATACCCTGGCCCAATCCCGAATCATTCGGTATCTGCCCCTGGCAACGGGATATTTTAACCGGCATGTTAGGTGCAGACCTGATCGGCTTTCATACACAATATCATTGCAATCATTTCCTGGAAACGGTGAACAGCTCTCTTGAAGCAAGAGTGTTATGGGAAAATTTTTCTGTGAACAGATCGGGGCATACTACCATGGTGAAGCCTTTTCCCATCAGCATTGCATTTACCATGAGAGATTATGATGATGCCGTTAACAGGAAAGACCCCGCCCTGTTGCTGCATCGTTATAATATCAATACCGGGTATATGGGCATTGGCGTAGACCGTATTGATTATACCAAGGGGATTATTGAAAAGTTTTTAGCCATAGAAAGGTTTCTCGAAAAAAATCCTTCGTACCGGGAGCAGTTTACGTTTGTACAGATTGGAGCCCCCAGCCGTACATTGATAAAAACTTATTCCGACATGGTAAATGATGTGGAAAACGAAGCCGAACGCATCAACGGGAAATTCAAATCAAAAAACTGGAAACCTATTTTGCTTTTAAAACATCATCACAGTCATGAAGAGATCGCTCCTTTCTATGCATCGGCAAATTTGTGCATGGTCACTTCTCTGCATGATGGGATGAACCTGGTGGCCAAGGAATTTGTGGCTGCCAGATCGCAATCCGACGGGGTGCTTATACTCAGCCGTTTTGCCGGCGCCTCTCAGGAAATGCAGGGAGCCATCATTGTAAATCCTTATGATATTGAAAAAACAGCAGATGCTATTAAGGCTGCACTGGAAATGCCATTGGAAGAACAACAGTTCCGCATGAAGCAGATGCGCCAATCCATTGTGGGGAATAACATTTATTTCTGGGCAGCAAAATTGCTGAGAACAATGGCGGCTATTCATTAAAAAGTGTAAATAGTGTACTTGAAAAGAAGTATTTACTGTACACACAACAATTTGATCACAGATTGAACGCTTTTTTCTTATACGATATAAAAAAGTGGCCAAATCAATTCTCTAAACTTCCTGTCCAGAGAGCTTCAAATAGAATCTTACGAAATTTGAAATGCAACTTAGAGTTGAAACGATTAATTTTATAAACTCAATTAGATCAGTCAAACCAGAAATTGTTTCCAATATGAAACTCCGGCCACTCTTCGTTTTTTTGCTTCTGTTATTTTCAATCGGTGTAAGAGTAAGAGCGCAGAATAAGAGCAGTGTAACTGCTGCAGAGTGGACCGACAGCGTATTCAGGAGCCTGAGCGATGATGAAAAGATTGCTCAATTAATGGTGATCCGTGCATTTTCCACCAAACCTGAAGATATTGCTAAAGTAGCCGATCTTATTAAAACATACAATGTCGGTTCCTTATGCTTTTTTCAGAGTGGCCCGGTTCGCCAGGCTACCGCTACCAATTATTATCAAAGCATCGCAAAAACTCCATTGCTGATTACCATTGACGGGGAATGGGGATTGGGTATGCGCCTCGACAGTGTTACTAAATATCCTTATCAACTTACTTTAGGCGCTTTACCTGATCCAAATCTTATTTATCAAATGGGGCTTGCAGTAGGTGAACAATGCAAACGAATAGGAGTGCAGGTCAATTTTGCGCCGGTGGTTGACATCAATAATAATCCCAACAACCCGGTGATCGGATTTCGGTCTTTTGGAGAAGATAAAAATAAAGTCACTGAGTTTGGATTGGCTTATATGAAAGGGATGCAGGATGCAGGTATCATGGCTTGTGCCAAACATTTTCCTGGCCATGGCGATGTGGATGTGGATTCTCATCTCGATCTTCCGGTGATTAATAAATCAATGGCGCAGCTGGATACCCTGGAGCTGGTTCCTTTCAAAGCATTATTTCATGCCGGCGTAGGCAGTGTGATGATCGCTCATTTGTATATTCCTGCTATTGATACTGCCACAAACAAAGCAACTTCACTTTCAAAAAACAATGTAACCGATTTGCTGAGAAACAAGCTGGGCTACCAGGGACTTACATTCACCGATGCTCTTGAAATGAAAGGTGTGGCAAAATACTGGCCCGGTGGTGAAGCAGCAGTGCAGGCATTGATTGCGGGAAATGATATGCTCTGTCTTCCTGAAAGTGTACCCGATGCCATTGATGCGATAAAAAATGCGATCAGCCAGAAAAGACTGAGCTGGAATGATATTAACAATAAGGTGAAGAAAGTATTGCTTTCAAAGTATGATCTCGGGTTAAGTAACTGGAAGCCGGTGGATACGGCAGATCTTGTAAAAGACCTGAACCGGAAAACAAATCAGATAGTTTATGAAGTGGCAAGAAAGACCATTACCGTTGTGAATGGTTCTCCTGTGATTTCAGCATCAGCAAAGAAGATCGCTTATATTGGAATCGGCGCCACGGAACCGAACGTCTTGAGTGAGAGCCTGAAAAATAGCAGGAATGCAGATAATTATTTTATTGCATACAGTGACAGTACCGGCAAAGCTGCATCAATAGTGAGCTCCGTCATTGAAGGAAATTATGATGCAGTGGTGATCGGCATTCATGGATTTTCATTAAAGCCAATGAATAATTATGGAATTACAGATACGGTTCTGCAATTATGGAATCAGCTGCAATTCAAAAACCCGGTGACGCTTGTATTTGGAAATGTGCTGGCGATCAAAAATTTCTGTTCTGCAAAAAATCTTGTTGCCTGCTACCAGGATGATGATATCACCCGGCAGGTGGCTGCTGATCTTTTGAATGGGACTATTTCTACCGAAGGAACATTGCCCGTCTCCGTTTGCGAGTACAGGTATGGAGCCGGCATCAGACAAAAAGCTGATATCCCTCAATTGACAATGGAGCAAAGCAAATTCAAAGCAGTGGATTCCATTATTGAAGATGCCATTGGCAAAGAAGCTTTTCCGGGTTGTGTTGTCCTTGCTGCCCGGAATGGGCGTATCGTATATCACAAAGCTTTCGGCAATTATGAATACGGACCTTCACCGGCAATGAACTATGGAAGTATTTTTGATCTGGCATCTGTAACGAAAGTTTCTGCCACTACAATTTCCATCATGCGGTTGTATGATGAAAAGAAAATTGAATTGAATAAAACACTCGGTGATTATCTGCCCTGGACCAGGGGCACTGACAAGGCCCCATTGAAAATCAGCGATATTTTATTACACCAGGCAGGGCTTGTTCCTTTTATTCCTTTTTATAAAGAAGTGGTGGATTCTGCTACCGGATTACCAGACCCATCTGTTTTTTCCAAAAAATCAAAACCCGGTTTTACGGTTCGTGTTGCAGAAAATATTTATTTAAGAAATGATTGGGAAGACAGCATCCTTCGGCGGATAGTGACAAGCAAACTCGGGCCACACGGAAAATATGTATATAGTGACAATGATTTTATTTTCCTGGGGAAAATTGTAGAAGCAGTTACCGGGATGACCCTGGACCGGTATGTGCAAAAAACTTTTTATAGTAAAATGGGATTGGAGACAACAGGCTTTTTGCCCGAAAACAGATTCCCTGTTAAACGGATGGTACCCACTGAAACAGATAAATATTTCCGGCACCAGACCATCCAGGGAGATGTGCATGATGAAGGAGCCGCAATGTTTGGAGGTGTTGCCGGACATGCCGGGTTGTTTTCAGATGCGTATGACCTGGCAACGTTATACCAGATGTTATTGAATGGCGGAGAAATGAATGATGAAAAATTCATTAATCCGGAAACGATAAAACTATTTACAGAATATCACAGTGATATAAGCCGCCGCGGTTACGGTTTTGACAAACCGGATAAACCTGCCCCAGGTGCAACAAACGGAAATTACAACTCAAGAAAAGATCCGTATCCTTCTTCGCTGGCATCACCGGAAACTTTCGGGCATACTGGTTTTACAGGCACCTGTGTCTGGGTGGATCCCAAATATAAAATTGTATATATATTTCTTTCCAACAGGGTTTATCCAACCAGGAATAATAATAAACTTTCTCAAATGGAAATAAGAGGAAAGATCCAGGATGCTATTTACCGGGCGCTGGGAATTTAATTACGGAACAGCTTACTTCCTGTCAGGTTTTTGTGGCCTTTGTTGATTGGGATTTGATGAATTCCTGTTTTGGTTTTGTTGCTGCTGATTTCTTTGCTGATTGGGATTTTGCTGCTGCCCTTTCTGATGACCTCCGCCCTGCTGCCTGTTTTGCTGTTTGTGCTGCCCTTTTTGATTCTGTTGTTGTTTTCTTTTTTTATCGGCCTTTTCCAGGCTGCGCAAGCTGATGTGGCCAACTACATCTGCAAATTCATGCTCTACTTCTTTCGTTTTAGTTGCAGTAAGATCTACAGATTCCAATTCCTCAGGAATCAGACCCTGCTGATTCAGGGATTTGATTTTTTGTACCCGTTCAATAGTTAGCGGGTATTGCTTATTGCTGTCCGGCAGTATGTACCACATCAGATTTTTGAAAATATCTTTCTTGATCAGGGTGGCAGTACCTTTTGCTACTTGTATAATGTCGCAGTTATCAGGGAAGTGCTGTAATGCATCCAGGTAAGTATCCAGTTCATAGTTCAGGCAGCATTTCAGCCTTCCGCACTGGCCACTGAGTTTTACCTGGTTGATGGATAAATTCTGATAACGGGCCGCAGTGGTCGTCACCGATTTAAAATCATTTATCCATGTAGAGCAACAAAGCTCTCTCCCGGAGCTACCAATGCCACCTACTTTTGCCGCTTCCTGGCGGGCGCCTATCTGGCGCATCTCTACTTTTAATTTGAATTCGGATGCATATACCTTAATCAACTCACGAAAATCAACCCTGCCATCTGCGATGTAATAAAATGTGGCTTTTCGCCCGTCCGCCTGCATTTCCACAAGACTGATCTTCATATCCAGTTTCAGTTGTTTGGCAATGGCGCGGCTCCTGATCAGTGCCTCTTTTTCCCGTGATCTGTTTTGTTTCCAAATTTCAATATCACGGTCGCTGCTGCGGCGCAATATTTTTTTCATTTCAGGATTATCTTCTTTCACACCCTTCTTTTTCATCTGAAGCCTGACTATTTCACCGCCCAATGATACCTCACCTACATCAAAGCCGCTGACTCCTTCAACGGTTACAAGATTTCCTTTTGTAAAATACTGCGATGTTGTATTCCTGAAAAAATCCTTGCGGCTGCCATTGTGAAAGCTGACCTCTATTACACGACAACTGTTTTCATCTTCAAGAACAGGGATCTCCTGCAGCCAGTCGTAGGTATTCATCCGGTTACATCCGCCGGAACTGCATCCGCCACCCTTGCTTTTACATCCGCCACCGCAATTAGCACAACCCATATCTGAAATTTAAAATTCAAAATTTAAAAAAAGGGATCGTTAGTCAAATACCCGTCAGAAGTAATATTGTATTCCTGCAGTGCCTTTTCCTGATAGCTATTTTCAAAATAGCATACAGGTCATACTTCCAATGATATCTGCCCGCTGTTCAGTAAAACTGAGTGAAGCGAAACCGGAATTGTATATGCTGTAGTAATGAAAGACACTTTAAAAAAGTTTACTGACGGAAAAAAGCTTTACATCCCTACCTGCCTTCCCGGCAGGATTTTTATTCATTTTCACATCGTCGAACGCTCAATGGTTCAAAAATACAATTTTGTCCTGAATAATATGGTATAGTTTGATGGTGAGTGCATGAAAAAGGATCTTTGAATTAGCATTTCGCTCAATATAATAGGCTGCTTTGTCCAGTTCTTCTAATATGGCTTGTTGCTGTTCCATACCTGAGATCTTATTCAGCCTTTCTGCAAAATCCTTATCATTATCGTTAATTGCATTTGGCCCGGCAATCCTGAGATGCAAGGATACTTCCAGTAAATGATTGAAGTAACGCAGAAATTGTTTTTGTTTCTCCCTGCCCAAACGGCTGATCTCTTCCACCCATTTGGCCTGTGCAACCGGCCCTGTTTTTAATATGGAGTTCAGCCAGTCACGTAATAATGTTTCCCAGTTCTCTTCATTGTTATCTGAATAATTGAGTGCTTCCCTGTAATTGCCATCGCTGATAGCTGCGATCTGCCTTGCTGTTGCCGGGGTGGCGTTGTTCTTATTAATTAATGCTTCTTCAATATCTTTTGTTTCTAATAATGGGATCTTGATCAGCTGGCAACGGCTGACAATAGTGGGGAGAATCAGGTTTTCGTTTTCGGCAACGAGGATAAACAATGTATTTGCAGGAGGCTCTTCTATTAATTTAAGCAACTTGTTTCCTTCAGCCCCGAGATATTCCGGCATCCACATTATTAGAATTTTATATTCACTTTCAAAGCTTTTCAAATTCAGTTTCCGGATGATGTCATTACATTCATTGGCGGTGATATTTCCCTGTTTATTTTCTGCATTGATGGTTTGCAGCCAGTCATAAATGTTTCCGTAAGGGGATTTTTTTATGAAACTTCTCCATTCATTGATGTAGTCGGTGCTAATCGGAGGAGTTCCGGTTTTTTTAGTTACGACAGGATATGAAAAATGAATATCGGGATGAATGAGTTGTTGTGATTTGATGCAGCCGCTGCAGAAGCCGCAGGAATCGTTACTGGTTACCGGTTGTTGGTTGCCGGTGGGCTCATCACCAAATAAAGAAGGTGATGACTGTTGACTGCTAACCGTAAACTGCGAACCGGCTTTTTCACAAACCAGGTACTGAGCAAAGGCAATAGCCATTGATAAGGATCCGCTGCCTTCTTTTCCCAAAAACAACAATGCATGGCTGAGCCTGTTGTGCTGCACCATTTCTGTCAGTTGTTGTTTTATTTCTTGCTGATTTATGATCTCTGAAAACTGCATGGAATGCGAAAATAAGTGTTCTGGAAGTAAAAAAAGCGATCGGAAAAACCAATCGCCTTCATAAAATTCTTGTAGGATTCTTTGCAGATTCCTTAAAACATTATTCTAATTCAGGTATTTCAGAACCTCCGGGCTCATCGGGTTCACTTTGTTATGAAACACAGCGATCAGGTTTCCTTTTTCATCCAATAAAAATTTTGTAAAATTCCAGGTGATGGGATTTCTCAGGTAGTCTTTCCAGGCCAGGTCTTTAGAATTATCTGCCGGAATATTTTTGGCAAGTTCCCTCGATTGGTCTACCAGCCATTTAAATAACGGATGAATATCATTACCTGCCACAGATACTTTTTCTGCCATTGGGAAAGTAACTCCGTAATTTTTTTTGCAAAACTCAGCTATTTCCTGGTTGGAGCCCGGTTCCTGCTGGCCAAAGTTGTTGGCAGGAAAACCAACGATCACCAGTTTTTCTTTATACTTTTCATACAGTTTTTCCAGGTCATCATATTGAGGCGTGTTGCCGCATCTGGATGCCGTGTTCACTATCAGTATCTTTTTCCCTTTGAACCGGGAGAAATCAATTTCACCACCGGTAAGGCCGGGAACCTTGAAATCATAAATTGATCCACCGGCTAAAAAAGTTGTCAATGTCATAATAAGAAGAAAGGATTTCATAACAAAAAAATTGAATTATTGAATTGGACTAACCTGCGCTCTGCTAACAGATCTTTTCCTGTTTTATCATTGCCTTTCAAAGCAGCCAAGATCGGGAAGCCCTATTGGCCTGATATTACCATCCAGGTCTATGTTAACACTTGTAGCCACACCTTTGTTCAGTGCAGGAGAACCATTTCTGAGCCTGAAGTTGTAATAGTTCAGGCGTGTACTGATACTATCGAATAAAGGGTCCTGATTATTAATGATCTGATTCGAATCAATATTAGAAGGTGTGTTCTGAACCTTCCATAGATCGTGATCAAAGTTTACGTTAAAAACGGTATTTCCATTTTTAGCCACGGTCACTTCGTCATCCACGCCTCCGCCTTCGCCCCAGAATATGCAATTAATGAACTGTGCATTCAGATCGGACGAGGTAACAATATTATTGGAAGTGATATAGTTTGTAACGGTGAGTACGGGATTTTTGTGCTGGATAAATGTATTGGAATAGCTCGCAACGGTACAATGAATAAAGTTATAGATCCCGCCTTTCAGAAGGTAAATATTTTTGCCACAATTACTGATCAGGCAGTTGATAGCATTAAGGCTTGAATTCACAGCAATGATTCCAGCATCATAGGAATTATCTATTACACATTGATTAAGCACAACTTTTGGATTGGCATTTACCGAAGGGTCCTGCACGGCAATGGATTGGTATGAATTTTTGATCACGGCATAATTCAGAATGTTATTATAGCTGCCGGTGTTGAAATAGATACCGGGCCAGCTTGCAGGAAAATATTTATAAGGGTCATCCAGCCTTTCCCCCTGAAAGTAAACACGGTCCGCAGTATCTTTTTCTCCATTCACCTGCAATGTTCCGTCAATAATTATGGGCGCACCGGCGTTTACATAAATGCGGCAACCTTTATTTATAGTCAGCGTTCTGTTTGGGGCCACATACAGGTATCCTAATATCACATAGGGCAGATCATTATTCCAGGTTTCATTAGTGGTTATTTCTTTATTCACCAGGAAGTGTGCATTCTGCCCCCATGCTTCCAGTTGAACGACCTTATTCTTACCATTATAACTTACTTGTATGCTGTCCCGGATCACCAAAGGAAGATTGCCTGATCCCGGATCAACATTAACCTGAACGAATACATAAACGCTGTCGTTGGCATTAATCTCAAGATTATTGACTTCAGGGCCAATAGCGCCATCAACATTTATTTTGAATGCAGAGCCGGAGCCACCCATCAGTTTTACAGAAGTTAATCTGAGTTTTTGATTGTTTTGATTCACAATCTTGAAAGATTGAGTTATAGAACCCGAGGTTACAAATACCGTATCATATTTTAATGTATCTGCAGTGATGGCCACAATAGCGTCCGGGGAAGTGATAAATGAATCTTTCTTGCAAGCAAAGAAAATAGCCAGGATGGATATTGACAGTATTCCGAGGGTCTTCATTGAGTTCAAAAATAATAGAAGTATTTCAAATTATCGAGAAGCATAGCAAAGGGTAGCTATACTCAGGCGGGTATTGCCCGCTTTGATCAGCTCTGACCCGCAAGACTCAAGAGTTGCACCTGTAGTGACCACATCATCTACCAGCAGGATATGTTTGTTCTGAATGGCTTCAGGCTTAAGCAATAAAAATTTTCCTTCCAGGTTCATCCAACGCTCAATTCGTCCCTTTTTGGTTTGCGTTTCTGTAAACTGTGGCCGGGAAATGACGTCAGTCAGCACAGGTATCTTCATGGTTGTTTTCATTCCCTCGCATAAAAGCATTGATTGATTGTATCCTCTTCTTTTTTCTTTTGCAGGAAATAATGGAAGCGGGATGAGCGCATCTGCCGCAAAACGGCCGGATTGCTTAATACTGTTTCCCATCAACCTGCCTAATTGCAATCCTAATTCTTTGTTTTTCCTGTATTTCATCTGGTGTATCAGGTTTTGCATCAGCGATTCTTTGGTAAAATAATATTGGGCTGTGGCGGATTCTACCGGCAACCTTCCCCAGAATTTTTTCTCTACAGGATTATCAGGATGAATTTCAAAATTAGTTTCGGGCAATGCATGAATGCAATACATGCAGAGATTGCTTTCATTTGCCAACAGATCGCTGCCGCAGCCGGAGCAAATATGAGGAAACAAAAAATGCAAAAACGATTCCTTTATTTCCTGAAAGCTGATCATAAATAGGTTTATAAATTAAAACTACTGACTCTTCTCTCAGAATAAATACCGGTACAATTCTTCCACCCGGCTCATTACCACAACTTCTATTTTGAAATTTTGCTTTGAAAGCCCCTTTTTATTGTATTTGGAGACAAATATCTTTTCAAAGCCCAGCTTTTCTGCTTCTGCTATTCTTTGTTCAATCCGGTTTACTGCACGGATCTCCCCGCTCAAACCAACCTCACCGGCAAAGCAAATGTTTTGAGGCAAGGCAATATCTTCATAAGAAGAGAGCAATGCGCAAAGAACAGCAAGATCAATGGATGGATCTTCAACTTTCAGTCCTCCTGCTATATTCAGAAAGACATCTTTCACTCCAAAATGAAACCCTCCTCTTTTTTCCAGTACGGCTAATAATAGCTGTAAGCGCCTCAGGTCAAAGCCGCTTACTGTCCGCTGGGGCGTTCCGTATACTGATTGTGTTACTAATGCCTGTACTTCAATCAGCAAAGGCCTGAGCCCTTCAATAGTGGCCGCAATGGCAATACCGCTTAATTGCTCTTCTTTTTGAGTGATCAGGATCTCACTCGGATTCAATACACCACGCATTCCTTCATCAGTCATTTCATATATTCCTAATTCTGCTGTACTGCCAAAACGATTTTTAAGAGTTCGGAGAATACGATAAGCATAGTGGCGATCGCCTTCAAACTGCAGCACCGTATCTACCATGTGTTCCAGGATTTTCGGACCTGCAATGCTTCCATCTTTAGTAATATGGCCAATAAGAATCACCGGAGTGTTGGTTTCTTTGGCAAAGCGTTGGAATTCCGCTGCGCTCTCCCGTATCTGTGAAATACTTCCGGGTGATGAGTCGATATACTGTGTTTGTAAAGTCTGCACAGAGTCGATGATCACTATTTGCGGCTTCAGCTTTTTGATCTCCTGGAAAATCGTTTGCACGGATGTTTCCGTCAGCAGGTAAAAATTTTCATTTCTGAGGTTCAACCGGTCTGCTCTCATCTTTATCTGCTGTTCACTTTCTTCGCCGCTAATGTATAGAACAATATTGTCTTTTAGCAGTAAACCATTTTGCAGAAATAAAGTTGATTTACCAATTCCGGGTTCTCCCGCTAACAATATGATACTTCCCGGTACCATTCCCCCGCCAAGTACTCTGTTGAGTTCGGGATCGGCCGTTATTATTCTTTTTTCTTCGCCACCTGCAATTTCACTCAGCGAAATAATTTTATTGATTCTTTTATCTTTATTGTAATCTTTCCAGCCTTTATTATCTTTTACTGAATCTTTCTGGATCAATTCTTCCACAAACGTATTCCATTGCCCGCAAGAGGGACATTGACCTAACCATTTTACACTTTCGTATCCGCAGTTTTGACAAAAGAAAGCTGTCTTGACTTTGCTCATATCTTTATTAAAGATAGAATAACATTCAGTTCAGAAATAAAACTCCGGTAATTAAAACAATATTGAGTTGAGCATTGTCCAGGTCTGAAAAAGTGATTTAAAGCAAGAAAACAGGCGGGAGAATTTCCTTAAAAGTAAAAAGGTCAGTCTTTCGACTGACCCCTTACTTACTAACCCATTAAATTCTTGCACTAAGTTACAAATCTGAGCCACATAACAAAATAATTTTTTGCTTCTGTTAATAACTTTCAGGCATGAAAAGCAATAATAACCTGTCTTAAAAAATAAATATAACATATTGACAATCAAATATGTATAGCTATAGATTTTAAAAACGTACTTGAATATTTTAAGTATTGCAGATTTGAAATTATTTGAAATTCAATATGACAAAACGACCGAAAAAAACCGCAAAATTTAAATGGTAACAGATTTGATATCAAAGGGATTAACCTTAAAAAAAGTAGAATAATGACACCCTCAATTTTAATTGTTTCCCTGATTTTTGTTGGTATCAGTATGTTGGTTTCTTTGGTGCTGAAAAATAAATTTCAGTCCTATGGAAAGATTCCTCTTGCCAATGGTTTATCAGGTAAGGAAGTGGCAGAAAAAATGCTTAGCGAAAACGGTATATATGATGTTAAGGTAACATCGGTGGATGGTTTTTTGTCTGACCATTACAATCCTGCTAATAAAACCGTGAACTTAAGCCCTGAGGTGTATAATGGAAAGAGTATTGCATCTGCTGCGGTAGCGGCACACGAATGCGGGCATGCCGTACAGCATGCTACAGCCTATAATTGGTTAATGATGCGAAGCAAACTGGTTCCCGTGGTACAGTTTAGCTCCGGGATCGTTCAATGGATACTGCTGTTGGGGGTGATTATGATTAACAGGTTCCCGCAATTATTGTTGGCGGGTATCATCCTGTTTGCACTTACCGCTTTGTTTACATTGATCACACTTCCAGTGGAAATTGATGCAAGCCGCCGGGCTTTGGCATGGTTGAACAGAAGTAATGTGACAAATCCTCAGGAATATCCTAAAGCAAAAGATGCCTTAAAGTGGGCGGCAACGACTTATGTGGTAGCAGCATTGGCTACGGTAGCCACCCTGGTTCAGTATATTTTGATCTACGCTAACGGGAGAAACCGCAATTAATTTAGAGTAAAATATAGAAGAGGAAATTCCTGATCAGCCGGTTATAGTTTTATTTCTTCATCCTGGGGATCAAAAAATCTGTACTCAGTTAAGTGATAGCTGGTATCCTGTTCCAGTTTAATTTTCTGTTTCAGTTTTTTTCTCCAGTGAGCAATTTTTGATGACCAGGGCCAGCCTTTGGTGAGATATGCATACATGATAGGATGAACTATCAGTTTAAGGTTACTGTGTTTATGTGTGATTACATAACTTAAGTTCTTTTCGATTTCATCTTCCAGTATCAGGGTTGATGAAATTTTGCCGGTGCCATTGCAAGTAGGGCAGACTTCCTGGGTATTAATATTAACCTCAGGTTTCATGCGCTGCCTGGTTATTTGCATCAGCCCGAATTTAGAAATGGGAAGTACTGCATGCTTGGCACGGTCAACAGCCATGAACTCATCCATTTTTTCCATGAGCTTTCTTTTGTTCTCAGGAAATTTCATATCTATAAAGTCCACGACAATAATTCCACCCAGGTCTCTTAATCTCAGCTGCCGGGCAATTTCATCTGCAGCTTCGAGGTTTGTTTCCAGGGCGTTTTGTTCCTGGTTATTTCCTACGCTTTTATATCCGCTGTTTACATCAATCACATGCAATGCCTCTGTATGTTCTATAATAATATAAGCTCCACTGCTCAGGTTTACGGTTTTGCCAAAGGAAGATTTGACCTGTTTGGTAATTCCAAAAGCATCAAAGATGGGCGAACCGTTATTATAAAATGATACAATTTCTGTCTTGTCGGGAGCAATACGCTGAATATATGATTTTGTATCGCTGAATATGCTCCGGTCGTTCACAACGATCTTATTAAAATCTTCGTTAAGCAGATCACGTAAGATGCTGGTAGTTTTAGTCTGCTCACTTAATATTTTAGAAGGAGCAACGGCTCCTTTCAGGTTTTTCTGAATGACCTTCCACATTTCTACCAATGAAGACAGGTCTTCATGAAGTTCAGCTGTATTTTTTCCTTCTGCAGCAGTTCGTACGATCACCCCGAAATTTTTTGGTTTGATCGCTTCGATAATGCGTTGTAATCTTTTTCTTTCTTCTGCTGAATGGATTTTTCTTGAAACCGCAACGATATTATTGAAAGGTGTAATAACAACGAACCTGCCCGGTAGGGATATTTCGCAACTTAGCCTGGGGCCTTTGGCTGCAATGGGTTCTTTGAGGATTTGTACCAGTATATTAGGCTTGCCACCTAATACTTCATTGATTTTTCCTGTTTTTACAATTTCCGGTTCTATTGAAAAATTGCTGAAATCCAAACCCTGCTCACTTTTTTCGTTGATACATTGTGATGTAAATTTCAACAGGGAACGGGCATAGGGGCTCAGGTCTGTATAATGAAGGAATGCATCTTTCTCAAATCCTACATCTACAAATGCAGCATTTAATCCGGGAATAAGTTTCTTTACTTTGCCCAGATATAAGTCTCCCACTGCAAAGCGGGCATCGGTTTTCTCACTGTGAAGTTCTACCAGCTTGCGATCTTCCAGCAGAGCGATTTCAACGCCCTGCGGGGCAGAATTAATAATAAGTTCTTTGTTCATTACTGCTTACAACATACATGGTCTGCCTTTTTGCTAAATACCGGTTAGCAGGATCCGTACTAATTGCGGGATTGAAGCCTGTAGAATTTAATGCAGCAAATTGGGGAGAGTGCAAATTTGTACGGCAAACAACCAGTCAACTGAAATCTGCCCGCCTCCGGCGGACAGATCGATCGTACAGAAAAGAGAAACTATTTGTTTCTTTTCTTATGACGGTTTTTTCTCAGCCTTTTTTTACGCTTATGCGTCGCAATTTTATGACGCTTTCTTTTTTTACCACAAGGCATACTCAAATAATTTTTTTAATGTTTCTGAATAAATAAGGTTATTAGCTTTTTTATAGTATCCGCATCAAATGCAATGCGATAATATTCTATTTTTTCAATTCTTCTATTCGTCTTTCTACTTCAGCTCTTACATCTTGCCGGTTTATATATTTTAAACTTTTCTGATACCAGCCGGCTGCACTTTTTTTATCGTTCATTCTCTCAAAGGTGTCGGCCAGCAACATAATTGCTTCGAGGTTTTCCGGCATCACCCGGTTGACTGCTTCTAAACGGTTGATTGCCTTATCATATTGCCCGGACATCAGTGAACCTTTAGCCATCGTCACCAAAGCATAAACATTATTACTGTCTTTGTCCAGTACCGATTTGATTTTGATAATACCTTCCATAGGTGCAGCAGAGATACCTCCAAACAGGTAACAAGCTCCTAAACCTACTATAGAAGAATCATTATCAGGGTTTAACTTCAAAGATCTTTCAAACAAATCCTTTGCCTGCAAGGCTTCCCATCTTCTTTTCTCGGAGTTGCCTTCGCTTTCCATCGAGTTTAAAAACAAACGGGCAGCAAAGTTGAGGCTTTTTTCGGAATTTTCCAATCTGGCTGCTTCGCCTGTGTACCAGGCGTATGGCTCAAAAGCTGCAGCAGAATCAGCCCACAGGCGGGCCATTTCCTTATAGACTTTTATCTGCTGATCTTTTACATCGCCCCTTGAAATAGAATTTTCCAGGGTATTGATACGGATCATTTGCTCCGGTGTCAGCCTTTTTTTGGCTGCTTCAATGATACTATCGGCAGATACGGATAAAGAGTTGACTCCTTCATTGGCAGAGAGGGCAGGTTTACTGCTACGGGCAGGTGTAAACTTCCCCCATAAGAAAATGATCAACACTAAAGTGATTCCGGCACCTATTGTTATCCATTGTGGACGTTTCAAGAGAAAAAGTTTCGGGCGAAATTACCTAAACCAACATTAATATGATGGAAAACGAGGTGAAACTTTATTTGAAACTGATCAGGCGTCTTCTCCGGGACCTGCATCCGGTTTTAGCTCTTTCAGTTTTTTTACTTCAGCCACAAACTCTTTTGCCGGTTTAAATGCAGGAATATAGTGTTCAGGTATATGAACAGCAATATTCTTTTTAATGTTACGCCCGATTTTAGCAGCTCTTTTTTTAGTAATAAAACTGCCAAATCCGCGGATGTAGATATTCTCACCGCCGGCAAGAGTATCTTTTACTTCTTTGAACATGGTTTCGAGGGTTACCAAAACGTCAACCTTGGGTATCCCTGTTTTCTCGGAAATCTGGTTAACCAGGTCGGCCTTTCTCATTGTTGCAGAATTTTTTGTTGGTTTATAATGCCAATTTACTACAAAATTATATGATTTTCAAAGGGATAGGCATAAATATTTTTTCAACAGATGTGATTGGTTATATAAAATGAAGGATATTTAGCCGGCGAATTTCAAAAATTATGGGTGGGTTTCAAAAAAACAACAATAAAAAAGAATGGTTTACTCAATTGCTATTGAAATGGAATAAAGAAAAAAATAACAGGAAAATGCCCTGGAAAGGAGAAAAGGATTCTTATAAAATATGGTTGAGCGAAATCATTCTCCAGCAAACAAGGGTAGAGCAGGGACTGGGTTATTATAAAAAATTTATTCAAGCCTTCCCGGATATTCATCGGCTTGCCAACGCAACAGATGAAAGAGTTTATAAAATGTGGGAAGGATTAGGATATTACACAAGGTGTAAAAATCTTTTATATTCTGCCCGGTATATTTCAAGAGAACTTGATGGAATTTTTCCCGGAACTTATGAAGAAATAAAAGCATTGAAGGGTGTTGGACCTTATACAGCAGCGGCAATAGCATCTTTTGCATTTAACTTGCCTTATGCCGTCGCAGATGGAAATGTTTTCAGGGTTCTGGCAAGAGTATTTGGGATAAAAGAGCCGGTTCATTCACCGGTAGGAAAGAAGAAATTTTTACATTTAGCCAATGAGCTGCTTTACAGGAAGCAACCCGGAATTTATAATCAGGCTATCATGGATTTTGGTGCTGTAATTTGTAAACCTGCCACACCACTTTGTACTAACTGCATTTTTAATAAAAATTGCTTCGCCTTTCTCCATAACAAAATTGATCTCTTGCCTGTTAATAAAAAAAAGATCCATATCCGGCAACGCTGGTTTTATTATTTGGTTCTTGAATGGAGGAAGAAGTTTGCGATCCGGCAACGAATGGGTAAGGATATCTGGCAAAATTTATTCGAATTTCCTTTAATTGAAGCTACTGAAGAAATTGGTCATAAGAAAATTTTACAACTGGCAGTGAAGGACAGGATACTGAAAGAAGGTGGTTATGAGATTCTTTCAGTATCACCGCCGTATAAGCAAAGGCTTTCTCATCAATTGATTTCAGGCCGGTTTCTTAAAATAAAACTGAAGCAAAAAACTGTTAAAGCTAATGACTGGATATGGATCAGTACGGGCCGGTCTTCCCATTATGCATTTCCTGCTTTTATCAATCAAAACCTTAAAAAGAGCGGAGCCGGTAAGAATTTGTTTTAATCCCCTGTTAATCAGGGTTGGAAAATTTTCTTAGTCCGCATAAAAAAATCTAATTTTAGAGAGCATTTAATTCCGGGATGAATTATTAACGAAAAAGAAGAGTATATGAGAGGAGTTAACCGAGTAATGCTCATTGGGAACCTGGGTAAGGATCCTGAAGTACAAACACTGGAAGGAAATATTGCGGTGGCAAAATTTCCTTTAGCAACTACAGAAACTTTTAAAGACAGGTCAGGAAAATTAATTTCACAAACAGAATGGCATACTGTGGTGCTTTGGAGGGGATTAGCAGAGCTGGCTCAGAAATACCTGCATAAAAGCAGTCTCGTATATATTGAAGGCCGCTTAAGAACACGCAGCTGGGAAGATAAGGAAGGCAACAGGAAATTTGCCACAGAAGTGGTAGGTGATAACCTGATCATGCTGGACAAACGGGCCGATAGCGGTAATGCAGCATCTTCAGGCGATATTAACCTGGAAGGAATGGGGGGACAGGACACATCTTCAATGGGAGATCCATCAGAAAATCTTCCGTTCTGAAATCTTATTTTTGCAATGATGATAAAGGCAAACTTATAAAACTGCCTTTGCCATTCGTTTGCTTTATAACGAAAAATCAATCACTCAAAATATCCTGGTTTGGAAGATCATTTGCTAATTAATTTACTGCTACAAAAACTTTCCTATGTTTACCTGGCTGCTAATCCGCAAACGCCTGCGTTCCTGATGGTTTTATTACTGATCTTCCTGTTATTCACATTTACAATATCGGGTGCCGAGGTAGCTTTGTTTTCGCTGAACAGTAAAGACATAAATATGCTGAAGACCAAACAGCATGATGCTGCACGGCGTATAGTCCGATTGCTGGAAGAGCCCAAAGAGGTTTATGCTTCACTGCTGATCGGGAGTACGTTCATTAATATATGCATCATTGTTCTTTCTAATTTTCTGATAGACCAGTTTGATTTTTTGCCTAAAGAAAATAACCTGCTTGGGATACTGTTTAAAGTAATTGCCATAGGCTTTGTATTGATATTTTTCGGAGAAATTTTTCCGAAGATTTGGGCTACGCAAAATAATCTCCGGTTTGCATACGGTGCATCTTATGTTGTGGAATCATTGCATCTCCTTTTACGAAGGATCAGTATTTGGACCGTGAAACTGGCAAATAATATCGGGAAAAAATTAGGAGCCGACAAATCCGAAGTGGTCAGCATAAAAGAATTGGACCAGGCCATTGATATCAGGACTGATGAAGAGACGACGCCGGAAGAGAAAAATATCATGAGAGGTATCGTTAAGTTTGCCAACATTTCTGTACGCCAGATCATGCGAAGCAGGCTGGATATCAGAGGAGCTGATTACAACTCAACTTTTAATGAATTAATTAAAAAAGTGGAAGAGTTTCATTTTTCCCGCTTACCTGTGTACAAGAGCGGCCTGGATGAAGTGGTAGGTATCGTTAATACCAAGGATCTGATACCTCATCTGAATGAAACAGAGAGTTTTGACTGGCATTTACTCATGCGGCAACCTTATTTTGTTCCCGAATCAAAGCCTATTGAAGATCTTTTAAAGGATTTTCAGACTAAACAGATCCATTTTGCCGTTGTGGTGGATGAGTTTGGAGGTACCAGTGGCATTGTGACCATGGAAGATATACTGGAAGAAGTGATCGGTGAGGTCAAAGATGAGTTTAACAATGAGGGAGATGTGAACCGGAAGATTGATGAGCATAATTATATTTTCGAAGGAAAGACTATGCTGCATGACATGTGCCGTAAAATGGAATTGCCGATTGACACATTCAACGAAGTAAGAGGAGACAGTGAATCACTGGCCGGACTGATACTTGAACTGGCAGGAGAATTTCCGAAAATCAACACATTGATACCCTGCGGCGATTTCCAGTTTACCATACTTCAGGCAGACAACAACCGTATCCGGCAGGTTAAAGTAACAATTCAATCAAAAGAATAAACAATACCGATTTGAAAAAAATACTTTTCTTGATTTTCACCCTGACTTTGTGTTTTGCAATCCTGTTTTCCTGCAACAGCAATTATACTATCGGGAAGAGAAAAGGGTATTTTAAAATAGATTTTCCTGAAAAAAAATACAAACTCTTTGACCAGGCGGGCTATCCTTACAGTTTTGAGTATCCGGATTATGCGACGATTGTGAAAGACACTACCTTTTTTGAAGATAAACCGGAGAACCCCTGGTGGATCAATGTGGATATACCGCAGTTTGCTGGCCGTATCTATATAAGTTATAAAGTAATAACATCAAGGAATAAGTTAGATTCCCTGGTAAGCGATGCGTTCAAGATGGCATACAAGCAGCATGTCACTATATCAACCGGTATTACGGACAGTGTGATGAAAACGCCAAACGGGATCGAAGGAATTTATTTTTCACTATCAGGTAATACCGCCACTGCCAACCAGTTTTTTCTCACCGATTCTACAAAAAATTTTCTCAGGGGCGCATTGTATTTTAACGCCACTCCCAATGCAGACTCACTGGGCATAGTGAATGATTTTTTAAAACAGGATATCAAACACCTGATTAATACACTTAAATGGAAATAGAACAGTTCAATAAATCCAGGTAAACACACGGCATTTAAAAAATATTACTTTTGAAAACAATTAAGAGCCCTTGATAATAATAGATAATATACTGGTCAGTGATGATGTGATTGAGAAAAAATTTGTTTGTGATCTTGATAAATGTAAAGGCGGTTGTTGTGAAGAAGGAGATGCCGGAGCACCATTAAGTGATGATGAATTGAAAACGATAACTGAAGTTTTTGATAAGGTAAAGCCCTATCTTACCGGCGATTCGGTTAAGGAAATCGGGAATAAAGGAAAGTATGTGTACCATGAGGAATTCGGATGGGTTACCCCGACAATCGGGAGTGATCAAGGAATTTGTGTTTATGGGATCAGGGACCGGAACGGGATTATTAAGTGTGCATTTGAACAGGCATACAATGATGGAGTGATCGGCTGGAAAAAACCGGTGAGTTGTCACCTCTATCCTGTCACTGTCAAAAAAGGAAAACCCGGTGAGTATGACAAGGTAAATTATGAACCAAGGGAAATATTATGCAGCCCGGCTTGTGTGCTGGGTAATAAACTTGGAATTCCTGCATATAAGTTTGTTAGGGATGCACTGATCAGGAAATTCGGGAAAGAATTTTATCATGCTTTGGATGTAGCTGCAAAGCTGCGCCAGGCTTCAGAAGAGAACGAAAAAATAAGAAACAGTCTGTGAAAGAAACCGCTGCCAGATTTTTAGCCCGGAGCGCAGTCAAAACTGCCGACAGAGAACATCGCCGTACAATCAATTTCAATATTGGCAAATACAGTGCGGCAGTAATACAGGGCAAACAACAGTTTGAAGATCTGTCTTCTGCAAGAGAAAAGGCAAAGAATCTGAAGTGGAGGGTCATGGAAAAACTCGACCAGTATCTTGAAATTTTTGAAAAGAACATTTCAGCCCGTGGTGCCAGGGTTATCTGGGCAGAAAATGCGGAGCAGGCGCTGAACGAAGTGGGAAAAATTTGTGCAGCTAAAAATTGCAAAACGATAGTGAAGAGTAAGAGCATGGTGACCGAGGAGATCCATCTCAATGATTATTTGGCCGAGAAGGGGATTGAAAGTGTAGAAACAGATCTTGGTGAGTATATTCAGCAACTGGACGGAGAACCACCGTATCATATTGTGACACCGGCAATGCATAAAAGCAAAGAAGATGTCTCAAGATTATTTGCCCAAAAATTAGGAACTGACCCAAATGCCACACCGGAACAGCTGACATTGATCGCCCGGTCTATTCTCCGGGAAAAATATGTGCAGGCAGAAATAGGAATAACTGGCGTTAATTTTATCATTGCAGATGCCGGTGCTGTAGCGATTACGGAGAATGAAGGGAATGCACGCCTGAGCAGCGCCTGGCCCAAAACCCATATTGCTATTGCAGGTATTGAAAAAGTGATTCCTTCCCTGGCTGATCTTTCTTTGTTTCTTCCGTTGCTGGCAACATTCGGAACCGGACAAAGAATCACCGTGTACAATTCTATCTTAAGCGGCCCGAGACAGGAAAATGAACCTGATGGCCCGGAGGAGATGTATGTAATTCTTCTTGACAACGGGCGCACCAATTTATTGGCCGATGAAAGAGTAAGGGAAAGTTTATACTGCATACGGTGCGGTGCTTGTTTGAATGTATGCCCGGTGTATAAAAATGTAGGTGGCCATACCTATGCCACCACGTACAGCGGCCCGATAGGATCTGTGATCACGCCACACATGAAACAGATGGATGAATGGAAGCACCTGAGTTATGCTTCTTCTTTGTGCGGAGCATGCACAGAGACCTGCCCGGTGAATATTAATATTCATAAATTATTATTGGAAAACCGTAACGAGTCGGTTGATAAAGGTCTAAGTTCTTTTGGTGAACGCATAGCATGGAAAGCCTGGAAACAGGCCATGTTGCATCGGGGATTGATGAACACCGGAACCGCTAAAATGAAAAACTGGGTAGTGAACTCAATGGTGAAAGGATGGAAAGAGCATAGAAGTGAACTGGATTTTCCAAAAAGATCTTTTAATCAGTTGTGGAAGGAACAACATAACGGGAATAAATAATTAATAGAGATCATACACCTTCGGTTGCAGGTTGCTCACTTGCCGGTACAGCTTTAAATGCTTTGTTTACCAGGTAAACACCCAGTAAGGCAACCAAACCTCCTATACCGATAAAAACGCTCATCTTTTCATTCAGTATCAACCAGCCTAAGATCACTGCAACGATCGGATTGATATATGCATAAATAGAAATTTGTTCTGTGGGTAAATGCTGCAATGCATATATGTAGCAAATGAATGTAAAAATTGATCCTACCAGTATTAGGTATGCCAGGCAGGCCCACGACTGCCAGGGTATGGAAGTGACCGGTATAGCAATACCTGTTGTTTTTGTCAGTGTGACCAGGAATGTACCCGAGATCAGCATCTGCAGCCCAAGACTGAAATAAGGATTAAAGCTTGCCACTTGTTTTTTTGTGTAAAGAGTTCCAAAGGCCCAAGACCAGGTTGAAAGAATGGAAAGAGTGATCCCGAGGCGAAATCCTGAATTAAAGAAATCATGGAAGTGCTCGTAAAATACAATGCAGACTCCGCCGAAACCGAGTATCAACCCAATAATTGCTTTTACGGGGATTTTTGAAGATAGAAACAGTCCGATCACTACCAGCCAGATAGGGAATATAGCACCTATGATGGCGCCTAATCCTGCTGAAATGTATTGAACACCCCAGGTGCTGAGCCCGTTGCTCAATGCAAAATTCAAAATGCTGAGTATGAAAACCGGCCCCCATTCTTTTCCTTTAGGAAGTTTGACCCCTTTGGATAAAAAATAAATAACATAAATGACCCCGGCAATTAGCTGGCGGATACCAGCAAGCTGTATTCCAGGCATGCGTTTCACCCCCTGTTCAGAAGCCAGCCAGGTGGTGCCCCAAAAGAAACAAACCATTGCCAATGCAAATGCCGCTTTGGTTTTTGTTCCCTTCCTGTAAATAGTCAGGGGGTTCAGTACCGATAATTGTTTGATGGAATCACCGGTTTGTGACAGCGCTTTTATAACATCAAAACGGGGCATATTCTCTGAATCTCCTTAAAGAGAAACTTGATTATTAAAAACTTTTTAATTCTATTACACTAAAAAAAGTCAAAGTTTCTTTAGCGTTTTTGGGATTAATGTTTAAAATGTCTCATCCCCGTCATCACCATTACCATTTTGTTTGTAACACAATACTCAATTGAGTCTTTATCACGAACGGAACCTCCAGGCTGAATGATCGCAGTGATTCCTGCTTCATGAGCCATTTTCACACTGTCATCAAAGGGGAAAAAAGCATCACTGGCCAGAACAGCCCCTTTCAGATCAAAATTGAATTGCTTTGCTTTTTCAATGGATTGCCTCAATGCATCGATACGGCTGGTTTGACCGCAGCCCTTTCCGATCAGTTGTTTGTTTTTCACCAATGCAATGGCGTTTGACTTTAAATGTTTGCATACAAGATTGGCAAATTTCAGATCTGCTTTTTCTTCATCAGAGCTTTCTCTTCCTCCTGCTTCCTTCCACTCCGAAAAATTCCCTTCATCGGTGGACTGGATCAGAATGCCATTTAATAATGAACGCTGATTCTCTTCTTTGTGCTTTATGCCCTGATCTTTATGTCTTAATAGTATCCTGTTCTTTTTCGTTTTTAAAATGGACAGGGCTTCTTCATCAAACCCCGGTGCGATCATTACTTCAAAAAATATTTCATTGACCACACCGGCTGTCTCTTTGTCAATTATTTTATTGCAAACCAATACACCTCCGAATGCCGATTCAGGATCTCCCGCCCATGCTGCATCCCAGCTTTCTTTTACTGTGGATCTTTGAGCAATACCGCAAACATTAGTGTGCTTGATGATGGCAAATACCGCTTCTTCCTTGTGGATTCCGCCTGCCGGATGTGCAGGATCCGGGGCAGCATCATGTATAAGCTGAACAGCAGCATCTACATCTACGAGATTATTGTACGAAAGCTCTTTTCCGTTTAATTGCTCAAAGAGTTCATCCAGGTCGCCAAAAAATTTCGCTTCCTGATGAGGATTCTCTCCATAACGCAATACCCTTTCTTCTTTGTTGAAGATTGTTTCAAAATTTGTTTCGTTGAAGTAATTTGAAATAGCATTGTCATAGGAGGCGCATACATCAAATGCTTTGCGGGCAAATGTCCTTCTTTGCCCGGTTGTTGTTTCCCCTTTTTGTTCCCTTAATATATTTTCAAGTAAGCTGTAATCCTTTTTATTTGCCACCACTACCACGTCTTTATAATTCTTTGCAGCGCCCCTGATCATGGAAGGCCCGCCGATATCAATTTTTTCAATGATCGTTTTTTCCTCTTTAGTGGCCGCCACGGTTTCTTCAAAGGGATACAGGTCCACAATTACCAGGTCAATTTCAGGAATATTGAATTGTTTCATTTCCTGTATGTGAACAGCGTCGTCTCTTTTACCGAGTATGGCGCCAAAGACAGAAGGATGCAATGTTTTCACCCTGCCGCCTAAAATGGAAGGATAGGAAGTCAGCGATTCAACAGGGATAACTTTTAGCCCGAGTTTCTCAATAAATTGCTGAGTGCCTCCTGTAGAGTAAATGGTTACATCAAGTTCTGATAAAATTTTTACAATAGGCTCAAGGCCATCTTTGTAAAAGACAGAGATGAGAGCAGACTGAATTCTTTTGTTCATAGTATTAAAAAAAATTGAGGCAGGCAGGCCGCAAAGATAAGTTTAACGAAGATTCATCACAAAAGCCCCTTTCTCGTTTACGGCGAAAGAAGAGATGCCGAGAGCATCACATTCTTTTTTCCATTTATTCAGTCTCCGGAACGGAACGGAACCATCAAACACTACCTGCCCAACTGAAAAAGTGTGCAACAACTTAGTCATATTTAATTTTGGATTTTTTGAGATTACGAGCAGATCAACCGGTATTGTGTGGTTGGTTTCAGAAAATAAAACAGGGGTATCAACCAGCATGATCTTTTTTGAACCCCAGGTAAAATATTTATTACCCCTTATTGTATCATTGACTTTTGAATTAATGGCCAGTCTGTGCAGTACTCTTGAAGGCTTTAAGTGAAAATTCCGCAAAAAAGCATCCTGCAACAGATCATTATCCCCGTCAAACAAATAGTCTTTCCCGTAAATGATGTCTATAGCCCGTCGCTGCGGCACATTATAAACGATTATCTTTTCCTGGTTACCTGCATCCATGAAGGAATATGCACGGAAGATAAAAAACAACAGCGATCCTGCCAGTGCAATTTTCAATCCTGCTTTGTTTTTTCTCATAAGCCAATACCCTGCACCGGTTGTGATCGCATACAATAAAATTGTTTGTACCATATTAATCTGCAACCCATCCCATAATGAATAGGGAAGCGATTCAACTCGTTCAATGTAAGTATTCATTAACCCGATCAGCCAGGATAAAGTTTCACCGGCAAGCCTGGCGACAAACGGGATAAAAAATATGCTGCACAAGAAAATCTCCCCCAGCAGGATCACACTGGACAAAGGAACTGCGATAAAATTGGTCAGCAGGAAGTAAACGGGAAACTGGTGAAAATGAAACACGCTAAGCGGGAGTGTGAGTATTTGTGCAGCAATGCTGACTGCATTGAGTTTCCAGATGAAATCGAGGATTTTATTACGGATATAAAACCAATTGTATATCGGCTGAAAAAAGATTACAATACTCAGAACTGCTGCATAAGAAAGTTGAAACCCGACATCCCACAGCCAGAACGGATCATAACATAACAGGATAAATGCAGATGCGGCCAGGGTATTATAGACAGAGGCCCTTTTTGCCAGGCTTTCTCCGATTACGATGCAGGTAAACATTACAGCTGACCGGATCACTGAAGCCTGTGCTCCCGCAAGCAAACTGAAAAACCATAATCCTGCGATTATCAGTACAGGCCTCAGCCATCTTAATTGTTTTTTTCTTTGTAACGGTTTTAATAATAAAGACAGTAACCAATATACCAATGCAAGATGCATCCCCGATATGGCAATAATGTGCACCACGCCGGTATTCGTGTATGATTGCACTAAATTCTGATCGAGATCGTCTTTATAACCGATCAGCAGCGCTTCGGCAAGCCCCTGCTCCCTTGCGCCAGGAATAAAGGAGCGAATAATACCGGTCACTTTCTCCCTGACTGAAAAGAGAAATTGATTCAGCCATTTTCCATTATTGTTTTCAAGTATCTCAAATTCTCCGGGTTTCAGATAAACCTGGTGTGTAATTCCCTGGAATAAAGCATAGCGTTTATAATCAAACCCTCCGGGGTTACCGGAGTTTTTTATTTCCTGCAAAGGTTTGTCAATGCAGAGAGTTGTGCCGTATTTCAGATACTTTAACGTGGAATCATTTTTTTTACCTGGATCTTTTTTAAAATATAAAATGATCTTTCCTTTGACAGTAATTATATTATCATTATGAAGCAGAAACTTTACTGAGGCATTTGCTTTAAAAGATTTATTCTTTTCCACTAACGGTTCATCCAATGATATTACCAGCCTGTCTTTCGGAAAATAAGTTTTACCGAACCATCCCCTGTCATTTTTGATGTTATGATACCCGGTAAGCAATATTCCCAGTGATAAAAATATCAGTCCCCCGGAAATTCCACTCAGCAAAGAGAGCCGGAACCGTTTGAAGACCGGTAACAAAAAGAACAGGATGAACGCCAGGCTGCTTAGTACCAAAACATACCACCATATCTTGGAGGAGAGCTGCAGGTACCATTGCAGGATGATCCCGGCCATCAGCGGGAATAACAGGCGAAGGAAAGGCGATCTCTTCCAGAATGGAATTTTATAAAATACCATAATGAAAGGTAATTGAGATGGTGAAGGTTTTCAATACCACTTTGCGGGTATTTTGGACGATACGCCTGGTACAAACAAAACAACGGGTGTTCGGGAATAAACTCTAAAACAACGGTCGCTATCTTTTTCCGGCGATATAAAATTTTTTAATGTGTTCTGATTTTTTTAATTACCTGGGTAACCGGGTGAAAAATAATTGCTGCTGTTGTCTATGGGGTGCCATATAAAGGGATATACTCTGAGCAGTGGGTTAATCTTTTGTAATTTTTATTACCGGTACGGTTGCATTTAGCTTCTGTGTACCTTCGTTTTATCAATTTACGGTATGAAAAGATTTTCATTGTTGCTGGTCATTTTTCTCAGCTATTTTGCTTCAGGGCAAACATTGCAGGAAGTTGAATCCCAACGAGTGCATCTTCCCAACGGATGGAGCCTGACACCAGTGGGCAAAGCGTTGCCGTTAGGTGATCTGCCATTGAACATGGCAGTGTCTGCTTCAAAAAAATATGTTGCAGTAACCAATAACGGGCAAAGCGTCCAATCGTTGCAACTCATCGATGCAGCAAATGAAGTGATACTTGATAATGTAGTGGTTCCTAAATCGTGGTATGGATTAAAGTTCAGCGCTGATGAGAAATACCTCTATGCTTCCGGCGGAAATGACAACCGGATCCTTCAATATGCAGTGAAAAACAATAAGCTCATTCTGAACGACAGTTTAATACTCGGGAAAAAATGGCCGGTAAAAATCTCGCCCACCGGCCTGGATATTGACGATACCCGGAAAATTTTGTACACAGGTACCAAAGAAAATAGTTCGCTTTATATAGTTGACCTTGCAACTAAAAAAGTAAAAAAGCAGGTAGATCTCCCGGCAGAAGTGTACACCTGTCTTCTTTCGCCGGACAAAAAAACACTGTACATCAGTTGCTGGGGTTGTAATAAAATATTGTTGTTCGATACAGGAAAAGAGAAGATCATCGGGGAAATTCCCGTCGGTGATCACCCCAATGAATTATGCCTGACAAAAAAAGGAAATTATCTGTATGTGGCAAACGGGAATGACAATTCGGTATCAGTGATCCGTGTAAAAACAAAAAAAGTGACCGAAACATTGAATGCTGCATTGTATCCGAACTCTCCAGCAGGCTCTACTTCAAACGGGCTGGCGTTGAGCGCTGATGAAAAAACATTGTATATCGCCAATGCCGATAATAATTGCCTGGCAGTGTTTGATGTCAGCCATCCCGGTTTCAGTAAAAGCAGGGGTTTCATACCTACGGGATGGTATCCCACCAATGTAAAGGTCATCAATAAGAAGATCTGGATCACAAACGGGAAAGGATTCACTTCGATGGCCAATCCGTATGGGCCTGATCCGGCACGAAAAGATGAAGGAGTGATTTATCAGAAAGGAGATACAAGTGAACCGATCGGGGTGCAATACATTGCAGGATTATTCAAAGGAAAGATGAGTATCATGAAGGAGCCTTCCGAAAAACAATTGAGCATTTACTCGCAGGCAGTGTATCACAACTCGCCTTTCAATAAAGAAAGAGAAATGCTGAGCAATGGTGAAGAAGGTAATCCCATTCCCATGAAAGTAGGCGGAATATCTCCGATTAAGTATGTCTTTTATATCATCAAAGAAAACAGGACCTATGACCAGGTGCTGGGTGATATGAAAGAAGGCAATGGGGATACTTCCCTGGTATTGTTTGGAGAAAAAATCACCCCCAATCTTCATAAGATCGCCGGGGAATTTGTATTACTGGATAATTTTTATTGCGATGGTGAAGTAAGCGCTGACGGGCATGAATGGAGTATGGGAGCTTATGCTACTGATTACCTGGAAAAAACCTGGCCTACCAGTTATGGAGGAAGAGGTGGTGAATATGACAGCGAAGGGAAAAGGAAGATCGCCAACAACAAAGTTTATTTATGGGACCAGTGCAGGCAAAAAAACATTTCTTATCGCAGCTACGGTGAATTTGTGGATGATAAGAAAACCGGTGTTGAAGTGTTAAAGGATCATTTCTCCCCGGCATTTACCGGTTGGAATCTTTCGGTATATGATACTACCCGTTTTTATCAATGGAAAAATGAATTTGATTCGTTGATTAAAATTAATGCTGTGCCCCGGTTCAACAGCATTCGTTTTCCGAATGATCATACTGAAGGCCTCCGGATGGGTAAACTGACACCCTTTGCCCATGTGGCAGACAACGATCTTGCCTGCGGCCTGTTCCTTGAATACTTAAGCAAGAGCCCTATATGGAAACAAAGCGTGGTGTTTATTATTGAAGATGATGCGCAAAACGGACCCGATCATGTGGATGCTCACCGCACTACTGCTTATGTGGCGGGAGGATTTGTAAAAAGAAAATTTGTGGATCACAGCATGTATTCCACTTCTTCCATGTTGAGGACGATGGAACTGATTCTTGGCCTTGATCCAATGTCACAATACGATGCAGCTGCCGAACCTATGTGGCGTTGTTTTTCCGGCACTCCGGACCTCACAGGATATCAATCTGTTCCTGAAAATGTGAATCTTACTGATAAGAATATTGCACAGAATGAATGGCAGCGCCGTTCGGAAAAATTCAATTTTGCCAAAGAAGATGCTATACCGGACATGCAGTTCAATGCTGTATTATGGTATGGTATCAGGGGGGATAATGTTCCTTTGCCTGCACCTAAGAGAGCAGCTTTTTTTAAAGTCACCAAAAACAATGATAAAGATGATGATTGATGTCCTCCACCGTATAAAACCGCAGAATGAATATTTTTCAGGAGAATAATTTATTTACATAAGCGATCTGGCCGATATGGTAAATGTTATGTTGTATCAGGCCGTTCAGCATAAAGCGGTAATTATAATTCCGGGAATGCACTTTTTCCTGTTTTCCTCGATTTTT
>MWTC01000015.1 GCA_002066995.1 Sphingobacteriales bacterium UTBCD1
CAACTATAAACAGCAGACCCTAAATAGGTAAAATTGAATAAGATAGAGTACGAATCCGGGCTTTAAGGGCACTACCATTATTGTGCTAACTATTAGCCTTAAGCTGGTTATCGAGTATTTTCTCAATGCTGTTGAGCTGGTCCTCAAGGTTTATTTTTTCGACCTCTGCTGCAACGGCTGAATTTTGCTCTGTAGCGTACCAGGCGAGCACCATGGCAATATAATCCTGCATGTCTTTTCCGGCAAACTGGGTCCGGAATTCAAGGATCTTGTCATTGATGGTTTTAATGGTTTTTCGTACCACTTCTTCATCTTCCGGGCGGATCTTGATTCTGTATGACCGGTCACCGATGACCACTGTTGCTGCAATTAATGATTCCATGATTTGGTATTTACAAAAATATTATTTAAGTTAGTTGCCCTGTTTCAGGAAATACTCCAATCTTTTGAAAAATTACATAGGTAAAACTGTCCATTCCCGCTGAAAGGTTATCCTTCCCCCCTGAAACGATAGTTAACTAAAATTGTTGCCATGTTTGCCAAAGTTAAATCATCAATTTTTATTGATGCACTACAGTTTGAATTAGTAGCACCTGCCGGCGATTGCCTGCGGGGTGTATTAAAAGATGAGAAAGGAAGTGTATGCAGTACATTAGAACGGGATCACCTCTACGACAGGGAGCAGTTTACCTGGTCGGGTTTGAATGATCTTCCTTATGGCGTGTACACACTGGAACTTTCTCACGGAGAAGATGAGATGAAAATGAGACTCGTCAAGCGGGTTTGAATTATTCATTCAGTAAAGCAATGCAACGGTCAATTTCTTTCAGGTAGTAATTGATCCGTTTTTCCAGTTCCTTCTTGTCATCATTGCTCAATTTATGTGTGCTTAGTTTAAGAATATCCAGCTGTTGCCGCAGGTCGTCATTAGTTTTTTGTTGCTGTGTTGTGAAGGTCTTCACTTTTTCAATTTCCAGGGTTAACCGTTTGTTTTCTTTTTGCAAAGCAACATAGGTCTTCATCAATTGCTGGAGTTTTTCGTGTATCCGTTTCAGTTGTTGTTCTGCAGAGTTCACAGTTGCTGATTATTTTTTTATTTCCTGATCTCGGCGTTCAGATCTTTTTCCAGTGCTGACATGATGTGATTCATCCATCCGTCTATCTCTTTATCCGTAAGTGTTTTTTCTTCATCCAGGAAAGTGAAACTGATCGCCATGGATTTTTTACCGGGTCCTAATTTCTCACTCTCGAATATATCAAACAAATGGAGATCCTGCAATTTGTCGAGCCCTATGTTTTGCACCAATTTTTCCACCGATTCAAATTTCATCTGTTCTTTTACTACAATTGCGAGATCACGCTGTACTGCCGGGAAACGGGGGAGTTCCTTAATTGCTTTTCTATGCCGGTTGGCGTTTCCGGAAAGCGAATCCCAATAGAGTTCTGAATAAAATACCGGTTGCCTGATATCAAATTTTTCTAAAGATATTCTATTAGCCTTTCCGAGCTTTCCAAGTATCTTTTCGTTTTTGATGAAGATTATATGATTATCAAAGTCAGGGTCGGTTACGGGTTCAATTTTATCGGGAATTACATTCAGTAATTTGTATAAACCCTCTAAAACTCCTTTCAGGAAGAAAAAATCGGCCGGCTGTGTTTTATGTTTCCAGTTTGATTCAGTGACATTACCCGTAATGAGAATGCACAGTTTTTCCGACTCAGAGAAACTGTCGGGGCCCGATGTGCTATAGGATTTTCCGAATTCAAAAAGTTTCAGGGAATTGCTTTTATGATTCAGGTTATGCGCCACGATTTCCAGAGAAGTTTCAAATAATGAATGACGCAAAATGTTCAGCTCTGCCGTCAGGCTGTTGATCATTTTCACCATACTTTGCAATTCTTCTTCAGAAAAGTGAGCAGCATTAGTGATGGAGTTAGTCATGATCTCGTTAAAACCAAGACCTGTAAGATATCCTGAAACCTTTTCTTTTAAAATCTCTCTGGAATAATTTTCTTCTATGGATGGAGTGATGGTAATTGATTTTGGAATTTCAATATTATCCAGCCCGTCAATGCGCAACACTTCTTCGACAATGTCTGCGGGCAGGCTTATATCAGGCTTATGATAAGGAGCAGCCACACGTAATTCATCTATCCCTTCTTTTTTGATCTCAAAACCAAGCCCGAGTAAAATATTTTTTACTGCATCAGGATGATAATTTTTCCCGCTCAGTTTTTTCAGGTAATGGTATTTCAGGGTTATCTCAACTTTCTCTTTCGGGTTTGGATAGATATCTGTTATATCTGAAGTAATAGCGCCTCCGCAAATATCCCTGATCAGGGTGGCGGCTCTCTTTAACACGTTCACTGTAGCGGAAATATCCGTTCCCTTTTCAAACCTTGTGGCAGCATCGGTTCTCAATCCGTGACGAAAGGAAGTCTTCCTGATTGTTACGGGATCAAAGCAGGCGCTCTCCAGGAAAACATTTCTGGTGTTGGCTGTGACTCCGCTCCGAAGCCCTCCAAAAACACCTGCAATACACATTCCTTCTGCAGCGTTGCATATCATCAGGTCTTCATTACTTAATTTTCTTTCTTTCTCATCCAAAGTAATAAAGGTGGTTTTCTCCGGCAGATCCTTTACTATAACCTTTTTTCCTTCAATGGCATCTGCATCAAATGCATGGAGTGGCTGGCCGGTTTCGTGAAGAATAAAATTTGTAATATCAACGAGGTTGTTGATTGGCCTGAGACCAATTGCTTTTAATTTTTGCTGCAGCCATCCGGGAGATGCTGCAATGGTAACATTAGAGATGCTGATACCGGAATAACGGGGGCATGCTGTTGTATTTTCTATCTTCACATCAATGGTTAGTGAAGTGTTGTCCACTTTGAATCCATTACTGTACGGGATTTTGGCTTTAATATCTTTTTTGTCATGATGACTCAGGTAAGCACATACATCTCTCGCCACTCCCCAATGGCTCATTGCATCCATCCGGTTGGGTGTTAGCCCTATTTCAAATATCCAATCTTCATAAGGCTTGTAATGTTCAGAAACGGGAGAGCCCGGTTCCAGATCTTTGGGTAAAACCAAAATACCTTCGTGAGAATTGCCCAATCCCACTTCGTCTTCTGCGCAGATCATTCCATTGCTTTCCACGCTTCGGATCTTTGCTCTTTTTATCATCATCGGTTCACCGGAAACAGGATAAATGGTAACCCCGACAGGGGCAACTATTACTTTTTGTCCTGCAGCGACATTCGGGGCGCCACAAACTATTGACAATGGTTCAGCAGCGCTTATATCAACTTTTGTAAGCTTTAATTTATCGGCGTTTGGATGTTTTTCTACTTCCAGAACCTCGCCAACCACTAATCCTTTAAGTCCTCCTTTTATTTCTTCATATTTTTCCAATGACTCCACTTCCAGGCCAATCGAGGTCAGAATTTTACTTAAACGTTCAAGTTCAATTTTTACAGGGAGATATTCACTCAGCCATTTGTAAGAGATCGTCATGTATTCAGTTCATTAATAGCTGCGAAGATAAAGGAAAGCTGTTAAGTGAATTGACTTGTACTGGTGCCGTTTGACAAGGCGTAGCGCCGGTAGCGGAATCAGAATTATTGCCTGGTATTAATGAGGGGTGTATTTAAAAAACAAACCCCGCAATGGCGGGGCATGTTATTTTTTCCGGATCTTGAAATTTCAGGCACACATTTCTATTTTAAATGCAAGGCTGAAATATGAAAAATAATGGCCTCTTTCATTTTTTGAATCTGCTTTCCATTCATGCCCAAACGGGAAAGGTTGTTTTGCTCCGCTTGCGGCTTCGCCTAATGCAATCAATGCATTTTCCGATTGCAGGCGAAAGCCATACACAACATCTTTTTCCAACGGAACCGGGGTAAGGTCAAAGCGGATCCAACGGTCATAATCGCTCTTGCTGATCACCAGGCCTGAACTTCCTATAGCAACGCCCCAGGTCTTTGTTTTTGGATCAAATTCGTGAACGGTCAGTGTAACTTCACCCGGGTATTGTACTGCTGATGAAAATAACTGGATATTATCCAGCGTGCCTTCAGAAGGGCAGCGAAAAGTTTGCCCCCCGAAGTGATCAGTAGGGTCTGCCTGCAGGTGACCAATCCATAATGTGGCATTGGTTTGTGACTGGGTAAGAACAGGTCGGGAATAGCTCCCGGTTTTGTTAGTTTTCATAGTTTATCTTTTAGTAATTAAAGTGCAGTTCCTGGTACGAAAGGATCAAAATATGGATAATAACTCCGCAATAATTCATTTATTGTACGGGCCAGGTAAAAGGTATTGAGGCTCAGTAATTTTTTTTTCACACCTGTGTTCTTTTATTCCTGATAGTATATTTCTTTTTTCTTAAATTCGAATAGATCGCAGGGATAGAAAAACAGGACTTGTGGATAACCTTCAGGCACCCGGTGAAGAAATAGTGAAGAAAGAAAAAATTTTTTCAATCGCATTCACCTTTTATATTCGCTGCTCTGACTGATGGGAACAATTCCTTTGTTGAAAAGAATTTTTCTGAAATAAGGCTGGAATAACTGCCCGATGTTCAAGGCAGACTAACCCGGTGGTCATTGGTGAGTAACTAATGGTTTAACTTTTTATCGTTGTAAGGGAACATGGATCTGACTAATTTAAACAAAGACAGGAAACAAAGACGGAAATCTTCACTTGACCTGAGCACAATGGTTTACGGAAAAGTGCCACCACAGGCAAAAGACCTTGAAGAAGCAGTGCTGGGGGCCATGATGCTGGAAAAAAATGCGTTTGATACAGTTGTTGAAATTCTCAAGCCAGAATGTTTTTATGTAGAGGCACACCAGCGCATTTTCAATGCGATGCACAGCCTGGTGAAAAAAAGCCAGCCGATCGATATACTCACAGTAGTAGAAGAGTTGAGGAGCAAAGAAGAGCTGGACCTGGTAGGGGGTCCATATTATGTAACCAAGCTTACCAATGCAGTGGTCTCTGCTGCCAATATTGAAGCTCATTCCAGAATCATCCTGCAAAAGTTTATTCAGCGAGAGCTTATTCGCATTAGCGGTGAAATAATCGGTGATGCTTATGAGGATTCAACCGATATTTTTGATTTGCTGGATGAAGCAGAAAGCAAATTGTTCGAGATCACCAATAACCATTTGCGCAAAAATTTTGATAAGATAGATTCCGTTTTGGTAAAAACAATTCAGCGAATAGAAGATTTGCGCCATAAAAATGAAGATGTAACCGGTGTGCCCAGCGGATTTTCTTCACTGGATCATGTCACTCACGGATGGCAAAACACCGACCTGATCATTTTAGCGGCAAGGCCAGCTGTCGGCAAGACGGCTTTTGCCCTTAACCTTGCCCGTAATGCTGCAATGAATAAGAATAAGCAGACACCTGTTGCCTTGTTTTCTTTGGAAATGAGTGCAGGCCAATTAGTGCAGCGTATCCTTTCAGCTGAAAGTGAGATTTGGCTGGATAAAATTGCAAGAGGAAAGATGGAAGAACATGAAATGAAGCAATTGTATGCAAGAGGAATTCAAAAATTATCCAGGGCTCCGATTTTTATTGATGATACTGCGGCACTGAACATCTTTGAACTCCGTGCAAAATGCCGCAGGCTAAAAAATATGCATAATATCGGGTTGATCATTATAGATTACCTGCAGCTTATGAGCGGCACCGGAGATAACCGCCAATCCAACAGGGAGCAGGAGATCAGCAATATTTCAAGAAATCTTAAAGCATTGGCAAAAGAACTGGAAGTTCCGATCATCGCATTGTCCCAGCTGAGCCGTGAAGTGGAAAAGCGGGGCGCCAAAGACGGTACCAAGATGCCTCAGCTCAGCGACCTGCGTGAGTCCGGCGCTATTGAGCAGGATGCTGATCTGGTTATGTTCCTTTACCGCCCGGAATATTATGATATTACTACCAATGAAATGGGGGAGAACAATCGTGGTGAAACCATGGTGCGGATTGCAAAACACAGGAACGGTACTTTGGAAACAATCAAGCTCAGGGCACTGCTGCATATTCAGAAATTCGTGGAAGACGATGGAGGCGGTCTTGCCGGACCGGGATTACCGGGAAACTGGAAACCCGTCTCTGATATTGATGGCGGCGATGCAAAATTGTATATGCAGACAGGAAGTAAAATGAATGATATTCCTTACAGTGAAGATGAAGAAACACCTTTCTGATTTTTAATAAACGAATTGAGATTACAGATTTTCCCTGCCAGTTTGCAGGGCTCTCCCTTTATGCCTGCACCTTTTTTTTATATAGCTCAATTTGATCCTTCAAAAAAAGTGATATCCCTTGATGAAGATACTTCCAAACATATTGCCCGAGTGTTACGGATGCAAGAAGGAGAGAAGATCAATATTACAGATGGAAAAGGCAACCTGGTCACTTGTGCAGTTCTTGAAACTCATAAAAAACATTGTAAGGCTGAAGTGAAAGAAACCGCTATCCGGAAGCCGGCAACCCCGGATATCACTGTTGCCATTTCATTATTAAAAAACACCAATCGCTTTGAATGGTTTCTGGAAAAAGCAACGGAGATCGGTGTTTCTGAAATTATTCCTCTGATCTGCGTCAGGACAGAAAAAGAAAAATTCCGTTTTGAAAGATTGAATGCCATTTGCATCAGTGCCATGCTTCAAAGTCAGCAGTGCCGGTTACCGGTGCTTCATGAGCCTCTGTTGTTTAATAAGGCGATCACCGCAATTCAATGTGATCAGAAATTTATTGCTCATTGTGCCGAAGGGAAAAAGAAGCAGTTAGGACAAAGATCCGTTAACGGATCTGCTGCCATCCTGATCGGGCCCGAAGGGGATTTTACCGAAAGAGAAATTCAACTGGCACTGGAAAATAATTTTATTCCTGTTTCATTAGGAGAAACGAGACTGCGGACAGAAACTGCGGGTGTGGTTGCAGCGATAAAGCTCATGAATTGATTCCTTAATATGTAAAAAGTTGTAATTTATGGCATGTTAAATGGCATTAGTATTGACTTTTCGGTAACACTGCTTGTTACAGGAGCCGTTCTGATGGTTTCTATTTATCATACGGTACTGTACATTCAGAGAAGAAGCCGGCTTCTTGCCTTATACAGTATTTACCTCTGGCCTACTTTTTTATATTGCTTTTTCCGGGTCATTTCACCGGTAATTGATCCGAAGGAAAATTCTTTTGTCAGGATCAATCTTGATGAGATATTACCTATGGTCTCATTTATCATGTATATAAGATTTATGGCATTTGCAATGTCATTAGATCGCATCAAAGACAAATATTCCTTTCTGTTTGTGCGTATTACTCCTTATGTAATCCTGGGGTATCTGGTGATCAATTCAACATTATTACATTCTAACTATGAAAATATAGAATTATACGGCTTGCTGAGAATGGTTCCCCGGTTATATCTGTTATTGCTGGGTTCTTTATTATTAATTATTGTATTGCAACGAAGAAAGACTCCTTTTTTCAGATACATTGGGGCAGGTGCTGCTTCAATGCTCTTGTTTGGATTAATCTCTTTTCTTATTAACGTATTTTTTCCTGGAACCTTTATGATGGGCGCCATTTCATGGCTCATGTTCGGGTATTTTACGGATATAATATTTTTCTCTGCAGCCATTGGCTACCAGATTCGTAAGGAGTATGAAGAAAAAGAAAAGTCATTGCAATGGATAATTCAGAAAGATGCTGAGATTAAAGAAAAAGAATTGGATAAGATGAGAGCTATAATTGAAACCCGTGAAAAGGAAAGAGATCGTATAGCCCAGGATCTGCATGATGAAGTGGGTGCCACTCTCAGCAGTATTCATATTTTTTCTTCAGTAGCATCAAAAATTATGGCCAGGGATCCGCAAAGAACACTGGAAATATTGCAACATATCAATCAAAGTACTTTTAAGGTTATGGAAACAATGAGCGACCTGGTATGGGCAATTCATACCAATAATGCCAGGGAAGCTTCGTTGGAAGGGAAATTAAAGAATTATGGATATGAGTTCCTGACCCCGGTCAATATCAATTGTGTTTATCAGATAGATAAAGAAGCCGAAAAAAGACTGGTGAATATTGAAGCAAAAAAAGATATTCTGCGGATAGCCAGGGAAGCCATGAATAACATGGCTAAATACAGTGAAGCAACAAACGCTTTGGTGAAATTATCTTTATCTGAAGAATTTCTTCAGTTGTTGATTACGGACAATGGAAAGGGTTTCTATCACCAGGAAATAAGTTCGGGCCATGGCTTGTCAAACATGAAGAAGAGGACAGAAACACTGGGAGGCCTTTTTTCGGTCAAATCCACAGAAGGCTGCGGTACTGCGATCCAATGCAATATTCCTATCACTAGTATTAGTGAGTAGCCGGCATAATTAAATTAGTAGATTCGGAAATTGATCCAGGTTGTAATATATGATGATAATAAACAACGCTGCGAAAGTTTGAAAGCGTTGTTGTCACTCACAGAGGGCACCCGGTGTGTAGCTGATTTCCCCGATTGCAGCCATGTGGTAGAGGATATGAAACAATTTAAGCCGGATATTGTACTCATGGATATAGAAATGCCCAATGTGGATGGCATAAGCGGTGTCAGTCTTATCAAGAAGAATTTTCCGCAGATCAAAATAATTATGCAAACTGTTTATGAAGATGAAGTAAAGATATTTGCTTGCCTCCAGGGAGGTGCCGAGGGATATATTTTGAAAAACACACCTGCTGAAAAGATCACACAATGTATTGAAGAAGTTTATAAAGGAGGTGCCTATATGACTCCTTCAGTGGCTTTAAGGGTAATTCAGTATTTTAACCGGCAGAATGACGAAAAGAAGAATTATAATCTTACACCTAAGGAAAAAGAAGTATTGAAATATTTATCCGAAGGGATGAGTTATAAAATGGTAGCGGATAAGTTAGGTATCAGTTATTTTACAGTAAACGCACATATAAAAAGCATTTATGAAAAGCTGCACGTTCATTCCCTGGGGGAAGCTGTTTCTCTGGCATTAAAGAATAAAATCGTATAGCCGTTCTCACCCTATCACTAAGTTTAGCAATTGTCCTGCCTTAATTCGGATCTTACATTTACGCCTTCTTTTACCGGGTAAACATTTGAAAAAAATTCTATTGTGTATCAATCGTATTAACCTTCCGGTTAATAGAAAACGGAATTTCAATATGAAAAAGATTCTTTTTTTGTCAATCATCTCCCTTGCAATAATAAAAGCTCCGCAGTGCCAGGAACTTGAAACCATTGCGGGAAGAATATCACCCAAGGAACTGGCGATTTCTCCTTCTCCTGCTTTTGATCTGATGGGAGCATCTCCCTCTCAGATAACCCGTACAGCAGATATAAAAGATTTTAAAGTGGACTGGTCGTTAAGGTATGGGATCAATCCGAATTTCGCAATTCAATCACAACCAATCTGGGAGATATTTTTTAATAAAAGGGATTTAAGTAAATACCAGTCAGCTTCCAACCTGATGAGACGGCTGGCATCAATTGATTTATCACTGGGTACCATTCAGGATGCCAACAGCTACAGGCGAGTCGGCGGAGCCATAAAATTTAATGTTTTCAGGCAAAAAGATCCGTTGATGGAAAAAGAATTGTATGAAGACATCGGTTTAAAATATATAAGTGAAAAAAAGAATCTGCAGCAACAGCTTAAAGAGGTCAAAGAAAAACTTGATACCATTAAAAATATTCTTGAGAAACCGGCTTTGCGGGTGCAGATAAAAACTATTGAAGAACAATTGAGCACCTTGCATTCCAGGAGAATGGCAGAGATCAATGAACGTGCAAAAATATTTGTTGGCGAATACTGGAATTCATCATCGTTGGATGTGGCTTTTGGCAGAATGTATACATTTATGTCTGATAGCGCAGCAACTTTCGGCATGAGAAAAAATAGCAGGAGTACCGGGTGGGGTGCATGGATTAATGGTAATATGGGTATAGGAAATAAAATTCTGGTATCAGGTCTTTTCAGAATGTTTTGGTATCAGGATCAGGTTGATTTCCTTCTGAAAGACCTGTCAACTGATGTTGAAACTCCTCAAACTGCCATCGGTAATAATTCACTCTTTAGCATGGGACTAAATTTCCGCTATGGCGGGTCAATTCATACTTTTTTTGCTGAAATATTGTACGAACGAAAAAAAGTTAATTCTGCAAAAGGGTGTCTTGATGGAGCGTATGAGGTTCCCGTAAATAGCGAAGTGGTCAGCTCTTCTTTGAATTGGGATGTGGTTAATCCCAATACCGTGACATTTGGCGGTGACTGGCGGATGTACCGGGGCGGAATAATCAGTTACGGGCTGCGTTCTGTTTTTGATTCAAACTGGAAATTCAAAACGTTTGCTCCTATTATCACACTTTCCTGTATGATGAGATGATCATATTGTGATAGGGAAAAATTTTAAAAGGAGAAAATGGACATTGTAAAATATTTCATTATTTAAAACAGATCAATATGAAAAGCAGAATTGCAAAAGCGTTCACAACGCTGTTAATATTTTCTCTGGTATTTGCATCCCGGTCAGAACTTTTTTCTCAGGATGCAGATTTGAAAACGAAAAACCTTTCAGCCTCAGACTTAAAATTGAAATGGGAGGATAATAGCAAGGATAAGGGGTGGGATAAACTGTTGAAAGAGATGGGGAGGAATGGCTTTAAGCGGGTGGCAGAGTCTTCCTGGGGATTTAAAGGTGTTTTGAAAGACCAAAAAACAGGAAAATCGGTAGATGTGGAATTTTGCGTTTTTGATTTTTATAGCCCCAAAGCAGTAAACGATAAAAGTTTTCAAACCGGCTCTATGGTTTGGAGGAAGATAGGCGATGAAGTTTATAAAGCCTATTTAATTTATCCCAAAGGAATCAGTGATGTTGAAAAGAGCCTTATGGAATCTGTAGAATTTTATGCTGATAAAAATAATGATATTAAAAAGGCTAATAGCTTCGGAAGGCAGTTTAGCAAATGTGTAAACGGAGGTAATCATACAGTTCTTATAGATACCTGGTTCGGTAAAATGAAAGTTAAGGCTGACTGCAAAACATCTTGTATAACCGGTATAGTAGCTTGTGGGGGAGTTACCGCTATTTTAGAATTAGTTTCAGGTGGACTGGGAACTCCTTTACTTCTTGCAACTTTTGGACTTTGTGCTGGTGCAGCTTGTGCATCCTGCTTAACTTATTGTGCTTTGGGGTCTTTGTGATTATAATTCCTGATAATAGCGATTAATTTAAAACTTTTTAAAATGAAAAAATACTCACTTTTATTTTCAATTTTTTTGTTAGTGGTTAGCGTAATGCCGGGTTTTAGTCAATCCGGAACAAATTGTTTTAATACGCAATTCAATAGAAATTCCACCAGCTATAATGCGGTAAACGCCTATTTGCTATCTTACCTGACCACCATGTCAACACCCGATTATCTCAGATTTCGGGAGCCTGCTCCCTATCCGTCTGAAAACAGTAATTGGGTGAAATATTTCCAGCACCGGAATGATACATTTGTCCGCAAATTTTCACAGCAGGTTTCATATCTTTTTTATAATCCTTCGCAGCAGCTTCAGGAATCTTTGGCAGGTGTTCAGAACAAGGTTATCCCTAACGTAATAACTAAATCAATAAATAAAACAGAGAGCGAACCTAATGTAGTAGTTACGGCAGGAGGCAATGTGATCTTTGATTTTCAATACCGTTGCAGTCCCAATGCTTATGATCCCGAAGCAATTATTATTTCGACACCAACTACGGTATATGTTGTTTTCAGGGCAACAGACCGGGTTTCCTGTATCAGTGAGAACAGCCCCATAAATTCGTTTGGTTATAATTGGGGCGAATGGATAGGGACAGACTTTAAATTTTTAAAAAGGACCTGGCCTAAAATAAACGGACAAGTACACAGAGGATTTATTGAAAGTCTGAATTATGAAAACTTTGCAGATAGTGTTGCTTCAAGAATAAAAAACCGTTATGGGGGCGCCGGTAAAAAAGTATGGATAGCCGGACACAGCCTCGGAGGAGCACATGCACAGCTCTTTGCATTGTTATTAAAACTGAATTGGGGAATCACCGCACAAGGTGTTTATGTTTATGAAAGCCCTCATCCTGGTGATGCTGATTTTGTTAATCAATTGAACAGTGAATTAGGAGGAAAGTCCAGAATCCAGAGATTTGAATTTTCAGATGACCCTATACCCACACTGCCTTTTCAGATGCCACCATTTTCATTCGCAAGAGCCGGCGAAAGAAATTATTTTGCCGATCTTAATAAGATGAACAGAGGCGAAGAACAAATTCCGGTCTGGGACGATATGAGACTTGCTTGCGGTCTTTTAAATCTTGGGCTAAGCAATACTATCAAGTTAGAAGCTTTATACAGTTGTGGCGGCGCATTTTGTTATCATCATCCCACCTGGGTTTTAAAAGGGCTCAGAAATAAGCTGCCATCATCGGCGTATTCATCTTTACCTCCGGATATCCCGCTGCCTGCACAGGGAGAGGGCACTTGTTCCGCACCACAGATTCAAAAGGGAAATCTGAATAATCCATTGGTTAATACTATGGATGATATCGAGAATGCCGTTGCTAATTTCATAAATGCTGCCACAAATTATACCAGCAATCTGTTAGGGACTGTGCCCGGGGTCACAGATGGGGCAAGCTATAAGATTTCATGCTATGGTTTCAGCAGAAATAATACAAAGAAATATCTGAATTGGAATGCAACAGACAAAAGCCAGTTACAGATCAGTACTACAGGAACTGTATTTAAATTGACACATAAGCTGGCTGGTGGTTATTACCTCACTGTCGGCCAGACAAAGATGGTAGCAGATATCAAAGAGCCAAACCTGGGAGGGCCTGATGCACGGAGTACTCCGAATGTACTGATGCAAAAAGCAGGTAATTATCCTTTCGGAGCATTTGGTGATGAAGATACATGGTACCTGATCCCTATTAAACAGAATGCTTACGTATTATACAATTTTAATACTCATTGTATCTTAACTGCAGGAGCTGAGTGCCTGTCGGGAGGTAAATGCGGTGTCACTAATATTCCCGGCCAAAAACCTAATCGCTATCAGGTCTGGTTACTGGAAAAACAGTAGCTGATCACAGGGAACGATGTTATTATAATTCCGGTATTATTTTGCTGAATGAAATAATAATACCGGAATTTCTTTGTTTAAATAATCGTATTTCACATCGGTTGATAAGACTCATGCACAACCAAGTGCATGTTTTTTTATATTGCAACTTCCGCTTTAAGATTTAATAAAATTAACACCCTAATATTTATCCTGAAATGAGAAACGGTATTCTTATTTTGTTTTTAAGTGCATGGAGTTTTAGCTCTTCTTCACAAACCAGCATCTGCGGAACTGAAAATGAAGGCAGTCCGGTTAATCTTTCAGCTCCGTCAGGGCAGGTATTTATTTCCGTGACATTTGCAAGCTATGGCACACCCAATGGCAGTTGTGGAAGCTTCACAATCGGGGGATGCCATGCAGCTAACAGTAAATCTGTTGTAGAATCTTTGTTAGTTGGAAAAAATTCTGCGAGTATTATGGCTGACAACGCAACATTTGGCGATCCCTGTCCGGGAACTGTTAAGAGACTTTATATTGAAGCTGTTTATTCCACACCGCTTCCATTGAAGCTTATATCATTCAGCGGAACAAACCTTACTACTGAGAATTTATTGTATTGGGAAACCAGCAACGAGACCAATACAAAAGAATTTATAATAGAACGGAGCAATGATGGCAACCGGTTTTATGCAATCGGAACACTACCTTCGCTCAATCGCCCCGGAAATAATCATTATTCTTATTCGGATACTTTGCAGCAGGTTTCTGTTCAGTTCTATAGGCTGAAGCTGGCAGATATAGACAGAACTTTTACATATAGCAGCGTTATTAAGCTGGGACATTCTTCTGATGCAAAGTTTAATGTTTTTCCAAACCCCGTTCTAAACTCCGTAACAATTGAAGGACTTCAAAACAAAGGATCAATAGAAATCACCGACCTGCTGGGAAGAAGAATGCAAAAACTACATATTATTGCTCAAACTCAAACGGTCAACATGGAGCGATATTCCCCGGGCATTTATATCATAAAATGCAGTTACGGAAATATTATGCTCTTCAAAAAAATTATTAAGGAATAAACAACTGTTCAAAAAAGATATTTGCTGATTTTCTTTACGATCCCAGGACCCTCGTAAATAAACCCGGTCCACACCTGCAGCAATGATGCACCGGCATCAAATTTTTCTTTTGCGTCTTCTGCCGTAAAGATTCCTCCCGAAGCAATGACAGGAATTTTCCCTCCTGTTTTTCCCGAAATGTATTTTACTATTTCCGTACTTCTTTTTGCCAGCGGTTTTCCGCTTAAACCGCCGTTGCCTGCTTTTTGACTTTTAACTTTTGATCCTTCACTTAACCCCTCTCTCGAAATAGTGGTATTGGTTGCCACTATCCCGTCCAGTTTGATTTCTATTGCCAGCTCGATTACATCATTCAGTTGTTCAGGAGTCAGATCCGGAGCTATTTTGAGAAGTATCGGCCTTTGAATTTTAAATTTTGAATTTTCGCTTTGCAAATGTGATAAGATCTTTCTCAGGGATTCCTTTTCCTGCAATTCGCGAAGCCCCGGAGTGTTCGGAGAACTTACATTCACTACAAAATAATCCACGTATGGATGCAGCTCTTTAAAACAGATCTCATAATCCTTCCATGCTTCTTCATTGGGTGTGGTTTTATTTTTCCCGATATTTCCTCCGAGGATCAGTTGACCATTCGCAGATTTATTGTCCGGATGTTTTTCTCTCCACTTTTTCAGTCTTTTTGCTATTGCCGAAACACCGTCATTATTAAATCCCATGCGATTGATCAGCGCCTTGTCTTTTGGTAAGCGGAAAAGTCTCGGTTTGGGATTTCCCGGTTGCGGTTTGGGAGTAACAGTGCCGATTTCCACAAATCCGAAACCTAATACTTCCAGTTCTCTCAGGTATTTTGCATTTTTATCGAACCCGGCGCCAAGCCCTATTGGATTTGAAAATTCCAGGTACCCAATCTCAAATTTTAAATTATCTTTTATTCCGGGCTTATAGCATTTGGCTAACAGTTTTCCGAATCCGATACTGCAGAGAAACTTCAGGCAATTCATGGAAAAATAATGTGCCCGTTCGGGAGGGAAAAGAAAAAGGATGTTTCGGAGCAATTTGTACATACCGGGAAGCGAAGATAGCGGAACTTTTACGGATGATTTTTGTTGTTAACTTTGAAGATATTTACATTTTATACTTCTTAAACTTTAAAACTTTTCTTCATGCAGGAAGCGTATATAGTAGCAGGATACCGTACGGCAGTTGGAAAATCCAAAAGAGGCAAGTTTCGTTTTTACAGGCCGGATGATCTGGCGATTGAAGTTATTAAAGGATTGATGGCATCTGTTCCTCAATTACAGGCAAAACAGGTGGATGATGTGATCGTGGGTAATGCTGTTCCCGAAGCAGAACAGGGATTGCAGATAGGGCGCATCATTGCTGCAAGAGCTTTAGGATTTGACACTCCCGGAATGACGGTTAACCGTTATTGTGCATCAGGATTGGAAACAATTGCTATTGCAACAGCCAAGATTCGTATGGGGCTGGCAGAATGCATCATAGCAGGTGGTACGGAGAGTATGAGCCTGGTTCCTACGGCGGGATGGAAGACAGTTCCTTCCTATTCCATTGCAAAAGATGAACCTGATTATTATCTCAGCATGGGATTGACTGCAGAAGCAGTGGCAAAAGAGTATCATGTAAGCAGGGAAGCACAGGATGAATTTTCATTCCATTCCCATCAGAAAGCACTTCATGCAATCAAAAACGGATACTTTACAAGCGGGATACTGCCTATCAATGTGGAAGAAGTATATGTAGATGAGAAAGGTAAAAAACAGAAAAGGAATTATGTGATGGATACGGATGAAGGGCCGAGAGCAGACACTTCCATGGAAGCTTTGGCAAGATTAAAACCTGTATTCGCAGCCGGTGGTTCTGTCACTGCAGGCAATTCTTCGCAGACATCAGATGGAGCTGCTTTTGTAATAGTGATGGGTGAAAAGATGATGAATGAACTGAAGTTAAAACCAATCGGAAGGGTAGTAGCTTGTTCCGTTGCCGGTGTGAATCCCCGTATCATGGGCATCGGGCCTATAGCTGCTATACCAAAAGTATTGAAGCAATCAGGGATGAGCCTTTCGGATATTGACCTGGTGGAATTGAATGAAGCTTTCGCTTCCCAATCGCTCACAGTGATCAAAGAAGTGGGGCTTGATCCTTCTAAAGTGAATATCAACGGCGGCGCCATTGCTTTAGGACACCCATTGGGATGCACCGGGTGTAAACTTACCATCCAGATACTTCATGATATGAAACGGCTGAATAAAAAATACGGAATGGTAACTGCCTGTGTCGGAGGAGGACAGGGCATTGCAGGTATCATTGAGAATATTGAGTAAATTTTTGGTGTCTTATGATCAGGTTTTGAACGTGACCTGCCTGAGGATTGTTTTTCCTACCGGAACAAGTATAACATGTTCTGTTTTTCGTGATCGGGTATTAAAAAGTTCCGCACGAAATTCGAGACGGCCTTTTTCTTTTTTTATTTTTCCTTTACGATACCGGTAATGCTTTAATGATATTGGTCTGTAGTGTGTGTCATAGAACTCCGGTATATTATATTTTTTAGTGATGATCTCTTCGGCTTCTATGGGGAGTGCAAGCACTAAAGGGCCGTAAGAGAAATATACTTCCCGGTCATGAGTACGGTTTACTTTCAATGCAGGCGTGAATATGATCTGAAAAGTTTCTTTTCCCTTCCACTTTTTATGTATGACAATAAATCTTTTTCCTTCCTTAAATGAAATGCCTGCTGTTACTGCTTTTGACCAGCCCGGCTTTCTGATTTTCAGAGTAAATTCAACAGGATGCTCCACCTCGATTTCAAAATTGATGGTAAAGTCAAAAGGATAGGATGTGGTTTCCCTGATAAAAATATTTTTCCCCTTAAAATTTATGGCTGATTCATTGGGTCCAAACAGGCAAGCGATTAGCCCCTCATCATCTTTCATCCACATATTCTGTATAAAGTATGGAGTTATCCTTCCTGCATTGGGGACGCAGCAAACAGCCACGTCCTGATGTACAGGCGAATATTTATAACGGGTTTGTTTTTTGATCTTTTCCTTTAATCCGTTTTTTGTTCCGCACATTTCATAAGAATTGTCCGTCTTCAGATAGGCAATGGAACTGTGAACGGGGTTCCTGGAACCTTGTGCAGCATTAAAAAATATTTTTTCTGCTTTGTCTGCAAACTGAAGATTACCTGTTTTCTGAAGGAGAAAAAGATATGAATCCATCAGCTCATGGATGGAACAGTATTCATACCCGGTGTTCGTTCCGTTTGCCTTGCGGCCCAGGATCCATTCATCACCTATCGGGCCGCCGGTAGCGGTAGTAGCACTTTCTATTCTTTTCAGATAGACAGAAAGAGCTTTTTTTAATTGGGAATTGCCGGTCGTAAAATACGCCGAGGCTAATGACCGGAGATGCTCGTATGTGTGAACGCCATGGCCGGCAAGTTTATATTTTTTATTCAGGATGTTTTTTAACTGGACATCTTTTTCACTTACATCTTCCCTGTTGTAATCGCTGAATAAAAATGCAGCATACTCTGTGTAGATTTTATCACCGGTGAACCGGTACAACTCATACAGTATATCGGTGAACATCAGACCGTGGCTAACGCCTGCATAAGGTTTATTGAATGAAAATGGTGAAGATGCCGGAGCCGGGTATTTCTTCATTACATTTTTCACGGCACGGATCATGGCTTGCAAGACCTTCTTATTTTTTGTGGCTTCATAATAACCGGCCAAAGCACGGTACAAAGTTGTCTTTGACCAGAGCTCTCCGTTTTCCCCGGTGAAATGATAACGCAGGTTGGGTGCATAGATCCCGATGTATCCGTCCTTATCCTGGGTGGAAAGAAAATAACCGATTTGTTTTTTGATTCTGGCCAGGTGTATTTTATTATTCAGCAAAAAGGCATGCCTCATATAACCATCCAGCCAGTTCGACTGGCTTTCACTGTTCCACCATAAATATTGCCGGCTCCATTCATCCTGCCCCTGCAGGTTGCCTACACTTTTTGATCTTATATTTCTGGTCAGCCTGTCTTTTCCATAAATTTTGTCTTTAATAAAAAGATCAGGCGCCAGCCGGTCCAGATGGCCTACAAACCCGTTGAGATCTTTCTGCATTTGTTCTTTGATCCAACCACATGGTTTTATATCTCCTAATGATATTCTTTGAAATCCGCTTTTCATATTTACCTGGTTGACCATACTGCAATTTCGTAAGGCTTCAGTTTAAATCCTTTCTTTATGTATCTGATATTACCGAAGAGAATGGAAAATTTCCGGGCTTTAAGCTCAGGTTTTACTTTTTGAATTTCTCCGGAAAGATTTGCCGCAACCAGTACTTTATTTATTCCATCGCTTCTTAAAAAAGTCAAAACGGAATCGTTATTATTATTTATGGTCTGATAACTTCCGTAAGAAAGTGCGGGATTACCTTTCCTGAGCCGGATCAGTGTTTTATAAAAATTGAACAATGAATTTTTGCCGGATCGTTCTTCTTCCAGGGAAATCCCGTCATTAGGAATAATGTTTCTGTGATCCCACCATGGGCCTGAGTCTTTATACCAGACCGCCATTCCTTTGCCGCTGTCTGAACGGTACCATTCAAATGCTTCCCTGCGTGGAATATCTTTGCCGTCTGTATTGGCGGCGGCACCGGTTATCCCTTTGCCAAACATGCCAAGTTCCTGCCCGTAATAAACAGAAGGAGTGCCACCGATCAAAAGATAAATGGCAGCTACTGCTTTTTCTTTCAAAGGATCTTTTTTAAGAGTGCTTGCCGAACGGTCAATGTCGTGGTTTTCGAGAAAAATTATTTGTTCTTTCCCTTTCGGTGTCATACCCAGAATAGTATCTGCTCTTTTTGTGATCTGTTCTTTGTTGAGAGAAGTGATGGACCAGGTAAGCCAGAAACCAAACACCATGTCCACATCTGCTTTTTTAAAATAATCAAAACCATAGTTGAGCCAGTTGGCCTGCTCGGCAATGAATTTGATTTTTGGATTTATTTTTTTTATCTGCCGGATCAGTGGCGTCCAGAAATCAGCAAACAGGTTGGTGAGTTCAGGTTTATTATCCAGGTCGTCCATCATGTGATCGAGCCGGAAACCATCAGCGCCATCATCAAAGACTCCGTCTTTATCCGGATCGGCAAAGAAGGAGAACAGTTTTATATTGTAGTCAAGAACTTCTTTACTTTTCAGATTAACTGTTGTGAGTTTTATTTTTTTCCCGTCATAAGTATCCAGTTCCGTTATATTATAAACTATAGTGGAAGGTTTGGTATGAGCTGAATCCTGAAACAGGATGTAATTACTATAAGGTGATTTTAAATTACCTACTGCATCTTTCCACCAAATGTGTTTATCAGTGACATATTGTGTTTCCATGTCAAGATAGATTTTCATTCCCCTCCGGTGAACTTCTTTTACCAGGGCGATGTAATCGTTCATCGTTCCGAATGACGGATCAATTCTTTCAAAATCATTGGCAAAATAATTATGATAACAATCGGAATCAAAGAAGGGTAAAAGCAAAATGGAAGTAACACCAAGTTCCTGAAGATAATCCAGCTTTTCTTTCAGGCCATTCAGGTCTCCGTTGAGATCACCATTACTGTCATAAAAACTGCGTTGAAATACATGGTAAATGATTTCTCCTTTGGGTTGGGTTGGTAAAACATTTTGACTGTAAACATTTGTGAAAACAAGCAAAAACGATAAGAGGGAGAAAAAGATTTTTCGCATTAGGATTTGCTATTTATGAATTTACTCAAAGAAATAAAATATCGTACTTAAAAGATTTTTAATAATCAATAATAAATAATCAATCAATCAATCATCCGAAACCTGAGACCTGCAACCGGTAACCGGCTTCACTTACACGGCAATCACTTTCGCCTTTCTTTCACCAATCTGCTGGCGCCACATGGCATAATACAATCCTTTTTCTTCCAGCAGGGTGGAATGTGTTCCTGTTTCCACCACTTCTCCTTTCTCTAACACATAAATTCTATCAGCATGCATGATGGTAGAAAGGCGGTGAGCGATCAGTATGGTGATCTGGGTGCCTTCCTGCGAGATCTCCCTGATGGTATCAGTGATCTCTTCTTCAGTCAAAGAATCCAAAGCCGAAGTGGCTTCATCAAACAATAACAGTTTCGGGTGACGGAGTAATGCACGGGCAATGGATAAACGTTGCTTTTCGCCACCACTCAGTTTCAATCCGCCTTCACCGATCATTGTATCCAAACCTTTTTCTGCTCTTTCCAGCAGGTTCTGGCAGGATGCTTTGTTCAAAGCATCATTCAGATCCTCATCATTGGCGCCGGGATTGACAAACAATAAATTTTCTTTGATGGTGCCGCTGAATAAATTCGTTTCCTGGGTTACAAACCCGATCTGGTTTCTCAGGTCATCAAACTTTATTTCTGTTTCATCTGAATTGTTGTATAAAATTTTTCCCTGCTGGGGCCGGTACAATCCTACTAATAATTTCATCAATGTGGTCTTGCCACTGCCGCTGGGCCCGACAAAAGCGATGGTTTCTCCCACCCGGACATCGAAGCTGATGCCATTGATCGCTTTTTGTGAGGCGGTCCGATGCTGAAAAGAAACATTTTTGAAGGACAAGGTTTCAATGGCGCCAAGATGTTTCGGGTGTGCTGGTTCTGTTTCAGGAGTTTTTTTCATCAACTCATCAAAATTGTTGAGCGAAGCTTCCGCTTCACGATAAGAGAGGAGGATGTTCCCGATTTCCTGCAAAGGGCCAAAAACAAAAAAAGAAAAGATCTGCATCGTCACCAGTTGGCCGGCATCCATCCGGTTGTGAAAGATCAGCCACATTAATATGAAAAGGATGACCTGTCTCAGCGTATTGACCATAGTACCCTGGATGAAGCTGATGCTGCGGATACGTTTTACTTTAGTGAGTTCAAGCCCCAGGATTTTATAGGTGTTTTTATTCAGGCGTTCCACTTCCTGGTGTGTCAGCCCCAGGCTTTTTACCAGTTCAATATTGCGCAGTGATTCTGTGGTTGATCCTGCCAGCGATGTGGTTTCGTCAACAATTTTTCGCTGGATCGTCTTGATCTTTTTACTGAGAATATTCGTGATCACCGTGAGTATGCTGATGCCTCCGAGGTAAGCCAGCGGGACACTCCAGTGAATAAAAATAGCTGCATAAATGAATACGAACAATATTCCTACAAACACTCCAAAAAGAATATTCATGAAATTGATCATGAATTTTTCCACATCGCCCCGGACCTTTGTCAGGATGGAAAGCGTTTCCCCGCTGCGTTGGTCTTCAAACTCCTGGTAAGGCAGTTTCATGGCATGCTGAAGGCCATCCGTAAAAACTTTGGCACCGAATTTCTGGATCACCACGTTTAAAAAATAATCCTGAAAATTTTTTGCCAGGCGGCTGATCATAGCCACAGTGATCGAAGCGATCACCAGGAGCCACACACCCGGCTGTTGCCAGGTAAACGAGTTGAAAAAACGGTTGGGATCAAAATTATGGATGATGTATGCATTGGCCAGGTTGATCATTTTCCCAAAAAGGATTGGATCTATCAGGGAAAAGCCGATATTGATGGCAGCCAGGGCCATTACCAGGAACACAAGCAATTTAAGCGGTTTCAGGTACCTGAAAAGGATCTTCATAAATATCAGTATGGTTGAAATGAAAGCAGATCAAACTGCAAACATCGTACAAGTTCGGAAAAAAAGACAAAATAGCAGAGAAAGAAGTGAGAGGCGAGAGATTGAGAGAGTGAGAGAATGAGAGAGTGAGAGAATGAGAGAGTGAGAGGGTGAGAGGTGAGAGAGTGAGAGGGTGAGAGGTGAGAGAGTGAGAGGGTGAGAGGTGAGAGAGTGAGAGGGTGAGAGGTGAGAGATTATAGGGCGAGGGATGATTTTATTTTGGAGCAGACCTTCAAAATTTCGAGTGATTCGGTTGCCAGCCATTTCAATTCTTTTTTGTCTCCAAAACCTGTTTCTTCAAAAAGCTCAATCCAATAAACACATTCATCCGCTTCTTCTACCACAATACAAATTTTTGAATATTTCTCAGCTTTTGACCTGCCACGACAAAAAGCACGGAAATTAGCTCCAACTGATGTTCCTGATTTCCCAAACTGGTATGTCATAATTTTTGTAGCAGTATTAAACGGGATTGTGCTTAAAAATTTCAATACCCTCACGCCAAAGTCTTTTGTCCGTTTCCGGAACATCTCATTAAATTCAGCATTTGTCATAGCGTTACCTTTAAAATACATAACTAAAAATTCCTCAAACCTCACTCTCACCCTCTCGCCCTCTCATTCTCTCACCCTCTCACTACTCACCCCGCCCAACCTTCCCTGTCAAGACTCCGGTATTGTATCGCTTCTGCAAGATGTTCGGGTTTTATTTCAGCGCTTAATGAAAGATCAGCAATGGTTCTGGATACTTTTAATATACGATCATAAGCCCTGGCTGATAAATTCAATTTTTCCATAGCCGCTTTTAATAAATTTTGTCCTACTTTATCTATCACACAAATTTCTTTCAGCATTTTACTGCTTATTTGTGCATTGCAATAAATACCGGGATAATTTTTATAACGCTCTGCCTGCACTTCCCTTGCTTTGATAACCCGGTCCCGAATGGAAGAAGATGTCTCCGATGTTTTGATCGAGGATAATTCGCTGAAAGGAACAGGGGTTACTTCCACATGCAGGTCAATACGATCCAGTAATGGCCCTGAAATTTTATTCAGATATTTCTGAACGGCGCCGGGTGGACAGGTACATTCTCTTTCCGGGTGATTATAATATCCACAGGGGCAAGGATTCATGGAGGCGACCAGCATAAAGCTGGCAGGAAAATCAACAGCCACTTTTGCTCTTGAAATAGTTACCCTTCTTTCTTCCATAGGCTGGCGCATCACTTCCAGCACGGTTCTTTTAAATTCCGGTAATTCATCTAAAAACAAAACACCATTATGTGCCAATGAAATTTCGCCGGGCTGAGGTATGCCTCCGCCACCGACAAGCGCTACATCACTGATAGTATGATGCGGAGAGCGGAAAGGACGTTTGGAAATGAGCGTAGAATTTTCCGGCAACTTTCCTGCTACGGAATGAATTTTTGTGGTCTCCAATGCTTCCTGCAAAGTAAGTGGCGGTAAAATGGTGGGTAATCTTTTTGCCAGCATCGTTTTTCCGGCTCCCGGCGGGCCAATTAATATGGCATTATGTCCACCTGCTGCGGCTATCTCCAGCGCTCTTTTGATATTTTCCTGTCCTTTTACATCAGCAAAATCAATTTCAAAATCTGATTGAGAATGAAAAAACTCTTCTCTAGTATTTATAATCGTTGCTGCTAAACCCTTTTCATCGTTTTCAAAAAAATCAATTACTTCTTTGATATGAGTAACACCATATACATTGATGTTATTCACCATTCCTGCTTCTCTTGCATTTGTTTTGGGAACGATCAGGCCTTTGAACCCTTCTTTTCTTGCCTGTATGGCAATGGGCAGCGCTCCTTTGATCGGCCTTACTTCACCATCAAGACTTAATTCGCCCATGATTACATATTGATTCAATGCATCGCAGTTATTGAGTTGTGCGGAAGAACCAAGAATTCCTAATGCAATGGGAAGATCAAAAGCCGTTCCGCTTTTTTTTATATCGGCCGGAGCGAGGTTGACCACGATTTTTGTTCGTGGCATCATAAAGCCGTTGGTCTTGATGGTACTTTCCACCCGTTGCAAACTTTCTTTTACGGCATTATCAGGAAGACCTACGATCAATGGATCTTTGGCCGTGGCCATCATATTCACTTCTATGGTGATGGAAATAGCTTCCACACCATACACAGCGCTGCCAAAAGTTTTTACCAGCATGATCCGAATGTTATCGGTTGAAGTTAGAGAAAATATGCATTCGGGGCATTACCTCTAAGTGGTATCTTTTTAAATAATATCAGCGGCAGAAGAAGTGTACATTGCCGGTATTATCGGTAGCCATCAGGAAGTTCTGGCTTCCCGAGTTAACAGTATAGACAATACTGCTGCCATCATCGAAGTTAAGTTGCATGTTCAGATCGTTCAAAGACCATTTTCCCGGATAATTTACTGACTCCATGATAAATGAAAAAGTATTGTCTTTTTTCAGATCTAAATATTTGTTTCTGTCAACTGTCCAGTTTCCGTACAATACTTCCGGCCTGACAATGAAAGGCCCCGGGAGTTCGAACTTTGAACTGTATTTTTTGTTTAACTCTTTACTCACGCCTTCGATAAATGAAGAGTCCTGTGTATCGAGGATATTTATTTTTGAAATAAAATTATGGTACAGATCTTTTGATCTTGGATCATCCTCGCTGACGTTACCAAGGGTTTCCAGCGCTGTATAATAATCAGCAGATGCTTTTCTTTTACCTGACAGAGTAGCAATGCGCCGGTCAATAAGGGAAATAAGCCTGTTATCCACATGCTCCACTTTTTCAATATTGCTGATATTTTTAATGATCTTGTCGTATTCGTTCAGGATATTCGCCTCCATGGATGCTGTGTCTCCCTGGCAGGTCATCCTTGTGCCTGTCTCCCTGAATTGGTTTTCATAAAACATCAGTGAATTCCATGCTTCTGTTGTTGCTTCTTTTTTTATTTTAATCTCTTTGATATCGGAATGATCACCCCCGAAGCCGAGAAAATAAATGATAGCGCTTGCGGTTACTGTAGTGAGGATACCAATAACTACATTTTTAATTGTTGTATTGCTGCCGGATGTTCCCGGCAAAGGTGGAGGACCTGCTGACATATAAGAAAAATATTTCTGCGTTCAATATACAATATTTTGAGAATCCGTTATGATGGACCTTCAATTTTTTTCTTCATAAAGTAAAGAGATGAACGGATCAATAGTTACCGAATCAGGTTTTGCAGAAGCAGGAATAAAAAATAATTTTTTTTTCTCATTTATATAAAACGAATGATAAGCAGGTTTGCCCTGTATTGCATTGATGCGGATATCTAATGGAAAATGAAACGCTGCGGTTGATTGCACTTGTTCAACCGAGATGATGATTTGTTTTTCAGTGCCGGAGTAAGTCCACCCGGTTTTGAGCCAGGGAATATCCGGCCTGTATAGCCACTGGTTGAAAAAAGTATCAAGGTTTTTCCCGCTTACATTTTCTGCCACTTTTTCAAAATCTCTTGTATCAGCATTGGAACCTTTATATTTTTCATAATAACTACGGATGATCCGGTGAAAGACCGTATCGCCAAGTTGACGGCGAAGCATGTGCAGCACCCAGCCGCCTCTCTGATAACTGTTGGGATTCAAAAGCTGCATCAGTTGTGAGATGGAATCCACTACCGGACGGTTTGCAATTTTGGAATAAGCAGCGATCTGGCGGCGGTCGGCCTTCATTTCATTGTTCATACTGTCGGTTCCGTACTTATGTTCAATATAAATATGGGTCATGTAAGTGGCAAATCCCTCGCTCAGCCACAGATGGGGGAAACTTTTTTCAGTAGCCATATCTCCAAACCATTGATGTGCGATCTCATGGGCCAGCAGGCTTTCAACAGAACGGGTAGAGGTTGCCGAAGATTCATCATAAAAAATGCAGCTTGCATTCTCCATTCCACCAAAAATGGTTTTGGATTGTACGTTAGCCAGTTTGTTGTATGGGAACGGCGCAATATAACCCGAAAAGAATTTCAGTATGGAAGGTGCAGGAGCGTAATTCCTAAAGCCCGTAATGCTGTCCTGCGGAAACACCCATGCACTGACCGGGATCCCCGCGGGACTGTCCTTATATTCTGTAACTGCAAATGTTGCCACTCCGATGGCCATGACTTTGGTGGGAAGTGGAATATCTTCTTTCCAATGACTCACTTTAAAAGAACCGGAAATTTTTTCCTCCGCCTTTTTCCCATTGGAGATCACAGAATATTTTTCGGGTGCCTTTACGATGAATTCAAAGGTTGCTTTATCTCCGGGTTCGTCTTTGCAGGGTATCCAGTTATGTGCACGGTCGGGCCAGTTGTCTGAAAAGAATGTGCGGTCGCCGTGTTTGTTTTTAGAAATGATCAGCCCGTCGGAAGGAATGCCTTTATAATTTATCACAACAGAAAAGGTATCACTGTTCTTTAGAGGAGTTGCAGGAGTGATCCTTACTTTATCGCCTTCCTGTAGAAAAGAAGATCTGAAATGATCATCCGAAAAACCTGCTCTCTCCACTATCATTCCTTTTCCTTCTTTGTTCACTCCCGTAAGATCAAAGCTTACAGATTCTTTCCAGTCTTTTACAATAAAACGGATCGTTGCCGTTCCTTTCAAAGTATCATTCTGGTCATTTACACCTATTTCGAATTTATAATGAAGCACATCTATTGCTGATTGTGCCGTCACAAATTGATGGAAAAAAAAGAAACAGGAAATACAGATAATTTTTTTCATGTTAAAAATTTGAAACACTTATATTCTCATGATTGGTTAAACTATATTGATCACGGATTCAGAGCTTCTCCAGCATATCCACTACCTTTTCCTTTTTCAGGATGAAATAACCAAAGCGGTCGTTGCTTATACCTTCCTTCAGTTTGTAAGTGAACACCAGTTGCTCATCTTTTACTATGGTCTCGAAATACTGAAAACTGATGTTGGGATGCACTTTAAGTTCCTCTCCGATCTCGTACAGGTGAGTGGTCAGGATAAAAAGGGAGTTTTTTATTTTGATCAGTCCTTTGATCACGGTGCTGGAACATTTCATGGCATCCTGCACGTTGGTCCCTTTGAACAGCTCATCAATCAGCACCAGCCATTTCCTTCCGTCATTGATCTTTTCGATCGTATTTTTTATCCGTTGCACTTCATTGAAGAAGAAGCTTTCTCCTTTGGCAATATTGTCCACTACATTGATATTGCTCAACAGCCCGTCGAATAAAGTAAGTTTCATTTGTTGTGCAGGCACGCCCATTCCAATGTGTGCAAGAAAAACGGCAACGCCTACGGATTTGATCAGGGTGCTTTTCCCTGCCATATTGGCCCCGGTGAGGAAAAGAAAATTATGTTTAGGATCCATGTGCAGGTCATAAGCCACGGGATCAGGGATCAGCAGGTGATACAATCCTTTGGCATCTATCAAAGGAGTCTCCTGTTCCACAAATTCAGGAAAACCGAGATCGAATTTTTTAATGGCAAATGCCATCGAATACCACGCATCCAGCCTGCTGAAGATATCTATCAGGCCCAGTGTATCGTTCTTATATTTTCCTCTCAGGTAATAAGCGAAGTACAGGTTTTGCCTTTTTGAAAATTCCTGCCCGGGCCTGGTCAGAGAAAGTTTTTGCAACGGCGCTTCGCCAAGAAGCCGGGTGATCCGCTCAATATAGATGCGAATGTTTGGAGAAAGTTCCACCCCTTCCAGCAGATCGGCAATACCTTTCAGTCCCCTGTAAAAATCAGCAAAGTGTTTTACGCTGTACCGGATCATGGAATAATCGGGTCCGTGCAGCCATTTATAAATAGAGCTGTTGAGAGCGTTGGGCTTTCCCGGTACCGGATCCAGTTCATAAGCCATGAATTTTTCGATCATCAGTATGGTACCGTTGCTGATATCGTTAGGCCAGTCTTTGATGTGTTCCGAAAGTGAACGTATCACTTTCTGTATGGCAAGAATTTTTTTCAGGTCGGATTGCGGCTCAGTGAATACTTTGCGCAACCATTCCCTTCCGCCGGAAGTTTTGGTGAAATTCAGCTTATGGAAAATAGAATATTCTTCCTCGTGATGAAAGATTGAAATATCGTTGAAAGATGTTTTGTCTATTTCCATGAGTGAAAAGGATCAGTACTTAATTTTTTAATATTAAAACCATAAATATCAAATCACAAATCTCAAAAAAAAATAAAAATTTAAAAGTCCTTTGACTGTTAGTTTTCAATTTTCATTGTTTCTGGTTTATCAAAGTTTGGAATTTGATTTTTGGTACTTAGAATTTATTTGATCTTTGGTATTTACTGATTTATTACTTAATCATCTTTCCTGTTATTCAAGATTGCAGTAAAAATTAAAATAAATTCTTTTGCTTCCTGCCTCAGTGCCTTTCTTTCTTCTTCCATTGTATCAGAACCATCAGTTATGATGAGCCTGAGCCAATAGGCAGACTCTTTTGATTCTTTTCTGCATATTTTTATTTTCATTTTAAAATCCTTATTCCCTAAGCTTTCATTCGCTTCAATATAATTTGCACCGGGTGAACTTCCTGAACGAATCAACTGGGACACATATTCATAGTTTGCAGAGTTTTTGGGGAGTTTTAAACAGAAATCCCTTATCCTTTCTGCAAATTTTCCAGTGCGCTCTTCAAGATCATATATTTTACTTTCTTTTTCCAATTCTTATTTCTTTGGTGCTTGATATTTGATTTTTGAGATTTTCCAATTTTCATTTGTCAAATATCAACCTTTGTCCTTTTATGGATTCATTCCATCTTATATGCCTTTCGTTTTCCTCATCACAGCTATAAACTAAATTCCCGTTTACAAAAGTCTTGCTGATAGAAGCAGGAAATTCAAATTGTTCCAGGGGGCTCCAGCCACATTTATATAAGATATTTTCTTTGGATACCCTTGTTGTTTGGTTCAGGTCAACGATCACCAGGTCTGCAAAGTAGCCTTCCCTGATATAACCTCTTTCTTTTATGAGGAAGCAATCGGCAACAGAATGACTCATCTTTTCTGCAATCTTTTCCAATGAAATTCTGCCTTGCCTGTAATAGTACAACATCAGCAAAAGTGAGTGTTGTACCAGGGGTAATCCGGCTGCTCCTTCCAGGCCTCCGGCAAGAGGATTTATTTTGTCATCACAATTTGGCCAGCAGGATGCAAATGCATGGTTGTGGGGAAGTTTTTCATTCAGCAAATGAGGCGCATGATCCGTGGCGATCACATCCAGCCGGTCATCCAGCAAGGCTTTCCATAATGCTTCTTTATTGTTGGGTGATTTGATGGCAGGATTGCATTTGATCAGGTTTCCGAAACGTTCATAGTCATTGGCTGTAAAATGAAGATGGTGTACACAAACTTCTGCCGTGATCCGCTTTTCTTTCAGCGGGACATTGTTGGTGAAGAGTGATAATTCCTTTTCAGTGGTGAGATGGAGTATGTGCAGCCGGGTGTTATATTTTTTCGCTATGCTTACTGCATAGGATGATGAAGCATAGCAGCCTTCTTCTGAACGGATAAGCGGATGGTCGGAAGCGGCCAATTCTTTATTCGCTGCTTTCAGTTTTTCATAGTTGGCTTTGATGATCTTCTCATTTTCACAATGAGTGGCGATCAGTAATTCGCTTTCTTTAAAAATTCTGTCCAGCGTGTTAGGATTATCCACCAGCAGGTTTCCGGTAGAAGAGCCCATGAAGATCTTGATACCACAGACCTCATTCTTTTTTTCATTTGTTTTCAGCGCTTCCTCTGCATTTTCATTGGAAGTGCCCATGTAAAAGGAATAATTGGCCAGCGAAACGTTACGGGCAATCTCATATTTATCTTCGAGCAGCTCTTGTGTGAATGCAGGCGGAATGGTATTCGGCATTTCCATAAAGCTGGTGACGCCGCCGGCCACTGCTGCTTTGGATTCGGTATAGATAGTTGCTTTATGTGTCAATCCCGGCTCGCGGAAATGCACCTGGTCATCTATGCAGCCCGGGAAAAGATATTTACCCTCACCATTGATCTCATGATAATTTGTGCCCGGCAGTGAAATTTGCGGTCCTACTTTTTCAATCCTTTCGCCATGAATCAGCACATCGGCAGTTTTAATTTCACATTCGTTGACAACCTGTATGTTCTTAATCAGATATTTTTGCATATTTTGTCACCGGAATCAATTCCTATTTCATGCAATTTAAACAAACCCTTGTAAGACTAACTCTTATTCTTTTTCCTGCAGCCTGTTTTTCACAAACCACTTATTTGTCTAAAGATGATAAGGCGTATATTCTGCTGGAGAGATTAGAGATCAAAGCCCAAAGCGATTCTGTATTGAATTTTTCGAAAACAAAACCTTTCAGCAGGAAAACGGATATTCCTGTATTGGAAAAGTATTTTACAGCAGGACAACTTGTTCATTCTGCCGGTGAAATACCCGTAACAGCAGATGAGAGAACCCGAATGATTGATGAAGTGGGCGCATCACTCAGCAAAGTGGACCTGTACAATGCACAGCAGGTGTTGATGGGTAATGCGGAATGGACGGGCCTGAGATTTTCAAGCAAAAAACCTATAGCAAAAAGATTTTACACTTCCCCGGCAAACTTGTATGAAGTGCATGTAAAGGATTTTGATCTGATCATTAATCCGCTGATCCGGTTTTCCGTGTCAAAAGAAAGGAATAATGATCAACGGCTTTTTCTGAATTCAAGGGGATTGTATGTACGGGGAAAGATTGCAAACAAGATCGGTTTTTATGCCACTGTATCGGACAACCAGGAACGGGATCCGCTATATGTGCAGCAATGGATCAATAAATGGAAGGCAGTGCCGGGTGAAGGATTTTACAAAACATTCAAAGCAGCGGGCGGCGTGGATTATTTTGATGCGCAGGGGTATTTCACTTTTAATGTGGCCAAGTACATTAACGTGCAATTTGGATATGACAGGAATTTCATCGGGAATGGTTACCGCAGTTTATTCCTGAGCGACTATGGGAGCCCGTATCTTTTTTTAAAACTGAATACCAGGATATGGAAGATCAACTACCAGAATTTATTTATGGAACTGGCTGCTTCCGATACTGTAATCGGTGATCATGTCGGGATAAAAAAATATGCCGCTATGCATCACCTTGATGTGGACGTAACAAAGTGGTTGAATATCGGGTTATTTGAAGGAATTACATTTGGCCGCAAAGGCCATTTTGATTTTGGTTACCTGAACCCGATTATTTTTTACCGTGCGGCAGAACAGCAAAACGGGAGTTATGATAAATCACATGCCGGCCTGGATATTAAAGCCAATGTGGCAAAGCGCTTCCAGTTTTACGGCCAGTTTTTCCTGGATGAATTTGTGCTGAAAGAAATAAAAGCCAACCGGGGATTCTGGGCAAATAAATGGGGGATTCAGATGGGCGCAAAATATATTGATGCATTTAATATCAAAAATCTTGATCTGCAGGTAGAGGCCAATCGTGTCCGGCCCTTTACCTATTCGCATGGGGATTCAATAGGTGATTATTCACATTATAACCAGCCGCTTGCCCATCCGTTGGGGGCAAATTTCAAAGAGTTCATCGGGATTGCACGGTATCAACCCGCACCCAAATGGCTGGTTGAAGCAAAACTGATCCATTATATTCAGGGTAGGGATTCCAGCAGTGAAAGCTATGGAAGTAATATATTTCTGCCCTACCGTCCTCCCTACCGGACCGAAGATTATGGGTTTTTTATTGGAAGCGGTTGGAAGACCGATGTCACGTATGCATCGCTGTTGGTTTCGTATGAACTGAAGGAAAACCTGTTTTTGGAAATCACCGGGATTATCCGGAAGCAGGAAACGAAGACGCCACCAATCACTTCTGCCAATACTTCAATTGTTTCTTTTGGTGTAAGATGGAATATGCAGCGAAGGGAGTTTGCGTTTTGATAATCGAATCATATTGCATAAGCGCCAAAATATATTTTTGAAACTGCAAGTTTCGAAGTGCTGTTTGAAATTTCGCCTTTTGGTTAAATGATCTTATCCTGTTTATTTACTTTCTTTAGTGCTGTTCCGTTATGGAGCAGTGAAAGAAATAAAAAATTGAAACAGTAAGTTTCGGAAGACCTGATGCTTAATTCCTGCATCACTTATGTCCCTAATATCAAAATGAAAAATTTTCTGTGTTTAAAACTTTACCTGCTAATCTTGCGGTAAATGTATTTCGTGCCTTTACAAAACATGAGTTATGTTTAATGAATCATATCAAAAGAATGACTTATTAAAATATTCTTTTATTTCAATTATTTTTTGCCCGTATAAAATCACTTTCTATATTTGAAAATACATCCATCATAAATCAGATTTTATCTTCACTCAAACCATGTGATTCGCTGATGCCGTATTAAACTTTTTCTTCTGACTCTCTTTTTTTAATTTTTAAAAACTATTTTATGAGAAAACTTTACTCATTTGTTCTTTTGTTATTGGTTCTGCTTTGTCAATGCATTTTTGTTTCAGCACAGGTGACGCTCACTACATCACCTTACACTGAAAATTTTAATGGTATTGGAAGTGGTCTTCCTGCCGGCTTTGGAATTTATACAGGTGCTACAACCTCAGCATTAGGCTCCCCGGCTACGCTTACAACAGCAGCAACTGCCTGGTCCAATTCTACGGGTGCATTTAAGAATTTTGCTTCGGCAACAGCAGGTTCTTCTGCCAGTTCTGCTCAGCAAAGCAGTGCAACAGACCGTGCATTGGGCGTAAGACAAACGGGGTCGTTTGGTGATCCTGGTGCAGCTTTCGTGTTCCAGGTTACTAATACTCTCGGGAGATCCGATTTTAAATTGTCTTTTGATCTGCAATCCCTGGATGCAGCAAGTCCCAGGACTACAACCTGGAAAGTGCAATACGGAATCGGCGCCAGTCCTTCAGTTTTTACGGATGCCGGAAGTATCACGGGAACACTTACAGCGGGAGGCAGCTCTTTTACCAATAATTCCATCAGCGTGAATTTCGGAACTGCTTTGGATGAACAAAATGATATAGTTACCATAAGGATCGTTACTCTTTCTGCTACAACAGGGAGCGGAAGCAGGGCATCATCTGCCATTGATAATTTTTCACTGTCATGGACCGATGTGAATCCGAATGCTCCCAAACTGACACTCACTGATGCTTCAGCAAACACCATTACTGCAATTAATTTTCCACTCACTGCCATGAACAGCAGCTCTGTACAATCTTATATTCTGGATGGAAGCAATCTTGCAGGCAATGCGGAAATATCTGTAACAGGTACCGGGTTCAGTGTTTCTGATGACAATATAAATTTCAATACTTCATTAAGCATTCCTCCGTCAAGCGGTACGGTTAATAAAACGATTTATGTGAAGTTTGCCCCATCAACTGCTTCTGCTTACAACGGAACAATTGCACATACCAGCTCCGGGGCAGCAGAAAAAGATCTTTCGCTTTCCGGGCTTGCTTTTGATCCATCCAATATAAGTTTTGATTTCAATACCTGTTCCAACGGTGGTGCACCCGGTTCGGGATTTATTCAATATAGCGTGACAGGCGCCCAGATATGGTCTTGTACCAGCTTTGGCAGAAACAACAGCAATGGAGTAAACATCAACGGCTATGCCAACAGCACAGCCAATGATAATGAAGACTGGCTGATCTCCCCGAAACTTGATCTGAGTAATTATGCTAATTTCCCGATACTGAGTTTCTGGAGCAGGGGAGAATTTAACGGGCCTTCACTCACCTTATGGGCTTCTGTTGATTATGACGGGTCGGGCAATCCAGATAATTTTACATGGACACAATTGAATGCCAATTTTCCTCCATTGAATAATACCTGGACTCAAAGCACCGGAATTGACCTTACCATTTACAAGAACACGCCGGTCTATATTGCATTCAAGTATGTGTCGGGCACAGATGCCGGAGCTGCAAGATGGACAGTGGATGATATGGCTATTACCAATAGCACCCAGATTTTTTCTGCAACTCCTTCCATGCTATATTTTGGAGAACAATCAGCCGGAACTCAGTCGGCAGGGAAATCTGTCCTGGTACATTCTGTCGGCTATGGAGACGTGACGGTAAATGCACCGGCCAATTATTCTGTATCATCAGATAATAGTTCATTTTCGTCCAGTATTATAATCCCGGAAGCATCAGCACAGTCCGGGGCAACTATTTATGTCAGGTTTGCACCGGCAAGTAAGCAACTGATCATTGCAGACACGGTAATATTTACAAACGGTACCGACCTGAATGTAAAAGCTGTTGTAGTCTCAGGTAGTTCCTATCCAAAATCTGAGACACTTGATGCTGCTTGTTATAATTTGAGTTTCTTCGGATCTTCCGGTTCAAGTGCAATTGTCAGAACACCGCAACAAATCACTGACCAGATCAACAATATCGCCACTGTTTTCCAGCATCTGAACATAGATGTTGCAGGATTTGAGGAAATGTCCAGTGAAAGCAGCCTGAGTTCAATGGTGAGCCAGTTGAATTCGATCAGCGGCCAGAATTATTCTACTGTGGTGTCTGACAGGTATTCTTATTATTTCCAGGCGCCGGATCCTAATTATCCGCCGCAAAAAATAGGATTCCTGTACAATACAGCTACCATGGCATTGTCTGCCACAGAACCGCCGAGAGCTATGTTCAGAGATCTTTATAATGATATTCTTAATAATAATGTGACCCTCACTAATTACCCGGGAGGGAACAGTTCCAGTTTCTGGGCATCGGGCAGGTTACCATACATGGCAACATTTACAACAAATATTAACGGAGTTAATAAAAAGATCCGTGTTATAGTGATCCATGCCAAGGCAGGAGCAGACCAGGCCTCGTATGACCGGAGAAAATATGATGCCCAGGTTCTGAAAGATTCCATTGATGCATATTACCTGAATGACAATGTGATCATACTGGGTGATTATAACGACCGGTTTGTAAGTTCGATTACAAACGGGCAACAATCCTCCTACCAGGCATTTATTTCAGATAATACACATTACATGCCGCTCACTTATCAGTTGGATCTGGCAGGGCAGACAAGCTTCCCGGGTGACAATGGAATGATTGATCAGATCATGATCACCCAACCGCTGTTTCCAACTTATCTGAATGGTTCCACTCAGATAGAACCTGCCAATACATACATTTCACCTTACAATAAAGTAGTAGCCTCTGATCATCTGCCTGTTTATTCAAGATTCGATATTCAGCAGGTATTGCCGGTAACACTTGTAAACTTCTCCGGCAAGGCGGTGGAAAATTCTGTTCTGCTCACCTGGACAACTGCAGCTGAATTCAATAATGACCGCTTCCTCGTTCAGCGCTCCACGGACGGAATAAACTTTATCACTATCGGAATTGTGAAAGGCGCCGGTACAGCCAGCGGCCTGCATAGTTATCAGTACACAGATAACAATCCTGTTTCAGGAGCTAATTATTACCGGTTGATACAGGAAGATATAGACGGCCGGCCAACAGTATCCGGAACGATCAGGATAAACTTCTCGGCCAATGAAATGGCCAGCCTGCGGGTGTATCCTAACCCGGTAAGCAGAAACGGACAGGTAACCCTTGCTCTTGCAAATGCTGCAGGAGTTTACAATGTAACTGTTTTCAGCGTTACAGGAAATGTTGTGTTGAAAGCTCAGGGTTCATTAGAAAGTATCAACAGGTCTGTCAATGATCAATTGGGTAAATTAAATTCAGGTATTTACATGCTTCAATTAAGCAATGGAATGAAGAGCTACCAGTCGAAGCTGATTAAATATTGATAGCATTGCGGCTGATTGAAAACAGGCTGCCGGAACATTGAAACGGCAGCCTGTTTGTTTTCAGCACATCCTGCTGCCATTCTTTTTTATTTTCCGGAGGAGTTGTTGGTTAAAACATCTTTGGCTTTGATCCCTTTTATCAGCAACTGAAGTAATGATAGATTTTGCTTTGGTTGTTTCTGTATCTGCATCTGACATGTTATGGAAGTTTTTGCAGAACGGAAGATACTGCTAAGAGCATTTGCATTTGGATAAGCGGATCATATTACTATAAGCAATTAAATAAATTTTCGAAAGTGCGAGTTTAGAAGAGCATAGGATTTGAACACATAGATAAGTTCTAAAGCGGAATGCTATCCTTCAATATGAATGCAGAAAGCGATCATTCGTGACTGAATGCGGTCCAGTACGCTGGAGTAGATCAGGTTCGGGTCCCGGCTGTGAATATTTTTTAGGCCATTACTGATCTTTATTTCGGGTGAGAGAATGAAACTCGGGAAGAAGAAATTAAAGCCGAGGCCTAATTCAAATCCGTAATCATATTTACCGATTTTTACCAGGTCTTCCGATTTTTTTGCACGGGCATTGCTGGCAAGATCAATATCACCCTTGATACCGGTGAACACATATACCCGGAAATTATCAATGCGATCAGACTGCAATTTTACCTGCAAGGGGAATGAAACGATAACTGATTCGATTTTTTTAGTTGTGCTGGTCTCGCCTTCAAAATTCGGGAATTTCAGTTTATACAAAAGATCCCGCTCCATGAAAATAAGTTGTGGATTGAAGCGTAATTGGAAACGGTCCGTCACTCGTGCAGTTGCGGACAAACCGAGTGAGAAGCCGGATGAATTAACCGGTTCTGCTGTATATACGCTGTCATCCTGTAAAAAACGGGAATTCAAATCAACCTGGAAACGGGAAAGGTTGGCGCCTAAACTGATACCGAAATAAAAAGGTTTATTGTCATGATCCCAGAGATTCAGGTCAGTGATATTTTTTCTTTGTGCTGTTGATGTGTGGGAAAGAAAGAGTATCCCGAAAAGTAAAAACGTTCCGCTTTTAATTACAATGTTTTTCGTCCTGTGTAGATGCAACATATTCCTAAGCTTAGGGATTTGAAACCGGTATCTGTAAATCCCGCTTTATTTAAAAGGTCAACGAAATGGAGACGGTCAGGAAATGAATTTGCCGATTCGAACAAGTATTGGTAGGCTTCTTTATTTTGCCGGAACCACCTGGCCATACCCGGGGCTACCATACTCATGTACCAGTTATAAATTTTTCTTACAGCTTTACTTTTTGGCTTTGAAAATTCAAGAATGACCAGTCTGCCGCCCGGTTTCAGAACCCGGAACATTTCCGAAAGACCTTTTTCCAGGTTTTCAAAGTTCCGGACGCCGAAAGCCGCTATCACCGCATCAAACGAATTTTCGGGAAAATTTATTGCCTCTGAATCACTGATTTGCAATTCAATTATGTTTTCAAGCCCTTCTTTTTCAACTTTTTTCTTACCTATTTCCAACATTTGGGCAGAAATATCAATTCCTACTATCTTTTCAGGTTTTAAAATGTGGCAGGTGAGCAGTGCCATATCCGCTGTGCCGGTGGCTACGTCCAGGATAATTTTTGGATCGTCCATTATAAGCCTTTTAATCGCCTTCTTTCTCCAGGTTTTGTCAATGCCCGCTGACAGGAAATGATTCATAAAATCATACCTGCCGGCGATGCGGTCAAACATATCCGATACCTGTTTCTTTTTAGCCAGGTTCGACGTTTTGAAAGGTACAATATGATCGTGAGGCAGTGGATCCATTTTGGAAAAGCAAAGATACGGATGCCTTGCCGGACAGGTAGCAAACTGTAATCACTCAATTGTATTTTAATATTAAGAAGTAATAAAAAGAATGAAAAAAAGTAATCTTCATAGCCTTATAGCTTTTTTGATTATATTCTGATTGGTTCAAAATGATGACTGATCAGGATTCTGCTTTGTTTATTATCGTTAACCGTATCTTTATTTTATGGAAATAAGATCTGCGGCTTACATGATCAGCAATGTTGATTATAAAAACTGTCCCAAAGCTGATCGGCCGGAATATGCTTTCATTGGCCGGAGTAATGTAGGCAAATCCTCCCTGATCAATATGCTTTGTAATTCCAGGCACCTGGCTAAGATATCTTCCACTCCTGGAAAAACACAACTGATCAATCATTTTGAGATCATTTCCTCTGAGAAAAATGACAGGCACAAAGAGCTCAAATGGTATCTTGTTGATCTTCCCGGATATGGTTATGCATCTGTTTCGCAGAAAGAAAGGAAACAATGGTCGTCCATGATCGAAGCATATATACGAAAACGGAAAAATCTTGTTTGCCTGTTTGTGCTGGTGGACAGCCGGCACGAACCTCAGCCCATAGATATCGGGTTCATCAACAAATTGGGGGAGTGGAAAATATTTTTTGTTGTGGTGTTTACAAAGACGGATAAAAACAAACCGGGAGTCCCTGAGAAAAACATAGCATCGTTTCTTCAGGCTTTGGCAACAACATGGGAAGATCCTCCTCCGTTTTTTATTACTTCTTCTGAAAAAAGGGCAGGCAGGAAAGAATTGCTGGATCTGATCGGTGAACTGAACCGGAAATTTTTTCAACATACATTAAAATAGCCGGGCCAGTTCTTTTTTTCATTTAAAATTATTGAATTAAATTGCGCCCATTATCAGGCCACCAATGAGAAAATATTTATCTGACAGGAATCTGGTTATCATTTTATTCGTATTGGTACTTATCACATTTTCTTTTGCTCATGAGGACAGCAAAGCACTTCAGGAATTTTCTACAAAAGGAAGTGTATCGGCAGACAATGGTCTGAATGTGCCTGTAAAAATCGTAAGGTTATCTCCGGCAATTGATCCAGGAAAAAAGTAACGGGTTTGTTTTGCATTGAAGAGCTGTATTGTCTTTTCAACTTTTAAGTCATTTTTGTTCTGATCTGTTTGGCCGTTTTTTTGGCAAAGAGAAACCCATGATATATATAAATGAGCGGGAAAGTTTTTCAGGAAATAGGAATGGTAAAAAATGATAAAGTGAAAGATTTTCACTCCGGCCATCTTGTATGAATTTTTCCTGATGGCAGGATTGCCGGTTTTAAATTACGGCCAAAGTTTAATTTACGAACTTATCGGCACAACAACTGCTGGCAAAGGCTTCGGGTTTTGCTTTGAAAGCAAAGCCCATTCCGAGGATATACCCCATTGCTTCTTTTAGTGCATTATTGCTCTTAAAATGCGGATTGGTATTGATGTCAGCATGAACTTCCATGTCCACATCATACCTGGTAAACAGGTGGCAGAGATCGTAAGCGATTTCAATACTTTTTGCCACTTCCATCAGCATCCTTTCTTTGATGGTGAACTGTTGCCGGGTTTTTTCATTATGAATGAACATAAAACCTCCGCGTCCTTCCCTCAGAAAAACGATAACAGTGGCAAATTCAGTTTCCTGTCCTTTTACCTGTGAATCGGTGCCGATGCACACTTTGAGGCGATAGCCCATTTCTGTTTCCCTCCTGATGGCATGCTCCACTTCCTGGATTAAGGGGATTTCAATCGGGTCGCCATTAAATTTTCGCCAGTGCATATATTAAAAAAGGTTTTTCGAAATTATCGAAAAACCTTCTATCTGCAAAAGGGTGCGGATTAAACTTCTGTTATTGCAACAGAGAAAAGCCTATTGAATCATCAGTTTATCGGTCCATTGGTGAACCTCATCAGCAAAACGGATCATGTACATTCCGCTTCTGAGGTTGTGCGAATTGATGGTATTGGTGCCATTGGTAAGCGATCCTTTGCCGGTCGTTTTTCCGTTGAGATCAAAAATCATGTAGGAAAAGTTTCCCGGGCTGTTTACGGTGATGATGTTCGTGGTAATAAGATTGCTTGCCAGCTTTGGCCTTTGTGTTATTGAATTTTGTTTGAGCGACACTATGTTGGAATAGTATTGGCGGCCATTATCGAAAGTTACATTCAGCCTGTATTGGATAATTCCGTCTGAAGTTGGAGTGTAACTGTAATTTCTTGCTTCATTATCAGGATGTGCCAGTTTCGAAAAATGAGTTCCATCAGTGGATATCTCCAGTATTTGAGAAACAACATTTTCATCAGCATCTATAAGCCAGTTGAACTCATGCCTGTCTTTATTGATAAAGCCTTTCAGTTCGAGTGCTCTTAAAGGCAAGGTGGCATTGGCCGTGAATCCACCCTTTAAAGAATAGGAACCAAGACTGGCATAGTTCGGTGCATAGGCATTTCCTTTTCCTTCAACTTTTAAATAATAGGTTCCTGCACTTAATGTAGTATCAATGGCGGAGCTGAGCAGCAATGCCGGGTTGTAAACATTAATTTGTTTTTGGGAAAAATCATACAATGTAACCTGCAGATCAAGGTTGGAGCCTGCATCGCCGGTTCCTACATTGTACGGAACGGCATCCAGGGTAAATCTGCCAAGTGAAGGAATAGCAAACTTGAACATATCCTGGTCGGTATTCTGCTCTATGACACCATTTATATTAAATTGGTTGCCTGAAAAAGCTGCTGAAAAGGAGCCTGTAAAACTGCTGCTGTAATCGTCAGTCCTGTATGAGAAACCGTTATTGGAAGTAATGATATCGAGATCACTTTGATAATTGCTGCAGCCAAATGAATTTGGACCGTTGTTCCAGAGAGTGAAATTCCTGGAATACCCTACACCCATAATCGGCGCCCATCCTATTTCTCCGGTGCCCTGCCCCGGATTGTAATCAGATGTTTTGATGCAGTTGGTATCATATAAAGATTGGTGAAAAAGACCTAAAGAATGTCCTGCTTCATGAGCTGTTGCTTCTGCAATATTTTTGGAGTTATAATTTAATAGTGCAGTAAAAACAAAAGCAGGAGTATTGTCACCCCATGTGAATGAACCGACGAAAGAAACACCGCCGGCAGATCCGTACCATGAAGAAGAGACAGTGAGAATCACCCTGACTCTCTTATTGGCAGGTGCAGCCCAATATACTGTTGAATCGGTTGTGATATTAACATTGAAAGGACGATAATCTTCGGCTACCCGGTTGAAGACTTCAGTGATCTGCGTATTGTTTAACCCTGATGCACCACAATAAATAGGACCGCTGCTATTCCAGCTTGTATTCTCAACAGTATGTCCGTCGAAGTCAAGAAAGATTACTGCGGAAGCAGACGGATAACTGTTGTAAATCGGAACCTGCGATTTTGCGATCATGGCGCCACATAGCGAGAACGCTATCATTGTGGAACGGATCAGTTTTTTCATAACAAGGCGGATTTTAAAAAGTTTTTCAATAGGCTATAGGGTACAGGATTAAAAACGGGCTCTCCGGCGATAATTAATAATTACTCATTCACCAGCGCATAATAATCTTTCTTGATCAGCATTATTTTTCCATTTATGTTTTTCAAATCGAACAGGTCACCGCTCTTAAAGTTGATGATCCTCCCGGTGTACCGGATAGATCCGTCCGGATCAGTAATTTTTGAAATTGTGAAATTTGAACCCGCATAATCACTTAACTTCAGGATCATGCTGCTTAAACTGCCGGAGCCTGCTGACTTTGCTTGTGCATTCAATGGTGTGTTGTCGCTTTTTGAAACAACCTCACCCCGCAATTGAAATTCTGAAGCTGTATTTCGGTTAGAAAATTTTGGCGCTGCTTTTTGACCTTTTGATAAATTGAACAAACCGGCAAGGGTGCCCTCATCTACCGAAATACTATCAGGTAAATTCTGAAAAGCCTTTGGTCTGTTGTAGTCCGGTTCATTCAGCGGAATTTTTTGTGCTTGACCGAAGGCTGAAAATGAAAACGCCAGAATACAGGAACTAAGCAGGGCAGTGATTGAGTTTTTCATAAACAGATTTCATTTTAAATAGGGTTACGTAGCAGCTGATTTTATCTTCTGCAGTTTTCAGTGAGGGGTCGAAATACAAGATTTGTGAAATTTTTCAGTAAATGCAAACGGTGAAGAATAAATTCAAGGAAATCAGGGAGTAATACTTTGGGGTGATAGTAAACTAAATATTAAGCCGTTCGTATAACTCCGAATAATTAAGAGTAAATCAATATTGGTTGGTGCTTAGCATTACTAAAGTGCAGGCATTTACCGGGTCAATGCCTTCCTTTTTTGCGAGATCATATAGCTCCGGGTTCTCGGCTCCGGGATTGAAAATAATTCTCCTTGGTTTCAGCGAAAGGATGTAATCATAATATTGCCCCTGGTGTGAAGGGTTAAGATAAAGAGTTACTGTATCAATATCTGAAATGGATATTTTGCTGTCGGAAACCGGTACATCGGAAACCAATGTTTTTGATCTGCCGATTGCAACAACCGGGTGGTCTTTTTCACGAAGACGGTGAATTGCGATATTGCTGTATCGTGATGGGTTGTCTGAAGCTCCCAGGACAAGTGTTTTCTTTTTTTCCGGCATAGTGTAAAGCTACCGAAGAAATTCCTTTAAAGATAAAAGGGCTATCCTCTTTAATAATGTTGTAAAAGAAAACTTAAAGATTTTTATTTACTTCCGGAATGCAGGCAATGGTATGATTAAAGTTGGGGGCAATTTAATTTTTTCCTTTCCCTGCGGTTCAACTTCAGATTTTCGTCTCTTGAACTTTTGTCATTTGAGGCACCGGGCCGGATGGTAACGGCGAGGTAAAAGCCTCCATTCTGAGAAGAGTTTTTTGAAAAGATATTTACTAAGTTGTGGACACCGAATAATAAAGGTCCTGCCTTGAATGCTCCGCCGATCCAGAATCGCTGAGCCTGGTTAAATTGTACGGGAAGATATAACCCAAATGTTCTGTTTTCCCATCTTGGGGTGATGGCAATCAGGTTCATTTGTTTCAGGTATAATTTATTTGAAACTGAAGATGGAGAAACCGGAATTGTAAGTTCGCCGTTCAGGAAGAAATTACCTGTGAGGTGCTGATCAACATTTATAATGAGGCGGGTAGGTTGTGTTACGAAAAAATCTCCTCCGAGAGGGGTCAGTGAATTGGCTGTTATTGCCATGCTGTCATTGAATTGACTCAGGGAGCGGATATCGGCGAACCTGTTTTGCAACAAAGAGTCGGTAATATTATTTTTTCCTGCTACTGCAAGGCGGCTGTAATCTCCATGCCGGAAATGAATGCGGCCGATATCCATGAGCGAGACGCCTATTTTAGTATTGTATTCATAATCGTTATCAGATCCGGAAAGCATGATGTATTCAATGCCGGCATCAGCGCTCAGGCTTGAAAAAGTCCTTCGCATAAAATTTCTGACATTGCTGCTGAAATTTGAATTCCTGTTAATGTCATCGAGGTTGGACGAGTATCCATATTGGAGCGTACCTTCTGTCAGCAGGTACCCGATTCCGTTATTCGCGGAGTTTGGCAGGTAATTTATTCCTTGCCCGTTTGCGTAAGCGCCTGCCAGTCCCCGGTCAACTTTCAAAGAAACACCTGCATTGAGTATATTGTTGCCATCGTCTTTGATGGTTTGCGCATAGGTTCCGTAAACTTCAACCCATGAAGCGCTGACCATTTTTCCCGACAGGGGAGTGTTATTAAAATTTGCATTTGCAAAATCAGGCAGTGTTTTGATACTGTCATTCCAGGCATATCTGCTTGTTTGCAAAAATTCATAGCCCCGGATATTCATCCCAAATGCAATAGCCGATTTGGGTGTTATTGCAAGACGGGCATTGAGCAACCGGATATTCTGATCAGCAAATGCCAGCCTCTTTTTAGTGCCATCCAGGATTTCAATTTTTGCGTTCCGGGTGCCACCGAACAATGAACGGTTTCTGATTTTTAAAGCATTGGTTGCTTCTTTTGATTGTATGGCAAATAAGGTAATATCCCAATTGTATGGTACATATTCGATTGAAGCCGGATTATTGGCAGGTCCCAGGCTGCCGGCATAGGATGAGCCATGTATTGCCTGGTAATTTTGTGACCGGGCTGAAGCAGAAAAAGAAAAAAAAATTAAGAATAATAAATTGTTCCTGAACGCTCTCATAGACAAAATTTCAACGGTGATTCCTGGATTAATAGTATTAAAAAGCGAGAAAAGATCTAATAAAGATATTCCAAAAGTATTTTATTTGGATGTTAAAGATGGGATAAAATATTTTTCCATGTCACTGATTTTGTAATGAGTGGCTTAAAAAGCATCATCCGGATACCAAGAGATACAAGACTGTTTGAAGTAAAAGAAATTTTTAAGGCAGGTTCCTCATTGAAACATTGAAATTATTGCCTGCAGGAGAGAGGTTTGTTTTTCATGAAACTCCATTGGATCCATAAAAAATGAATTGGGTAATTTTGGAATGCAAACCTGGAAAAATGAAAAAAGTATTTTTTCTTTTATTGATTGTCATTAACACTTTTATTGCGAAGACACAATTTCATCCCTTCCGCTTTGTGCATATTTCAGACATACATATCGGCTCGTCCGACGGGAAAGCAGAAGAAGACCTGAGAAGAACGATAGCCGATGTCAATTCGATGAATGATATTGCATTTGTTGTCATCACCGGAGATATCACTGAGCTGGGGACTGATGCACAGCTGAAATACGCCAAATCTATGCTGGATAGCCTGAATAAGAAATGGTATATCATTCCGGGAAATCACGATGCGGGATGGAGTGAAAGCGGTGGAGTAAGCTTTGTAAAAATTTTTGGTAATGATAAATTCAGTTTTGAATATGCGGGCATCCGGTTTATTGGTTTGCCTTCGGGCCCTTATGTGCGGATGAGTGACGGGCATATCCCCCGGGGCGCTCTCATCTGGCTGGATAAGGAATTGAAAAAACTGAGACCCGGGCAGCCATTGATCTTTCTTGATCATTACCCTATTGATAAAAGCTGGGATCTGGACAACTGGTATGAGATCACTGATCGCCTTCATCGCTTTAATACCTGGGCCGTTTTATGCGGGCATGGCCATATCAACAGGGCGTTGAATTTTGAAGATATTTCCGGAGTAATGGGCCGGTCCAACCTGCGAGCCAAAGCAGCGGTAGGAGGATATAATCTTGTGGATGTTACAGGCGATTCGATCATCTACTCTGAACGAAGGCCGGGTGTTGAAACATTAAAACCCTGGACCGCAGTAAAGATCGAAACGGGAAACTATCAGACAGGTAAAAAATATCCCAGGCCTGATTACAGTGTTAATCAAAAGTATCCGCAGGTAAGAGTGGAGTGGAAATATACATCGGAAGCTAATGTGATCTCCACTCCTGCAGTGTCAGGTGATGATGTGATAGTGGGAAACCAGGACGGAAGAATATTTTGTATTTCGTTGAAGACAGGCAAAGAGAAATGGAGTTACCAGACCGGGGGCCCGATATATTCTTCTCCCGCAATCACTGAAGGGAAAGTGATCTTTGGTTCAGGTGATGGATATATATATTGCCTCAATACAAAGAGTGGAAAACTGATCTGGAATTTGCAATGTGGCGCATCTGCACTGGGATGTCCTGCAATTGAAGACAGTATTGCCTATATCGGGGCCAGCGATCATCATTTTTATGCGTTGGATGTTGCTACGGGAAAGATCAGGTGGAGTTTTGGCGGACTGGATGGGCCTGTAGTCAGCACCCCTTTATTATATGAAGACAAAGTGATCTTCGGTGCATGGGACAGGAATTTGTATGCGCTGAATAAAAATGACGGTGCTTTGTTATGGAGTTGGAATAATGGTTCTCCTGTACGTAATTTTTCTCCGGCGGCCTGTATACCGGTAGCCCATAATGGAGTGATTTATGTGGTAGCGCCTGACCGCTACATTTCAGCAATAGATGCTCATGATGGAAATACTCTATGGAGAAACAATGATGCTGCCGTGAGAGAATCTATCGGAATATCCAAAGACGGAAACCTGGTCTATGGAAAAACCATGATGGGTACGATCGTTGCTTATCACACCGGCAGGGAAAAACAATCAGCAGCATGGAAAATGAATTGCGGCTTTGGTTATGAGCATGTACCTTCCATGCTGATAGAAAGAGAGGGCAGGGTCTTTTTTGGAACAAGGAATGGTATTGTTTTCTGTATTGATCCTTCATCACAAAAAATAATCTGGGAGCATAAGATTGATAACTCCATGATCAATACGGTCAGGGTAATGGACGGTGATCACCTGGTTGTTTCTACTATGGACGGGAAAGTTGTTTTTTTGAAAACAGAGTAAAATTTTCGTTACAGCAACATAGTGATCGGATTCTCCAGGTATTTCTTAAAGGTTTGAAGAAAAGCGGCTCCGGTCGCTCCATCTACACTCCGGTGATCGCAACTCATTGTGATCTTCATAAAATTGCTGACACCAAAGCCTTCGGGTTTTTTAACAACAACCTCTTTTATCTTTCCCACAGCCATAATGCAACTATCCGGCGGATTGATGATGGCAGTGAATTCGTCAATGTCCATCATGCCCAGATTGGAGATCGTGAAAGTATTACCGGTAAATTCATTGGGTTGTAATTTTTTTGTCCTGGCCCTTCCGCTGAGTTCCTTACTTTCAGCAGAGATCTGGGGAAGTGTTTTCTGATCAGCAAAACGTACGACAGGAACAATCAGTCCATCTTCGATAGCTACTGCAATACCGATATGGATATGGTGATAACGCCTGATCTTGTCGCCCAGCCAGGATGCATTCACTGCCGGGTGCTGGCGCAGTGCCAGTGCTGCTGCTTTCACGACCATATCATTGAAGCTGATCTTAACCGGGCTGACTTCATTTAATTGTGACCGTGCGGAGATTGCATTATCCATATTGATCTCCATAGTGAGGTAGAAATGAGGTGCAGAAAATTTACTTTCTGCCAGCCTCTTTGCAATCGCTCCCCGCATTTGCGAGTTTGGAATATCAGTGAAACCTTCCGTGTCAGTAGCAACGAATTGAGGAACAGGTACAGCTGGCTTTACTGCCGATACCAGGTCTGCCTGTCCTGTAGTCTGGCCCGTGGTTTCTGATATTTTGTAATTGTCTATGTCTGACTTAATGATTCTTCCGCTATCGCCCGTACCATGAATCTTTTTGAGGTCAATGCCTTTTTCTTTTGCAAGTCTTTTTGCAAGCGGTGAAGCTTTGATTCGGCCGTTTTCCGTTACGGTTTGCAGTGTACCCGTTACCAGGTGTGATGCGGCAGCAATTTCTTGTTTTGTTTCGGCAGCAGGTTTTGGAGGTTGATTTGAATGTTCTGCGTGACTCCCGGATTTTGCAGCATTTACAATTGCGTTTATATCAACTTTTCCTTCTACACCGATAATGCATAGTAAAGCATTTACGGCTATCTTCTCACCTTTCTTGGCACCGGTATATAACAACTTGCCGGTTTTATAACTTTCCAGTTCTAAAGTTGCTTTATCAGTTTCAATCTCTGCAAGTACATCACCCTTTTTTACCATATCACCCACTTTTTTATGCCATTCAGCGATCACTCCTTCGGTCATGGTATCACTTAATCGGGGCATCAACACTACTTCTTCAATCTTTGAAATATCCATCACGGCAGTAGTTGTATCGGTATGCATTTCGCTGCCTGCTGCCTTTTGTTGAGAGGGCTCTTGTTTTTTACTGTCACCAGCTTTTTCATTTCCGCTGATTAACGATGAAATATCTTCTCCCCTGGTACCAACGATCGCCAACAAATCATTCACCTGCAGTTTTCCACCTTTCTCAACACCTATATACAGGAGAGTGCCACTTTTATAACTTTCCAGTTCCAGTGTGGCTTTGTCAGTTTCCACATCAGCCAGCAGGTCTCCCTTTTTAACGGTATCGCCCACCTTTTTGTGCCATTCAGCTATCACCCCTTCTGTCATCGTATCGCTCAGGCGGGGCATTAATATCACTTCAGCCATGTGAGATTAAAAATTTTGGCCGAAATTAAGATAAAATGGGGAATGATAGATCAGGGCGCCTTATTGCATTATCAGAACTGCCTGGACAATCACATAATAATTTCTCAGTAAGCGCCAGGCAATTGGAAAATGGATTTCGGTGATATCATTTAAGTTTGCCATTCAAACTGGGTTATATGAAAAAATTAAGCTTCATTTTATTGACTGCATTATTATTTTCCTGCACCACTTCACAAAAAACGGTGATCATTCAGCAGAAGCCGGAAGCAAACCTTGTGATTGAAGGAAAGTTGTTTGCTGTTGCTTATATGCAGCGTGCCGCTGAATACAGCGCCCTGTGCTTCCAGGCATATAATATTGCCAGGTTGCGGGTAGATGAATCAATGCAAAATCAATTATCAAAACCAAGGGCTATTATTACAGATATTGACGAAACTTTGCTTGACAACAGTGCTGAGGAAGTGCATCATGATCTGCAGGGTAAAGGATTTGACCCGGCAGAATGGACGAAGTGGACAACTCTGGCTGCTGCTGATACTATTCCCGGTGCCCTTACTTTTTTTAAATATGCCGCTTCTAAGGAGGTGGAGATATTTTATATAACCAACCGAACCGAAAACGAACGGGAAGGAACTCTGAAAAATCTGCTAAAGTTCGGGTTCCCCTATGCAGATAATGCCCACCTGGTCACCAGGCAGGGAGTCTCAAGTAAGGAAGCCCGGCGTCTTCAGGTGATGAGTGATCATGAAGTAATCTTATTGATAGGAGATAACCTTTCCGATTTCTCTGCATTGTGGGATAGTAAGACCGTTGAACAAAGATTAGAGAATGTACAAAAAGAATCTGCTCTTTTTGGCAGCAGGTATATCATTCTTCCCAATCCTGTTTATGGCGACTGGGAAAATGCCTTGTATCAATACAAACGATTAGCTCCGCCACAACAAGATTCTGCGATTAAAAGCTGGCTGAAGAACTACTGATAACGGATTATACCTGTTGTTCCATATAGCTGCTTACCGGTTCGCAGGTGCAGATGAGATTCCTGTCACCATAAGTGTTATTTACTCTCGCTACCGAAGGCCAGAATTTATTTTCTTTTGTATATGCGAGAGGAAATGCTGCCGATTCCCTGCTGTATGGATGATCCCATTGTGAACTGCAGATCATGGATTGAGTATGAGGAGAATTTCTGAGTGCGTTGTTTTTCTTATCCATTGAACCATCTTCAATCATTGAGACTTCTTTACGAATATGCAGCAAGGCATCACAAAAACGATCTAATTCCTTTTTATCCTCACTCTCAGTAGGTTCGATCATGATTGTGCCGGGGACAGGAAAACTCATAGTAGGCGCATGAAAGCCATAATCAATTAACCGCTTGGCAACATCTTCCGCTTCGATCTCGGCAGATTTTTTGAATGGTCTGAGATCCACAATAAATTCATGTGCACATTCATTATGGTGATTGGTGTATAAGATATCGAAATTCTTTTCCAACCTTGCCCGCATATAGTTTGCGTTGAGGATTGCATACTCACTTGCCCGTTTTAAACCTTCTGCGCCAAGCATTCTTATATAGCCGTAGCTGATCAAAAGGATGGAAGCAGAACCAAACGGAGCAGCAGATACTGCCTGAGCTGCGGGTTGTCTTTTTCCGGAAACCTGTAAATGATAAAGGGTAACATGCCCCGGTAAAAATTTTTCCAGGTGCTTTTTAACGCAAATAGGACCCATGCCGGGGCCGCCACCGCCATGTGGAATGGCAAATGTTTTATGAAGATTCAGATGGCATACATCAGCACCTATCAACCCCGGAGCTGTCAGTCCGACCTGGGCATTCATATTGGCGCCATCCATATACACCTGGCCACCATGCTGATGTACGATGTCAATGATCTCTTTTACGGTTTCTTCATAAATGCCATAAGTACTGGGATAAGTGATCATGATACCTGCCAATTCATTTGCATACTGCGACGCTTTTGCTTTCAGGTCTTCAACATCAATGTAGCCGTTCTCCAAAGCTTTTACCACTACTACTTTCATGCCGGCCATTACTGCGCTGGCCGGGTTGGTGCCATGGGCAGAGATGGGTATCAGCATCACGTTGCGGTGTTCTTCTCCATTTGATTTATGAAATGCACGGATGGTTAGCAAACCGCTATACTCACCCTGGGCTCCGCTGTTGGGTTGCAAGCTGCATGAATCTAATGCTGTAATCTTACATAAATATTTACTGAACTCATCAATAAGGTAGCGATATCCTTCTGTCTGATTGGCCGGGGCAAAAGGGTGTATTTTGCTCCAATGACTCCAGCTCAACGGGATCATTTCAGTTGCCGCATTTAATTTCATAGTGCAACTGCCCAAAGAGATCATTGACGTATTCAGGGAAAGATCTTTGTTCTCCAGCATTTTGATGTAACGCATCATCTTGGTCTCACTGTGGTACGAATGAAACACCGGGTGCTGGAGAAATTCAGAATTGCGGGTTAATGTTAGGGGGATATGATGCAACACTTCATCTTCCCGGATATCAAAAGCCACAGGGTCGGTGTCGTTTTCAAAACAATTAATTAAATCAAAAAGATCTTCGATGGTGGTGGTTTCATCCAGGGAAATGCCAATGTGTTTATCGTCAATATACCTTAAGTTGATATTTTGCCCTTCAGCTTTTTCTTTAAATGGAGCAATGTTACCAACCTTAACCGTAATTGTATCAAAGAAATTATCTGATACGAGTTCGAATCCTCTTGCCTCAATGGCTTCGGCTGCGGTTTGAGCAAGCAGCCCGATTCTTGCAGCAATGTTTTTTAATCCTTTTGGACCGTGATAAACGGCATACATAGCAGCCATGTTAGCAAGTAATGCCTGTGCGGTGCAGATATTGGAAGTAGCTTTTTCCCTTTTAATATGTTGTTCTCTTGTCTGCAATGCCATGCGCAGGGCACGGTTGTTTTGCGCATCAATACTGATACCAATGATGCGGCCGGGGATGTGGCGCTTAAATTCGTCTTTGGCTGAAAAGAATGCAGCATGTGGCCCTCCGTATCCCAAAGGCACTCCAAGTCGCTGTGCAGACCCGACGGCACAGTCAGCGCCTAATTCTCCGGGAGGCGTGATCAGTGTCAGCGCAAGCAGATCAGTGGCCATCACCACGTAAGCGCCTGCTGTATGTACTTTACTGATGAAATAACGATAATCTTCAATGGAACCTTTGTCATTCGGGTACTGAACAATAGCTCCGATATAAGAAGTATCAATCGGAGCAGAATGGTAATCTCCGATGACGATTTCAATATCAATTGGTGTTGCCCTGGTTATCAATACATCTATCGTTTGTGGAAAAATCTCTTTGTCCACGAAAAACTTAGGCCTGCTGATATGATCGTGATCTTTATTCAGCATGTTGAAGAACATCGTCATCGCTTCTGCTGCTGCAGTCGCTTCATCGAGTAATGAAGCATTAGCGATCGGCAAAGCAGTAAGATCGCTGACCATAGTTTGAAAATTCAGCAGGCTTTCCAAACGACCCTGCGAAATTTCTGCCTGGTAAGGTGTGTATTGAGTGTACCAACCGGGGTTTTCAAAGATATTTCTCAGGATCACAGAAGGAACAATCGTGTCATAATATCCCTGCCCGATATAATTTTTAGCGATTTTATTTTTCTGTGCTACTTCCTGTATATGTTTTAAATAATCGTTTTCGCTTATAGCCGGCGGAACATCCAGCGCCCTGCCCGATCTTATAGAAGCGGGAACGGTACGGTCAATTAATTCTGCCAGATTTTTAACACCAATCGTGTTCAGCATTTCCTGTGTTTCGGCTTCATCAGGTCCGATATGCCGGGGAATGAATTCATGCTGTTGTTCTTCAAAGAGATTCATAACTGTAACTCCTTATATCTTGTTTCAGATGCTTGTTTAAAAATTGCGGCAAAGTTATGTACTGAAATGCAGATAAAAACTGAATTAGCGATAAGTGGAAAACTCAGGAATTTTATAAAACGGCCTGACTTTTATCACACATGACAGTTTCATGAGATCTGTCAGTTTCGATATGTCTTTTTTGTTCACTGGTTTGCCGGCTGCCATCATGGCTCCATCCCGGCAAGCCAAATAAATAGTTCCATCGTTCTTTCCAGCCTATATCTTTCCTGGAAACGTCTTTCCAAATATCCCGCCATTCATGAAAGACCAGGTTTATAGGGTTTTCATTTTTCAAAGGAGTAGTTAATCCATATCGGATCCGTTGATAATCTGTCGCAGGTATTTCGGGTTGAAAGGTTCCGAAAAGCTTATCCCAGATAATGAGAAACATCCCCATGTTTTTGTCAAGATATTTTACATTGGAACCATGATGTACCCGGTGATGTGAAGGGGTCACCAGAAAATATTCCAGCCAGCCGAGTTTGTTGATCCTTTCGGTGTGTACCAGTATTCCCCAGATCTGTGTGGCGGAATACATTAAAGCAATGTCAGCAGGTTGAAATCCCATTGCAGCGATCGGGATAAAATAAACAAAACGATAAAGCGGCTCCATCACCGATGAGCGGAAGCCGACAGTAAAATTGAAGTTAGGTGAGGAATGATGCGTAACATGTGTAGCCCAGAAAAACCGGCAATAATGATCCACCCGGTGAAGCCAGTAATACATGAAATCTTCGAACAGCAGCAAAATAATCCAGTATAGCCAGGGATTTGAAATCGGCCCGGCAATGCGATGTACAAAAAAGAAACTAAGAATAATACCGATATAAATACTGCGGATCAGCAGGTCAATGCCGGAGTTCAGCAGCATCAGGTAAATATTCTGAAATGTATCTTTCCACGTATAACTTTTCTTATGTTGCAGGTGGCTCAACAACAATTCTGCGCCGATCACAGCAATATAGACCGGGGTACTCACCAATATCAATAACTGTTCGGAAAAGGCGCCCATATAGGCAAAAATAAGTTTGTTTTTTGTGTAAGGTTTATCGGTAATAAATGAAATTTGTTATTTGATTGCAAATGAATCCTGAAAACAAGCAACATAATGGGTTACCGGCTAACTGGGAAAAACTGTCGGCAGAACATCAGAAGCAATACAGACAATTTCTGCAAAAGGCGGATAAGAATAAAGTATTGAAAGAATTGCCGGCACTGCATGAGGAAGCTTTTGAAAAAATTGACTGCCTGCAATGCGCCAATTGTTGTAAGAATTATTCTCCCCGTTTCAAAACGCCGGATATTAAACGCATCAGTAAACATTTGAAAATGCGGGAGAGTGAGTTTATTGAAAAATATTTAGTAGTGGATGAAGACGGAGATTTTGTGGCGAATGCAAAACCCTGCCCCTTTCTCGGCGCTGATAATTATTGCCGCATTTATGATCAACGACCTTCAGACTGCCACCGGTTTCCTTATACGGATGAAGATGTTTTTATTAAACGACCACAACTGACTTTGAAAAATTCCACTTTTTGCCCGATTGTTTTTTATGTGTTAGAAAAGATGGTTAAAAAATAATACGACAAAATGGTTATTATTTGACCAAAGTGTCATACATTTGATGTATGAAAAAGATGACAAGAAAAGCAAGATCTTATTCCACAACAGAAGAACCACAATCAAAAATGGAAGAGGCAGCAATACAATATGAATCTCTCCGGGTAATTTTGGGAGGCAAAAAAGATATAAAGAAAGCAATTGCCGGGGATTTCGATCTGATTAGCCTGTCAAGAGAAGGCATAAAAAAATCCACCTTGAAATCTCTATTGACATATTTAGGAATTTCAATGGAGACTATGAGCAGGCTGCTGCATACTTCTCACCGGAACATTCAGCGCAAGCACGAAGAAGAATTGCTGGATACCTTAAAAACCGAAAAGGTTCTTGAGCTTGCAGCTTTTGCGCAGAGAGGTATAGAGGTAATAGGAGACAGGCAGGGTTTTATTGAATGGCTTCATAGCCCCCTGGTTGCTCTTAATAATAAAACCCCGGTTGATTTTTTAGATACTTCATTTGGCATCCAGATGGTCACAAAGATACTGGGCCGCTTAGAGCAGGGAGTGTATTCATAATCTATGGAACTATACCGCATTGCCCAGGAAAAATATGCAGATGATCTTTCAGGCAATGGAGCAAAATTATTTGGGGGCAGGTGGAACAGCGAGGGCTTAGTTGCCTTATACACTTCCTCTTCCCGATCCTTAGCATTATTGGAAACCTTAGCTCATACTCCGGCAAAAATGCTGGATCTGAAAGTTTATATGCTCATTACTTTATCGCTGCCCGATAATACCCGGCTTGAAACATTAGATAAAAGCAAACTTTCTCCCGGATGGGATGCACCGGATACAAGATCGATTACAAAAAGATTAGGAGATGAATTTCTGAAAAGGAAAAGCAATTTATTATTAGCTGTTCCCAGTGTGTTGATGCCTGAGGAGAATAATTATTTGATTAATGTACTTCATCCTGAAATGAAAAAAATGAAAATAATCTTTAAACGAAGAATATATTTTGATGCAAGGTTAACTAAAGGATTATAAAACTTTTTTTGTCCCTGAATAATTTATTTCGCCGTCAATTCTTCATACGCTGCCTGAAGAGGCCGCTGAATTCCATCACCTTTCCATTCGGTATTGCCGGGAATTTCAGTGTTTTTCAAAAATTCTTCTTTTGTTTTACCCGCTTTGATTTCGTTTTCGGTAAATTGTAATACCTGTCCAAGATAATCTCCGAACTTTTTCAGATCATCTGCATTGCCTGTTACAGCATAACCATCCACCGCATGGCCGTAAACAAAGAGGGTGTTCTTATCAAATTTGTTTACAGCTTTATCTAATACTTCTATCCAGCTTTTCATGTTGGCGCCGGCGCTGCGATCTACAAAGGGATGACGCCGGTTGAATACCAGGTCGCCCATGTGAACAATGTTTGCATGTTCAAAATGAATCATGGCATCTCCATCGGTATGTCCCCTTCCAAAATAGTAGAGGGAAATTTTTTCCTTTCCAAATTTTTCACTCCATGTGTCAGAAAAAGTTTGATCGGGGAATAATTGCTTGTCTTCACTTTTTTGAGCGGCAGCAACCCGTTTCTGATTTTGCAGTGAGTTTTCATGAGCCAGAACATGCCCGGTAATCCCTTTGAATGAAATATTTCCTGAAGTATGATCAGCGTGGTGATGTGTATTGATCAGTTTTGTAAATGGTTCTTCTGATTTTTTCTTCAACTCGTCAATGAGATGTTTCGATGTATCAGGAAATTGTGCATCCACCACTACAATTCCTTTTTTGTATAACATAAAAGCAATAGTGCCGCCTCTTTCGGTAAAAATGCCAATATTGCTGCGCAGCATGGTGATCTTCCAGGATGGATCGAGCCAAGCTGGTAATAAATTTTTTTGTGTTAAAGCAAGGGCGCTTAAAGCAAATGAGGTGTTTTGAAGAAAAGAACGGCGATCCATAACAATACGTTTTGACTATTGGAGAAAAAAAAGTCCCTGAAACCTTTCAATATTCAAATTTACGTAATCCCGGGGCTTTTGTCCATGTAGCAATAACTACGAACAGCGTCATGCATCCTCCAAACACCACTGAAGGAACCACGCCCATGATCTTAGCGGCGAGGCCACTTTCGAATTGGCCCAGTTCATTGCTGGAATTGATGAACATGGAATTGACCGACATCACTCTTCCCCGCAATTCCATTGGTGTCCTTAATTGCAGGATCGTTCCCCGGATCACCAAGCTAACTCCATCCAGCATTCCACTGGCGAGCAACGCAGCAAAGGAAAGCCAAAACCATTTTGACAGTGCAAAGAGGATGATGCAGCTTCCAAATCCTGCAACAGCAAATAGTAACTTTCTCCCCTGATGACTTTTTAGGGGAGAAATAGTAAGCAGGATCACGATGCAAATAGAACCTATATCCGATGCAGCATTCAGCCATCCAAATCCCAATGGCCCCACTTTCAAAATATCTGAAGCATAAACCGGAACCATGGCAACGGCTCCGCCAAACAACACAGCAAACAGATCCAGCGACATGGCGCCAAGGATCACCTTTGTTTTGAAAACAAAACGCAACCCTTCTTTCACGCTTTCCCAAGTTTTTTTCTCTGCAGGGTTTGCTAACGGTTTTTTGGGTTTTATGAGTGACAAAACCATCAGCGCTGCAATCATGAGAGAACAAATAGCCGTTAATGAACCGGAGATTCCGAAAACGGCAATCAGGAATCCGCCTGCAGCATGTCCCGATACCGAGGCAGAAAGCCAGGTGCCCTGGTTCCAGGTGGTTGCGTTTTGCAAAACCTCTTTCGGAACAATATAAGCTAACAGAACTGCAAAGGCGGGACCTGCAAAAGCACGAACAATACCACTTAAAAATATAACTCCGTAAATACAAAGTGTTATCCGGTGTTTACCTAAATGTTGACTGGCAAAATTTCCGGCTAAAAACAGGAGTAAGGAAGCACAGCAGAGATAGAAGAAAATGCCTTTCAATAATAGTTTTCTTTTTTCACTCAGGTCTATTACATGGCCTGCATACAATGCGAAAGATAGTGCCGGAATGATCTCAGACAATCCGAGCAAACCAATTGAAAACGGATCTTGTGTTAATTCATACATCCACCAGCCTATAGAAGTGCTCATCATCCTCAGCGCCATTACAAAAAGAAAACGACCTGTCATCAGGTTTCGGAATTCTGTGATCTTAATGGAAATCAGAGGATCATGTTTTTGACCGGAGCCGGGTATCATAAATGCGAAACAGAGTTTCAGTTACCTGTAAAAATAACCAGGAAAGATCAAATTACCGGGCACGCCTGATCAGGGCAGCGTCAGGTAATATTGCCTGTTCTCATATTCTTTATCCAGCGCTTCATATATCACTTTCAGGTGCTTTTCGTTGCCGAGAAAATCCGCATTGCTGGCATCAATGAACAAGGTTTTAATATTGTGCTGCTTAATATAATGAGTATAGGTTTGCTGCAGGTTAAATAAATAGTCGTCCTGTATGTTCTGTTCATAGGCACGGTTTCGTTTTTTAATGTTGGTTTGCAGTTTTTGAACAGGTGCATGCAGGTAGATCAGGATATCGGGTTGTATTAATTGCTGGTGGATGATGTCGAATAAGCGCTGGTATAACCGGAACTCATCTTCCGGCAGATTCACTTTGGCAAACAAAAGACATTTAGTAAAAAGGTAATCAGAAATGGTAATGCTTTGAAATAGGTCTTTTTGCTGAAGGAGTTCTTTTAACTGTTTATATCGTTCTGCCATAAAAAAAAGTTCCAGCGGAAAAGCGTACTGGCCGGGTTTCTCATAAAATTTTGCCAGGAACGGATTGTCTGCAAACTCTTCCAGTATCAACCGGGCATTATAGTGTTTGGAAAGCAGGTGAGCCAGGGTTGTTTTTCCTGCACCAATGTTTCCTTCTATTGTAATAAAGTGATAACGCATTTATTCCGGTTGATAAATTGTATTTTTAAAAATAAAAAATCCGGGATGTGCAAAATAATCTAAATGGTTATTGATTACCGTGTGGCTTTAAACATTGTGGAAAAAATCAGGAATACTTTCTCACTTCCAGCTGATCGGAACAATCTTTCAGCAATTCAGACATGGTTTTCTTCAGCACCGGGTGAAATAGCATAGGAGCAATCTCTGTCATTGGCACCAGGACGAACCTCCGGTTTTGAATTTCAGGATGTGGTATTTTTAAAAAACCGAGCCGGTAATGAGCGTCATTAAAAAATAATATGTCAATATCAATGATGCGGGGGCCGTATTTTTCAGTACGGATGCGCCCCATCTGCTGTTCGATTTGTTGAAGATGTTTAAGAAGATGCCTTGCAGTTAATGCTGTGTTTAACTCCAATACCTGGTTTAAAAAATCAGGCTGATCGGTGTTACCCCATGCTGCAGTTTTATATATGGATGATCTTAGGGCAATGGTGCCACATTGATCTTGGATGTTTTGTGCAGCGTTCATTATATTTTTCAAACGATCGCCGAGATTGGTTCCGGTAAGCAAATAGGCTTTGTTCATGGTAAAAGCTAATCAGGCCTCAAATTTCTTTTATTTTATGCAGCCGGTGGCGACAAACCCCGGAAATGAAAAAAAAATTGACAGATGGCTGGCGGGTTCTTCTACTCTTTGTGTGACAGAAAGTTTTTGAAGTTTTCGTTTTCTAAATAATACATTTGCACATCAAATAAGTAAAATGGCCGACCGGTTTAGCCAGCGCAGAGCATTGTGGGCAATCACTAAAGCAAGTTTCAGAGCAATTTTCCGTAACATCAGTTCTCTCATATTCAGTATCATTTTCCCTATCGTTTTTATCCTGATATTCGGTTCTTTCGGACAGGGAGTGCCAGGCCGGAATAAGATCGCTTTTTTGCCGGGAACAGATACTACGTCTCAGCTCTATGACAGTATCATCAGCAACCCGCTGATAAAAGTTATTTCTTACCGGACTGCAAAAGGAACAATTGATACGGCCAGGATGAAGGAAGATCTTGAAAAAGGGAGCCTGGATGCCAAAGTGGAATTAAAGCAATTTATGGATTCATCGGGCCAGCCTCATTTTATAATTCATTATACTTCCACTACTGCCAGCGGAAACGCCATTGCAGCATTGAAACAGACTTTTGATAACCTGTCCTTTAAAATGGAACGGCAGATGGCCGGCACCCGGTTCAATCATTTCCAGATTATTCCCCGGATATATGAAGTGAGGCCTTATCATACGATTGATTTCATATTACCGGGCCAGTTAGGATTTTCCGTTTTGTTTTCCACTTTGTTTGGAATTGCATTTACTTTTTTCAACCTGAGAGAAACGCTGGTACTGAAACGGTTTTATGCATCTCCGGTTAACCGGATCAATATTTTATTGGGTATTGGCGCCAGCCGTTTGTTTTTTCAACTGGTCAATGTGATCATTTTGATTGGTTTTGGTTATTTTTTTTTAAACTTCACACTATTGAACGGATTTGTAACATTTTTGGAACTGATCATCATGTCCGTTTATATACTCTTTATTCTTATGGGGGTGGGCCTGATTTTCAGCAGTGTGGCAAAAACGGACACTTCGATTCCATTACTGATCAATCTTTTCAGTTTTCCCCAAATCCTTTTGTCCGGGACATTTTTTTCTATAGATGTTTTTCCAAAATGGATGCAGCCATTTTGTGAAGCACTGCCGCTTACACAATTCAATAATGCAATCCGGAAAATTTCATTTGAGGGAGCGCATCTTACGGATTGCTGGAAAGAGGTCGGCATACTGGGTATCTGGGCATTGATCACTTATATTATTGCGGTTCGTGTATTCCGGTGGGAATAGCTTAAAAAACTTCTTAATTATTTTTTGTGCGTTTTATAAAACCGGCCATATTCGGGATTCTTGTTTTTGGATTCGTGGTGTTGGTTATTTCCTTTTTTATTCCCTCCCGGATCAGGATAGCCCGGACGGTCCGTGTCAGTACAAATAAAGAAGAGGTAATGAAAGAACTGGCAGATCCTGTAAAATGGAAGGACTGGTATCCCGGGGCAGATTCACTTTCTTTATTCTATGATTCGGGAATGGCGAAAGGACTGATATTAAAGGATAAACCTGTATTCAATTTTGTATTGAAGGAGGTGAAGGAAAATGAAGTGACTGCATACTATGATAATGGTAAAGAAAAAATATTTTCTACATGGAGGGTATTTCCGGAAGTAGATTCAAATAATACTACTATACAGTGGTACCTGGATTTTTATATGGGCTGGTATCCGTGGAAAAAATTTTCCAGCCTCTTCTACGATAAGTTATATGGTTCACAAATGGATTCCGGTCTTGATCGTTTAAAAAAGAATTTGGAATCTAAAGCAAATTCCCCTGACTAAACAAAGAATAGGCATTTAAGCGTTTTCTGATTCCGTCTTTAAAGATATATTTAATATTTGCGTCTTTTTGCGAGGTTTAAAAAGTTCTTTTGCATTTTTTTGCGAGAATATGCGATTATTTGTTGGCTTTTTATATAAATTGCCGAATAATATTTTATAAGGCATAAGAAGATGAGCTGAAAAGCTGCCCGATCCTGTGTAAATTATTATTAATGATCTGAGTTGTAATTAATATCATTAAATATTTATCCTTTCAGAATTCATTGGCGATTGAACTGTGAGTTTGATATTAAAGACTGAAATTAATTTTCTAAATAGTTCTTTTTTTTCTTAACCTTAAAAACTGCTTTATGAGAAAACTTTATCAGAGAAGGCAATCAAAATGGAAAAACATTTTCTTTGTCCTGGCTTTGCAGCTATGTACTTTAATCGGACTGGCTCAGGTCCGGATAAGTGGTAAGGTTACTGGTCCTGACGGGAAAGGCCTGCCGGCCATTACTGTTTTGATTCATAACACCACTTATGGCACAACCACAGATGCAGACGGTGCCTATTCACTTCAGGCCAATCTTCGTTCCGGAACTTACCAGATTGATTTTTCCGGTGTAGGATTCAAATCAAAATCACAGGCACTTGAAGTTGGCAGCGCATCTTCTTATACTTCCGATGTTCAGCTGGCTATTGATGCATTGAGTATGGATGAAGTGATCCTGACGGGTGTGTCATTAGGAACTACACGTAAACAATTAGGAAGTTACATCAGCACGGTGAAAGCTGATCAATTGACTGAAGGCGCCACGTCAAATGTCCTGGCTGCATTGCAGGGTAAAACTGCTGGAGCACAGATTGTGCAAAACAACGGCGATCCTGCAGGCGGATTTTCTGTTCGCCTGAGAGGTATCAGTTCGATTCTTTCTTCTTCAGATCCACTCTATATCGTTGACGGGGTTATTATCAATAATGCAACTAACAGGGTAACCAATACGCAAAATTCTTATGATGGAAACAATTTTGTGGGTACCATTGGCCAAAACAGGTTAGCGGATATTAATCCGGCTGATATTGACCATATCGAAGTGTTGAATGGCGCTGCAGCTGCGGCAATTTATGGATCCAGGGCAAACGCAGGTGTAATCCAAATTTTCACCAAGAAAGGTTCAAGCGGCGCTCCTGTGATCAATTTTTCAACTGGTATAATGATGAATCAGCTGAGAAAAAAAATTGGAGTGAACCATGCGCCCTTAAAATTCGGCGGACCTACTGATGGTCCCGGTGCATTTACACAGGATATTATTACAGCTGTAGGCGGTGCATTGTTAACAAACACCACAGCAGTTACCCGGTATGATTACCAGGACTATATTTTTACAACAGGATTAGGCACTGATAATAACGTTTCTATCAGCGGAGGTTCCGATAAAACGAAGTATTATATTTCCGGATCTTATTTTTTTAACCAGGGCATTGTAAAGAATACCGATGCACGGCGCTACACATTCAGGGCAAATATTGACCAGACACTGAATCGCTGGCTCAGCGTAAACCTTGGCCTGAATTATATCAACTCTTCTGCTCATGAAAAGCCGGACGGCAACTCATTCTATTCGCCGATGAACTCGGTGACGATCATCGGTAATTTTCACAATATCTGGCAGCGGGATGCATTAGGAAATATTCAGGCTGTAGGTGAAAGAGGCCGTGTAAATCCTGTTTCAGTTATTGAAGATTTTAAGCAGAGAGAAGAAACGGATCGCATCATTGCCAACCTGGGCGCAAAATTAAAACCCATGAAAGGGTTGACATTTGATTACACCCTCGGTATAGACAATTATGCACAAAACGGGACTACTTATATGCCGCCCTTTACATATAACGTAAATACGGCTTTCTTCGGGGGAGGACTGACGCTTGATCCAACCTTAAATGGTTATGCAAGTGCGGGCAATGATAATTTCTTCCAGATCAATAATGAGTTGAACGGAACTTACCAGTTCAACATAACCCCGGATCTTGCATCTACTACCCAGGTAGGTTATTCGATGCAGTATGAGAATAACCGTTATTCATTGATACAGGGACGTGGAATGGCTCCTTTTGTTCAGACTGTAAATGGGGCGAGCACCCTGCTCCCTTCTACTGACAGCAGAAGTGAATTATCCATCTCGGGTGAATATTTGCAACAGAATTTCAAATATAAAAATCAGCTTTTTATTACTGGTGCTATCCGCCGTGATGGTTCATCAGTTTTCGGAGCGAATCAGAGAAACCAACTTTACTATAAGGCAAGCGGCAGTTACCTGATTTCAGAAACAAAATTCTGGAAAGAAAGCATGAGTTGGTGGAATATGTTTAAAATCCGTGCAGCTTATGGCCAATCCGGTAACCTCACCGGTATTGGAGCTTATTCACGTTTTAATACCTATACCTCTAATTCTTATTTAAGCAGGACATCCCTCAATTCCAGTTCTGTACTTGCTAATTCAAATGTAAAACCGGAAAGACAGGGAGAACTTGAGATCGGTACCGATATGTCGTTCCTTAAAGACAGGCTTAGTTTAACTTTTAACTGGTATAATAAAAAAGTTACAGACCTGTTGTACACACGTAATATTGCGCCAACCAACGGTTTTTCCAGCTTGCTGGACAATTTGGGTTCTTTAAGGAATAAAGGATTTGAAATTTTATTAACGGGATCTCCGGTATTGAAGAAAGACCTTCAGTGGAATGTTACCCTGATTTATAATCATAACCGCAATAAAGTACTAGATGTAGGATCTGCATTGATCCTGCTGAGTACAAATGCAGGCGCACCGGTTTCATTATTGCAGGGATATCCTGTTGGAGTGTTCTATGGAACTTTCTTCGCCGTTGACGCCAATGGCAACCAGGTAAAAAACCCTGCAGGAATTCCTCAAATAGAAAAAGGAGTTCAAAACGGACCGCTTTCTTATACGCCTCAGCGGGATGGTAATGGGCTGCCGATAGGAACGACATTAAGAAAAGTGATCGGTGATCCTAACCCTAAATATACTGCTACATTGACCAATGATGTGAATTATAAAAAATTCGGTCTTCATGTTCAGTTGGATGCTGTGCAAGGATTGAATGTTTTTAATGCAGACTTCAGAACCCGCCAGGGTGTTGGAAACGGATTAGTAGCACAACAGGAAGATTTAGGACAGGTGCCAAGAGGATATATACTCGGAGTGTACCAGGTGGAGCAATGGCGTATTGCAAACGGGGCATTTGTAAAACTGAGAGAAGTTTCTTTAAGTTATGATCTGGGCAAGTTTAAAATCTTCAGAGATCTTTCAGTAAGCCTCAGCGGCCGTGATCTTTTTTCATGGGATAAATATGATGGATATGATCCCGAAGTGAATTCAGGCGGGCAAAGCACCATTTTACGGGGTATTGATTTTGGTTCAGTGCCGATTCCCCGGACTTTTAAATTAGGAATCGCTGCAAAATTCTAACCTCAAAAAACTATTAACATGAAAAAGCAATTTATCAAAATAGCATTTTACGGATTATCAGCTGTCATGCTTTTATTCCAGTCGTCCTGTAAAAAGGATTATGTCAATCCAAATGCTGCAACGGATCAGCAGGTATTCAGTTCACCACAGGGATTGACAGGAGTGGCAGTCGGGTTACAACGTGTATATACTGCCGGCCGTGCAAGTTCTTTGTACAACAAAGTAAATATTAACGGTCTGATCACATCTGAAATGATCGTATTAAACCAGGGTAATACCGGCGAATACCAATTGCAATTAGGTGGAGGCGCCGTGGATGGAACTAATACACTTGCAGCAGGAATGTGGATTTCCAGCAACAAGATAATTTATGATGCAAATAATGTGATCAATGGAGCGCAAGGCCTTTCTGACAAAGGATATGCCAGCGGGTTGATAGGGTATGCATCAATTTTCAAAGCGCTTGCTATCGGAGACATGTCTATGTTTTGGCCACAGGTCCCGGCCAGTATTGGAAAGAATGTGACTTTTATTGACAGGATGCAAGGATATGCCAGTGCCATTTCTGTTATTGATAATGCGCTGACAGCAATATCTACCAATCCGATCTCAAATGCTTTTTTGTCAAATATTCCTGCAGGGATCAATATTGTCAACACACTTCATGCATTGAAAGCAAGATTTTCTCTTTTTTCCGGCAATTATAATCAGGCAATGACCGAAGCTAACGCGGCAAGCCTGACAGTGAAATCTGTTTTCAATTTCTCGACAGTGAACCTGAATCCTATTTTTGAAACGGTTACTTCAACCAATAACGTTACCGCAGCAATAGACAACACAACATTAGGATTGCCCGCGGGTTTGCAGCCGGATCCCGGAGATAGCAGGCTCGCATTCTATACTACTAATGCTTATAATTCCAAAGTATTGGGATTTGGTGCCGGAACGGTGACGCCCTGGCCCGTTTATTTACCCGGTGAAATGGTTTTAATAAAAGCTGAAGCGTATGCCCGCCAGAGTACTCCGGACCTTACTAATGCTTTGGCACAATTAAATCTTATCGTCACAAAAACACCTGCAATTGATCCTTACGGGGTAGGGGCAAACTTACCGGCACTGGTTGGACCTTATACACAGGCTCAGCTGTTGGATCAGATTTATAAAAACAGATGTATTGAGTTATATATGGCTGGCTTTAAACTGGAAGATATGCGGAGATTTGGCAGACCGACTTCTGAGATGAAAAGGAACCTGTTACCCTATCCCTTCCAGGAAAGGGATAACAACCCCAATACACCTCCGGACCCTACTTTCTAATCGATGTTTTATGGTTGTTGAAAAGGGCTGCTGAAAAGCAGCCCTTTCAATTTCAGCTATAAGGAATTATTATGGAAATTTTTGCAAACCTTAGAGTAATTTTAAAACAAACTTCCGGTATGAAACTCTTTATCCATTTTTTCCTGGTAAGTATTTTATCATTTTCCATTATACCCGCATCGGCAAAATTTTACTTTCAACCGCAGGAACAGGATACCACCATTGATATGTTGGATGATCTTGGAGTATTTTTTTCCGGTTGTGATACCGTTGCCAATCAGGCAAAGACCACTCTGATAATGAAAAACGGGAAAACGGTATCTCTTGAAAATATTTTCAGAAGCGAAGGTGATGATCTTTCAGGGATCGGGAAGCAGTATGGGCTCAAAGACCTGGATGGCGACGGCACAAAGGAATTAGTATTGTTCAATTACACCGGCGGTGCTCACTGTTGTGATGAATTGTATGTGTTTAAATATGTTTCGCCGGGTAAGTACAGATATGCTGTTAAAACCTTTGCCGGGGATGTAAACATAACGCCACAGAACGAATTTGTCTATCATTTTTATGAGCAGTACGGATACTTCTTTACTTGTTTTGCCTGCGGATATGAAGATTCTTCTGATACGGCTCCGCTTCCGGTACATTCTATCCTGCTTCGATATGATAAGGGAAGATTGAAAGTGATACCGGGCGATACCGAACTGAAGAATACGATCAATGATAACCTGGGCAAATTAAGAGAGCAGCCCTATCAGAAAGTTACCGGAGGAGATGATATCGATTTTGATAACGGATTGCGCAAAGAGTTTGCGCTCAATCTTGCCGTTTATTACTTTTCTTTTGGAAAGAATATCAATAGCACCAAAGCCGTCTTTGATAAATATTATACTTTCCCGGATGCCAAAGAGGTATGGAAAGAGTTTAGAGAGATATTAAAAGGTATTGAATCAGATAATGATTTCTGATCATCCGGGTGAGATAAATTTCAGATTTCTCTGTATCCCTTTCCATTTTGAACGGTACAGGGCAGACTTCCTGAATAGTTTTCTGAATGCTTCTTCGTTCATTGAATGCCATTCCTGTGTAGAAAGGTTCAGTACTTCGGGAATGGGATTGAATTCCGGTTCGTTATTAGGTTTGCTGAAACGGTTCCAGGGGCAAACTTCCTGGCAAATGTCGCAACCGAACATCCATCCTTCAAACCTGCCTTTCATTTCATCTGGTATGATCTGTTCTTTTAGCTCTATGGTGAAATAAGAAATACATTTACTTCCATCTATCACTTTCCCGGGCAAAATTGCTCCGGTGGGGCATGCATCCAAACAGCGGGTGCAGGTACCGCAATAATCTTTTGCAAAAGGATCATCAGGGTCAATATCCAGATCGGTGATCAGTGTTGCAATAAAGAAAAAAGATCCGTTCTGTTTTGTGATGAGTGTTCCGTTTTTTCCAACCCATCCCAGGCCGCTTCTTTGTGCCCAGCTCTTTTCTAAAACAGGAGCAGAATCAACAAAGCCTCTTCCTGCTATGTCACCGATCTCTTCCCGGATCGTTGCCAGGAATTCGTTTAGTTCTTTACGGATTACGTCATGATAATCTTTTCCATAAGCATACCTGGAAATCTTTGGTGCATTATTTTTTTGTACTTCCCGGGGAAAATAATTTTTTAATAAAGTGATCACTGATTTTGCACCGGGTACCAGCTTTGTGGGATCCACTCTCAGGTCAAAATAGTTTTCCATATAATGCATAGTGCCGTTCATCTTATTGGAAAGCCAGTTTTCCAGGCGCACGGCATCATCATCCAACCGGGCAGCTTTGGCGATGCCGCAGTAGTCGAAGCCGAATCTGGCAGCAGTATTCCTGATCAGAAATTTATTTTTTGCAGAACCATTCAAAGTTTTTTTTTGATGTTTTACAAACATAATGCTTTCGTTCTTATTGAGATTTGTTTTAGATAGTGAAGAATTGTAATGTAAGATAAAGTATAGTCTTATTAGAAGTCCCAAAAAAATTGTAAGTTGGCATAGTAAACTTTAACCAGAATACTTTTATCTATGAGCTCCAAAACTTATTGCATACTTTTTGCATTCTGCACTCTTTCTCTTTTTTCTGCAGGGCAACAGCCGACTCAAACTGATGCAAAATATGGTAAAATAGCAGTAGCGGATTTCAATATAAACCTGAATTCGCTAGATAGTAATGCCGATGCAGTTGTTATTGCAGATGTGGGATCTTCACAAATTTTAGGGAATTCAAAAGGATGGTTTTCACTGGAATTTACTCGGTTCAGAAGGGTAAAAATTCTTAACAAGAGCGGTTATGATGCTGCTAATGTGGAGATCTATCTTTATAAAGATGGCACTGATGAAGAACAACTGAATAAAGTAAAAGCAGTAACCTATAACATGGAAAACGGTAAGGTTTCTGAAACCAGGCTGGATTCGAGAAGCGGAGTGTATAAAGATGTACTCAATAGTCATGAAATAGTACGAAAATTTACCTTTCCTAATGTCAGAGAGGGATCAATAATCGAGTATGAGTACACGGTTACATCTGACTTTTTATTTAACCTGCAACCATGGGGCTTCCAGCGGGAATACCCTGTTTTATGGAGCGAATATAATTTGACTTGTCCGGAATTTTTAGGATATGTTTTTCTAACCCAGGGGTATCAGCCTTTTTACTTACAGGACAAGAAGTACCGGAATGCAAGATTTCATGTAGCAGATAATTATACTTCAAACAGAAGTGAATCACTTGATTTTGATGCACAGGTAGCTGACTATCGTTGGGTAATGCGAAATGTTCCTGCATTAAAGGAGGAAAGTTTTACTTCTACCATTAACAACCATATTGCAAAGATCAGCTTCCAATTATCGGAGTACAAGTATCCACTACAGACAACCAAGGTGATGGGCACCTGGCCTGAGGTATGTGATAAATTACTAAAGTCTGACCAGTTTGGAGCGGATCTCAACCGTAATAACGGTTGGATGAGCGATGTCGTGAAGCCCCTGATCAACGGAGTAAGTAGTGAAACGGAAAAGGCCAAAAACATCTTTAATTATGTAAGGGATAATTTTACCTGCACATCTTATAACAGGTGGAACCTGGATGAATCTTTGAAAAATATTTTTAAAAAAAAGAAGGGCAGTGTGGCGGAGATCAACTTATTACTGACTGCGATGCTGAAATATGCAGATATAAATGCCGATCCTGTTATTTTAAGCACAAGGTCTCATGGTTATACCTACGCATTGTATCCCGTTCTTGACCGTTTTAATTATGTAATCTGCATGGTAAAAGCAGATAGGAAAAAAATATTTCTTGATGCGAGCCAGCCCCGCTTGGGTTTTGGCAGATTAACACCTGATTGTTATAATGGAAATGCAAGAGTTGTGGATATGAAAGCTACCCCTTTGGAATTTTCTGCAGATTCTTTGTTGGAAAAAAAATCAACGTATGTGTTTATTACGCAGAATGATAAAGGGGAGATTGTAGGAAAATTCACACAGACCCCCGGCTATTATGAATCTCATACAATAAGGGAGAGAATAAAAGAAAAAGGGAAAGATGATTTTTTTCAAACTATCAGAAAAGCGTATGGCCCCGGCATATCCGAACTTTTTAATTCAAAAATTGACCAGTTGGACAGCCTGGAAACAAGTGTCAAAATCTTTTATGAATTTAAGATGAACCAGGACAGTAATGACATTATTTATGTGAACCCAATGATGGGTGAGGGATACAAACAAAATCCGTTTAAGTCTGCTGAAAGATTTTACCCGGTTGAAATGCCTTACGTAATAGATGAGTCCTATAATTTTAGCCTGATAATCCCCGGTGGTTACCAGATCGATGAATTGCCGAAATCAGAAAAGGTTGTGATAGATGAAGAAGGAGACGGACAATTTGAATATCTTATTGCAGAGTCAGGAGGTGTGATTTCAATCCGGGCAAGAATTCTCATTAAACGGACATTTTTCCAGCAGGATGAATATGAAATTCTAAGAGAGTTTTTTAACAGGATCGTAAAAAAGCAAAGTGAACAAATCGTCTTGAAAAAGAAATCCTGATAAAATGAAAAAGCCCTGCCTGTTAATTTATCTAATTATTTTTTTTGATTCATTGTCTTTTGCCGGTGATGGAGATTATGCTGTATCAAAGATTCCCCAGGTACTTTTAAAAAATGCAGATGCAGTTGTCCGGCTTCAGGAAGTACGGTTCCAGGTTAATAACACCAGGGAAGCAACGGAATGGAATCATTATGTCATTACAATCATGAAAGAAAGCGGTGAAACCAGTTCAGGATTTGCTGATTATTATGACAAGATGCGTGATATCCTGTCTGTGGAGGGAATCTTATATGATAGCAACGGAAGAATAATAAAAAAGATGAAGTCAAAGGATATGGAAGACATCAGCGGGGTAGATGATAACAGCCTGATGGATGATAGCCGGGTTAAACGACATAATTTCTACTATAAAGCATATCCTTATACAATAGAATACACAGAAGTTATCCGCTATAGAAATACACTTTTTTTCCCGGCATGGATGCCGCAAAATGATGAAAAGATATCAGTGGAATTCAGCCAGTTTTCGATGATCTGCCCTGAAGAGTATAAATTCCGGTTCCGTTCTTTTAATTATCCCGGCGAACCTGAAGTCTCAACTGATAAAGGAAAAGTTGTTACCCGATGGTCTGTACATGACCTGCCTGCATTTTTAGAAGAGCCCAATTCACCTTACCAGAATGAAATTACGCCCTGCATTTATTTTGCTCCAACAGATTTCCAGGTTGATAATTATTCCGGCAATATGAACAGCTGGCAGGATTTCGGAAGATTTGTCTATGCACTCAAACAGGGAAGAGATGTATTGCCGGATAATGTAAAAACTAAAGTTCATCAATTATCCGATGGAATAACGGACATTAAGAAAAAAATTCAGATTTTGTATGAATATATGCAAAAACACACCCGCTATGTGAGTATTCAATTAGGAATTGGCGGATGGCAACCGTTCGATGCAACTTACGTAGCTAATAAAGGATATGGTGATTGTAAGGCATTGACCAATTATATGTACAGCATATTAAAGGAAGCCGGTATTCCGTCTTTTTATACATTGGTAAAAGCAGGAAGAAATTCCAGGCCAATTTTAGATGATTTTCCTTCACAGCAATTCAATCATGTGATCTTGAGTGTGCCTGTTTCAGGAGATACGGTTTGGCTCGAATGTACCAGTCAGACTTTACCATCAGGATATTTAAGCGATTTTACCTGCAACCGCAAAGCATTACTGATTAATGAAAATGAGAGCAAGCTGATACATACTCCCGTGTACGGATTGAATGAGAACACAATGATCAGGAAAGTGAGTGCTGTATTGGATGAGAATGAAACTTTGAAAGTAAAGTCTGTGACGGATTATAGAGCCATGCAGGAAGATAAACTGCATCAGATGATACATTATTTATCAAAAGAAAAAATAAAACAAAACCTGAGGGAACAACTTGATTTTGGTACGTATGAAGTAAACAGTTTTGATTACACTGAAGAACTATCTTCACTTCCTGTAATGCAGGAAACACTTGATCTGACGGTAAGCAACTATGCTTCTGCTACAGGCAAACGGTTATTCATTATGCCCAACATCATGACCCGTTCATCAAGGAAATTCGGCATGAACGAAGAAAGAAAATATGATATTGTTTTCCATGCGGAATACCGCGATATTGATTCTGCAGAAATCTTAATTCCCGATGGGTATAAAGCTGAATCAGTACCCAGGCCAGTTACTATAGAAAGTAAATTTGGAAAATATTCCAATTCAGTAATACTTGAAGGGAATAAAATAGTTTATTACCGGTTGGTGGAGCAATACAGTGGCAGGTTTCCTGCAAAAGAGTACACTGATGCAGTACGGTTTTATGACAATATTTATCAGGCTGATCGCAGCAAAGTCGTGTTAGTAAAAAACAATTCTTCTGATCAAAAAAGTTTTTAATTACTGCTCCCCCAGGTGCAGGCGATGGAATAACCTGTGTGCTACCGGCGCCAGGATGATACCGATATTAGTGATGAATACCACACCGGAAAACAGGGCATAAAGCGAAGAGAACCATTTGCCGATGACCGTATTGATTTCCACTACCGGGCCCATTCCGGATAGGATCATGGATGCGTTATGCAGAGAATCCAGCCAGGAAATGTTTGAAGTATAATGATACCCCAGGATCCCGATCATCAGGCAGATAAAAATGATCAGCGAAGAGAGTAAAATATTTTTCATCACTCTCTTATAGAAAATTTTCATGGGCGCTAATGCCATTTTCCTATGTTCGTACATATATGGTGTGGTTGTGGTTGACTGATTAATTGCAGGTTGAAGGGAGCTGGCTGTCTATTGTTTTTTTGATCTCAAGATTTATTTCGGTCCGGTCTTCAGTTAATAAATTTTTTACAAAAATAATGTAAGCATAATCTCTGCAAAAATCAACAACAGGCCAGGTACCGAACAATCCCGGGCATGTTAATGCATTGGCTTTACCGTTCTTTCCTTCTTCCAATACCCAGCTTCCCATTGCATAGTTAAATCCCTGTGCTGATTTTGGTGCATATTTGATCATATCAGGAGTGGTCCGGACCTGTATCATTTGTTCCACAGCTGCTTCGCTCAGGACTTGCTGCCCGTTATATTTACCTTTATTTAATAGCATTACCAGGAATTTCATGTAGTCCTCAGGTGTGGATTGTGCGCCGCCTGAAGGATTAATTGCACTTCCATCGAATGAGCTAAATGTCGTTCTTCTCATTGTAAGCGGGTTGAAAAGCTTTTGTTTGATGAGAACGTCAAATTTTCTTTTACTGACAATTTCAAGAATACGTCCTGCAATATTCAATCCTATTTCACTATATCTGAATTCTGTTCCGGGGTTGGCCTGGATGTCATGAGCAGCAAAAGAGTTTACTTCTTCTTCCAGCGAACTGAATTTTTTCCTGTCCATTATCTTTTTTAATATGTTTTTGTCGGATCTTATTCCAGTAAGATGGGAAAGGCATTGTCGAATAGTGATATAATTTTTAAAATATTTCCCGAACTCAGGAATGTATTTTACAATCGGGTCCTCCAGCGATATTTTTCCTTCATCCGCGAATATCATGACCAGGGCAGTGGTCAGCCATTTGCTGCAGCTGGCAATTGGCGCTTGTGTCTTGCTGTTGAAATCACCCAGCTGCTTTTTAAACAGTATTGAATCTTTATTCCAAAGAAGGAACACTGCATTATTGCCTAATGCTTTTTGATCATTCGAAAGCATTTGATCAAGTTGCGAGAAATTATACTGGCTGAATAGTGGCTGCAACATTAACAGAAATGCCAGCAGCAGACTGCTTTTCAGGCAGATAGCTTTACCTTTATATGACATAGTTTCTGAATTTGGGTGTTGGATTGCGGTTTGCTTCAGTTGTTCAACCATAAGGAGATTTAAAATATGAATTTAGGCAACTTTACAATAAAAGCCGCTGAGGTGGTGCAGCAGGCACAACAATTGGCTTTTAATTCTAAAAATGCGAATATTGAAACCGAACATTTGCTGGCAGCATTGCTGGAACAGCAGGATTCACCGGTAGATTATTTGCTGAAGAAAAATAATGTTACATTAAACCTGCTGGAGAGCAAACTGCGTGAAGCAGCTGATCAACTGCCAAAAGCCGCGGGCGAGCCGGCGCAGTCTATCAGCAGAGAGGCAAATAATGCGGTGCTGAGAGCAGGGGCTTCATTGAAACAGTTTAATGATGAGTTCATAACACCTGAGATCTTGCTTGTAGCCCTGGTTCAGGGCAATGATACCACCGGTAAATTATTGAAGAGTGCGGGTCTTACTGAAAAAGGACTGATAGCTGCAATAAAAGATCTTCGTAAGGGCGAGACGATCACATCACAGACGCAGTCGCAGGAATACAATGCGCTGAATAAATACGCAAGAAACCTGAACGAGATGGCACGCCAGGGAAAACTGGATCCGGTGATCGGAAGGGATGAAGAGATAAGAAGGACGCTACATATATTATCACGCCGTACAAAAAACAACCCTATACTTGTTGGTGAGCCCGGGGTAGGTAAAACAGCAATTGCTGAAGGCATTGCACATCGTATCGTCAACGGTGATGTCCCTGAAAATCTGAAGTCGAAGATCATCTATGCACTGGATATGGGACAATTGATTGCCGGTGCAAAATATAAAGGTGAGTTTGAAGAACGGCTGAAAAGTGTGGTGAAAGAAGTGAGCAACAGCAACGGGGAAATTATTTTGTTTATAGATGAGATCCATACTCTCGTTGGTGCAGGAGGCGGTGAAGGCGCTATGGATGCTGCCAATATTTTGAAACCGGCATTGAGCCGTGGGGAATTGAGAGCAATTGGCGCAACCACTTTAAATGAATACCAGAAATTTTTTGAAAAAGACAAAGCGCTGGAAAGAAGATTTCAGCGGGTGGTGATCGGGGAGCCAAGCGTGGAAGATGCTATTTCCATTCTCCGGGGTTTGAAGGATCGTTATGAAACACACCATCATGTGCGGATCAAAGATGAAGCGATCATTTCAGCAGTGGAATTATCAAACCGTTATATTACTGACCGTTTTTTACCGGATAAAGCGATAGACCTTATTGATGAAAGCGCTGCCAAACTCAGGCTCGAAATGAATTCTATGCCGGAAGAACTGGACACACTCGAAAGGCAGATCAGGCAACTGGAAATTGAAAGGGAAGCGATTAAAAGAGAAAATGACGAAGTAAAGTTAAAAGAATTAAATACGGAGATTGCCAATCTGAGTGTGGAGCGGGATACCTTGAAAGCAAAATGGAAGGAAGAAAAGGAGTTAGTAGAAAAAGTGCAGAATGCCAAAGCACAGATCGAAAACCTGAAGCAGCAGGCCGAGAGGGCAGAACGGGAAGGTGATTACGGTAGAGTGGCAGAGATAAGATATGGTAAAATAAAGGACCAGGAAAAGATCATTGCCGATACGAGTAAGCAACTGAATGCCGCCGGTGAAAACCGTTTGCTCAAAGAAGAAGTGGATGCAGAAGATATTGCTGAAAGTGTTGCAAAGATGACCGGGATACCTGTTGCAAGGATGATGCAGAGCGATAAGGAAAAGCTATTGCATCTTGAAGAGCACCTGCATGAAAGGGTAGTAGGCCAGGATGAAGCAATAACTGCAGTAGCTGATGCTATTCGGAGAAGCCGTGCAGGATTGCAGGATCCGAAAAAACCGATCGGCTCTTTTATCTTTTTAGGAACTACCGGCGTGGGCAAAACCGAACTGGCGAAAGCACTTGCAGAATATTTGTTCGATGATGAGAGCATGATGACAAGGATTGACATGAGTGAATACCAGGAAAAACACACGGTTTCAAGACTGGTGGGTGCTCCTCCCGGTTATGTGGGATATGATGAAGGCGGGCAGCTAACCGAAGCAGTACGTCGTAAGCCATATAGTGTAGTGTTGCTGGATGAGATTGAAAAAGCACATCCGGATGTTTGGAACGTTTTGCTGCAGGTATTGGATGACGGGAGGCTTACCGATAATAAAGGGAGGCTGGTGAATTTCAAAAATACCATTATTATTATGACGAGCAATCTCGGCAGCAACCTGATCATGGAAGCATTTGAAAATCTGCCGTCAGACCGTCGTGGTGAACATGAGCAGGCTGTAGAAGAAGCTATCGAAAAAGCGAAGATCGACGTTATGAGTTTATTGAGACAAACCATCAGGCCTGAGTTTCTGAACCGTGTGGATGAGATCATCATGTTTCAACCGCTGTTGAAAAAAGAAATTATGGGTATTGTCAGAATTCAATTGAATAACCTGAAACAATTGATATCAAAGAGTGGTATAGATCTGAAGTTTAGTGATTACCTGCTGGAATATCTTGCTGACCAGGGATTTGATCCCCAATTCGGGGCAAGGCCTTTGAAAAGACTGATACAAAAGGAAATTGTCAACCAGCTCAGCAAAAAAATACTGGCGGGAGAAATTGATAAGTCCCACCCTGTATTAATAGATGTATTCGATAATACGGTTGTTTTCAGAAACGAAAAGCCGGAACTGGAAAAAGTTGCGGGAAAAAAAACCAGGCAATCCCAATAAAGCTAAGTGATTGGTAATCCCAAACCTCGTTCGTAAACGATGGATCCCGGGTCTTGTAATTCCTTGGTATTCAGGGAATGAGAGCCTGTTTATAAATAAGTTACAAACGTTCTTTTTCAGCATGAAAAAAAGACTATCTTCAGCCGGTTTGATAAGGTCAAAAAAGATAATACTATTCAAAACAAAAAGGCTTTGTGATTGTTTTTATACAGGAACGCACAGGTAAATAAAAAGGAGAAAAGAAATGGCATTCAAGAAAGAAATAGTCGAGATCATTGAACCAAAAGATGTATTTGTCGGTGATGCTGACGCCCCGGTAACATTGATGGAGTTTGGTGAATATGAAAATGAAGATTGCGCTAAAGCAAACGAGGTTGTTAAACAGCTGCTGGAAGAGTATGACGGTAAGATCAAATTCAACTTCCGTCATTTTCCCCTGACACGTGTCCATCAACGCAGCATGAAAGCGAGTGAATCGGCTGTAGCCGCTGCACAGTCTGGTAAGTTCTGGGAAATGCATAATGTTCTTTTCAAAAACAGGCGTAACCTCGGTACTGTGAGCCTGAAACTCCATTCGAGAGAAGCAGGCATTTCTGATAAAAAATTCCTGGAGGACCTGGTGAATGGAACTTATGGATGGCAGGTTCAGGATGATCTGAAAGAGGGCATTGAAAGAGGTGTAAAACAGTTACCTGCTTTTTTTATTAATGGAGAAGCATTTACAGGTAAACCTACTTTTGATAACCTCAGTGAAGCAATTGATGAAGCTTTGCATAAATTAAAACGGAAATCTCCTGCAAAAAGGAGAGCGTAACACCGGAATTGGATAAATTTTTTTTGGACCGCAAGGTCCTTTTTTTGTGTTAGCCGGGCCTTTAAAATATCCGGATAAGAAAAAAAATTAACCCTGGTTATTTTATTCAGTTGTACCGGAGAATGGTATTTTATCCCGCTTATTTTTTAGGTACTTCAAAATCGCTTTCAGGGAAACTCATGTTTGTATTGACTTCTTTCAGGTCAATGATGCTGTTTCCTCCCGACATTGGATTCTTACCGCTGGATTTTGTGGTCATTCTTACCAATGCCCCATATTCGAAAAGACTTCCGCTGAGCGGTATGAATTTTTGATTTGGGTCTTCTTTTGCTGATCCGCTCAGGGCTTTTGCCAAAGCATTATAACCCGGTAAATCGGTACTCATCCAGTAATCAGCTATTGCCTTGTTATCTTCATCGTCATTCTCATGATGCAAATGGGTACAAACGTAATTGTCTATCTTCTCTTTTCCGATTACGATAAATTCTTTATCCGAAAAGCCCGGGGCAGCGTTTTTTCTTTTGTGAATAGTTGAACTGCGGGTGAGATAGTTGTAGGTGATACTTTGGTCAGGATAGGAAAATTTATAAAATAGGGCAACATGCGTCATCACCCTGTCTTCTCTTTCTATAACAGTTTCATAACGGATACCCACATCAGGTGAGATTTCGATGTGAATACCTACTGTTAGATCAAAAAAAGAATTTTTTAAGGATCCGGTGTAAACCAATAAGGTTCCTTTTACATTCTTATTTTTCCCTGCCTTGTGCTCTTTTACCTCCGGTTTGATATTTTTTGCAGACATCAGCCCGGAAATTATTAACGGTATCGAAAGTAACCTGAGTAGTTTCATAGTCCTTTATGTATATATCCTCTAATGTAGCTCTTCCCCTGAATAGCGTTGTTAGGAACTCAATAAACAGCATGCCTGAATTATTAAACGGTGGGATTTGAAAAGTAAACGGCTGGAAAACGTTCCTGATCTTATTTGGCAATTTTTAATTTTTTCAGGAATTCCAATACCAAAAATATTCACAGTTCCCGGCCACTACCAGGAATGAAAATGAACGCCGGTTGCGGGGACTATTTTTTAATGACTTCTTCTATTACTTTTCCTACACTACCATTGGGCATTTGAATATGGAGCAACGCTGCCAGTGTTGGTGAAATGTCTGACATTTGAACGGTGCGGTTTGTGGAACCATGTTTAATTCCCCATCCCATAAACAGCAATGGTATATGTGTATCGTAAGGATTCCAGTTGCCATGTGTAGTTCCGGTTCCTCCTTCTTTACCTCCAAACCACCCCGGTTCCGGAATAATCATCACGGGGCCGCATCTTTTTGGATTGTATCCGTTAATAATATTTCTTTTTACCGGCTCCGGTATAGGAGATGACCCGATATTTTCGATATCAACTGCAAACTGAACGCCCGGTTGTTTCTGTAAAAAAGCTATTGCAGCATTTTTTACTGACTGCCTGTCCAGATTTGCCGACTTGATTTTATGTTCATCAAAACTTATATGATAATTGATATTATGTATGGTCAGATCCTCTATGCCGAATTGCTCTTTTAAATATTCATTGAGCAGAATTTTCTTCTGATCCAGGAAATCGGCGGGTAAATTATGTTCCCTCATAAAACCGATAGCATGAGCAGCACCATGATCAGCGCTCAGGAATACAAGGTAATTTCCTTTGCCTGCTTTTTCATCCAGGAAACGGAAGAATGAAGCAAGGTCTTTATCAAGCCTGAGATATGTATCTTCTACTTCAATGGAATTTGGACCGTATTTATGCCCCACGTAGTCTGTCGAAGCGCAGTTGATTGTTAAAAAATCAGTTGCTGCTCCCTTTCCCAGGTTGTATCCGTTTACGGCAGCTTTTGCAAAATCAAGGGTCAGTGTATTGCCGAACGGGGTGCTGCGCAGGTTTTCGTGATCTTCATTGTAAATAGTTTTCAGGTCATGAGGAAATACCGGTTCATTTTCTTTTTTAAATTTTCCTTCCCAGTTCACATTGTCTGCAGTGCTCTGCATATATGTGCCGATCGGGTAAAGCGTATTCCAGTTACTGACCATCAGTTTCTCCGGTTCTTTCTGGTCATTGAATTTTTTAACCCATCCGGGCAGTTCATCCATGTAGTAGCTGCTGGTGATAAAAGATGCGGTTGAATCATCGAACCAGAAAGCACCGTTGGCCGTATGCCCGGCAGGTAAAATCGAAGCACGGTCTTTCAATGAAATGCCAACCACTTTTGATTGAAAATTTGTAGCAAGACGTAATTCATCAGTGATTGTGGAAACAAGATTATTTCGGGGTGACATTTTCCCGGCTTTACCTGTTGGGCCGATTCCGGTAACTGTAGTATCTTCTGTGCAATACCATTTTCTCCCGGTGTTCTGGTCAATCCAGTCATTTCCTACAATGCCATCGATCGCAGGAACAGAGCCTGTATAAATCACTGTATGCCCCACGGCTGTATAAGAAGGCAGGTAATTGATCATAGTATTTTCACAGGAAAAACCTTCATTCAGCATCCGTTTGAATCCGTCTTCGCCAAAACGGTTATAATAACGATAGAGATAGTCCCAGCGCATTTGATCCACCACAATACCTACCACTAATTTTGGCCGTTGAATTAATTTTTTTGCCTGTGCGGGCAAAAAATTTACTGAGAGTACAAGAAGAACAGAAAATAAAATCTTTTTAACCATTACTTTTTTTATAAAGATAGCCATCACCGGATAAAAGAGGAAAAGAAAAATTGATTTGGCTGTTCCGGGTATTGTTCTTAAAAACGCATTAGAATGCGATAAGACATTTCTCTTTTTTATTTATACAGGTAATGCCGATCAGGATCTTTATTGAGGCTCTATGTCGGGGAATTTCTTTTTTTCATCCTTTTCCTTTTTACTGATACCGAAGTTATACCGGATATTGATCCCGGCCCTGCGACTGTCCGTTTGCCTGCTTCCATACGCATTAATGCTTCCCTGGTGGATGGTGAAATCATTTTTATTGGTAAAGAAAATATCAACCATGCTTAAAGTGACCGTCAGTTTATCTTTAAGAAATTTTCTGTTGACGCTTGCATTCAACGAACCGAAAGTGCCCAGTTCATAAAACTGTTGCTGGCCTTTCAATCTCATGAATCCATGAAGTGATAGCTGTGAACGTTTGTCCAGTTTTAGGGACTGGTACGTAAAAAAGGTCCAGCTTCCTTTCTTATAAGAGAGTGGCTGATTCTCATATTGCCCCTGGTAAAAGTTGTGATTGTATTGAGCAACGATTACAAAAAAATATCTTTTGCCCGGCGGGATGGCTGCGAGAGCCCTTAAATAGAATTCTTTATTGCTGCCAAGATTATCATAAGTCCTGTATGCAACTGTTTTACTGGTATCAGACTGATAGGTAACGTTGGTAAAAATGTCTTTTGTATCGTTAACGCCGATAGCTGCGATCGGTCGCTCGTTGATACTTATGTTCGCTTCATAGTTTTTGGTGAATTGCGGTCGTAGGGAAGGATTTCCTGTTTCATACATATACTGATCTACATACCGGGGAAAAGGATTCAGGTAATCATAAGACGGGCGGCTGATGGTGCGGCGATATACCAGGTAGGCACGCAGATCATAACCGGCTATCTCCATTATTTTCTTGCTCAGGTACACATAAGGAAAAAGGTCGGTACGGTGTATGGCAAAAGAAGTATCGAATGGGATCAGTTGTTTCCCAACCATGTTTGTATTCTCAAGCCTGGCTCCTGCCTTCAGCACAATGTCTTTTCCGAAAGTTTGTGAACCTTGCAAATAGGCTGCGTTGATGTTTTCTGTATAATGAAATGTATTGGTTCTTGAAAGATCTTTGATACGGATGCCGCCGGTGCCAATGAAATAATTGGTTTTATTTTCAAACCGGTGAACCGAAGATTTTACTCCTGTTTCCAGAGTGAATCTTTTTTTTGTTTTCAGCTTCAGATCAGAAGTGATGTAAAAGTAATTCCGGCTGGTTTTCCCGCTCCCGTCTCCGCCCGTGGCAGGAATGGCTGGGAAAAAATAATTCGTGGAAAATACCTGGTCTGTGGTGTTTCGGGTATAACTGTAAAATACAGAATTGTCCCATTCAGAGCCTGCAGTGTCGATCTTCATTTTGGCATCAATTCCGTTATTGACTGCTAAAGAATTTCCATTATTGTTGACCAGGTTCAGGTTGTCTGCAAGTAATTGCGAAGTGCTGATCTTTCTTATGGCACTTTCATTATTGGTGGTATTATTAAAGTCATTGTAAGAAATATTACCCGATAAACTTACATCCCAGTTTTTTCCCAATGAATCGCCTGTGCCATAACCTGCATAATACGAATGTGCCGGGTATTTGGTTCGTGCATCCTGGCTTAATAAAGAATCTATGGCAAACAAACGGTCAGTGACCATGTTTTGATAACTGTTTCGATTGCTGTAGTTGAGGTTGATATATGAGTTTTTCTTTCCGTCATTGTTATTCAAATTAAAACCTATGAATTGATTGCCGTATGCCCCTTGCTGCATACCGGCATTAATGCTTCCTGTTTTTCCGATCTTTATTCCGCGTTTCAGCACTACGTTGACGATACCGCCGGAGCTGGTTGCATCGTATTTTGCCGAGGGCGTACGGAGTATTTCTATTTTTGAAATGGCATTAGGCGGGAGGTTTTTAAGAAGTGTCGCCATATCGTCTGCACTCATTTTCATATCACGGCCATTGATGTAAACAGTTGCCGGTGTCATGCTGCTGATATAAACATTCCCGTCCTGATCTATAAACAGGCCCGGAGTTTTTTCCAGAACCTCGTACCCGCTTGTGGACATAGCAACCAGGTTTTCAGGATCCACTACGGTTTTATCATCTTCCTGCCGCATCATAGGCTTCGAAGATGTGATGGTAACTGCAGATAATATTTTGGGCAACGGTTCAAGAGTGAAAATAAATACCCTTTGATTACCGGTTATGCTGATTTGTTTTTCAAAAAACCGGTAATTCACCGAACTGACTCTTACATGGTAGTGTGAACCTTTGTTTAATTTAAAATCAGCCTTTCCGCTGCTGTCTGCCACTTTATTCCAGTGTTGCGTCGTATCAGTTCTGTTTGAAATATTAATGGTAGCAAAAGAAACAGCCTCATTTTTTGTGTTAGTAATTTTTATTGTAACGGGAATTTCCTGGGCAGGCAGCAACTGGTGCAAAGATACTGTTGCGAAAAAAGCAAGAAGGGCACTTTTTAGTACTGGTACAATCAATAAGGATCTCATGGGATCAGTTTTATCGGGTTCAGGTTTACCTCTAAAATAGCGAATATAGAGTGCAGGATGTTACTGTTTTTATAATATTGGTTAAATGAATGAAGAATGGCAATTTTTCATTTTAAAGATGTGCCTGTCTGTTCTGAATGTAAAGAAAAAGGAATGAGTGCTGCTGTCTGCCGCAGTGAAATATTTGTTTGGCAGAAGAACGGGAAAAGCAAATTTGAAAAACGAATTGTCTTTTCTTTGCATCATGATTACTTCACTTGACTCTTTTAAAAACCCGTTTTTCATCGGAATAGCCGGCAGCGGCATGAGCGCCCTGGCTCAATACCTGAAAGGGATAGGCAAAAATGTTTCAGGGAGCGACCGGTTTTTTAAAAAAGATGAATACAATGAAATACGCTCAAAACTGGAAGCTGACGGTATTCATTGTTTTTTGCAAAACGGCGAAGGGATTACAGGCGGTATTGACCTTGTTGTAGCTTCTGCCGCAGTAGAGGACACGGTAATTGAAATACAAAGGGCAAAACAATTAGATATTCCAATTATAATGAGGGCTGAGCTTCTGGCATTGATTGCAAAGAGTAAAAAGACAATTGCAGTAGGAGGCACCAGCGGAAAAAGCACCACCAGCGCTATGCTCTTCGATATATTGGATTTTGCAGGCCTGGAACCGGGAATTATCAGTGGTGCAGGATTAACCAGCCTTATCAAAAAAGGCAAGATCGGTAATGCAAAAGTCGGGAGCGGCGACTGGTTAGTGATCGAGGCAGATGAAAGTGATGGATCCATTGTACAGTATCATCCCGAAATTGGAATATTATTAAATGTAGATAAAGATCATAAAGAAGTGGAAACCCTCATGGAGATCTTCACGACATTCAAAAACAATAGCAGTACTTTCATTGTAAACCGGTCAAATACTTTGGCTGGAAAGCTCTCTCAAAATATTCAGTTTGATTTTTCTACTGAGCCCGGTACAGATGCAGGATATGAAGCAACAGGCTTTGTTCAAAAAGGATTAAATATTTCTTTCAGGATTAACCATGTACTCTTTGAAATGAAATTATTGGGAAAACATAATATGGAGAATGCTGTTGCTGCTGCTGCCACTGCTCATTATTTAGGTGTGGATCTGCCAACCTGTGCTGCCGCATTGAAAAATTATGAGGGCATCTACCGCCGTCACCAGGTACTGGGAAATAAAAAAGGCGTTTGGGTTATTGATGACTTTGCACACAACCCCGTAAAATGTGCTGCTGCCATCAGGGCATGCCAGCCGGTAGCCCCGAAAGTGATTGCCTGGTTTCAGCCTCACGGATACGGACCTACCCGTTTTCTGAGAGACGATTTTGTGACGGAAATAGCAGGGGCATTACGTCCCCGGGACGAGATCTGGATGAGCGAGATATTTTATGCGGGGGGCACTGCCGAGAAAACCATATCTGCTAATGACCTTATCTCGGATTTAAGAGCGATGAATAAACCCGCCTTTTTTGTTGCAGACAGGGAAAACTTTTTGAAAGCGGTGCAACCTCATCTTACTGACAATTGCGTTTTATTGCTGATGGGAGCAAGAGACCCGTCACTGGAGGAGTTTGCAAAAAAAATCTGGAAAGCTCTTTAAGCTACAATTCATTTTCTAAACTCAGTTCTGATTCTTTTACTTTTACCACAGGTTGTGCAAGATGCCAGCATAATGAAAGTAACATGCCTGATTCAAGCTTTTCAGGCAGTTTTTTATTTTTTGCAAAATAAAGAGGATCAAGATTGAGTTTACAGGCAGTGACATGATCCTTGTCCGGTTCCCGGCAGATCCTGAATTCCGGTTCATAAGTATTGTTGAAAGTGCAGGAAAAGTCTTTATTGTTTACTTCAATATGATTTTCCCGGTTTTCATGATACAGCCGGCCGATAATAATACCATATTCATTTCTCATTACAGCCTTTTTTCTCAATACGCCTTCGCTGCGGATCAGCAGCACTCTTTTCTCTTTTGCTGATTTTACCCGTACCCAGCTTGTTGAATGGTGAAATTCTAGACTCAGCAGTTTCTTTTTATTCTCCCATAGAATATATCTGGTATGTCCGTTTTCCCCGTTTACAGATGTCCATTGCATATAAGAGTATTTAAAATCCGACCCGTACAAATTACAACCCTTATGGATAAAAGTTCTTGCCGGCTAAAAAATTAATATTAAGTTCATATTGATAAAACAATAGTGGAAAAATGGTGAACAACGGAATCCAAAAGATTTTCAAATGAAATCTATGATCAATGTGGCTATTGATTCTATTGGAGCATCTTACGTATTACGATATAGCTGATGACAATAAGGAGTATCAGGATCAGTATGGTGATATAGAGCCATGGCTGGCCTTTCAGTTCCAGTTTTTGGCGGCGCTTTTTTTTGCGTTCTGTTTTTTTCTTCAGCTCCCGGTTCAGCATTTCAACCGTAGCGGAAAGTTGCTGCTTGTCCCTGAATTGCTGTAAACCTTCTAATGCTTCACCGGCAAATTCATTTTCCAGGAGTTTCTTTTCAATTTCATGTTTCTTTTCACCCGTAAGTTTGTTTTGCAGGTACAACAGTAAAGTCTCCTGGTCAATTTCGCCGGAAAGATGGGATAATATGTCTTTATAATTGTCCTGCATATCAGGTGCCGCTCTTTTCTTCTTTCAGTTTTCTATCAATAAGTATCCGAAGATTTCTTTTTCCGTTTTGAATATAACTTTTCACCTGCAGCAAACTGTAACCGGTCCGTTCACTTATTTCCTGGTAGCTCTTTTTTTCCAGGTAAAACAAAGTTATACATTGTTGCTGCTCGCTGTTTAATTCCTTCAGGGCATTTTCCATCAGGTCCATGGTGTGATTGTTTTGCAGCAATGTTTGCCGGCCCTGTATTTCATCTTCTGCGGGCAGTTTCAATCTTTCTGACAGTTCTGCCGGAATTTTTCCCTGCCGGTCCCTGAGGATCATCAGGCAGTGATTTTTTGCCACCATATAGATCCAGGATTTGAAATGTTCAACTTTATATTTCTGCAGCTCGCCGATCACTTTTAAAAATACCTGTTGTACGCTGTCTTTTGCCTGCTCTTCATTTTTCAGATACTTCATGCACAACCCGAGTAGCAGAAGCGTATAACGCTGCAGCAAAATACCCAGCCATTCATTGTTGTGATCGTTATAAAAACGATCCAGTAGCTGCTGATCAGTAAGCTGTTGATATTTACCTGCATTCACCAACGGAAAATAATCAATTTACTTTTAAATAGATGCAAATGCAATGTGATTTCACATTATTTTGCACAGAGTTTTATTTACTGCATTAAACAGTCAATTATGGAATATGCTGCCTGCAAAGTGCCTGCTGCGCCGGTACGGAAAAAAGCTTCTCATAAAAGTGAGATGGTAAACCAGCTTTTATTCGGCGAAGCGGTAATGGTTTTAAAAATAAAAAAGAAATGGGCGCTGATCCGCTCTGTTCCGGAAAATTATGAAGGTTGGATCACTATATCTCACCTGGAAGAAATTGACGGAAGCCTTGCATTGCAGTATGATCCCTGGGTTACATCAGATCTGCTTAGTGTAATTGATATCGGGGGCAAGCCGATGCACATTTCTGCCGGAGCGTCTTTATTGGGTTTTGACGGGAAGAGCGGAAAATTCGGAACCCTTGAATATTATTTTTCGGGAAACAGAATAAAACGAAATGAAGTGATTCCCGGCGAGGAACTAGTCAGAAAACTTTCAATACAATGGTTAAATGCTCCTTACTTATGGGGAGGAAGGACCATCCTCGGGGTTGACTGCAGTGGTTTTGCCAAAACGATTTTTAAAATGATGGGTATTGATTTGCCCCGTGATGCATGGCAACAGGCACAAAAAGGAAAACAGGTAAAAAAATTGAAAGATGCGGTGGCAGGCGACCTTGCTTTTTTTAATGATAAGGAGGAGATCGTTCATGTAGGCATATTACTGAGCAACGGAGAGATCATTCATTCTTCGGGAAAAGTGAGAATTGACACGATCACTAAAAAAGGTATCATCAGTTCGGATACGGGAAAAAGAACTCACCGTTTAAAAATGATCAGGCGTTATTGGTAATACGGCAAAGTTTCCATTCATCTTGAATCGTAATGTAATGACGAAAACGTTTCTCTTATAATTGCCGATTACCTGCCAGGCTACTGATAAAGGTGACAAATATGAAGCAGTAATGTAATAGTTCCTGATTTCTCCATAAGTAATGTTCCCGGTTTTCAGACCGATCAGTTCATTAGTGGCAAATTTTTTTAAATATTTCCGGTCAAAACGTTTAAACTCCTGCTGTACATCATTCTCCCCTTCTTTTCCGCCGGCGGTATAACCGGCTATCTGGTAAACAAAAACAGTGTCAAATATATTCAGCGAATCATTCAGGATCAGTTCTTTTTCTGAAAGAATAACCGATGTCATTTCCGGTTTAAAGAAAAAAGGATTGAAATTTTTATATTCTCCCGTGAAATAGAACAATGACGTATCGGTGCGTTTTAAGATCCTGGTATTTGTAAGTGAAGGATCATTGATCAGTTGCTGGAGAAAACTGCTGATCTCCTGGGCAAATGGATTACTGCGAAAATAATATTTCGCTACCTGTTCCAATGCCGGCTGTGCATTGGAATAACCGGACAAAAGCGCAAGCCCTGCGATAAAAATTAGTTTCTTCATGAGTATCCGGTGCCGGGATATTTTTTAACTGTTTCGGAAAAAAGAGATGAATCCTCTCAATAAATATCTGAAAATTATCCTTTCACCCCTAATGCCAGGCTGGTAATTATGATACAAAGTACAATCAAAGTCAAAAAAATGTATAAAATATCTTTTTCCCATGCAAAACCTATTATAGAAAAAGCAACTCTTGCAACAGGCGTGGCAATAAGAAATATTACTCCCAGTTGAATGATCGCTTCGCCTTTCAGGTCTTTGATACCGCTAAGAACTTCCGAAAAGCTATGATATGGCAGCAGTAAGCCATGAAAGGTTTTGTAGTCGGGTACCGTTCCCCCGGTATTGGCCAGGTAAATAATACCCCCTGTAAAAACGATCAGAGAGGAAAGTATTACTCCCCAGCGAAGCAAATTACCTATGGCTACTTCAATGTTCTTATCCTGCCAGTAGTTTTTCATAATTTTATTTATTAGAGCCTGTGTGTAGCTCCGTTATAAATCATTTCAATTGCAAGGATGGTAATCACAATTGCAAATACAATACGAAGACCTTTGGTTTGTGCCCTGGTAAGAATACGGGATCCAAAAAATGCACCGATTAAAACGCCAAGGGTAACCGGGAGGCAAAGTCCCGGGTCAATATATCCTCTTTGAAAATATACAACTGCGCTTGCCGCAGCCGTAACGCCGATCATGAAATTGCTGGTAGTAGTGGAAACTTTAAAAGGTATCTTCATAATATTGTCCATAGCCAAAACCTTCAGAGCTCCGGAGCCAATCCCCAACAGCCCGGAAAGAATTCCTGCCACCCACATCATGGCAAAGCCTCCCCCTACATTTTTTACTGAATAATCAATCTTATTGCCATTGATGTCCGGATAATTACTGTTTAATTTCAATGCTTTTGCCCAGCCTGTAGCCGGTTCATTTTTTATGAAATGCACTTTTTTCTGAAATGAAAGTACCGCAGAAAATATCAGGATACCTCCGAAAATAATAGCAATAAGGTGTGTGGGAGCATACACTGCAAGAAATGCACCTACAATGGCTCCTATAGTTGTAGCTATTTCCAGGAACATGCCCAACCGGATGTTGGTAATGCCTTCTTTTACATAAGCGGCCGCCGCTCCTGAAGAAGTGGCAATGACCGCCACAATGGAAGTGCCGATGGCATAGCGGATATCAACGCCAAATAGCAATGATAGCATCGGGATGATGACAATGCCACCGCCCAGGCCTGTGAGTGAACCCAGGAAGCCTGCCAGCATAGAACCTAAAAAAATGATCAGAGTAAAAGTAAGAATCGTCATGAGCTGATTTTATAATAACCGCTAAAAAATCCTTTTGTGAAATTTTAATTTTCTCTCCCGGGTATCTTAAAATGTTTCTTGTAATATATTATGGATTCTTCAATGATCTTCATTGCTTCTTTTTTATTTTGAAAATTATCAATCTCCACTTTTTTATTCTCCAGCACTTTGTATTGTTCAAAAAAGTTTCTGAGTTCCAGCAAAAAATGGTGAGGAAGGTCCTGTATTTGTGAATAAAAGTTGACGGAAGGATCTTTTGCTGCTACTGCAATGATCTTATCATCGGGTACCCCGTTATCAATCATCTGCATATTGCCGATAATATTGGCTTCAACAATACAAAGCGGCTGTATAGATTGAGAACAGAGCACCAGGATATCCAGCGGGTCATGATCTTTGCCAAGTGTTTGTGGAATGAAACCATAATTTATTGGATAATGAAATGAGGAATAGATCACCCGGTCGAGTTTCAGCAAACCGCTGTCTTTATCAACTTCATATTTTGAACGGGAACCCTGGGGTATTTCTATCAAAGCATTTACTGTATGCGGAGCTTTTTCTCCGGCGGATACGCCATGCCAGGGATGTTTTACTGTCTGCATAATTTAATTGTTGCAAAGGTATTGGTTCCTGATCTTCTATTTAAATAAACGATACATGATGATACCAACGGCAAAGGAGATAGCAAAAAAGTAGATGAAGGAAACAATTGCGCTTTTGAGCGATTCTTTAAAAGGAAGGTTTCCGGCCAGGTGATGCTGGTATTCGTTGTAATGGATAAAGTAAGCCATTGCACCGGCGATCAAACCTACTGCCAGGGCAGCAAAGATCAGCAACAGGATCAGCATACTTAAAGTTAGGAATTTCTTTCTCCATCTCCGGTGACATGAACCGGTGAAATCTTTTATTGATTAAACCTTTGGAAATAATGAAATAAAACCGGATCAAATGATCCCGGAGTTTCCCGGTTATTATAAAAAGTTATATTATTCCCTTCCTTTATAATACAATACATCCACTTTTTCCACTGTGATCAACCCGCCGCGGCCGCATTTTTCGAACAGGTCATTGACCACATGAAGAAAAGCATCGATCTTTTCTGCAGTGTCCACTATCTCCACAATGATAGGAAGGTCTTCGGAAAGCTCGATAAGCCGGGCACGGTGAATGCGGGTACTGGCGCCAAATGACATAATTCCTCTTAAGACAGTTCCCCCGGCCAATCCTTTTTCTTTTGCGGCGAATAAAATTTCTTCATACAACAAGCGGTGGTTAAAGCGATCGGCTTCACCAAGAAATATCCGAAGTAGTTTAGATTGCCCCTGTAGTAATTCCATATTATAATAATTTGATCAGGCCAATGCCGGCAAATACTGCTGCAATACCCAGGAGGACACTGGCCAGGGTGTATAATAATGCATAGCTCACATCTCCGCTGTGCAGTAAATTCATATTCTCAAAAGCAAAAGTGGAAAAGGTAGTGAATCCGCCGCACAGGCCGGTAATGAGCATTAATCTTACCTGGGGTGAAAGCAAAGTAGTTCTTTCTGAAACAGCAAAGAGAATCCCTATCAGGAAACAGCCTGCGATGTTAACCACAAAGGTGCCCCACGGGAATGCGGTTTGAAAGTTGTCTGCAAACCATCTCTGGCAAAAATAGCGGGCTATACTACCGGCACCCCCGCCTAAGCCTATCAATAAAACGTTTTTGATCATTGGATCGTGTCGATCTTGTTTTGCTTATTGATCAAAGTATCCATATTATGTTCAAAAATATATTTCAGATCAACCAGCCATTGCTGATGTAGCCTGCATACTTTCAGCGTGTCTTTGTCTTTCATGAAAGAGTTTGAATAAACGACAACAGTGGTAGAATCATTGACCGGGTTGACCAGGTGAATATTGATTGAAGATTCCCGGTAACCGTCTTTTGTAGAGTCGGACAGTTTCTGGTAATTACGTGATACGGCATCAAGATACTGTATGTTGGAAGAATCCTGGAGCATGTAGGTTTTTGCAATATCGAATTTGCCGTCCAGTGCAGCACGGATGAAATCTCTTGCCGCATCAATGTCGTTTTCCGGTTTTTTTTCTTTACCCGGGTTATTAGTGCAGCCTGCTGCAAAAAAAAGCAGGAACAAAAAAAACAGGTTATTTTTCTTTTTCATTCCTGCAATTTACAGAATCTTTACCGAGTGTTACTGCATTTGCTGTTCTCCTTCCGGCGGCGGCTCTTTATGAAAGTCATTTCTTTCCTTTTCATAGGCTCTCAAAATTGCTTTGACTAACCGGTGACGTACCACATCATCTTCATCCAGTTCAATGTGCGCAATGCCATCAATATTTTTTAATATGCGGGCAGCTGTCTGTAATCCGCTTTTCTGATGCCTTGGCAGATCCACCTGCGTGATATCGCCGGTTATTATTGCTTTTGCATTTGCACCGATGCGTGTTAAAAACATTTTTAGCTGGAGGTTAGTTGCATTCTGTGCTTCGTCCAGGATGATAAAGGCGTTATCCAAAGTTCGCCCACGCATGTAGGCCAATGGTGCAATTTCAATAGCTCTTGTACTCATGTAATAGCCTAATTTGTCTGCAGGGATCATGTCGTCCAGTGCATCGTAAAGCGGGCGCAGGTACGGGTCGATTTTTTCTTTCAGATCACCGGGAAGAAATCCCAGGCTTTCACCTGCTTCTACTGCCGGGCGGGTAAGAATGATCTTTTTTACCTGTTTGTTTTTCAGGGCACGCACTGCCAGCGCAACGGCAGTGTATGTCTTACCGGTACCTGCAGGGCCGATGGCGAAAACAATATCATTTCGCTCAGCCATGTGTACAAGCTTTTTCTGGTTGGCGGTCCGGGCCCGCACGGTTTTACCATTAGGGCCGAAAACGAGAATATCATTAGGATTCCGTTCAATAAAGTGGTCAACCGTTTCAGCATCGTCTCCACCGAGAATTTGCTCAAAATAATTTTCACTCATGTGCCCGTTCCGTTCAAGATATTGCACGATGAGCTCGATTTTTTCTTTTGCATTTTCAACATGCTCCGGGGCGCCGCTTAGTTTGATCTGCGTGCCGCGGGAAAGAATCTTGAGCAGTGGAAATTTTTTCTTGAGAATGTCGAGTTTTCCGTTGTTTACTCCAAAAAACTCGATAGGGTTGACGGTTTCAAGGTTAATAATCGTTTCTGTCAATGCTTTTCTGTTTAGCTGGCAGAAATCCGCTGATTATATTGCCGGGCGGATTCAAACCTGTTCACAAAGCCGGTGAAGGGGTTCCGGATTATTACTGCGTCTTCTGAGTTCCTGTACAGAAGCTTCCCTTCGTTTTTACCACGTGTTTTACAAAGTGGTATTCAAATATAACTGATGAAAGTTATAATTTCCTAAAGTTACTTATTCACAGTTGTGAAAAGAAACGTCGGCGGGAAAATTTTGGTTAAACATTATTTATTGGCTTTTAACAGAGATAATAATAGAATTGATTTGATTAAAATCATTTGAAGTTCTGTTGTATGTCAATACGGGTTGGATAAGTGGTATATAGTATTGCAGTATGGCAGAAGCGGAACGTGCAGGTAAGCGTAGCCCTCAATTGGCGCCTCTCAGTAGGGAACATCATGAGGGATTATTACTGGTATGGAGGATTTACCAGGGTATGAAAAATGATGTTGATCCCGGAAGGATATACCAATATATATTATGGTACTGGCAGAATCATATAAAACCTCATTTTTTCCTGGAAGAAAAGATATTGTTGCCTTACCTGCCTGCAGGCCATGAATTAGCGCTGCGAATGCAAAAGGATCATGAACAGATAAGAAAAATGATACTTGATCTCTCCAAGCATTCAGATAAATCCCTTTTTATTGAACTGGCAAATTTTATTGACGAACATATCCGGTTTGAAGAACAGGAACTTTACGGTTTCCTGGAGCAAATACTTTCTAAAGATCAACTTGATATAATTTTTTTACGGCTGGGAGAACATCCGTCTCCAGGTTCTGAATGGACCGATGATTTTTGGATAAAAGTAAGATAGAAAATTCCCTGTTGCTTGTTGGAGGATAGCCCTATCAAAAACCCGATTCATTGCGATGCTTCAGCATTATTTTGTTAAATTACGCTGAAAAGAAAATATTACCGGGATATATCGGCCGGATAATTGCAATTTTTACAATCAAATTCTGCCTAAGAAAATGAAGCTCCGATACCGGTTTACCCTGTTGGTATTATTGTTGGTTTTGGCTGCTGCTGCGCATGCTCAATATTTTAAAGTGAGCGGCGTGGTCATGAATGCGAATAAAGAACCGTTACCGCTTGCCAGCGTGGGCATCAGGGAATTACATACCGGCATCATCACCAAAGATGATGGCAGTTTTGTTTTTTCACTGGAAAGAGGAAAGTATGAATTTGTGGTCACCATGGTGGGTTATAAAACCAAACTGGTAAGCGTTCAGGTGAATAATGAAGATGTGGCTCAGGATATCATCATGGAAATAGACTCAACTGATCTGTCGGAAGTGGTGATCAAAGTAAAGGCGAAGGACCGGGCGGAAGAGATCATCAGGAATGTGATCAGGAAAAAAGATTCCATACAATTTCAGGGATCCTATTCCTGTTTGGTTTACATCAAAGCTTCCCAGACCGATTCGGCTTTTGCCAGGAGAAGGATAGCCGGTTTTGAAGACACTTCAACAACCGTCTCTGATTTCAACGCCATGGCGCTGGCGGAAATTTCGCTACGGTTTGACAAAAATTCAAACGGACAGGTGAAAGAAGAGCGGCTGGGTGTGAAAAAAGACGGAGATACAAGAAGCCTGTTTTATCTCTCTGCAACAGAGGCCGACCTCAATATTTACAACAATCTTTTAAAAGCATCTTCCATTTCCGCCATACCATTTATTTCACCTTTGAGTTACAGCGGGCTTGTTGCCTACCGTTTCAAGACATTGAAAATTGACCGTACAGGCAAGAGAAAGATCTATACCATATCAGTGAAACCAAGACTGCTGAGCAATGCCACCGTAGAAGGCGAGCTGACGGTCATTGATAGTTTGTGGGTGGTAACCAAAGCAGATTTCAAACTTCCTTCTGCCCATATCCCCGAATATGATTTCTTTGAAGTGAAGCAACAGTTCGCCCCTTTGGATGATTCTTTGTGGATAATGACTCATCAGCAGTTCGATTATTACAATAAAACAAAAACCGGGAAGCAATACGGGCGGACCGTTGCCGCTTACTCGGATTATGAACTCAATAAGAAATTCGCTAAAGGTTATTTTGGAAACGAGATCAGCAGCACTTCCATAAAAGCCTATGAAAAAGACAGCGCTTTCTGGAACTCTGTCCGCACCGAGCCTTTGTCAAAGCAAGAGCTGTTGTATTCCAGGTATCGTGACAGTTTACATATCGTCATGAACTCGGAAGCTTACCTGGATTCCATTGACAGGATGTTGAACAGGATCACCTGGAACCGCATGCTGGTATTCGGCCAGATTATCAGCGATCACCGTAAACAAAGAACATGGATCCTGCCGCCGGTTACAACCATTTTCACTCCTTTCCAATTTGGAGGAAGCAGACTTTCTTTTCATGTATTATATAAAAAGACTTATCCTTCAAAGAAAGACCTGACACTGGATATGGAGACCAGTTACGGTTTCCGGAATAAGGATGTGAACGGAGCTTTCGATCTGAGAAGGATGTACAATCCTTTCAACAGGGGATATTATCGTGTAGGCGCCGGCCGTGATTTCAATTATATCTATGGCGGTGATGCATGGATCAACATGATCAAGCGAAGCAATATTTACCTGGATAATTTTTTCATGGTAGGGCATGGACTGGAACTGGTGAACGGAGTTTATCTTACCAATGAACTGGAAGTTGCTTTAAACCGTTCTGTTGCGGGATATAAGATCAATCCGAAAGTGGACAGTATTTTCGGTGATTTTCTGACCGATAACCAGCCACAGGATTTTCAGGCGTATAATTCATTTTATTCCAAAGTGAAACTGGAATTCACTCCATTTCAGAAATACATGCGGGAGCCGAAAGAGAAGATCATACTGGGATCAAAATGGCCTACATTTTATGTTCTATGGAGAAAAGGGATTCCTGGTGTTTTCAAAAGCGAGATCAACTTTGATTATCTCGAATACGGCATGCAGCAGAAGATCAACATGGGAGTGGCCGGCGTATCCACCTATACGGTCAAAACCGGAAGCTTCCCGAATATGAGGGACCTGAGGCTGATTGATTACACTTATCAGCGCAGGGGCGATCCGATTTATTTTCATGATCCGTTTAAATTATTCCAGGCACTGGATTCCACTTTCCCGGTGTTCAAAAGGTTTTACCAGGGAAATTATGTGCATGAATTTCACGGAGCCCTGATCAACAAGATCCCCTTTATGAAAAAACTGAAGATAGAAGAGATTGCCGGAGGCGGATTTCTGATCTCTCATGAAAGAGACCTTCGTTATGTGGAATTGTTTGCCGGACTGGAAAGAGTATTCAAATTTCCTTTGAATCCCTTGTCCAAATTCAAACTGGGAGTTTATGTGGTGGGGTCTGCTGCCAGTCAATTCAGAAACCCTGTTCAATTCAAAGTGGGGCTGACTACCTGGAACCGCTATACCAACAAATGGAGATAAAAACTTAGTTGTGCCAGATCGTTCTCCTGTAAACAGCGCTGTCGGAAAAAACAACCCCATTGATCTTTGTTATTCCGGCTATGCCGCCAAGGATGCCCAATGAATTGCAGTTCTCATCAACCACTGAAGCTGCCCGGTCGCAACAGCAACCTCCTTCATCAAATACGTAAACCGTTTTACCCAGGAATTCATATTGCTTTACAGTGGCAGTCTTGTCGCAGAGTGATGATTGTTTGAAAGACTCTATTTGAGTTTGAATACAGGAAGGAATCTCAATAGATTTATTGCAAGTGCCGAAAACAAAACCGGATAAGATCAGTACAGGGATCAAAGAAGAAATGTGCATAGTAAATATTGGTTTTTGATCGTGGATAAAGTTAAGAAATTTACTTCCGGTTTTAATGATTCAAACTGATTAAGCTGAACTGTTGCTATGTTCGTTGCATTTGATTAGCTCACATTCAGAAGAGAATATTGCATTAAGCATTCCTGAAAAAATGTTGCTCCATCACCACCTTGCAATGATCTTAAAATTCACTAACCGGGGTGTTAAACGGTTTGGCATCAGGAAAGTAGTGTTGGAAAAATCTTTGATCAGTTGATACGAAATAGTGTTGGCCCGGTCAATGATATTGAAAACTTCCAGTGTGGCCCAGATATTTTCAAAATTCCGGAAGGGGCTATGGCTTCGCCGGTTGCTCTTTTCCGAATCCAGCAGTAAAGCGCTGAAACCGATATCACAACGGATGTATGGATCTATCACCATGGCATTCCTGTACTTCACACTTCCGGGAATATTGTAAGGAAGATTGCTTCCATACAACAAGTTCAGGTACATTTTAAAATTTTTATTGGTGGCTAAGTAATCCTGGAAGAACATTCCGAAGGTGATCATGCGGTCTGTAGGCCTGCGCACCCAGCCTAATTGTTTCACGGTGCTGTCAACCGGCTTTCCCAATGAATCAAGAGTGTAGTCGGTGTAGAAAGTATTGCTGATCTTTTCTTTCGTTCTCATTATTCCCAGGCTGATCCAGCTTTCTGCATCAGGAACCAATTCGCCGAACAACCGCATCTCGATGCCCGTGGCATAGGCTTTCGCATTATTCTCTCCGTTATAACGGATCCTGACATTGTCAATATCATAAGGCACCACATCGGTCATGTGTTTATAGTATGCTTCAGTGGTAAATCGCATCGGCCTGCCCCAGCCGCTGAAGTTATAGTCAAATCCCAAAACACCCTGCACACTTTTCTGAGATTTAAGATTTGTGTTTACAGTGCCGTCATATCTTCTCATTTCGCGGTAAAACGGCGGCTGATCATAAACTCCGGCAGCTGCCCTGAAAACAATGTCTTTTTGCCACTGGGGTTTCCAGCTGATGCCGATACGGGGGGAGATAATGAATTCTTTGTTGAGGGAATTATAATTGAACCGAACTCCGGCCTGCAGTGTGGCGGAATGTGTGGAATCTCCCAGTAAAATATTATCCTGCAGGTAGCCTGAAAATTTATTGATATTAAGATCGGCAGCAGAGTTGAGGATTTTATTTAACTGCAATTGATCCGGGTTGAAGGGCAGTGAGTAGCCGGCGGAATCCTGGTATTCCCATTCATGCAGTTTATCATTGATGATGGTTTTATCATAACCGATTCCCCATTGATAAAAATTCCTGCCCTGATCGTAGCTGCCTTTATAAGAAACATTCCAGTTATCAATGGCAAGTTTATCCCTGGTAAAATTCTGGTACAACCCTGCACCGAGTGGATTGATAATGGTTCCGTAAGTGGCATGGCTCTTGTCAAAATCCCTTTGCCCGAACAGGTAAGTGCCTGTGATGTCTGTGTTCTCTTTTTCATTGTCGCCAAAATGCGAGAGCATCCATTTGTGTTTCAGCTTGCGTGTTGCCAGGTTGGTGATGGCGAACCCCTGCATATTCGTCTGGTATTGATCTTTTTCTTGCCCGTCAAAGAAAATATCCAATGCCAGATTGGCGCTGAAGAAAGGGGAGAAGACAGAAGAAGTGAGTTCACTTGATTGAGGTATCAATGTGAATTTTGTCCGGGAAATATTTCCTAAAAACTCGGCTGCCCATTTTTGATTGATCTGGTAATTGATCAGTGCCTGAAGATCGGCAGATGAAGGAATATAATTCCCTTTAGTATCCTGGCGGCTCAGCAAATTGCGGTTGCTCCGGTTACGGACACCGATCAGGTAACTGAGCCTGTTGTTTTTCGAAGTGCCTTCCAAATGCAATCCCTGTTCCAGGATGCTGACATAGGCAGAGCCTCCGAACTGCTTTGGTTTTTTATATTGAATGTCCAGCACACTGCTCATCTTATCGCCATACTTTGCCTGGAATCCGCCTGTATAAAAATTGATGTTGCGCACCAGTTCCGGATTGATGAAGCTTAATCCTTCCTGTTGTCCGCTGCTGGTGAGATAAGGACGGAAAATTTCAAAATCATTTACGTAGATCAGGTTCTCATCATAACTGCCGCCCCGGACAGAATATTGGGATGTGAGCTCATTATTGGATCCCACAATAATTTTGATCAGGCTCTCCACGCCGGTAATTGCCGAAGGAAGATTGATCACAGATTTCGGGTTCAGTTTGATCAGCCCTGCTTCCCTGCGGTCACGCTGGTTTCCGGTGATCACCACTTCCTGCAGTACAGCCACTCCTTTTTCCAGTTTCACCGTTATTTTCTCTTCCTCGTTTTCGCTGAGCAAAAAATTCCTCTGCTCCGTTTTTCTGCCCGTGTAGCTGAACACCAGGGCAAATGCTTTGTCTGCTGTCACCTTCAATCTGAAATATCCTGAATCATTGGTGGTGATACCTCCTGATCTGCCCAGGATAGTTACAGATACTTTTGGCAGCGGGTTTTCATTTTCATCAATTACTTTACCGGATACGTAAGCAGATTTTTTCTGTGAGAAAGAAATTACAGTGAGCAAAAAACAAATTGCAGTCAGGGATGTGTGGCGGATGTGGATTTTCATAAGTGAATTCGGTACAAGATACGTATTTGTTTTGGCGAATTCAATCCTTTTATAGTCAAGTATTGCAGGTCAGCTGTGTTTCAATTGTGCAATTGCCTTTTTCGGGTCGGCAGATTTAAACACAGCATTACCTGCCACCAATACATCCGCTCCGGCTTTTACGATCTCCGGTGCATTTTCCACCGTCACCCCGCCATCAATTTCTATCAATGCTTTCGATCCGGTCTCGTTGATGAGCTTGCGAAGCTGGCGGATCTTCTCCATGGTATGAGGAATGAATTTTTGACCGCCGAATCCCGGGTTCACACTCATTAAGATCACCTGGTCAATATCACGGATGATCTCGCTCAACGCATTGACCGGAGTGTGCGGATTGATGGCCACACCTGCTTTCATCCCCAGTGATTTTATTTGCTGAATATTCCGGTGCAGGTGCGGACAGGCTTCGATATGCACTGAAAGATGATCCGCCCCGGCATTTTTAAATGCTTCCGTATATTTTTCAGGTTCCACGATCATCAGGTGCACATCACATACTTTTTCGGTGGTTTTGCGGATGAACTCAACGATCATCGGGCCAAAACTGATATTGGGGACAAAGCGGCCGTCCATCACATCAAGATGAAACCAGTCGGTCTCACTTTCATTCAACATCCGGCATTGTTCTTCTAATCTTAAAAAATCAGCAAATAATAATGAGGGTGCAACCAATGGCATGATCGGGAAGTTTAAAAATATTCCGGCAAGTAAAACAAATTCGTTTATAATACCCAAATAATTTTTCAGGTATTCACTGATCCGGCTCAAACCATTCAACACATATATTCCCAGTACAGAGATCCGGTAATGAAAAAATTATTTAGCCAAAGCCGCCAATGTCAATAAGACAAAACTTTCCGTATCGGCCGACACGCTGTGCGGTATCCGGGAATGCAGTGCGATCATCTGGCCTTTACCCAGGGATACCACCCGTTCGTCTGCTTTGAATCTGACTTTACCTTCCAGTACCTGGAGGCTGATGACCGTATCGGCAGAATGTGTTTTCAGGCTTGCTTTTTCATGAATTCCGATCAGCACAATGCGCATGGTGTCGGATTTGAAGATCGTAATGGAATTGTGGTCACTTTCTTTCCAGGTGGCTTCACTCCTGATCTGGCTGATGAATTTGTTCAGGTCCATTTCAACCAATGGTGCATCAATCACTCTGTCACCCTGGGGGCGCAATGGAGTTGCTTCGTTTGATTTGTTTTCCATAAAATTCTTTTTAATATTCTTACAGATCACTACATGCTACTCTGAATTTTACATTTCATATTCAGAGATGTATTTAAAATCCCACATGATCTAAAGTTACAACAATCGGGAGATAAAAATATTCCCGCAGGCAGAAGGCCTGCTTTAGTGAAGCAGCTCTTTAATCAGCGATGGCGGCCTGCTGATAAGTACTTTTTTCCCTCTTGTTTACAGTTGGTATCGCAGCTATTTAAGTGGATACCCCGAAGCGGTGGAGCGTAAAGAATGGGGTGCGCACAATTTTACGGGAGGCGATAAACGGGAAAAGTCGGTAGCTGTATTAAAGCCGGAAAATTTTGGGGAGCAAATGAGTGTGGATGAAAAAATGATTGGTGAAGAATTTTATACAGTGATGACTAACCGGGACCCCGCTCTCCAAAGTCTGTCACAAAATAAAAAAAGAAGCTCTGCAAAAGTCCCAGCTATCCGTAGTCTTCATTAGAAATAATAAATCTTGTTTGCTATCCTGAGTCTGTGACTCAGGATAGTTTTTTAAAAAGAAATCCTAACTTGGCATAAATGAATTTATGAGCAATGGCGGTTACAAAATCAGGAACAAAGATGGTATTCATTTTATAACTTTTGCTGTAGTGGAATGGGTGGATGTATTTACAAGAAAAGAGTACCGTGATATTTTGTTGGATAGTGTACGGTATTGCCAGAAGGAAAAAGGACTAGTCTTGTACGCCTGGTGCATCATGAGCAATCATGTCCATTTTATAGTATCGGCAGAAAATAATGATACCAGTGAAATACTTCGGGATTTTAAGAAATTTACCAGTAAACAGATTATTGCTGCAATAGAAAAGAATGAGCAGGAAAGCAGGAAAGCCTGGATGTTGAGAATATTCAGAGAACAAGGAGAAAAGAACAGCCGAAACAGCACCTATCAATTCTGGCGGCAGGATAATCAACCAAAAGAATTGTTCAGTGATAAATTTAGTAATCAGAAATTAAACTATATTCACAACAACCCGATAGAAGCCGGACTGGTTGATAAAGCAGAAGAATATTTATACAGCAGCGCCAGGGATTATTATTTTGGAAAGAATGTTGGTTTGTTGAAAATAAAATTTTTGTGAAATGTAAAGGAAAGTCCTGAGTTATAAACTCAGGACAGCCTTCGTGATTTTCTTAAATTATTGAACACTCAGAATAGCGGGGGGGGCGCAATGGAGTTGCTTCGTTTGATTTGTTTTCCATAAAATTCTTTTTAATATTCTTACAGATCACTACATGCTACTCTGAATTTTACATTTCATATTCAGAGATGTATTTAAAATCCCACATGATCTAAAGTTACAACAATCGGGAGATAAAAATATTCCCGCAGGCAGAAGGCCTGCTTTAGTGAAGCAGCTCTTTAATCAGCGATGGCGGCCTGC